>NZ_JBJNLL010000003.1:0-318829 GCF_052169095.1 Serratia sp. CY33802
TGAATTTTACTTCAGTTAGTCACTCTTCAAGACTTGATATTTTTTTGCATCCGAAGATGCTGGATATCGTCTTGTGGAGTGCCCACACAGATTGTCTGATAAATTGTTAAAGAGCAGTGAGTTAGGCGCTTTCGCTTGCTAACTCGAGGTGGCGTATATTACGCTTTTCACCCGGAGAGTCAAGCGTTTATTTCGCTTTTCTCTCGCTGACCCGGCGGCTTGTCAGTCGTTGTTCCCGGTCAGTGGAGGCGCATTATAGGGAGTTCTCGGCGGGCCGCAACCCCTAAATGCAAAAAACTTTTCAAGCGTTCAAATAATCACCAAAAACGCCTTTTTAGGATGTTTATTAGTCAGAAAATACCGGTTTTAGCACAGTAATAGCGGCAAACCCTGTAAACAGGGACAAACGAAGGTAAAGAAAAGGGAGCGGCCACCCGCTCCCTTTCATCTTTATTACGCTTAATTGCCGTTATTGGCGTGCAACGATATGGTCGTTTTCCACATCCAGCGTTACCAGCTTGCCGGGGATCAGCTTGCCAGACAGGATTTGCTGCGCCAGCGGGTTCTCGATCTCCTGCTGAATAGCACGCTTCAACGGACGCGCACCATACACAGGGTCGTAACCGGTTTTGCTCAACAGAGCCAGGGCCGGTTCGGTCATGGTCACTTCGTAACCGCGCTCTTCCAAACGCTTATACAGACGCGACAGCTGAATCTTGGCGATCGCGGCAATGTGTTTCTCGCCCAGCGGGTGGAACACCACCACTTCGTCGATACGGTTGATGAACTCCGGACGGAAGTGGTGACTCACCATCTCCATCACCGACTCTTTCATCTGCGCGTAGTTCATCTGACCGAAATGCTCCTGGATCAGATCGGACCCCAGGTTGGACGTCATGATCACCACAGTATTGCGGAAATCGACGGTACGGCCTTGACCATCGGTCAGGCGGCCGTCATCCAACACCTGCAACAGAATATTGAACACGTCCGGATGCGCTTTCTCGACTTCATCCAGCAGAATCACCGAATAAGGCCGGCGACGTACGGCTTCCGTCAGGTAGCCGCCCTCTTCATAACCGACATAACCTGGAGGCGCACCGACCAGACGCGACACGGAGTGTTTCTCCATAAACTCGGACATATCGATACGCACCATAGCGTCGTCGCTGTCGAACAGGAACGAAGCCAGTGCCTTGCAGAGCTCGGTTTTCCCCACCCCGGTCGGGCCGAGGAACAGGAACGAACCGATCGGCCGATTAGGATCGGACAGCCCCGCACGGCTGCGGCGGATCGCATTGGAGACCGCGCTGACCGCTTCGTCTTGGCCAATCACTCGCGAATGCAGTTCTTGCTCCAGGCGCAGCAGCTTGTCGCGCTCACCTTCCAGCATTCTGGCCACCGGGATCCCGGTGGCACGCGCCAGCACTTCAGCAATCTCCGCATCGGTCACCCGGTTACGCAACAGCTTCATGCTCTTGCCTTCGGCCTGCGTAGCGGCGGCGAGCTGTTTCTCCAGCTCAGGGATCTTGCCGTACTGCAGTTCCGACATCCGCCCCAGATCGCCGACGCGGCGCGCCTGCTCCAGGGTGATTTTGGCCTGCTCGAGTTCAGCCTTGATGTTCTGGGTGCCGGAGAGCGACGCTTTTTCCGCCTTCCACTCTTCTTCCAGCTCAGAATATTCGCGCTCTTTCTGCCCCAGCTCATCGCTGAGCATGTCCAGGCGTTTCTTGCTGGCGTCGTCAGACTCTTTATTCAGCGCCTGCTGTTCCAGCTTCAATTGGATGATGCGGCGCTCAAGCCTGTCGAGCGACTCCGGCTTAGAGTCCATCTGCATGCGAATGCTGGACGCCGCTTCGTCGATAAGGTCAATAGCCTTGTCCGGCAATTGACGATCGGCGATATAGCGGTGCGAAAGCGTTGCCGCCGCCACGATGGCCGGGTCGGTGATTTGCACGTGGTGGTGCAGTTCATAACGCTCTTTCAGGCCGCGCAGGATAGCGATGGTGTCTTCCACGCTCGGCTCCGCCACATACACTTTCTGGAAACGACGTTCGAGCGCCGCATCCTTCTCTATATATTGACGATACTCGTCGAGCGTAGTCGCGCCGACGCAGTGCAGCTCGCCGCGCGCCAGCGCCGGTTTGAGCATGTTGCCTGCATCCATCGCGCCATCCGCCTTACCGGCGCCGACCATGGTGTGCAGTTCGTCGATAAACAGGATAACGCTGCCTTCCTGCTTGGCCAGATCGTTGAGCACGCCTTTCAGACGCTCTTCAAACTCGCCGCGATATTTGGCCCCGGCGATCAAGGCGCCCATATCGAGGGACAATACGCGCTTGTGCTTCAGCCCTTCCGGCACTTCGCCGTTAATGATGCGCTGCGCCAGGCCTTCGACGATGGCGGTTTTACCCACGCCAGGCTCGCCGATCAGCACCGGGTTGTTTTTGGTACGACGTTGCAGCACCTGGATGGTGCGGCGGATCTCTTCGTCACGGCCGATCACCGGATCAAGCTTGCCCTGCTCGGCGCGCTCGGTCAGATCGATAGTGTATTTCTTCAATGCTTGCCGTTGGTCTTCGGCGCCTTGATCTTCCACGCTGTCACCGCCTCTCATTTGTTCAATGGCTTTGCTGATTTTGTCGGCCGTCGCGCCGGCCGCTTTCAACAAGTCGGTCAACGAGCCGCGGTCTTCCAGCACCGCAAGCACAAACAGCTCGGAAGAAATGAATTTGTCCGCGCGCTTCTGCGCCAGCTTGTCGCACAGGTTCAGGACGCGCACCAGCTCGTGGGACGGTTGAACGTCGCCACCGGTGCCTTCTACCTGCGGTAAACGGGACAGTGCCTGTTCGATTTCGGTGCGCACACGCCCGGCATCGATACCTGCGGAAGTTAATAGTGGACGAACCGTGCCCCCTTCCTGATTGAGCAGGGCGCTCATCAGATGTAGCGGTTCAATAAACTGGTTGTCGTGCCCAAGGGCTAGTGACTGGGCATCGGCGAGGGCAAGCTGGAATTTGTTGGTAAGACGATCCAGACGCATAACACCTCCAAGATGGGTCGAAATTGCTACTGGAGATTAAATGAGGTCATCCCTCAAATTTTCAAGGTTATCTCGACGCTAAATTTTCGGTACAACGCCATGCGTCGTTGGATCGTCCTAATTCAATAGGTTATATCAGCCAGATTAAACTTGCCAGACGTCCGGTTATTCCGTCGCGTCGATAGGAGAAAAAATGGCTCGTTTCGTTAACCGTGCAGCGATCGCCACCATAGATGGCCTGAACGCCCGCACGCAACAAGCGTTGGCGAGCCAGCAGGTAGATATTAGCCAAAAACTTATCGCCGTGCGGGGTAAATGCCGACGCAGCTTCAGCATCTTCCGCCATGAAAGCGGCGCGCACCTCTGGCCCGACCTCAAACTGCTGCGGACCGATCGCCGGCCCCAGCCAGGCGCTAATCTGGCTCGGTGCGGCGCTGAACGCCGCCACGGTTTGCTCCAGCACGCCGTGGCACAATCCGCGCCAGCCGGCGTGGGCGGCAGCCACTTCGTCACCGTGCTGCGAGCAGAACAACACCGGAAGACAATCCGCCGTCATCACGGCACACACCTGCCCCGGCACGTTGCTGTACACCGCATCCGCCCGCAAATCGGCAGGTGCTTTCCCCGTCAACGTCACCACGCGAGTGCCGTGCACCTGCTCGAGCCACACCGGCATCTGCGGCAAACCGGCGGCGATAACCAATCGTTCCCGATTGCGTGTCACCGCTTGCTCCTCGTCACCGACGTGGGTGCCGAGGTTCAGCGAGTCATAAGGCGGCAGGCTGACGCCGCCGCCGCGCGTGGTACTGCAAGCTTTAACGCCGGTAGGCAACGGCCAGTCAAGCAGAATGAGCGAGCTCATTACCAGTCCATCTGATCTTTGAATTCTTCGGTGTCCGCCTTCAGCGCGTTGATCAGATCAACCATGTCCTGCGGCAGCGGCGCATGCCACTCCATCTGGATGCCGCTGATCGGGTGGTACAAACGCAGCATGGTGGCATGCAGCGCCTGACGGTCAAAGCCGCGCAGCGTGCTGATGAAGGCTTCCGAAGCGCCTTTCGGCGGACGTGGACGGCCGCCGTACAGCGGATCGCCCACCAGCGGATGGCTGATATAGGCCATGTGCACGCGGATCTGGTGAGTACGGCCGGTTTCCAGGCGCAGGCGCAGGCGAGTATGCGCACGGAAGTGTTCCATGATGCGGTAGTGCGTTACCGCCGGCTTACCCATCGGGTGCACCGCCATGTGGGTACGCTTGGTGGAATGGCGCGCGATAGGCTCTTCTACCGTACCGCCGGCGGTCATGGTACCGATCGCCACCGCTTCGTATTCACGGGTGATTTCGCGCGCCTGCAGCGCTTCCACCAGCCGGGTTTGCGCCGGCACGGTTTTCGCCACCACCATCAGGCCGGTGGTGTCTTTATCCAGACGGTGCACGATGCCGGCACGCGGCACGTCGGCAATTTCCGGGTAGTGATACAACAGCGCATTGAGCACCGTACCATCCGGGTTACCGGCGCCGGGATGCACCACCAAATCGCGCGGTTTGTTGATCACCAGGATGTCGCTGTCTTCATAGACGATATCCAGCGCGATATCCTGTGGCTCCCAACGCGCCTCTTCTTCAATCTGTGCATCGATGGCGACTGTTTCTCCGCCCAGCACCTTCTCTTTCGGTTTGTTTGACGTTTTGCCATTGACCTTCACCCGATCGCCCAGGATCCACTCTTTTATGCGAGATCGTGAATAATCAGGGAACAATTCGGCCAAAGCCTGATCTAAACGTTGTCCGAGTTGAGATTCGGCCACCGTTGCGGTGAGTTGTACTTGTTGTGCCATATGCAGCTTCTTCGTTAACGTTGGGTTTTCACGGCGATGCCGTTTAATATAATGTGCTATTGTACCTGGTCTTTGTCGGGAGCTTAACGGACAGTCTCCCGGAATAACACCCTGAGGATAATCAAAACGTCATGACGCGTATGAAATATCTGGTGGCGGCAGCCACGTTGAGCCTGGCGCTGGCAGGTTGCTCCACATCCAAGGATGCGGTTCCCGACAACCCACCTTCGGAAATCTATGCTACCGCGCAGCAAAAACTGCAGGACGGTAACTTCAAGGGCGCGATTACGCAACTCGAAGCGTTAGATAACCGCTATCCTTTCGGGCCGTATTCCCAGCAGGTCCAACTGGATTTGATTTACGCCTACTATAAGGCCGCCGACTTGCCGATGGCTCAGGCATCCATCGATCGCTTCATGCGTCTGAACCCGACGCACCCGAACATCGATTACGTGATGTACATGCGCGGCCTGACCGACATGGCGCTCGATGACAGCGCGCTGCAGGGCTTCTTCGGGGTTGACCGTTCTGACCGCGATCCTCAGCACGCTCGCGCTGCGTTCCGCGACTTCAGCCAGTTGATTCAGCAATACCCGAACAGCCAATACGCGACCGACGCCAACAAGCGTTTGGTGTATTTGAAAGACCGCTTGGCCAAGTATGAGCTTTCGGTGGCGGAATACTACACTAAACGCGGTGCTTACGTCGCGGTCGTTAATCGCGCCGAGCAGATGTTGCGTGAATTCCCGGATACCAAAGCGACGCACGACGTGTTGCCGCTGATGGAAAATGCCTACAAGCAGCTGCAGCTGAACGGCCAGGCTGACAAAGTGGCCAAAGTGATCGCCGCCAACCCGCAATAAGCGCGCGTCGGTAACGGCAGAAAAACAAAACGGCAGCCTCGGCTGCCGTTTTCATTGGCGTCGACCGGGTTTTCACTGGAAAAATACACAAGTAAAAACACGGTGTTAGCTAGCGCTCCTCACCGGTCAACTCATCGATAATGCGCCATCCGGCGGCAACTCTCAAGCATTAGATAGCCAATTCAAATGCTGAATCACAGATTGAACTAACTTTGCAAAAAGTGACAAAAAATCGTGATTTACATCACGCATTTAAACAAAAAGCGGGGTATGCTGGGTTCACCAAGACGGAAAGACAGAGAGGTAAGTTATATGACATTGAACATTACCAGCAAACAAATGGATATCACTCCCGCAATCCGCAATCACGTCGAAGACCGTCTCACCAAACTGGAAAAATGGCAGACCCAGCTGATAAACCCACATATCGTCTTATCTAAAGAACCGCAGGGGTTTGTCGCCGACGCTACCATTACCACGCCTAACGGCCCGCTGGTCGCCAGCGCCAAACATGATGACATGTACACCGCCGTTAATGAGCTGATCGCCAAGCTGGAACGCCAGTTGAACAAGGTGCAGCATAAAGGCGAAGCGCGCCGCTGCAATGCCAGCGTGAAAGACATCGTGCCGGAAGTCACGCAAGAGCAGGAATAACCGTCCGACAGCGATTGCCGCATCAAACGCGCCCGAGGGCGCGTTTTTTGTCGGGTATTTTTGTTGACGGGGTAAAAGCCAGCGGTTACTTTAAAACCTGTTCGCATTAACCTTAGGTAGACCATGCCACGCACACCGTTTTTCTTCGCATTCTTTTTTACCTTCCCCTGACTGGGAGGCGTTTCGTCGTGTAAGAAAGAATGCGAAGACGAACAACAAAGCCTCCTGGAAACAGGAGGCTTTTTTTATGGCTGTTTTACAACGAATAAGAACTGAAGGCGGAAGCTGATTATGACTGACAACCCGTTATTGGTGCTGCGCGAGCGCATCAGCGCACTGGACTTGAAACTGTTGGCCCTGCTGGCGGAACGCCGTGAGCTGGCGATCGAAGTCGGCAAGACCAAGCTGCACTCTCATCGCCCGATCCGCGATAAAGAGCGCGAGCGCGATCTGCTGGATGCGCTGATCGCCGCCGCCAAGCCTTACGACCTGGACGGCTTTTACGTCACCCGCCTGTTTCAACTGATCATCGAAGATTCCGTCCTGACCCAGCAGGCGTTGCTACAGCACCAGCTCAACCCCGTCAGCCAACATTCCGCCCGCATCGCCTTCCTCGGCCCAAAAGGCTCTTACTCACATCTGGCAGCACGCCAATACGCTGCCCGCCACTTCGATCAGCTGATCGAATGCGGCTGCCAGAAGTTTCAGGATATCTTCACCCAGGTGGAAACCGGCCAGGCGGACTATGCGATTCTGCCTATCGAGAACACCAGCTCCGGGTCGATTAATGAGGTGTACGATCTGCTGCAGCACACCAGCCTGTCGATCGTCGGCGAACTGACCAACCCGATCAATCACTGCGTTCTGATTGCCGGCGACAGCGATCTGAGCCAGATTGAAACCGTCTACAGCCACCCGCAACCGTTCCAGCAGTGCAGCCAGTTCCTGAACCGCTTCCCGCACTGGAAAATCGAATACACTGAAAGCACAGCGGCCGCGATGGAGAAAGTCGCCAAGCTGAATTCGCCGAAGGTGGCTGCTCTGGGCAGCGAAGCCGGCGGCGCACTGTATGGGCTGCAGGTGCTGGAACATAACCTCGCCAACCAGCAGCAGAACATCACCCGTTTTATCGTCCTGGCGCGCAAAGCGATCGACGTCTCCGAACAGGTGCCGGCCAAAACCACGCTGATCATGGCGACCGGCCAACAATCCGGCGCACTGGTCGAAGCGCTGCTGGTACTACGCGACAACGGCATAATCATGACCAAGCTGGAGTCACGCCCGATCAACGGCAATCCGTGGGAAGAGATGTTTTATATCGATGTGCAGGCCAACCTACGCGCCGAGGCGATGCAAAAAGCGCTGCGCGATCTGACGCCAATCACCCGCTCGCTGAAGGTGCTGGGCTGTTACCCGAGCGACACCGTGGTGCCGGTCAACCCATCCTGAAACCATAAAAAAAGGGTTCGGCTTGGCCGAACCCTTTACGTTTACTGCCCGCGTTTCACTGCCGGCTGTCGTTAGCCTGCCGCAACAGCGTGCGGCTCTCCACCAGAAAGCGCTGGGCGTAATCGCCGAACCAATGCTCTACCTTGCGGAAGCTATCGATAAACGCCTGTTTGTCGCCATGCTCCAACAGCTTGATCGCCTCGCCGAAGCGCTGGTAGTAACGCTTAATCAGCGCCACGTTTTCTTCCGACGACATGATGATGTCAGCGTACAGCTGCGGATCCTGCGCGAACAGGCGGCCAACCATCGCCAGCTCCAGCCGGTAGATCGGCGAGGAGAGCGCCAGCAGCTGCTCCAGTTGCACGTTCTCTTCCGCCAGGTGCAGCCCGTAGGCGAAGGTGGCGAAGTGCCGCAGCGCCTGAATAAACGCCATATTCTGATCGTGTTCGACCGCGCTGATACGATGCAGCCGCGCCCCCCACACCTGCAGCTGTTCAAGCAGCCATTGGTAAGCCTCCGGTTGGCGGCCATCGCAGTAAACCACCACCTGCTTCGCCACGCTGCCCACGTCCGGACCAAACATCGGATGCAACCCCACCACCGGGCCGCTGTGCGCCGCCAACATAGCATGCAGCGGACGATTCTTCACCGACGCCAGATCCACCAGAATGCAGTCGTCGGGCAACGGCGGCAGGCGGCTTATCACCTGCTCGGTCACATGGATCGGTACGCTGACAATCACCATACCGGCGTCGGCCAACAGCTGTTCCGCCTGCAGCCAATCTTCCTGATCCAATACCCTGACCTGATAACCCGACAGCGTCAGCAGACGGTTGAACAGCCGGCCCATCTGGCCGTTGCCGCCGATGATGACGATCGGCCGCAGCTGCGGGCACAGAGTTTTAAAACCTTTATCGTTCTCGCTGACGTACGATTCGCGCATCACACGGCGCAAGACGTCCTCGATCAAATCCGGCGGCACGCCGAGGTTTTCCGCCTCCTGGCGGCGCGAGGCCAGCATCGCCGCCTCGCGTTCCGGCACATAAACCGGTAAACCGTGGCGGCTTTTCACCTCCCCCACTTCCGCTACCAGATGCAGGCGTTTCGCCAGCAGATCCAGCAACGCTTTGTCCACCTCGTCGATTTGATCGCGCAGCGCGGTCAGTTCTGCCACCATAACTTACTTTTCTCCCGTGCGTGCCTTCAGCGCAGCGCCGAGTTCCTGATGCATGTGGCGCAGCAGCGTTTCCGTGCTCTCCCAGTCGATGCAGGCGTCGGTGACGGATACGCCGTAACGCATGTCAGCACGCGGCTGTTCGGAAGACTGATTGCCCTCATGCAGATGGCTCTCCAGCATAATGCCGGTAATCGAGCGGTTACCCGCTTTAATCTGCTCCACCACGGACTCGGCCACCGCCGGCTGACGGCGATAGTCTTTATTCGAGTTGCCATGGCTGCAATCTATCATCAAGGACGGATGGAGTCCCGCCTCGAGCATCTGTTTTTCACAGGCCGCAACGTGCTCGGCGCTGTAGTTCGGGGTTTTACCGCCGCGCAGGATCACGTGCCCGTCCGGATTGCCCTGAGTCTGCAGCAAGCAAACCTGGCCCGCCTGGTTGATGCCGACGAAGCGGTGCGGCATAGCGGCGGCGCGCATGGCATTGATGGCGGTACCCAGGCTGCCGTCGGTGCCGTTTTTGAACCCGACCGGCATCGACAGGCCAGAAGCCATTTCACGGTGGGTCTGCGATTCGGTGGTACGCGCACCGATCGCCGACCAGCTGAACAAGTCCCCCAGGTACTGCGGGCTGTTCGGATCCAACGCTTCGGTAGCCAACGGCAAGCCCATGCCCACCAGATCCAGCAACAGGCGACGCGCGATATGCAAGCCTGCTTCAACGTCAAACGAACCGTCCATGTACGGATCGTTGATCAAACCTTTCCAGCCGACAGTGGTTCTGGGTTTTTCAAAATAAACGCGCATAACGATATACAGCTGATCGCTCAAGTCAGCCGCCAGGGTTTTCAAACGACGGGCGTAGTCCAGTGCCGCATCCGGATCGTGGATCGAACAAGGCCCACACACGACCAACAGGCGATGATCGCGCCCCTGCAAAATGTTGGCGATGGTGTTACGCGCGGTGGCGATTTCATTTTCGTCGTCGGCGCTGAGCGGGAACTGGTTCTTCAGCTCCTCCGGCGTGATGAGAACCTGTTCTGCACTGATGTGTACGTTATTGAGCGCGTCTTTTTGCATGATGCTATTCCTGTCGTTTGGCGTTATGCGTTGAAATGGAACATTGAGCGTTTCAGGGCTCTACCCTATCACGATATGTAAAGTTTTCAATCCAATTTCCGTAAATAAAAAATTACCATAATTTATCTTATGAAAGAACATGCATAAATACATCAAGAAAATACAATAAAAACAAACAAATTCAATTAAATAATAAATTCACGAACGCCTCAAAACGCACCTGTTCGCCTTCCCGGCGAAAGCCCCATATCGTAAACATATGTGTACAATTTGTTTTACAGGCAAGATACGCCGCCCGTCTGGGCGCCAACGAACGGGCAGGCGCGGATACCGTCAGACTCAGCACGAAATGCCGCCGAAAGCGATGAATTTCAGTAGAAGAAAAGCGAATAAATGAGGAATAAAAATTAAAAACTTAAGCTAATAGCGGCTATTTTTGTCGCTGAAATGAACCGATATAATGTGACCGTCATCAACAATAACCACCCTTAACAACTGGATCCAAGATGCTCTCTTCTCGCGCTCGTCGCGCTTTTCCGCTGTATATTTGCTGCTTAACGACTTTCACCAGTGTTTCAGCCTTTGCCGACAATACGCTTTTCACCGCGATGGACGATCCGGCCACCGCCAAGAAACCATTCGAAGGCAACGTGCAGGCGGGCTACAACGCCCAGTCAGGCAACTCGCAGAGCTCCACCCTGCTTGCCAACACCAACATGACCTGGTTCAACAGCGACGCGGCGTACAGCCTGTGGGGGGCGGCTAACAACACCACCTCCTCCAACGTGCGCTCGTCCGAAAAATACCAGGCCGGTGGCCGTACGCGCTATAACCTGACCGATCGCAACTACCTGTTCGGCCAGGCCAGCTGGCTGAGCGACCGTTTCAACGGTTACGACTCACGCTCCACGCTGACCGGCGGCTACGGCCGTCAACTCCTCAACGGGCCGCTTAGCGATCTGCGGGTGGAATTCGGTCCCGGCGTGCGCCATGACGAATACCATGGCGGCGGCCGCTCGACCAAAGGGTTGGCCTATGGCGCGGCCAACTATTCCTATCAGCTGACCGACAACACCAAGTTCATTCAGGGCGTTTCCGCACTGGCGAACGAAGAAACCACGCTGAACTCGGAAAGCGCGTTGAACGTGGCGATCAACGATCGCTTCTCGCTGCGCGTGGCTTACACTGTGACCTACAACAGCAAACCGCCGGCCTCGGCGCCGAAGAACACCGACACGACGACCTCGGTCACGCTGGTCTACGGCCTGTAATTTTCCCCCAATATTTCTCAAAGCCCATCATTGATGGGCTTTTTTTATGCCTGCCGCCCTCTTTTGCACAATCTGCTAAAAATATTCACCCCACCCATTGACGACTTTAGCAAATAGCTTAATACTGTATGCATATACAGTAATTATTATACAGCCTCGGAGCATGATGGATTTCGATAGAGAGTGGCCAGAAACGCATCGATAGCCGCCACAGCTCCCGAGAGACTGTAAACAAAGCGAGCATAAGCTATGGAGAAAATCACCTCATTCATCACCTACGCCATGGCGTTGTTTCTCGCCTGGCTCGGCAAGCTGTCACCGCAGGACATTGCCTTTCTAGTCGGTGCGGCGGTAGGCATCGGCACGTTTCTGGTGAACTGGTACTACCGACGTAAAAGCCTGCAGATCTTGAAGGCTATTGAACGCAATGCGGCATCACGGAGGAAAATTTACGATGAATGCAATCGTTAAGCACTGCAGCGTCGCCACCGTTTTGGCCATCGCCGTGCTATTGCCGTCATTTGGCGAGCTGCAAACCTCAGAAGCCGGCCTCAGGCTGATCGCCGATCTCGAAGGCTGCCGCCTGTCGCCTTACCAGTGTAGCGCCGGGGTGTGGACACAGGGCATTGGACACACTGCCGGCGTCATCCCAGACAAGATGATAGATGAACGCAAAGCCGCGGTGGATTTGGTAGACGATGTTCGCCGCACCGAACGCGGCATGGCCGCTTGCCTGCCGCATACGCTCTCGCAACAAACCTATGACGCAGTGATCGCCTTCGCCTTCAATGTGGGCGTCGGCGCAGCCTGCCACTCTACGCTGGTCGCGCTGCTGCAACAGCGCCAGTGGCGGCAGGCCTGCGATCAGTTACCACGCTGGATTTACGTAAACGGAAAGAAAAATAAGGGGCTGGAACAGCGACGCGCCATGGAACGCGCACTGTGCTTGCAGGGGATTGCCTCATCATGACGAGTTCGCTCGCCAAAGGGTGATGCCACAACAATTTCACTTAATTTGTTCAAGGGGGTTCTTATGATGCACTGTCCACTATGCGGTCACGTGGCCCACACTCGCTCCAGCCGCTATCTGAGCGAGTCGACCAAAGAGCGTTACCATCAATGCCGCAACATCAATTGCAGCTGCACGTTCGCCACGCACGAGTCCGTCGCGCGGGTGATCGTCAAACCTGGCGATGACATTATCCCGGTGCAGCCTCACCCGCCGGAGAGTCAGCATAAACAAAGCGCCGCGGCGCTATAATGCAAAAAGCCTGCTTATGCAGGCTTTATTATGTTGGCGGCGCGCAGACGAAATCTCGCAAATGTAACCAGTCGAGATTTAAGATAAAAAAAGGGGTTGGCATAATGCCAACCCCTGATAACTATTAACTTTTGGATGCAGCGTTAGCCAACGCGGTTCAGACGCTCTTTGATACGAGCAGCCTTACCAGTACGCTCACGCAGGTAGTACAGTTTAGCTTTACGAACGGCACCACGACGTTTCACAGCAATGCTGTCGATTACTGGGGAGTGAGTCTGGAATACGCGCTCAACACCTTCGCCGTTGGAAATCTTACGAACAGTGAATGCAGAGTGCAGACCGCGGTTACGGATAGCGATAACCACGCCCTCGAATGCCTGCAGACGTTTTTTGCTACCTTCAACGACCCATACCTTCACTTCCACGGAATCACCCGGACGGAATGCAGGTACGTCTTGTTTCATCTGCTCTTGTTCAAGTTGCTTAATAATGTTGCTCATAATATGTCTCTTACCCTAGGTAAACTGATATATCGGTCCCGTCTGTTGTCAGACGTTTCCTTCATAGTCCTGTTGCCTGGCCTGATGTTCCCGTTGGAACTCAGCCAGCAACACCGCTTGCTCGTCAGTCAGAGCTAGGCTTTCTAGAAGTTCAGGTCTTCTAAGCCAGGTTCGGCCCAGCGACTGCTTTAAGCGCCAGCGACGTATCTCGGCATGGTTACCCGACAGCAGAACTGGCGGTACCTCCATCCCTTCCAACACCTCTGGGCGGGTATAGTGCGGGCAGTCCAGCAATCCGTCGGCGAAGGAGTCTTCCTCCGCTGAGGCCTGATGGCCCAGCACACCCGGTATGAAACGGGCGACTGAATCAATCAGGGTCATTGCCGGCAGTTCCCCGCCGCTGAGAACGTAATCGCCGATTGACCATTCTTCGTCAATTTCGGTTTGGATTACGCGCTCGTCTATCCCTTCGTAACGGCCGCATACCAGAATCATCTTCTGATTGGCCGCCAGTTCGCACACGCCGGTTTGATCCAGCTTGCGCCCCTGAGGTGACAGATAAATCACCTTTGCTCCCTCGCCTGCCGCTGCTTTCGCCGCATGAATGGCTTCCCGTAAAGGTTGCACCATCATCAGCATTCCCGGGCCGCCGCCGTAAGGGCGATCGTCCACGGTACGATGCCGGTCGTAGGTGAAGTCGCGAGGACTCCAACACTGCACGCTCAGCAGGCCATTTTTTACTGCCCGGCCAGTCACCCCGTAATCGGTGATAGCGCGGAACATCTCAGGAAACAGGCTTACAATACCGATGAACACAAGCCAATCCCCTTACCGTTATTCCACTTGCTTCGACCGTTTGATCCGGGGGTCAAAAACCAGGATCCCAATCTGCCTCAATCACGCGGGCAGTGAGATCGACTTTCTTGATAACCTGCCCATGAAGAAACGGAATCAACCGCTCCTTCATGCCGAACGCATCTTTCAGGTTCGCTTTCACAACCATCACATCGTTCGAGCCGGTTTCCATCATATCGATGACTTTACCCAGCTCGTAGCCGGCGGTGGTGACTACCTGGCAGCCCATCAGGTCTTTCCAGTAGTAATCGTCACCCTCCAGCGGAGGAAGTTGCTCAGAATCCACCATAATCTCGCGATTAGTCAGCAGATTCGCCGCGTCCCGATCGTCAATGCCTTTGACCTTGATGATCAGATCCTGACTGTGGCGCTTCCAGTCTTCCAACTCGATATGCTGCCACTGACCCGCCTGCTGGATAAACCACGGCTGATAGTCAAAAATGCTTTCGGCGTTCTCGGTGGATGAAAACACTCTGAGCCAACCACGAATGCCGTAAGCGGACCCCATTTTACCGAGTACAATCGGCTGCTTAGGCGCTACCGGTTTGAGTTGCTTGCTCATTGCCACCACCGCGACAGATTAAGCTGCTTTCTTAGCGTCTTTGATCAGCGCGTGAACGCGATCAGAAACGGTTGCACCCAGACCAACCCAGTGCTCGATGCGGTCCAGGTCCAGACGCAGTGCTTCAGCCTGACCGGAAGCGATCGGGTTGAAGAAGCCAACGCGCTCGATGAAACGACCATCACGAGCGTTGCGGCTGTCGGTCACTACTACTTGATAGAACGGACGCTTTTTAGCGCCGCCACGTGCCAAACGAATTGTTACCATAACATCCTCTTTAGTTAATAAAACAGCCGGGCCCCATTGAGGGACGGGGCCCGGTTGCAATATAAAAAGCCCGAAAATTTTACTCATTTTGGCGCAAAAAGCAATCTAAAGCGTCGATCGCAGGGGACAACTTTTGCAGCCTGTCAAATTTCGGGCGGTTTTCACCGCGAACGGCGAATGCTGAAAGCGCCCGCACTCAGCGTGCGGAGGCCCATCAGCGGCCTGGGAAGCCCGGTGGCATCATACCTTTCATGCCGCGCATCATCTTCGCCATACCGCCTTTCTTCATCTTCTTCATCATACGCTGCATTTCGTCGAACTGCTTCAGCAAGCGGTTGACGTCCTGCACCTGCATGCCGGCCCCCATCGCGATGCGGCGCTTGCGCGAGCCCTTGATGATTTCAGGTTTGGCGCGCTCTTTCAGCGTCATCGAGTTGATGATCGCCTCCATGCGCACCAGCACTTTGTCATCCATCTGCGATTTGACGTTGTCCGGCAGTTGGCCCGCGCCCGGCAGCTTGCTCAACATGTTGGCCATACCGCCCATGTTGCGCATCTGCTTGAGCTGCTCCAGGAAGTCGGTCAGATCGAAACCGTCGCCCTTCTTCAGCTTGTTGGCCAGTTTCTCCGCCTGCTCGCGGTCGACCTTGCTTTCGATATCTTCGATCAGCGACAGCACGTCGCCCATGCCCAGGATGCGTGACGCCACGCGATCCGGATAGAACGGCTCCAGCGCTTCGGTCTTCTCGCCGACGCCGAGGAACTTGATCGGCTTGCCGGTGATGTGGCGGATGGACAACGCCGCACCGCCGCGCGCATCGCCGTCGACCTTGGTCAGCACCACGCCGGTCAGCGGCAGCGCTTCGTTAAACGCCTTGGCGGTATTGGCGGCGTCCTGGCCGGTCATGGCGTCGACCACGAACAGGGTTTCCACCGGCTTGATCGCCGCGTGCACCTGTTTGATCTCGTCCATCATCGCTTCGTCAACGTGCAGACGGCCGGCGGTATCGACGATCAGTACGTCGTAGAATTTCAGCTTGGCCTGTTGCAGCGCGCGATTGACGATGTCGATCGGTTTTTCTTTGACGTCAGACGGGAAGAAATCGATGCCGACACCTTCCGCCAGCGTTTCCAGCTGTTTGATCGCCGCTGGGCGATAAACGTCCGCGGAAACCACCAACACTTTCTTCTTCTGTTTTTCTTTCAGGAACTTGCCGAGCTTACCGACGCTGGTGGTTTTACCGGCGCCCTGCAGGCCCGCCATCAGCACCACCGCCGGCGGCTGGGCCGCCAGATTCAGCTCGGTGTTGACTTCGCCCATCGCGGCGATCAGCTCACCCTTGACGATCTTGACGAACTCCTGCCCCGGCGTCAGGCTCTTGTTGACTTCATGACCAACCGCGCTTTCTTTGACGCGGTTGATGAAGTCGCGCACCACCGGCAGCGCAACGTCCGCTTCCAGCAATGCCATACGCACTTCACGCAGGGTTTCCTTGATATTCTCTTCGGTCAGCCGCCCGCGGCCGCTGATATTGCGCAACGTGCGCGACAATCGATCGGTTAAATTTTCAAACATCGTCTCATGCTCAACGTGTAATGACAGGCCGCTCCGGCGACACAATTGCGCCGATGATAACACGAAGCGCGGCGGATCTCTGCCTCAGCGTTGGAGATAGGTTGGAGTGAAACGCGCGCAACGTTATACTGACACTCCTATTAACCACGCCGAAGCAAAATTAAACGCTATGCCAGTTTTCTCCATTGTGGCTTTGATGGCCTACCTGCTCAGCCTTGGACTGATCATTCCCAGCTTGTTGCGGAAGAACAGCGCATACCGTCGACTGGCCCTCGTCTCGGCGGTGGTGGCGCTGATTTGCCACGCCATCGCGCTGCAGCAGCGCATCTTTGACGTCAGCGCCGGGCAGAATCTCAGCCTGCTGAACATTGGTTCCATCGTCAGCCTGATCATCTGCTCGGTGATGACCTTCGTCGCCTCGCGCGATCGCGGCTGGTTCCTGCTGCCGATCGTCTACAGCTTTGCGATGATCAACCTGGCCTTCGCCAGCTTTATGCCCGGCGAGTTCATTACTCACCTGGAAGCCAGCCCGGAATTGATGGTGCATATCGGCCTGGCGCTGTTCTCTTACGCCACCCTGATCATCGCCGCGCTCTACGCCTTGCAGCTCGCCTGGCTCGACTACCTGTTGAAAAACAAGAAGCTGACCTTCAGCGCCGACATGCCGCCGCTGATGAGCATCGAGCGCAAGATGTTCCATATCACCCAGATCGGCGTGGTGCTGCTGACGCTCACCCTGTGCACCGGCCTGCTGTACATGGATAACCTGTTCAGCAAAGAGAACGTGCATAAAGCCGTGCTGTCGATCATGGCCTGGTTCGTGTATATCGTGCTGTTGTGGGGCCATTACCATGAAGGCTGGCGCGGCCGCCGCGTCGTCTGGTTCAGCTTCGCCGGCGCCTTCCTGCTGACGCTCGCCTATTTCGGCAGCCGTCTGATTCAGCAGGTGATGGTGCGCTAGGCCAGCCTGGCTCAATTCTCCCTCTCTATAAGGAATACTGCATTGGAGCATGTGTCGACGGGGACCCTCATCATTATCCTGGTGATCATGATCGTGGTCTCCGCTTACTTCTCCGCCTCCGAAACCGGCATGATGACGCTCAACCGTTATCGCCTGCGTCATCTGTCCAAACAGGGCAACCGCTCGGCGCGTCGGGTGGAGAAGCTGCTGCAAAAACCGGATCGGCTGATCGGCCTGGTGCTGATCGGCAACAACCTGGTCAACATCCTCGCCTCGGCGCTGGCGACCATCGTCGGCATGCGGCTGTATGGCGATCTCGGCGTGGCGATCGCGACCGGCATACTGACCTTCGCCGTGCTGCTGTTCGCCGAAGTGCTGCCGAAGACCTTCGCCGCCCTCTATCCGGAACGTATTGCCTTCCCCAGCAGCGTCCTGCTGGCCCCGTTGCAAAAGGTGATGTTCCCGCTGGTCTGGCTGCTCAACGGCATCACCAGCCTGACCTTGCGCCTGTTCGGCATTCGCACCAACGTGCGCATCAGCGACGCCGTCAGCAAGGATGAGCTGCGTACCATCGTGCGCGAATCCCAGTCGCAGATCTCACGCCGCAATCAGGACATGCTGATCTCGGTGCTGGATCTGGAAAAGGTGACGGTCAACGACATCATGGTGCCGCGCACCGAGATCGTCGGCATCGACGTCAACGACGACTGGAAGTCGATCATGCGCCAGCTGACCCACTCGCCGCACGGCCGCATCGTGCTGTATCGCAGCTCGTTGGACGATGCGATCGGCATGCTGCGCGTGCGCGAAGCCTACCGCCTGATGACCGAGAAAAAAGAGTTCAACAAAGAGAACCTGCTGCGCGCCGCCGATGAGATCTACTTCGTACCGGAAGGCACGCCGCTCAACGTTCAGTTGGTGAAATTCCAGCGCAATAAAGAGAAGGTCGGCATCGTGGTCGACGAGTACGGCGACATTCAGGGCCTGGTTACGGTGGAAGACATCCTCGAGGAGATCGTCGGCGACTTCACCACCTCGATGTCACCGACGCTGGCGGAAGAAGTCACGCCGCAGAGCGACGGTTCGGTCTTGATCGACGGCACCGCCAACGTACGGGAGCTGAACAAAGCCTTCAACTGGACCTTGCCGGCCAATGAAGCCCGTACCGTCAACGGTATGCTGCTGGAAGAACTGGAAGAGATCCCCGAAATCGGCACCCGGGTGCGTATCGGCCATTACGATATCGACATTCTCGACGTACAGGGCAACATGATCAAACAGGTGCGAGTCACGCCGATCACCTCGCTGCAGTCCAGCGTCGGCCATCACTGACCGCCGGCCAGAACGTAAAAAAGACGCGAAATCGCGTCTTTTTTGTTTCTGCGGGAAACGTACGGTCAGATATGCAGCTCCTGCAGCTTCTCTTTCGGCAGCGCCAGCTCGTCGTTGTGGTTCACCACCACGCCGTTATCCAGAATGTGCTTGGCGATTTCCTGCGCTTCTTCCAGCGAGTGCATGTGGTAGGTACCACACTGGTACTCGTTCAGCTCAGGGATCTTGCGCTGGTCGGTCACTTTCAGCACGTCGGCCATCGCCGCTTTCCAGGCATCGGCAACGCGCTGCTCTTCCGGCACGCCGATCAGGCTCATGTAGAAACCGGTGCGGCAGCCCATTGGGGAGATGTCGATAATCTCCACGCCCTGGCCGTTCAGGTGGTCGCGCATAAAGCCGGCGAACAGGTGTTCCAGCGTGTGAATGCCGCGTTCGGGCATCACTTCCAGGTTCGGGCGGCAAAAGCGCAGATCAAATACCGTGATGGTATCACCATGAGGCGTTTTCATGGTTTTCGCAACGCGGACAGCCGGGGCTGCCATACGGGTATGATCGACGGTAAAGCTATCCAGCAATGGCATTTCGCTACCTCCTCGTAAAAGAGCATTTATTTCGAAACTTTTTTTCCTAACCGGGAAACCTTTTCCAACCCTGCGAGTCTGAGTATGTGAAAGACGCGCATTTGTTATCATCATCCCTGTCATCAGAGATGCATATTTGGCCACATTGATGTGGCCTTTTTCTTTTTCAGCTTCCGCCGTTTTGCTTCAGGAACGCTTCAAAGCTTAGCGTATCATTGGCTTCTATGTCGCGTTGGCGCTGCCACGAGGCTTCCCGCTCTTTATCCAGCTCGGCCTCATTCAGGATTTCCAACGGTTCTTCCAGCAACGTCTGGCGATACTGCTCCGCCAGCTGCAGACCGACGCGCCCAGTGCCTTCCGCCTTCATCGCCTTCAGAATGCGCGCGGAGAAGGTCAGCTCAGGATCGTCGAACGCGGCGACCAGCTCATCGCACACCTGCTGGTATTGACGGTTGCCGGCTTCGCCGTCCAACACTTCCGCCACCCGACGCAGATCGGCGAACAGCGCCTTACCCACTTTTTCCAGCGGCTCATGGCTGGCACCACAGCCGATGCCGATGGTCTGGCCCGGCTTGCGCCCTTCGAGGATCACCCGGTTCCAGTTCTTGCGCGTGCACAGCAGTTCATCGCTGCTCATCTCCGGCGCATCGGCCAGCGCGCACCACACCAGGAACAGATCCAGGAAACGCGCCTGCACCGCATCCACGCCGATCGGCGAGAACGGGTTGATATCCAGCGAACGCACTTCGATGTATTCGATACCGCCGCGCAGCAACGCGTCTGACGGTGTCTCGCCGCTTTGGGTCACGCGCTTCGGCCGGATCGGCGCATACAGCTCGTTCTCGATTTGCAGCACGTTGCTGTTCAGCTGCAGGTAGCGATCGCCCTCTTTCACGCCCAGCTTGGCGAACTCTTCGGAAGGCGTAGCAATCGCCCGTTTCAGACCGGCCACATAGCTGTGCAGATCGTTGAAGGTGATGCCCAAATTGCTCTGCGACTTATTGGTGTAGCCCAGGTCGCTCAGACGCAGCGAGGTGGCGTACGGCAGGTAGCACATCCCCTGCTCGGTGCGCTCGAACGGCAGAGTGGTCTCGCGCCCTTTGAGGAACGAAGAACAAATGGCCGGCGATGCGCCAAACAGATATGGGATCACCCAGCCGAAACGATAATAGTTGCGGATCAGGCGGAAATACCCCGCCGAGATCTGCTCTTTACCGCTTTCTGCGTCCTGCACGCCGGCCCAGGCCTGCCAAAATTCCAGCGGCAGCGAGAAGTTGTAGTGCACACCGGAAATAGTCTGCATCAGCGCGCCATAGCGATTCTTCAGCCCTTCACGGTACAGCGTCTTCATGCGGCCGATGTTCGACGAACCGAACTGCGCCAGCTCGATGTCCTGCTCGGCTTCGATAAAACACGGCATGCTGAGCGGCCACATGCGCTCATCGCCAATGTTGCGCGCCACGTAGCGATGAATATCGCGCAGGAACGTCAGCAGGTGATCGATATTGTCATCAACCGGCGTAATAAACTCTAACAGCGCCTCGGCGAAGTCCGTGGTGATCCAGTGGTGCGTCAATGCCGCCCCCAGCTTTTCCGGATGCCCGGTGGTCGCCAAGGTGCCGTTCGGCGTGACTCGCAGCGTTTCACGCTCGATGCCGCGACGAATGCCTTTTAATGCCTGAGGATGGGCTTCCAACCAAGAAAGCGCCTGTGATACGTCCGGGATCAAATTGACCTCCCGCTTCTAAAAACAATAACTCGTAAGCATACTGAATCCGCACCCGAGAGAATATTGAGTTATATTCACTTGGTTACTGCCACCAGGCAATGCCCTGTACCGTTATCATAGCCAAAACGATGTAACGCAGCGCCTTTCCGATACACAGAAACAGCGCGACAGAGCCCCAGGGCATGCGCAGCCAACCTGCCAACACGCACAACAAATCGCCCACCACCGGCACCCAACTGAGCAACAGCGCAGCCGGGCCGAAGCGTTGCAGCCACCCGAGCGCCGTTGCCAGCCCCCGCTGTGGTTTCAACGCCGGTAACAGGCGCCCGATAATGACATTGGTCAAGCCGCCCAGCGTGTTGCCCAAGGTCGCGGCCAATACCAGCAATTCCGGCGAGACGCGACTCTGGGTCAGCAAGGCGACCAGAACGATTTCTGAATTTCCCGGCAGCAGCGTCGCACTGAGGAAGCTACTGCCAAATAACGATATTACGGCTAGCGTACTACTCACAGCGTGCGGACGTCTACCACAGCCATACCGGCACTTTTCGCCGCCTGAATGCCAAATTCGGCATCTTCAAACACCACGCATTTTTCCGGCGGCACGCCGATCAGTTCAGCACAGCGTAAGAAGGTATCCGGCTCCGGTTTATGGCGCTGTACGTCGTCCGCGCCGACGATCGCGTCGAAGCAGTCGAACAGGCCGAGATGACGCAGCAGCATTTCAGCCATGCGGTGCTCGCTGCCGGTACCGACCGCCATCGGACGGCGGCCGTGATAGGACTTCACCACCTCGATCAGCGGCAATGGACGCACGCTATCCAGCAGCATCGCTTCCACCGCGCGGGTTTTCTCCGCCGCCAGGTGATGGGGATCGAGGTCGGCCTGATGGCTGGCGATAATCGCCTGAGCGATGCGCCAGGTCGGCGAACCGCTCAGCGCCACCATGGCCGTTTCATCAAACGTCATGCCATAACGGGACAGCACTTCATGCCACGCTTTACGGTGCGTTGGCTCGGTGTCCAGAATCGTGCCGTCCATGTCGAAAATAAGACCCTGATAGCGGTCGTACATCGTTACTCCATGATCGTTGAGGAAAGAAAACTACTTTAGCGTAAAGCCGATGGGTTGTCGCTGACTGCGTCATAGCGGAATGTGCTGTGCCTAATCGTGCACAAAGGGGAAAGGGGGGGAGATAGATAAAGGCTGAAAAGCGAAAAACCCGCCGAGGCGGGTTTCTCTTAGATGGTGCATCCAGGAGGATTCGAACCTCCGACCGCTCGGTTCGTAGCCGAGTACTCTATCCAGCTGAGCTATGGATGCATGTCTATTTTTTTACTGCTTGCCTGCTTCGCTAACGAAACACGACAGAAAGAATGGTGCATCCAGGAGGATTCGAACCTCCGACCGCTCGGTTCGTAGCCGAGTACTCTATCCAGCTGAGCTATGGATGCACAGGAATTCTTTTTTGATACCGTATGGTACGTTGTTACTACCCCACCATACTGCAAAATATGGTGCATCCAGGAGGATTCGAACCTCCGACCGCTCGGTTCGTAGCCGAGTACTCTATCCAGCTGAGCTATGGATGCAAATGGCGGTGAGGCGGGGATTCGAACCCCGGATGCAGCTTTTGACCGCATACTCCCTTAGCAGGGGAGCGCCTTCAGCCTCTCGGCCACCTCACCATACGCTTCTTTCGAATTGTGCCTAACTTGCTTTGTAGAAGCTCATCGGCACTGCGTGGCGCACATATTACTTTCTCCGACTTTTAAGTCAAACAATTTTTCCCAACTCATGCGCGTTTGCACAATTCACACCCAACATGGGCGATTTCACGGCAAAAAGGGCGTTTTATCAACAGGCAACCGTAGCGTCTGTGGCAACAAAGCAGAAAACTAACCGGGAAAATAATCACGAAAAAGAGAGGGGAGAACGAAAGAAGTGGGTAAAACGATGCAGTAGCGTCTCGTCTGGCAACGAGACGCTGCTTCGGAATCAGTAAGTCGTCTGCTGAGACTTCTCTGCCTGAATGCGCTGATAGATTTCTTCACGGTGAACCGAAACCTCTTTGGGGGCATTCACACCAATACGCACCTGGTTGCCTTTTACCCCTAGCACAGTGACCGTAACCTCATCGCCAATCATGAGGGTTTCACCAACTCGACGAGTCAGAATTAACATTCTTTGCTCCTTGAAAGATTAAAAGAGTCGGGTCTCTCAGTTTCCCCGTCATTATCCATCATATGTGGTGAAAACGTAAGCCGCGCAATCCACAATAAGTGTAAGCAGACTTGGTCCCACCTCAGATAATGGTAAGTTTAGCCGACCTGAAAAACTTTGTTCCCGCAATTGTAACTAAATTGTGTTAGCACAGTATGAAAACGCCATAATCAACAAAGTATTATGGCGTTTGTGCGTGCTATTTATTTATGTTCACAGCTTCGAGGCCACCCAGGCTTCTACGCTGTTTAACGCCGCTGGCAGGGCGTTGATATCCGTCCCCCCCGCCATCGCCATATCAGGGCGACCACCGCCCTTGCCGCCGACCTGCTGCGCCACGTTGCCGATCAACTCGCCGGCTTTCACGCGGTCAGTCAGATCCTTGGTCACGCCCGCGACCAGGCTGACTTTGTCATCAGCCGTCGTCGCCAACACGATAATGGCCGAACCCAATTGATTTTTCAGGTCATCCACCATAGTGCGCAGCATTTTGGCTTCGACATTGTCCAACTGGCTGACCAACAGCTTCACGCCGTTAACCACTTTCGCCTGACTGGACAGCGACGCGCTTTCCTGCGCCGCCTGCTGATCTTTCAGTTGCTGCAGTTCTTTTTCCAGCACGCGGGTGCGATCGAGCACCGAGCGCACTTTATCGGTCAGGTTGTTGCTATCGCCCTTCACCAACTGCGCAACGTCTTGCAACAAATCGCTTTGCTGATGCAGCGTAGCTATAGCGCCAGCACCAGTTACCGCTTCAATACGGCGAATGCCCGCCGCGGTGCCCGACTCGCTCAGAATGCGGAACAGGCCGATATCGCCGGTGCGGCTGGCGTGGGTGCCGCCGCACAGCTCGGTGGAGAAGTCGCCCATGGTCAGCACGCGAACGTTGTCGTCGTACTTCTCACCGAACAGCGCCATCGCACCCTTCTCTTTGGCATCTTCCAACGCCATCAGCTCGGTCTGCACCGGCAGGTTACGACGCACCTGCTGGTTAACCAGATCTTCCACCGCGCGAATTTGTTCCGGCTTCATCGCTTCGAAATGCGAGAAGTCGAAGCGCAGGTATTTGTCGTTAACCAGAGAGCCTTTCTGCGCAACGTGCTCGCCCAACGTTTGGCGCAGCGCAGCGTGTAGCAGGTGGGTCGCGGAGTGGTTCAGGCGGATGCTGTTGCGGCGCTCAGTGTCGATCTGCGCGTCCACGCGATCGTTCAGCTTCAGCGAACCTTGCGCCAGCTTGCCTTGATGGCCGATAGCCTGACCGTATTTCTGGGTGTCGTTGACCACAAACTCGGCGCCTGCGGTTTTCAGCACGCCTTTATCGCCGACCTGGCCGCCGGATTCACCGTAGAACGGCGTCTCGTCCAGCACCACCACCGCCTCTTCGCCAGCGTTGATCTGATCGACCGGCTGGCCGTCGCGGAACAGCGCAATGACCATCGCCTGCTGCTCGTCGTGATCGTAGCCGCTGAACTGGCTGCTGCCGTCCACACGGATCAGGCTGTTGTAGTCGGCGCCGAAACCGCTGGATTCGCGCGCGCGGCGGCGCTGTGCTTCCATCGCCTCTTCAAAGCCCGCTTCGTCGACTTTCAGACCGCGCTCGCGGCAGACGTCAGCGGTCAGGTCCACCGGGAAGCCGTAGGTATCGTACAGACGGAAAGCGGTTTCGCCGTCCAGGGTATCGCCCTGCAGCTTGGCCAGCTCTTCGTCCAGCAGCGCCAGACCACGCTCCAGCGTACGGGCAAACTGCTCTTCTTCGGTTTTCAGCACCTGCTCCACCAGCGACTGCTGGCGTTTCAGTTCATCGGCCGCCGGGCCCATCACTTCGATCAGCGGCGCCACCAGCTTGTAGAAGAAGGTGTCTTTCGCGCCCAGCATGTTGCCATGGCGGATCGCACGACGAATGATGCGACGCAGCACGTAGCCGCGGTTTTCGTTAGACGGGATCACGCCGTCAGACACCAGGAAGGCGCAGGAACGGATGTGGTCGGCGATAACGCGCAGAGATTTATTGTCCAGATCGGTCGCACCGGTCACTTTCGCCACGGCGGCAATCAGGGTGCGGAACAGGTCGATCTCATAGTTGGAGTTCACATGCTGCAACACCGCCGCGATGCGTTCCAGGCCCATACCGGTATCCACCGAAGGTTTCGGCAGCGGCAACATGGTGCCGTCGGACTGACGGTTGAACTGCATGAAAACGATGTTCCAGATCTCGATGTAGCGATCGCCGTCTTCTTCCGGGCTGCCCGGAGGACCACCCCAGATGTGATCGCCGTGATCGTAGAAAATCTCGGTGCACGGGCCGCATGGGCCGGTATCGCCCATCTGCCAGAAGTTATCGGAAGCGAAAGGCGCGCCCTTGTTGTCGCCGATGCGGATAATGCGCTCGGCCGGTACGCCGATTTGCTTCTGCCAGATGTCGAATGCTTCGTCATCGGTTTCATACACGGTGACCCACAGTCGCTCTTTCGGCAGGTTGAACCAGTTTTCACCGGTCAGCAGTTCCCACGCGTAGCTGATCGCGTCGTGCTTGAAGTAATCGCCGAAGCTGAAGTTGCCCAGCATTTCAAAGAAGGTGTGGTGACGAGCGGTATACCCGACGTTTTCCAGGTCGTTATGCTTGCCGCCTGCGCGCACGCAGCGCTGCGAGGTAGTGGCGCGGGAATAGGCGCGTTTGTCGAGCCCCAGGAAAACATCCTTAAATTGGTTCATGCCGGCATTGGTAAACAGCAATGTCGGATCATTGTTAGGCACCAGGGAGCTGCTTGCTACAACCTGATGACCCTTACTATGAAAGAAATCGAGAAACGCTTGACGGATCTCAGCGGTGCTCTTGCTCATAATTTTCCTGGAAAGGCTAGAATAACGACACGTGAGCCGGTGGCGCGTCATCCCGACGATGACAACCAGCTCACGAACAAAAAGTGGGGATAAGATAAATTTTCTTCAGAGGGAAGTAAAACCCCGTGTGCGCTCATTGCGCAAAATCACGGTAAATTGACTGAATTTCTTCCTGGAAAAAGCCGCGATAGAGCAGATAACGCTGCACTTTGGCTTTCTCTTTCCAGTCAGTTGGCAACGCATCGCCAAATTTTCGCTGCGCCACCTGTTTCGCCTGTTCACACCAGTCGATGTCGCATTCCGCCAGCGCGTCCTGTACCAGCGCTTTGTCGACGCCCTTTTGCATCAGTTCGCTGCGGATGCGCTGCGCGCCGTAACCTTTGCGGCTGCGGCTGCCAATGTAGCTGTGGGCGAAACGCTTATCGTCCAGCCAATTATGCTGATAACAGTAGGCGATAACCTGCTCGATCAGCGCAGGATCTACCGGCTCTTCAGCCACCGGCGGTGATGTCGACGCATGTGGCCCCTTGCCGCCAAAACGGGCTTTCGCCACAAACGGCTGCGCCGCAAGTTTGCGGCGCAGTTCAGCTTCACTATGATCGCGTTGCGACAGCAGGCGCATGGCGCGGCTTAGCAAGTCATTCATCATTTGAGCCTGAATTCAGGGGATGTGCGCCACATAAACGGCGGCGCACATCTTCAGCGATTAAAACTGCTCGCTGGTTTCCGCTTCGTCATCTTCGAAGTCGTCACCGGAGGCAGCCACCAGCTCACCGCCGCTGTGCAGCAGCAGGTCGCGCAGTTTCTTATCCAGCTCGGCGGCGATAGCCGGGTTTTCTTTCAGGAAGTTACAGGCGTTCGCCTTGCCCTGACCGATCTTCTCGCCGTTATAGCTGTACCAGGCGCCGGCTTTTTCGATCATCTTGTGCTTCACGCCCAGATCGACCAGCTCACCACGGCTGTTGATGCCTTCGCCGTACATGATTTGGAATTCAGCCTGTTTGAACGGCGCAGCGATTTTGTTCTTCACCACTTTCACGCGGGTTTCGCTGCCCACCACTTCGTCGCCCTCTTTGATGGCGCCGATACGACGGATATCCAGGCGTACCGAAGCGTAGAACTTCAGGGCGTTACCACCGGTGGTGGTTTCCGGGTTGCCGAACATCACACCGATCTTCATACGGATCTGGTTGATGAAGATCAGCAGGGTATTGGCGTTTTTCAGGTTGCCGGCCAGCTTACGCATCGCCTGGCTCATCATGCGCGCCGCCAGACCCATGTGCGAATCGCCGATTTCACCCTCGATTTCCGCCTTCGGCGTCAGCGCCGCCACGGAGTCGACGATGATGACGTCAACCGCGCCGGAGCGGGTCAGCGCATCACAGATTTCCAGCGCCTGCTCGCCGGTGTCCGGCTGGGAGCACAGCAGGTTGTCGATATCAACGCCCAGCTTTTTCGCATAGATAGGATCCAGCGCGTGCTCGGCATCGATGAACGCACAGGTTTTGCCTTCGCGCTGCGCAGCGGCGATCACCTGCAGCGTCAGGGTAGTTTTACCGGACGATTCCGGGCCGTAGATTTCGACGATGCGGCCCATCGGCAGGCCGCCAGCGCCCAGAGCGATATCGAGTGACAGTGAGCCGGTGGAGATCGTTTCCACGTCCATGGAGCGGTCTTCACCCAGGCGCATGATGGAGCCTTTGCCGAACTGTTTCTCAATCTGGCCCAGTGCCGCAGCTAACGCCTTTTGCTTGTTCTCATCAATAGCCATTTTTGCTCCTTCGTTTCGCAATGCCGGTGTTACCCCACACTGCCACTGAATGTATGTTGTGCAGGAAATGTCACTAATTATACTGTATGGTCATACAGTATCAAGCCTAATTTACAAAAATTCGTCGATGGCGGTTTGCAGCGCGAAAATCGTCGCCTGCAGCCGCACCGCATCGCGGTCGCCCTCGAATTGCATCTTGCGCGACAGCCCCCGGCCATCGCTGCCGGCGAAACCGAACCACACGGTGCCGACCGGCTTTTCCGCGCTGCCGCCGTCCGGGCCGGCGATGCCGCTCACCGACAGCGCCAGATCGGCCTGCGCCGCCCGCAGCGCCCCTATCGCCATCTCGCGCACCACCTCTTCGCTGACCGCGCCGTGCGCCGCCAACGTCGCTTCGCTCACCCCCAGCAGGTCATGCTTTGCCGCATTGCTGTAGGTGACGAAACCGCGATCGAAATAGGCGGAGCTGCCGGCGATATCGGTAATGGCCTTGGCGATCCCCCCCCCGGTGCAGGATTCCGCACAGGTGATCCAGCGGCCCTGAGCCTTCAGTTTCTCCCCTGCCAGCACGCTGAGCTGACGCAGTTGGTTTTCACTCATAATCCCTCCCTCGCGAATTCAGGTATATGCGCCCGATAGTAGCATTTATCAAGGCGCTGCAGCGGCTGACACGTTGAAATGCGCAGCGCCTCGCAGGAGGTGCGGTTTTAAGCGCCCGGCCAAGCTGCTAGTATCAAAAGAAGCGCCCCATCGAGCGGTGGCGCACCAGCACAAGGAACATCACGGAGGCGGCACGCTGCGGCGGCGGCCTCAGGGCGCACCAGAAGAGATTAGGATGATAGCGTGAAAAAAACGTTGGGCGTATTTTTGCCGTTGTACACCACCACCCTGCTGCTGCTGTTGGGCTCGGGCCTGCTCACCACCTACGTCTCGCTGCGGCTGACCTCCATCCACGTCAGCAGCGCGTTGATCGGCGCTATCATCGCCGCCAACTACATCGGGTTGGTGATCGGCGGCAAAGTCGGCCACTTTCTCATCGCCCGCGTTGGGCATATCCGCGCCTACGTGGCCTGCGCCGGCATCATCACCGCCGCGGTGCTGGGGCACGGCCTGACGGAGTTCATTCCCGCCTGGGTCGCGCTGCGTCTGGTGATCGGGCTGTGCATGATGTGCCAGTATATGGTGCTGGAAAGCTGGCTGAACGACCAGGCGGAATCCAACCAGCGCGGCATGGTGTTCGGCTTCTATATGGCGGCGACCTATCTCGGCATGTCGCTGGGCCAGATCGTGCTGATGCTGCAAAGCAATCTGGGCATCACCACGCTGCTGGTGATCGCACTGTGTTTCGCGCTCTGTCTGGTGCCGATCGCTCTCACCACCCGCACCAATGCGCGCCACATGTCGCCGGCCCCGATGGAGCTGCGTTACTTTGTCGGCGCCATTCCCAAGGTGCTGGCCACCACGTTGGTGATCGGCATGGTGGTGGGCTCGTTTTACGGCCTGGCGCCGGTCTACGCCAGCCTGCAATCCTTAACCACTCAGCAAACCGGCCTGTTCATGGCGCTGGCCATCTTCGCCGGGTTGGTGGCGCAGTTCCCGCTCAGTTGGCTGTCGGATCGCTATAACCGCCCGTTGCTGATGCGCTTCAACGCCATTTTGCTGATCGTGGCGGCGCTGCCGCTGGCGCTGCTGCCGCACATCGATTTCCCGCTGCTGCTGGCGGTGGGGTTCGTCGTCAGCATGCTGCAGTTTACGCTCTATCCGCTGGTGGTGGCATTGGCCAACGATCTGATCGAGCCGGAGCGCCGCGTCTCGCTGGCCGCCTGTCTGCTGATGGCGTTCGGCGTCGGCGCCAGCATCGGGCCGTTGGCGGTCGGCGCGCTGATCGAGCCGCTTGGCGGCAATATCCTGTACGCCTTCTTCGCTCTGTGCGGCGTACTGCTGGCGGCCCTCGGCCGTACGGCGAAAGCGGAGGAACCGCAGCTGGCACAGGACGCGCCGGTGCCGCACATTGCGCTGCCAGACAGCCTCGCCAGTTCACCGCTGTCGCCGGCGCTCAATCCGACCTTCGATGAGCAGATCATTCACGACACCATGCCGCCGCCGGAAGCGGCGCCCGATGTCGAGGAGCCGCAGCCCGAAGAACAGGAGGAGGAACCCTTGCCTCAGGGAGCCGATCCGCAAGAGGACACCGGCCTGAAAAAGGCGCACGCCATGCTGTAAACGGTGGTGCTACAGATCCTGGAAAGAGCCCAGCATAAAACCGCGTTCGGCGATCGCCGCTTTCAGCGTCGGCGCTGTCAACACATCCAGCTCGACGAGGCGCGGGTGGCAGTATTTGCTCTGCAGGATCGTCGCATCGAGGAACGCCGGGTGGCACATCATTTCCAATGACTCGGCGCCCTGCGCGTCGGCGCGCGCCAACCTCTGCAGGAACAAGGCTTCGGAAATCGTTTCACCGTAGAATCCCGCGTCAAACGCGTCGGTGCTGTAGGGCGTCTGCAACGCAATACCGCGCCGTTTCGCCTCTTCGCGATCGAGGCGCAGCGGCAGACCCTGTGCCTGCGCAAACGCCTCCACCAGCGGGTAAATCTGCGGCTGCATATGCACATGGTGGTGGCTGTCGATGTGCGTTGGCGCCCTGCCGAACAGCGTCACAAACCGCGTGAACTGGCGCTGCAGCTCCTCCTGAATCTCGTCCAGCTGCAGCTCGCCGGCCTCGGCGCGGTGCCACAGCCATTTGCCCAGCTCGCCATGCTCATTGACCAGCGAAGGCATGGCGCCCAGCGGCCTGCCATGGGTCAAAACGAAATGCAGCCCGATCGGCAATCCGGGATATTGCCGGCTGAGCGCTGCAGCATGCTCCGCGCCGCCGCCGTTCACCATCGCCGTGGTGGAGGAAACGACGCCATGCTGATACGCCTCGACGACACCGTAGTTCTGTCCTTTGCTCAGGCCGAAGTCGTCGGCATTCACGATCAGTAGTTTTTCCATAATGGCTCCCGCAGGATGAATTTTCGGCAAGGAAAGGCCGACCGACCGGCGCGGCATTCCCCTTCTCGAAGGTAAAAATCGAATGATTAACCGGCCGGCGGCCTAAAGCTCATCGGCATATCGGCGTTAATACTGATCGGGAGCGGCCCTAAAGAGGGCCGTAACACTTTTTTCGGTAGTTGCCTGGGGTCACGTCGGTGAGCCGCTTGAAGTTTTTAATGAACAGACTGACGTCGCCATAGCCAGAATCAAAGGCGATATCGGAAACTGAATAGTTGGTGACCTCCAGCTGCGTCTTGGCGAAGTTGATGCGGATCTCGTTGATCACCTGCATCGGCGTCTTCTGGTAGTAGCGCCGCATCGCCCGGGTCAGATATTCCTGGGTTTTCCCCGACAGCGCCACCATGTTCGCCAACGCCCTTTCGCCGAACATCGCCTTGTCATGCATGCCGGCGAGGGTGTTCTTCAGCCACTGCGGGATATCATCGCCGCCGTCATTGTCTTCTTTATAGTGACGAATACGGCTGATCACATAGAAAGTCAGCGTTTCGAGAAATTCGGCGAAGTCATCCTCGCGAAACTGTGGCGAACTCACCACCGACTCGATGTAGGCCAAGAACTCGCTTCTCAGGCTGTAGGCCTGCGAGGCGACAAAGCAACGCGGCAGCTGCTGCAAATAGTGCTCTTCAAAGAACGCTTTGCTGACCGCCACGTTGAAGATTTTCGTCGCGCCGAACTCGTAAAAGCTCTGGTGGTAGGAGCCGATAGGGATAAAGACGAAATCCCCGCGTTCCAGCAGCACCCGCTTGCCGTTGATCTCCTGATAACATTTGCCGCTCAGCACGATGGTGAACTCGTAATAATCGTGCTGATGCAGCCCGGTGGCGCTTTCCACCTTGTTGTAGATGAACAGGTGAAAATCTTTGCAGTTAAAGAAATCCTGCTCGCGAATCAGCTTCACGTCGTTCGCACTCAGCGAAATTCGGTTATCGGACACGGCGCCGGCCTCCCGTTAGTCAAATCCGTTGCGTCTGGCCGCCTCGGCAAACCAGTAGCCGCTTTTTTTGATGGTGCGCCGCTGCTCCGCCCGATCCAGCCGCACCAGCCCATAACGATTCTTGTAGGCGTTCAGCCAAGACCAGCAGTCGATAAAGGTCCACAGATGATAGCCCTTGCACTGCGAGCCTTCCGCCAGCGCGCGGTGCAGCCACTTCAGGTGATCGCGAATAAACTCGATGCGGTAATCGTCCTCCACCCGCCCATCGGCGCCGATAAACGCCTCTTCGCCCTCAACGCCCATGCCATTTTCGGAAATATAACAAGGCAGATTGCCGTAGTTCTCTTTCAGATCCATCAGAATGTCGTACAGCCCCTTCTCATAGATCTCCCAGCCGCGATGCGGATTGATTTTGCGGCCCGGCATTGCATAGTAACTGAACAAATCCTCCGGCGATGCGATCGGCCCCTCGGCACGACGCCCCTCTTTCGCCTGTACCCTGCGCGGCTGGTAGTAATTGACGCCGAGGATATCCACCACGCCGCCTTCGATCAGTTGCGCATCCTGCGGCTCGCAGTAGGGCATCAGCCCATGGCGCTCCAGCAAGTGCAGCAACGCCGCCGGATAACGCCCTTTGGCGACCGGGTCGAGGAAACTGCGGTTGAGCAGCAGATCGGCGTCGTATGCGGCCTGCCGATCCTCCGGCGCGTCGGAGCGCGGATAGGTCGGGCTCAGATTCAGAATAATGCCGATGCTCCCCGGCAGCTCGCGCGCTCTGAAACGCTGCACCGCCATGGAGTGCGCCAGTACGCTGTGATACGCCACGGTGATCGCCCGTTTGAAATCCACCACGCAAGGGTAATGCAGGTCATTCAGGTAACCGGCCTCCACCGGCACGATCGGCTCGTTGAAGGTGAACCAGTGGGTGATCCGATCGCCAAACAGACCGAAGCAGATGTCGGCATAACGCGCATAGGCTTCGACAACTGCCCGGTTTTCCCAGCCGCCGCGCTGCTGCATGCACAGCGGCATATCGAAGTGATAGAGATTGATAAACGGGGTGATGCCCTGCGCCAGCAGCTCGTCGATCATCGCGTTATAGAAGGCCACCGCCTGCGGGTTCACCTCGCCGTCGCCGTCCGGGATCAGCCGCGACCACGAAATCGAGGTTCTGAAGGTATTGTGGCCCAGCGTTTTGAGCAGCCCGATATCGGTACGGAAATGGTCGTAAAAGGTCGAGGCCTCGGCCGGCCCCACCCGATCGTGAAAGCGCTCGGGCGCGATCTCGTACCAATAATCGAAGATATTGCGGCTCTTGCCGTCCCGCGCTGCCGCACCTTCAGACTGCGGCGCGGAGGTGGCGCTGCCCCACCAGAACCCGTCGGCAAATTGATATTCCATACTCGTGTCCCTCGCGGGGCGGCCGCGCCGCCCCGTTCCACAGTTAGAATTTCAGCGCCTTGGCGATGTCTTCTTCGCTTTCCGTCGCCGCGTCGATCTGGCTCTGCGCCTTGTTGGAGATCGCCACGAACGGCAGATAAATCACGGTGGCGACCGCCAGGTTGAACAGGCTCAGCAACATGGCCATGATGCTGCCGTTGGTGTTGAAGAATGCCCCCAGGCCGACCGGCATGGTCCAGGGCGCAATGTTGGTGATCGGCGGGATCAGCCCGGAGTAATAAGCCAGCGAGGTGATAATGGTCAGTACCGGCTGCACCAGGATGAACGGAATGAACATCACCGGGTTCATGATCACCGGCAGGCCGAACAGAATCGGTTCGTTGATCTGGAAGATGCCGGACGGCGTCGCCAGCTTGGCGACCTGGCGGTAATCTTCGCGGCGCGAGGCGATGAAGATGGCGATGATCAGGCCCAGCGTCGAGCCGGTGCCGCCAAGGTAGATGTAGGAGTCGACGAACGGTTTCGCCCACATATGGAACTCTTTGCCGGCGGCCACCGCCGCTTCGACCGAACCGTATTTGTTGTACAGCTCCACGTTTTCCAGCGCGAACGGCGTCATGATGCCGCTGTCCAGCGCCGCCAGCGCCATGGAGCCGTGCACCCCGAAGAACCACAGCAGCGAGGAGAACAGCACGTAAACCCAGCCCACCACGCTGCCCATCTTGGCCAGCGGCGCCGAAATGCCGTCCATGATGATCTGGTGGAAGTTGGTGCCCCAGTGCGCCAGCGCGAACGCCACCAGCCCCATGATGGAGAGGATGATGAAACCGGGGATCAGCGCCGAGAAAGAGCGCGACACCGAAGCCGGCACGCTGTCCGGCAAGCTGATCACCCAGTTGCGCCGTACGATGAAAGCAAACATCTCAGCCACCGCCAGCCCGATCACCATACCGGAAATGATGTTGGCGCCGCCCAGCCAATTGGCGCCCACCGCATAGGCCTCGCCGACGTTGAACGGCGTGACGGTCATGAAGGCCGCCACCGCCAGCAGCGCCGAGGCCAGTGGATCGACCTTGCGCTCTTCGGCCAGCGCCATGCTGATAAAGAACGGCGTCATCAGGGACATGATCCCCAACGTACCGTTGTAAACGCTGCCGCCAATACTCTTCAGGCTATTGAGCGTCTCGATCGTGGATGCGTCCAATCGCACGCCCAGCGAATAGAAGAACGATCCCTCGCCAAAGCTCAGGAACACGTTATTGATCAACACGAACATCGCCCCGGTCAAGGTCAGCGGCATCAGGCGGATAAAGCCGTTTTTGATGGCGTTGACGTGGGGCTGCTTACCGATTTTTACGGCGAAAGGCAGGATAACCTTCTCGAGCGAGGCAATGAGGGTATTCACGGCGGCCTCCTGTTATTGATTGGCTTTCTTGATGGCGGCCACCGCGGCCTTCAGTACGCCCAGCCCATCGACCTTGCCGTACAACAGCGGATCGATGACTTCAACAGGTTTATTGGGCAGCTGTTTCTGCACTTCCGGCAGGGTGTAGGCGATCTGCGGCCCCAGCAGGATCAGATCCGCTTCAACGCCTTTCTCCGCGGCCAGCGCTTCCGGATAGGCGGCGATGATCACCGGCACTTCATATTTTTCGGCCTGCGCCTTCATTTTTGATACCAACAGGGAAGTGGACATACCGGCAGAACAAAACAGATAGATTTTTTTCTTTTCCATACCAAGCACCTCAGATAATCAAAAAAACCCGGTGTTATTTGTATGCCAGATGCAATCACGATTGCTTCACGCACATTCCTTATGAAAATTTCCGTCACGTTGCCCTGGTTACAGACAGTATACGGAGCATGAAAAACGGATCGGTAAGCCAAGAGGAAACAGAACCGTCTCTCATTGACCTGATGGATTGACCCTCTTCACATTTTGCACAAAAAAATAGTGTGACCGGGCTCTCAAATAACCGCTAATAACTCAGAATATTCTTAATAAATAATCAAATAACAATTATAAACAGCAAGTTATGAACTCGCTGAGAATTTAAGAGGTTATTTGCGCCTGAACAAACGGCGAGGGAATAAAAATAGTTCAAGCTTGATTCGGCTGCTGCCATCCGAACGCGACGGCAGCAGGCAAAGAGGATTACATGGGCAGACGCAGCAACTCGATCACCGTGGCCAGCGCCACGGAATGGTTCCTGCGGTTGGGGTAATAGAGGTAAAAACCGGGAAACGGCGTGCACCAGTCGGCCAGCACCCGCCGCAGCCGCCCGCTCGCCAGGTATTCTTCCACCTCCTGCTCGATGGCAAAAGCGATGCCGACGTTCGCCAGCGCCGCCTGCACCATCATCCTGCCGTCATCGAGTATCAACGGGCTGTTAACCGCCACAGAAAATCGCTGCTCCCCCTGCTGAAAAGCCCATTTGTAGCGCTCGCCTGAAGAGGCTTTGCGCCAACCGATGCAACGGTGCTGCAGTAAATCCCGCGGATGCGTCGGCTCGCCGTGCCGCTGAAAATAGTCCGGCGTGGCGACGATGGCGAAACGCAGATCCGGTGTCAGGCGCACCGCGCGCATATCGTTATGCAGGTCCTCACCGAGCCGGATGCCGGCGTCAAAACCTTGCTCGACGATATTGGCGAACCCCTCGTCCGCCACCACTTCCAGCGTAATGCCGGGGTATTCGCTGGCCAACCGCCCCAGATGCGGCACGATGGCGAGATCGATCGCAGAACGCGGCGCGTTGATGCGCACCAGGCCGCGCGGCCCTTCGCGAAACGCATTCAGGCTCTCGAGCGCGGCGTCGATGTCGGTAAAAGCCGGCACCAGCTGCGCCAGCAGATGCTCTCCGGCCTCCGTCGGCGAGACGTTGCGGGTGGTGCGGTTCAGCAGGCGAATGCCCACCTGCGCCTCCAGTTCGCGCAGGGTGTGGGTCAGCGTCGGCGGCGTCACGCCCAATCGGGCGGCGGCGCGGCGGAAGCTGCGTTCACTGGCGATAGCCACGAAGGCCGCCAGGCCGGACAGTTCGGGTTTCTTCATGCTATTGATATAAATTATCTAATAGTGAGATGAATTTTTAGCGGATAGTTATCCGTCATCTAACAACATAGCATTGCGATCGAACCCATTACCAGGTATCGATGCGATGATTAATGCTACAGCTCCAACCCATGAAATGCCGCGCCGTCTGGCAGACAAAGTCGTACTGGTGAGCGGCGGCGGTACCGGTATCGGCCGCGCTGCGGCGCTGGCCTATGCCCGCGAGGGCGCCAAAGTCGCACTGGTCGGCCGGCGCGCGGCGGAGATCGAAGCCACGGCGCGCGATATCGCGCTAGCCGGCGGTGACGCCCTGCCCATCGTGGCCGACGTCTCCCTGGAAGACGATATCCGTAGGCTGCTCGCCGCAGTGACCGCCCACTACGGCCGGCTCGACGTCGCTTTCAACAACGCCGGCATCATCGGCAACTTCGCCCCCATCACCGAACAGAGCAGCGAGGATTTTGACCGCGTGATCGCCATTAACCTCAGAGGCGTCTGGCTGGCGATGAAATACGAGATTGAAACCTTCCTGGCACAGCATTCAGGCGGCGTGATCATCAACACCTCCTCCTGGCTGACCCACGGCGCGCTGGCCGGCTCATCCAGCTACTCCGCCAGCAAAGGCGCGCTCGATGCGATGATCCGCGCGGTGGCGCTCGAATACAGCGGCCAGGGCATCCGCGTCAACAACATCAACCCCGGCATCATCGACACGCCGATGGCGCGCGGCAGCGTGGCCGACAGCGCGGCGTTCGCGCCCTTTATCGCCCATACGCCCGCCGGCCGCTTGGGCGAATCGGAAGACATCGGCGATGTGGCGCTGTGGTTGGCGACGGACGAGGCCCGCTTCATCACCGGCCAAAGCCTGCTGGTGGACGGCGGTTACACCATCGCCGGCATGCGCTGAGGAGACGATGCCATGAACTACGTTCGGCTTGGCGACAGCGGCCTGCAGGTGTCCCGCCTCTGCCTGGGTTGCATGACCTACGGCGATCCGGCCTGGCGGCCCTGGGTGCTGAAAGAAGATGAAGCGCGCCCCTTTATCCGCGAGGCGCTGGAAGCGGGCATCAATTTTTTCGATACCGCCAACATTTACTCCGGCGGAGAAAGCGAGCGCATTCTCGGCCGCGCGCTGAAGGCGTTCGCCCGCCGTGAAGACGTGGTGATCGCCACCAAGGCCTACTTTCCGATGGACGCGCAGCCGAACAGCCGAGGGCTGTCGCGCAAGCACCTGCTGCACAGCGTCGACGCCTCTTTGCAGCGGCTGGGGACGGATTACCTCGATCTGTTTGTGCTGCACCGCTTCGACACCGAAACGCCGATCGAAGAAACCACCGATACCCTCGACAGCCTGGTGCGGGCGGGCAAGATCCGCTATCTCGGTGCCTCCTCGCTGCACGCCTGGCGCCTGATGAAAATGCTGGCCTTTCAACGTCAGCACCGCCTGGCGCCGTTTATTTCGCTGCAGAGCCAATACAACCTGGTGACGCGTGAAGATGAAGAGGAGCTGATCCCGCTGTGTCTGGAGGAGGGGCTCAGCCTGACGCCCTGGTCGCCGCTGGCCCGCGGCGTGCTGGCCGGCTCCGGCAACGCCGGCACGCTGCGCGCCGCCACCGACGAACAGGCGCCCCGTTGGTACGGCGGCAGAAACGAAGTGGAACGCACCGTCGCGGCGGTCGCGGAGGTGGCGGCCACACGCGGCGTTCCACCGGCGCAGATCGCGCTGGCCTGGCTGCTGGCCAAACCCGGCGTGGCGTCGCCGCTGGTGGGCATGTCCAAGCCGCACCATCTGCAGGATGCGCTGGCAGCGCTCACCCTCAGGCTATCGCCGGAAGACCTAGCCGCGCTGGAGGCGCCAATGGCACAGGCTGCCCGCCCCGATCGCTGGTAGCCCCTTTTCCGTCATTCCAGGAGAGAAGACATGTCATATGCGCTTACCGCGCGAGCAGCGTTGTTCACCCTCGCCGCCGCACTCCCCCTGACCACTCCGGCGCAGGCCGCCGCCAATACCCACTGCGCCGAAAGCAGCATGACGCTGCCGCCCGGCGCGCTTTATCCCAACGGCATCGCCCGCGCGACGGACGGCACGTTGTATGTCGGCCTGATCACCAGCGGCAACGTGCTGCGCAAGCGGCCGGGTAAAGCGTGGGAAACCTTTTTCCCTGGCGCTGACACGGTGTTCGCCTCAAACGCGCTGCGGCTGGACGAACGGCGCGGGTTGCTGTGGGGCAATTCGCCGGACTTCCTTTCCGGCGGCAAATCGCGGGCCAACCGCATCTATGCGCTGAACGTCGCGGATGGCACCCTCAACCGCAGCCTGGCACTGCCGACGGGGGAAATGGGCAACGATATCGTGCTCGGCGCAGACGGTACGGTGTACGTGACGGAAACCCGCGGCGGCGGCATCCTGCGCCTGCGGCCGGGCGAAGCGGCATTCAGTACGCTGTTTCAGGATGCGCGATTGGCGGCCCCCAGCGGGCTGGGCGCCGCCGGGATCGTGCTGCTCGACGATCGGCTGATGGCTGTCGCCAATTTCGGCACCGGTAAGCTTTATACCCTCAGCTATAACGATCCGCAGCCGCAGCTGACGGAAATGCAGCTGCCGCGCCTGATTGAAAACCCGGACGGAATGGGATTGGCGCCGGACGGCGCGCTGATCGTGCTGGAAAACGGGATCCAGAGCGGCCAAGGGCGGATCCTGCGGATCCCGTCACCCAAGGCGGCAGGGATGCACCAACTTGAGGTCTTGCGCGAAGGCATGGAGTCGCCGGTTAACCTGACTATCACCCCACAAGGCTGCGCCTTCGTCAGCGAGTCGCGCATCCGCCACCGTCTGCTGCCCGGCCATGAAACCGAAGTGCCCGACAGTTTCCGCCTCTATCAACTGCCCCTGCCTCTCACCGCCGCGCAATAAAGTCGCCCCCCCACTGCGGGCGGCGACTTGCGTTGTTGCCCGCAGGCGAACGACAATCTCGCTGCGTTACAAACCGGCCTTGCGCAGCGCTTCCCATTTTTACCTGTGACAGCCGATTGCCCGCTGGGCTAGTATAAGCGTCTGTGCAAACCTTGGGTTTGAGCGCGCCGTTTGGCGTTTTGATGATTTGATTTGCGCCGCCCGGCAAGCGCTAAAAGGGGCGGCGTCTGCTGAAACAATGTGATAGCGAATGACGACAATGAAAATCACAGTTCCCTTTACATTCAATGGATTGGAAAAATAATCGCATGAATAGCACCGATAAACTCGATTCGCACACGCCGATGATGCAGCAGTACCTGCGCCTCAAGGCCCAGCATCCTGAAATCCTGCTGTTCTACCGCATGGGCGACTTCTACGAGCTGTTTTACGACGACGCCAAGCGCGCTTCCCAACTGCTGGATATCTCGCTGACCAAACGCGGCGCCTCGGCGGGTGAACCGATCCCGATGGCCGGCGTGCCGCACCACGCGGTAGAGAACTACCTGGCCAAGCTGGTGCAGCTTGGCGAGTCCGTCGCCATCTGTGAGCAGATCGGCGATCCGGCCACCAGCAAAGGGCCGGTCGAGCGCAAAGTGGTGCGTATCGTCACCCCCGGCACCATCACCGACGAAGCGCTGCTGCAAGAACGCCAGGACAACCTGCTGGCGGCGATCTGGCAGGATGCGCGTGGCTTCGGTTATGCCACGCTGGACGTCAGCTCCGGCCGCTTCCGCGTCGCCGAGCCGCAGGATTTGGAAACCATGGCTGCCGAGCTGCAGCGCACCAATCCGGCCGAGCTGCTCTACCCGGAAACCTTCGAACAAATGGAGCTGATCGAACAACGCCACGGCCTGCGCCGCCGCCCGCTGTGGGAATTCGAACTGGAGACCGCACGCCAGCAGCTCAACCTGCAGTTCGGCACCCGCGACTTGACCGGTTTCGGCGTCGAGCAGGCGCATCAGGCGCTGCGCGCCGCCGGCTGCCTGCTGCAATACGTCAAAGATACCCAGCGTACTTCGCTGCCGCATATTCGCGGCATCACTATGGAGCGCCAGCAGGACGGCATCATCATGGACGCCGCGACCCGCCGCAACCTGGAGCTGACGCAGAGCCTGTCCGGCGGCAGCGACAACACGCTGGCGGCGATCCTCGATCGCACAGTCACGCCGATGGGCAGCCGCATGCTGAAACGCTGGCTGCACATGCCGACCCGAGACATCAAGGTGCTGACCGCCCGCCAGCAGGCGATCGGCGCATTGCAGGAACTGTTCGCCGATCTGCAGCCTTCGCTGCGTCAGGTGGGCGATCAGGAGCGAATTTTGGCGCGCCTGGCGCTGCGTACCGCGCGTCCGCGCGATCTGGCGCGCATGCGTCATGCTTTCCAGCAATTGCCGGACATCCGCGCGCTGCTGCAAGACGTGGACACCCCGCACGTGCAGCAGCTGCTGGCGCAGGTGGGCCAGTTTGACGAGCTGCGCGAGCTGCTGGAGCGCGCGGTGATTGAATCGCCGCCGGTATTGGTGCGCGACGGCGGCGTGATCGCCCCCGGTTACAACAGCGAGCTGGACGAGTGGCGCGCACTGGCCGATGGCGCCAGCGACTACCTCGACCGGCTGGAGATCCGCGAGCGTGAAAAGCTGGGGCTGGATACGCTCAAGGTCGGTTTTAACGGCGTACATGGCTACTACATTCAGGTGAGCCGCGGCCAAAGCCATCTGGTGCCGATCCACTATGTGCGCCGCCAGACGTTGAAAAACGCCGAGCGCTACATCATCCCGGAATTGAAAGAGTACGAAGACAAAGTGCTCACCTCCAAGGGCAAGGCGTTGGCGATCGAGAAAAGCCTGTACGACGAACTGTTCGATCTGCTGCTGCCGCACCTGGCGGAGCTGCAGCAGAGCGCCGCCGCACTGGCCGAGCTGGACGTGCTGGCCAACCTGGCCGAGCGCGCCGATACCCTGAACTACGGTTGCCCGACCATGAGTGAGCAGCCGGGGATCCGCATTACCGAAGGCCGCCACCCGGTGGTGGAGCAGGTGCTGAGCGAACCGTTTATCTCCAACCCGCTCACCCTGTCGCCGCAGCGCCGCATGCTGATCATTACCGGCCCGAACATGGGCGGTAAAAGCACCTATATGCGGCAAACGGCGCTGATCGTGCTGATGGCGCACATCGGCAGTTACGTGCCGGCCACCAAGGCCACCATCGGCCCGGTGGATCGCATCTTCACCCGCGTCGGCGCGGCGGACGATCTGGCTTCCGGCCGCTCCACCTTCATGGTGGAGATGACCGAAACCGCCAACATCCTGCACAACGCCACCGAACACAGCCTGGTGTTGATGGATGAAATCGGCCGCGGTACCTCCACCTACGACGGCCTGTCGCTGGCCTGGGCCTGCGCCGAGAACCTGGCTAACCGCATCAAGGCGATGACACTGTTCGCCACCCACTACTTCGAACTGACGACCCTACCGGAGAAAATGGAGGGCGTGGTCAACGTGCATCTGGACGCGCTCGAACATGGCGACACCATCGCTTTTATGCACAGCGTACAGGACGGGGCTGCCAGCAAAAGCTATGGCCTGGCGGTCGCCGCGCTTGCCGGCGTGCCGCGCGACGTCATCAAGCGCGCCCGTCAGAAGCTGCGCGAGCTGGAGTCTATCTCCAGCCACACCGCGTCGGGCAGCGTCGATGCCACCCAGATGACGCTGCTGCAGGAAGAGGCCTCGCCGGCGGTTGAAGCCCTGGAAGCGCTGGATCCGGATTCCCTGTCGCCGCGCCAGGCGCTGGAATGGATCTACCGGCTGAAAAATATGGTGTAGTCAGGCGCCAGACGCAGGCATAAAAAAACGGTGAGCATAATGCTCACCGTTTTTATTTGATGCGGTTCAACAACCGGCGTTATTCGCGGAACAGCGCCTCAATGCTCAGGCCCTGCATCTGCAGAATCTCACGCAGACGGCGCAGACCTTCAACCTGAATCTGACGGACGCGCTCGCGCGTCAGGCCAATCTCCCGGCCTACGTCTTCCAGCGTCGCCGCTTCATAGCCCAGCAGGCCGAAACGACGCGCCAACACTTCACGTTGTTTGGCGTTCAGTTCGAACAACCATTTGACGATGCTTTGTTTCATATCGTCATCTTGCGTGGTGTCTTCAGGCCCGTTGTCCTTCTCGTCGGCCAGAATGTCCAGCAGCGCTTTCTCCGAATCCCCGCCCAGCGGCGTATCCACCGAAGTGATGCGCTCATTCAGGCGCAGCATGCGGCTGACGTCATCCACCGGCTTGTCGAGTTGCTCGGCAATCTCTTCAGCGCTCGGTTCATGATCCAGTTTATGGGAAAGCTCACGCGCGGTGCGCAGATAGACATTCAGTTCTTTGACGATATGGATAGGCAAACGAATAGTACGGGTTTGGTTCATGATCGCCCGTTCAATCGTCTGACGGATCCACCAGGTTGCATAAGTGGAGAAGCGGAAACCGCGTTCCGGGTCGAATTTTTCCACTGCGCGAATCAAACCGAGGTTACCTTCTTCGATCAGATCCAGCAGCGCCAGACCACGGTTGCTGTAGCGGCGGGCGATTTTCACCACCAGCCGCAGGTTGCTTTCAATCATGCGACGGCGGGACGGCACGTCACCGCGCAGAGCACGCCGCGCAAAATAGACTTCTTCCTCTGCGGTCAGCAGAGGTGAATAACCGATCTCACCCAGATAGAGCTGCGTCGCATCCAATACGCGTTGCGTAACGCCTTGAGACAACAGCTCTTCTTCCGCTAAATCGTTCTCGCTGGTCTCTTCTTCTACCAGCGCTTTTTCATCAAACGACTCGGCCTCAGCTCCATTCTCGTCGAAATCCGCATCATCATGTAACTCGTTAACTTTCAGCGTATTTTGGCTCATATGCTGCTCCTACCCGTGATACCGCGAGCAGAATCTCAGCGTATTCTGCCCAATCTATCGCTGCGGAAGATAACGCAGCGGGTTTACGGATTTCCCCTTGTAACGAATTTCAAAATGCAAACGTACTGAACTGGTACCGGTGCTACCCATGGTGGCTATTTTTTGACCCGCCTTCACTTCTTGTTGTTCCCGGACCAGCATTGTGTCGTTATGAGCGTAGGCGCTCAGGTAATCATCATTATGTTTGATGATGATTAGATTACCGTAACCCCGTAAAGCGTTGCCTGCATACACTACGCGACCATCGGCGGTAGCAAAGATAGGCTGCCCACGAGAACCGGCGATATCGACACCTTTATTCCCACCTTCTGATGAGGAAAAGTTATCAATAACCTTACCGTCAGTCGGCCATCTCCAAGTACTGACCGGAGCGCTGTTGCTGACGGTGCTGCTCACGGGTGGAGCGGCTTCCGGCGCGGTAACAGGCGCAGTCGCGGTCCCAACCGCTGCGGCACCTGCTGCAGGTAACATCTTACCTACATTCTGTTTACCCGAGTTTTCAGAATACGCGTTAGTTGATTGAGAATCAACCGTTGCCGTCTGGATCTGGGCGCTGGAAGGTGGCTTCGGAACGCCGCCTTTGGTCGCGTCTGTCGTCGCCAACATGCCGCCGCCGCCGTTGGCAGAACCATTACCAAGCTGAATGGTTTGACCAACATTCAGGCTGTATGGCTCGGGAATATTGTTGCGCTGAGCCAGGTCGCGGAAATCATTGCCGGTGATCCAGGCGATGTAAAACAGCGTGTCGCCGCGCTTGACCGTATAAGTTTCGCCGCCGCTGTAGCTCCCTTTTGGGATGGCGTTATAACTACGATTATAGACAATGCGGCCCTCTGGGCTGGCCTGCTGCACTCCGCCATTATTATTGCCGGATGGAACGGCGCCGCCGCCCACACTGCTGATAGGGGCCGACGTCGAGGCCGTATTCGTACAACCCGCCAACCACAAACTTACCATCGTACACACCGCTACCCGGCGTAACGTAATCATTGGGCTTCCCGTGCTCATGCTTCCCCCATGACAGCAATATCAGTGATATATCCAAAATACCCTTTACATCGTAGCCGAGCTTTTGCCACTTCCCAGTTTCTGCGATGTAAAGGCGCCGCCGGCCGATCCCTGAACGCCAGGTCATCTCCCGCCGGAGCATCAAAACGCGCGCCAATGCTAACCACATTGGCGTCGCCGCACCATAAGACAACTACGTAGAAAGGCCAATTCTAGTGAAAATTAGCCTGATTGGAACGAGAAAACCTTATCCGCACGTGATGAAAGTGCAACAGATTTTGCAGACGGTCGAAAAATCAGACAATCGCTAGGCCAATTCGCCTTTCACCAACGGCACAAAGCGCACCGCTTCTACCGCATCGACCACGAAATCGTTGCCATGACGCTGAATGCGTTTGAGGGTTTGGGCCTGCTCGCCCACCGGCAACACCAAAATGCCGCCGTCGTCCAGCTGCTCCACCAGCGCCTGCGGGATCTCCGGCGGCGCGGCAGTGACGATGATCGCATCGAATGGGCCGCGCGACGCCCAGCCCTGCCAGCCGTCGCCGTGGCGAGTGGAAACATTATGAAGATCGAGCTGCTTCAGGCGGCGCTTGGCCTGCCACTGCAGCCCCTTGATGCGCTCGACAGAACAAACGTGTTGCACCAGATGCGCCAGGATGGCGGTTTGATAACCGGAACCGGTGCCGATCTCCAGCACTCTTGAGGTGGGCTTCAGATTCAGCAGCTCGGTCATCCGCGCCACCATATAAGGCTGAGAAATGGTCTGGCCAGAGCCGATCGGTAATGCAGTGTTTTCGTAGGCTTTGTGATCCAGCGCTTCGTCGACAAAACGCTCGCGCGGCACCGCCTCGATCGCTCTCAGCAGCTTTTCGTCCCGGATCCCTTGCTGACGCAGCTGCGTCAGCAATGTTTGCATACGCTTGTTCACCATTCCCCGCTAACCTCTGCCTTGGTTAACCATGTTGTCACGACTTCCTGCGCCGCGTAGGCGGTCAAATCCACCTGTAGCGGCGTGATCGCCACATAGCCTTGTTCCACCGCCGCAAAGTCGGTATCCGGCCCGACATCAAATTTATCACCAGGCGGCCCGATCCAGTAGAGATTTTGTCCACGCGGATCCTGCTGGCAGAAGACCTTATCGGCAGGATGACGGCTGCCACAGCGAGTGACGCGCATGCCTTTGATCTCCGCCAGCGGCAAATCCGGCACGTTGATATTCAGGATTTTTCCGGTGCGTAACGGTTCACGCTGCAGCGCACGCAGGATGCGGCAGGTAATGGCCGCTGCGGTTGCGTAGTGTTGGTGACCGTTCAGAGACACCGCCAGTGCGGGCAGCCCCAGGTGCCGGCCCTCCATCGCCGCCGCGACGGTGCCGGAATAGATGACGTCATCACCTAAATTCGGTCCGGCGTTAATGCCGGAGACGACGATATCCGGCGCCGGGCGCATCAATGCGTTGACGCCAAGATAAACGCAGTCGGTCGGCGTCCCCTGCAGCACCGCGATATCGCCGTTGGCCAGCGTCTGCGTGCGCAGCGGCGACTCCAGCGTCAAGGCGTTGGAAGAACCGCTGCGGTTACGATCCGGCGCCACGACCTGCACCTCGGCGAACTCCCGCAGCGCCGCCGCCAGCACCTGAATGCCCGGGGCGCTAACGCCGTCATCGTTACTCAGCAATATCCGCATCACTGTTATCCTGCTGCATGATTTCGCGAACTACGCTGGTGGCGAAGCTGCCTGCTGGCAGCCAGAAGCGCAGTTCCACGGTAACGTCATCCCACCAGTTCCACTGCAAATTTTGCGGCTGCAACAGCAGGGCCCGACGAGCGGGTTCGACACGCTCGCGCTTTAAAAGCGTAAGCAATTCCGGTTGTTCCGCCAAGCATTGTTGTTCAAAAGCCAAGGCTTTGCCGGCGGAGCCTGGCTCACCGTCGCCCGGCAACGCCGCGGTGACAACCAACTCGCCGGCATCCAGCCGTTGCTGCAACGTCTCCAGCTCATCGGCCTTGGCGACGAACCAGCTGCCGCGGCCGCTCAACTGCAGGGCGTCCCCCTCCAGCACGGTGCGCTGCAGGCCGTCGGCCAGGCGCCGGCCGACTATCAGATTGAACAGCGCGCTGCGGCTGGCGGAAAGGTAGAAGCTGCGTTTGCTGCGCTCTTTGACGCGGATTTCGTCGTTTGCCCAGCGACGCGCCATCACCAGATTGTTGCCGCCGCGGCCGAAGCGCTGGCTGCCGAAATAGTTTGGCACGCCCTGCGCGGCGATAGCCTGCAGACGGTTTTCCACGTCCTGACGATCGGAAATGTGGCGCAGCACCAGCGTAAAGTGGTTACCCTTCAGGTTGCCGATGCGCATTTTGCGCAGGTGGCGGGCGAACGAGAGCACCTCGCAGCCTTCCAGCGCAAACTGTGAGAAATCCGGCGTGTCCTTGCCCGGCATATGCAGGCAGAACCACTGTTCGGTCACCGCGTGGCGATCCTTCAAGCCGGCATAGCTGACGGAACGGGCGTGAATACCGGCGAAGCGCGCCAGATAGTCGGCCACGAACTGGGTATTGCAGCCGTTTTTACGGATGTTCACCAGCACGTGCTCGCCTTCGCCGTCCGGCGCAAAGCCCAGGTCTTCCACCACCACGAAATCTTCCGGATTGGCTTTCAACACCCCGGTGCTCTGCGGCCGGCCATGCAGCCAGGTCAGATTCGCCATATCCATGCGGTTATTCCTTAACCAGCAAAGCGACCGCTTCGCACGCGATGCCCTCGCCGCGCCCGGTGAAGCCGAGCTGCTCGGTGGTCGTGGCCTTCACGTTGACGTCATCCATATGGCACTGCAGATCTTCCGCCAGGAAGACGCGCATCTGCGGGATGTGCGGCGCCATTTTCGGCGCCTGAGCGATAATCGTGATATCGAGGTTACCGAGGCGGTATCCTTTGGCGCGGATACGTTTCCAGGCTTCGCGCAGCAGCTCGCGGCTGTCCGCGCCCTTGAAAGCCGGATCGGTATCGGGGAACAGCTTGCCGATATCACCCAGCGCCGCAGCGCCCAGCAGGGCGTCGGTCGCGGCGTGCAGCGCAACGTCACCGTCCGAGTGGGCCAGCAAACCTTTGTCGTAAGGGATGCGAACGCCACCGATCACCAACGGGCCTTCGCCGCCGAATTTATGTACGTCAAAACCGTGACCGATACGCATGATGCGCTCCTTAATTGTCTAACTGAGTCAAATAGAACGCCGCCAGCGCCAAATCCTCCGGCCGCGTTACTTTAATGTTGTCCGCCCGGCCGGCGATCAGCTGCGGATGATAACCGCAATGCTCCAGCGCCGAGGCTTCGTCGGTGACGTTAGCGCCTTCATCCAGCGCGCGCTGCAGGCACTGCTTGAGCAGCGGCAGCGGAAACAGCTGTGGCGTCAGCGCATGCCACAGATCCTGCCGTTCGACGGTGTGGGCGATGGTGTCGCGGCCGGGTTCGGCGCGTTTCATGGTGTCACGCACCGGCGCGGCAAGAATGCCGCCGACCTTGCTGTGTGCGGTGATCGCCAGCAGGCGCTCGAGATCGTCGGCGTGCAGGCAGGGGCGCGCAGCGTCATGCACCAGCACCCAGTCCGCATCGCCCGCGAGCTTCAGCCCGGCCATCACCGAATCAGCGCGCTGTTTGCCGCCCTCAGTGACGGTCACCCGCGGATCCTGGGCGATGGGCAGCCGTTCGAACTGGCGATCTTCCGGGCTAATCGCCACGATCACCCGTTCAATGCGCGGGTGGCGCAACAGGGCATGGATAGCGTGTTCGACGATGCTGTGCCGGCCGATGGTTAAATATTGCTTCGGGCATTCCGCCTGCATGCGGCTGCCGATACCGGCAGCGGGCAGGACGGCAATCACCGAGGGAAAGGTGCCTGCGGAGTGATTCATGCGTTATTTTTGTGCGTTATTTTGCGAGGAAGACGCCGCGTTGCGTCTGGATTGGTCAGGAACCAGACGATAGAAAGTCTCACCGGGCTTGATCATGCCCAGCTCATTACGCGCTCGCTCTTCGATCGCTTCCTGACCGCCGTTCAAATCATCGATTTCGGCAAATAGCTGATCGTTACGCGCTTTCAACTTGGCGTTACTGCCCTGTTGGACCGCAACGTCTTCATTGACTCGCACGTAATCGTGAATACCATTTTTGCCCAGCCACAGTGAATACTGTAACCAACCGAGCAATGCCAGCAATAGCAGCGTAAGTTTTCCCATCTCCGCCCCCTGAAAAACCGACCAATCATCCCACAACTTCTCGTTGGACTCCACACTGAGAGCGGCATTTCAACGCCAAATTCAGAATACGGATGAAGGATTCCCGACTTTATCGCCTAATTCCGCCGCGAAAGCGGTAAAAAAAGCCCCTTTTGCCCGGCATGCGCGACGCATTTTCCGATGAGACATACACTGCCCTCCCCCCATTATGCAGCAAGAACCACTGCATCGCCGCTTGCTGACCCATCGCTTACGCCAAAGCAACGTAAAAAGTGAATATTTAACACCATAGAAAGAATAATCCTCATGCAGTGGTTGCACTTTCATTCATTGAAGCTTATTTTTATGCATTCATAGTGCATAAATAATTCCAATATATAACCATTCATTATCGGGGATCACGATGTTAAAACGTTTAGTTCTGATCGGTGCCTGCCTGGCCGCCACCTTCTCCACCGCCGCGTTAGCGGCTGAAACGACCTACGTCGTCGGCTCCGGCGGCACCTATCGGCCGTTCGAGTTTGAAAACAGCCAAAAGCAGCTGGAAGGTTTCGACATCGACATCATCAAAGCGGTGGCCAAAGCCGAAGGCTTCCAAATCAAACTGATCAATACGCCGTGGGAGGGGATCTTCGCCACGTTGAATTCCGGCGATCGCGACATCATCATTTCCGGCATCACCATCACCGACAAGCGCAAGCAAATGGTTGATTTCTCGGCGCCTTACTTCCCGGCCGAACAGGCTATCGTGGTGCCGCAAGACTCGACGGTGGACTCCATCGCCGCGCTGAAGGCGCTGAAGGTCGGCGTGGTGAACTCCAGCACCGGCGACATCGTGGTGTCCGACGTGCTGGGTAAAAACAGCACCGCCATCAAGCGCTTCGACAATACCCCGCTGATGCTGCAGGAGCTGTATGAAGACGGCATCGGCGCGGCGGTCGGCGACGTCGGCGTGGCCAAGTTCTATATCAAAACCCACCCTGAGAAAGCCTTCAAGTTGGTGCCCGACGCCAAGTTTGAGCGCCAGTATTTCGGCATCGCCGTCGCCAAAGGCAACGATGAGCTGCGCAACAAAATCAACGACGGCCTGAAGAAAATCGTCGCCGACGGCACCTACGCCAAGATCTACCAAACCTGGTTCGACAGCAACGTACCGACGCTGCCGGCGGAATAATGCCCTGCCGCCGGCGCCCGCATGGGCGTCGGCGCGCCACCGTTTCAGCCTACCAAGAAGGAATACCCCTTGAACTTCCGCTGGGAGATCATCCAGGAATACGCGCCGCTGTTTATGGAAGGCGCCTGGATGACCATCAAATGCACCATTATCTGCGTGCTGCTGGGCACCACCTGGGGCTTGATCCTCGGGCTGGGCCGCTTGGCGCAGGCGCCGCACGGCATCTGGAAACCCATCCTGCATTACGGCGTTCAGTGGCCGGTACGCATCTACATCAGCGCCTTTCGCGGCACGCCGCTGTTCGTGCAGATCATGGTGGTGCACTTTGCATTGGTGCCGCTGTTCATCAATCCGCGCGACGGCCTGTTGGTCACCAGCGGCCTGATGAGCGTCGATTTCGCCCGTGCTCTGCGCGCCGACTACGGTGCCTTTCTTTCCTGCGTGGTGGCGATCACGCTCAACGCCGGCGCCTATGTGTCGGAGATCTTCCGCGCCGGGATCCAATCGATCGATCGCGGCCAGATGGAGGCTTCGCGTTCGCTGGGCATGAGCTACGGCAAGACCATGCGACAGGTTATCTTGCCGCAGGCCTTCCGCCGCATGCTGCCGCCGCTGGGCAACAACGCCATCGCGATCGTCAAGGATTCGTCGCTGGCCTCCGCCATCGGCCTGGCGGATCTGGCCTATGCCGCCCGTACCGTCTCCGGCGCCTACGCCACTTACTGGGAGCCCTATCTGACCATTTCGCTGGTCTATTGGGTCATCACCTTCCTGCTCTCGCTGCTGGTGCAACACATGGAAAAGAGGTTCGGTAAAAGTGATTCGCGTACATAACCTGCAAAAACAGTTCGGCGAGAGCCACGTGCTGCGCGGCATTTCCTGTCAGATCGCCGCCAATGAAGTGGTGTGCGTCATCGGCCCTTCCGGCTCAGGGAAGAGCACCTTCCTGCGCTGCATCAACGCGCTGGAAACGCTCTCCGGCGGCGAGATCGAGGTGAATGGCTTCGCCGTCCACGATCAGAAAACCGACCTGAACAAAATGCGTGAAAGCGTGGGCATGGTATTTCAGCGCTTCAACCTGTTCCCGCACATGACGGTGTTGGAAAACATCATCATGGCACCGGTAAGCGTGAAGAAACTGCCTCGCGCCGAAGCCATTACGCAAGCTGAACAGCTGCTGCGCAAGGTCGGCCTGCTCGACAAGATTGACGCCTACCCCAACAGCCTGTCCGGCGGCCAGCAGCAGCGGGTGGCGATCGCCCGCGCGCTGGCGATGGAGCCGAAGATCATGCTGTTCGACGAACCGACCTCCGCGCTCGATCCGGAGCTGGTGGGCGAAGTATTGGCAGTGATGAAATCGCTGGCCCACGAGGGCATGACCATGGTGGTGGTAACGCATGAGATGGGCTTTGCCCGCGAGGTGGCCGACCGGGTGCTGTTTATCGATCAGGGGATCATTCAGGAGGAAGGCGCACCGCAGCAGATCTTCAGCCATCCGACTAATCCGCGCACTCAGGCATTTCTAAGCAAAGTTTTGTAACCTTCGGCACCGCTTTGCAATCCTTCGGGCGCCGGCATCGGCGCCCGCTCCCTCACCACCCGGTCAGGAAGCTGAACACCAGCCAAAACAGGCACAGCACAATGGTGCCGGTCAACAGCAGCGTCAAGATCAGACGACCGCGCAGCAGCATGCTGAGGGTGATGCCGATCAACACCGACAGCGGCATCAGCGCCAGGAAGAATGGCCAAGTATAAAGCAGGAAAAACAGCGTGTTGGAACCGTAAACCAGAAACGGCAACGCGAACGCCAGCCAGTAGAAAACAAAGCCGCTGACGCCGCCCAGGAAAGAATAAGAAGGCTCCTCTCTCTCCTGTTTTGATTGCTTGGCGTCGATCAAGATAGGCGTGACATTTTGCATAGTGATCCCTGGTTATTCGGCTCGCTCTGCGGCGGCTTAGAGTAAAAAGCGCATGGCGAAAAACGCCACACGCTTTTTTTGAATTCAGGGTTTGATAATAGCCTGACCACGCAACACGTCTAACAATTGCGCAATCAAATTTGTTACCAATTGTTGGCCATCAAGGTGGATTTCCGGCTGCTGCGGCGCCTCGTAAACCGCGTCGATACCGGTGAAATTGCGCAGCTCGCCGGCGCGCGCTTTCTTATACAATCCCTTCGGATCGCGCGCCTCGCAGATCGCCAACGGCGTATCGACAAACACCTCGATAAAGCGATCGTCACCGAGCATCTCGCGCACCATCTGCCGTTCGGCGCGGTGCGGCGAAATGAACGCGGTCAGCACCACCAGCCCAGCGTCCACCATCAGCTTGGCCACTTCCCCCACCCGGCGAATGTTCTCGCGCCGATCCTCGTCGGAGAAGCCGAGATCGCGGCACAGGCCATGGCGCACGTTATCGCCGTCCAGCAGGTAGGTGCTGACGCCGAGCCCATGCAGCGCCTGCTCCAGCGCGCCGGCGACGGTGGATTTGCCCGAGCCGGACAGCCCGGTAAACCACAGCACCGCGCCGCGATGGCCGTTGCGCGCTTCGCGATCCGCGCGCGTCACCGCGTGCGGATGCCAAACCACGTTCTCGTCGTCCGGCCCGGTCGCCCTCAGTTCAACGGCCACCTTATCGGCCACCGAGCAGATCGCGCGCGCCCCAGTGCGGGAAGTGCTTGCGCACCAGGGCATTCAGCTCCAGCTCGAAGGCGCTGAATTCGCCGCGCGCCGCCGATGCGGCCTGCAGCGTTTCACGCACCAGACCGGCGCCAACCGTGACGTTGCTCATGCGATCGATAAAGATCAGCCCGCCGGTGTCGTGATTGCTCTGGTAGCTGTCCAGCACCAGCGGTTCGTCGAAGGTCAGTTCCACCAATCCGATGCCGTTGAGCGGCAACGTGTCGGCCGGATGCTGCGTCAGCGTATTGATCTCCACCTGATGACGGATGCTCTCCACGCGTGCGCGGGTCTTTTTACCGGCGATCTTGATGTCGTAGCTCTGGCCCGGCACCAACGGCTGCTCGGCCATCCATACTACGTCCACCAGCGCGCTCTGCGCCGCCTGCAGACTTTCGCCGGCGTCGACCAGCAGATCGCCCCGGCTGATGTCCACTTCATCCTTCAGCACCAGCGTAATCGCCTCGCCCGGCACCGCTTCTTGCAGATCGCCGTCGAAGGTCACGATGCGCGCCACGCTGGACTCCACACCGGAAGGCAGCACTTTGACCCGTTGCCCCACCCGCACCACGCCGGCAGACAGCGTGCCGGCATAGCCGCGAAAATCGAGGTTCGGGCGGTTGACGTACTGCACCGGGAAACGCAGCGGCTGGTTTTCTCGCTCGCTGATCACGTCAACGCTCTCCAGCACTTCCAGCAGCGTCGGGCCGCTGTACCACGGCATATGGGCGCTTTCGCTCGCCACGTTGTCGCCGTCCAGCGCCGACAGCGGCACGAATTTGATGTCCAGGTCGCCTGGCAGCTGCTGGGCGAAGGTCAGGTAATCCTGTTTGAACTGCTCGAACACCGCTTCCTGATAGTCCACCAGATCCATCTTGTTCACCGCGACCACCAGATGGCGAATGCCCAGCAGGGTCGCGATAAAGCTGTGGCGGCGAGTCTGATCCAGCACCCCTTTGCGCGCGTCGATCAACAGGATCGCCAGATCGCAGGTCGAGGCGCCGGTGGCCATGTTGCGGGTGTACTGCTCATGCCCCGGGGTATCGGCGATGATAAACTTGCGTTTTTCGGTCGAGAAATATCGATAGGCCACATCGATGGTGATGCCCTGCTCGCGCTCGGCCTGCAGGCCGTCCACCAGCAGCGCCAGGTCGAGCTTTTCGCCCTGAGTACCGATGCGTTTGCTGTCGCTGTGCAGAGTCGACAGCTGATCCTCGTAGATCTGGCGGGTATCGTGCAGCAGGCGGCCAATCAGGGTGCTTTTGCCGTCATCGACGCTGCCGCAGGTCAGAAAGCGCAGCAGGCTCTTGTGCTGCTGCGCGTGCAGGTAGGACTCGACGCCGCCCTGGTCAGCGATTTGTTGTGCAATTGCGTTGTTCATCCGGCGGCTCCTTAGAAATACCCTTGACGCTTTTTCAGCTCCATCGAGCCGGACTGATCGCGATCGATCATCCGCCCCTGGCGTTCACTGGTGGTGGAGACCAGCATTTCTTCGATGATCTCCGGCAGGGTTTGCGCCTGCGAGTCCACCGCGCCGGTCAGCGGCCAGCATCCCAGGGTGCGGAAACGCACCATGCGCTGGCTGATCACTTCACCCGGCTGCAGATCGATGCGATCGTCGTCCACCATCATCAGCATGCCGTCGCGCTCCACCACCGGGCGAGGTTTCGCCAGGTACAGCGGCACGATGTCGATCTTTTCCAGGAAGATGTACTGCCAGATATCCAGCTCGGTCCAGTTCGACAGCGGGAACACGCGGATGCTCTCCCCTTTGTTGATCTGGCCGTTGTAGTTGTGCCACAGCTCCGGCCGCTGGTTTTTCGGATCCCAGCGGTGGAAGCGATCGCGGAACGAATAGATGCGCTCTTTAGCGCGCGATTTCTCCTCGTCGCGCCGCGCACCGCCGAAGGCAGCGTCGAAACCGTACTTGTTCAGCGCCTGCTTCAGGCCCTCGGTCTTCATGATGTCGGTATGCTTGGCGCTGCCGTGCACGAACGGGTTAATGCCCATCGCCACCCCTTCCGGGTTTTTATGCACCAGCAGCTCGAAGCCGTACTCCTTCGCGGTGCGATCGCGGAATTCGTACATTTCGCGGAATTTCCAGCCGGTATCGACGTGCAGCAGCGGGAACGGCAGCGTGCCGGGGAAGAACGCCTTGCGCGCCAGATGCAGCATCACGGAAGAGTCTTTGCCGATGGAATACAGCATCACCGGGTTGGCGAATTCAGCGGCGACTTCACGGATGATATGGATACTCTCCGCCTCCAATTGCCGCAAATGAGTGAGTCGTTTTTCGTCCATAACAGGTCCTTAAAAGCCTTGCCTATGCCAAATTCACGACGGCCGGGCGCGCTGCCCCTTCCGTCTGCGATTGATGCCCGAACCAGGCGATTTGATGGTGCAGTTCCACCACTTCGCCGATCACCAACAGCGCCGGCAGCGGCGCCTGTTGGGCCAGGTGTTCCAGTTGTTCCAGCGTGCCGATCTGCACCTGCTGATCGGCGCGCGTGCCGCGGCTGATCACCGCCACCGGCGTCGCGGCAGCGCGACCGTGGGCGATCAGCCGCTGGCTAATGTCCGCCGCCTTCATCGTGCCCATGTAGATAGCCAACGTCTGCCGCGCCCGAGCCAGATCGGCCCAGTCCAGGCCATCGCCGTCGGGGCGGCAGTGGCCGGTGATAAAGGTCACGCTCTGCGCGTGGTCGCGGTGCGTCAGCGGAATGCCGGCGTAGGCGGTCGCCCCCGCGGCGGCCGTGACGCCCGGCACCACCTGGAAAGGAATGCCGGCGGCGGCGGCCACCTGCAGCTCTTCGCCGCCGCGGCCAAAGATGAACGGATCGCCACCCTTGAGGCGCACCACGCGTTTGCCCTGCTGCGCCAGTTCCACCAGCAGCCGATTGGTCTCCTCCTGGATCACCGAGTGCGCGCCGGCGCGCTTGCCCACGCAGATGCGTTCGGCGTCACGGCGCACCAGATCGAGGATTTCGCCGCTGACCAGATGGTCATACAGCACCACGTCCGCCTGCTGCATCACCTGCAGCCCACGCAGGGTCAACAGCCCCACGTCGCCCGGCCCGGCGCCCACCAACGCTATCTCGCCCTGGGCGCCCTCATCGCCTGCGGCGAAGCGGTGCAAATCCTGCTCCAGCTGCCGTTCCGCCTGCGCCGTCTGGCCGTTGGCCACCAGCGTGGCGAAACGACCGCCAAAGGTTTTCTCCCAGAAACGGCGACGCTCGCCAATCGAGGCCAGCCGCTGTTTGACCTGGCCGCGCCAGCGGCCCGCCACCTGCGCCATCTGCCCCAAACTGGCGGGTAGCAACGCCTCCAGCTTTTCGCGCAGCAACCGCGCCAGCACCGGCGCCTGGCCGCTGGACGATACGGCCACCACCAGCGGCGAGCGATCGATGATCGACGGGAAGATGAACGAACAACGCGGCTGATCGTCCACCACGTTGGCCAGCACCCGGCGTTTATCCGCCTCGGCGAACACCGCGGCGTTCAGCGCGTTGTCGTCCGTGGCGGCGATCGCCAGAAACACGTCGTCCAGTTGCTGCGGATCAAAGCTTTTCCCCAGCCAGAGCACCTGCCCTTGCTGACGTTGTTGTTCCAGTTCCGGTGAGAGCGACTGCGCAACTATCCGTATTTCAGCCCCGGCGCGCTGAAGCAGATCGACTTTGCGCGCCGCCACGTCACCACCGCCAACGACCAGTACCGGACGTTGTTTCAGGTCGGCGAATATTGGTAGATAGTCCACAACAGCCTTTTCATATAACAGAAAGATAGTGTGACTATACGGGCTGAGATTTAGCCTCTGAAATGACGAAAAGGAATGATTAGTTCCTTTATGGAATATAGGCCGCAACGCCGATGGCAAACGGTGATACTCACGACAGCAGTTTGCGCGTTGGCGCGAAAATTAAGAGACAGGGAAATTGTGTAATGCCGCCCGGCGTCTCATACTGGGTGCCGAAGAAAAATGATCGGCAGCGCCGATAGCAAAGAAGGATTTTTCGGTATGTTTTCCCGTTTTTACCTGAAGACCAGCCTGCTGGCCCTCGCACTCGGCGGCGTCTTCAGCGTGTGTGCCGCACAGCCCGTAAAAGACGCGCCAATGGGCCGTTTCGCCGCCGAACAGACCCGCCACATCGCCACTTACTTCCCCGGCCGCATGGCGGGCAGCCCGGCCGAATTGCTCACCGCCGACTACCTAAAGCAGCAATTCAGCAAGATGGGTTACCAAAGCGATATTCGCAGCGTCAATACGCGCTATCTCTACACCAGCAAAGATGGCAAGAAGAACTGGAACAACGTCACCGCCAGCTCGGTGATCGCCGCCCGCAACGGCGACAGCCCGAAACAAATCGTGGTCGTCGCCCACTTCGACACCTATACGCCGCAGAGCGACGAGGATCTGGATAACAACCTCGGTGGCTTGACGCTGCAGGGCGTCGACGACAACGCCTCCGGCATCGGCGTAATGCTGGAACTGGCGGAACGCCTGAAGAACATCCCCACCGCCTACGGCCTGCGCTTCGTCGCCACCAGCGCCGAAGAGCTCGGTTCGCTGGGGGCGCAGAACTACCTGCAGCGAATGAGTGCGGAAGAGAAAAGCAACACCGTGCTGGTGATCAATCTCGACAGCCTGATCACTGGCGATCGGCTGTACTTCAACGCCGGGCGCAACACGCCGCCGCAGATGGCGAAGCGCTCCCGCGATCGCGCGCTGGATATCGCCCATCGCTACGGCATCGCCGCCGCCACCAATCCAGGCAGCGCACAGCATCCGCAGGGCACCGGCTGCTGCTCCGATCAAGAGGTGTTCGATGCCGCAGGCATCCCGGTATTGTCGGTAGAGGCCACCAACTGGTCGTTGGGGGAGAAGGACGGCTATCAGCAGCGCGCCGTCAGCCCGCACTTCCCGCAGGGCATCACCTGGCACCGCCCGCAATACGACAACCTGCAGTATCTGGATCGCTATCTGCCGGGGCGGATCGACAAACGCAGCCGCGACAGCGTGCAGATCCTGCTGCCGCTGATCAAAGAGTTGGCGCAGGCGCACCCGCCGAAAGCACAAAAGAAAAAGTAGCCTACAAAAAAACAGGGCCCAGCATTGCTGAGCCCTGTCGGGTGATTCGCCTCTTTTAGCCTTCGTGCAGACCGCACTCGCGCTTCAGGCCGAAGAAACGCGTCTCTTCCTCACTCATGCCCGGCTCCCATTTCTGGGTGGTGTGGGTATCGCCTACCGACAGGTAGCCCTGTTCCCACAGCGGGTGATAACTCAGCCCGTGTTCGGTCAGATACTGGTAAATCTTGCGGTTGTCCCAGTCGATGATCGGCAGGATCTTGAACACCCCACGCTGCACCGCCAGCACCGGCAGATTGGCGCGGCTACCGGACTGCTCGCGCCGCAGACCGGCGAACCAGCTCTGCGCCCCCAGCGTCTCCAGCGCGCGGTTCATCGGCTCAACCTTGTTGATCTGGTTGTACTTTTCAATCCCTTCCACGCCCTGTTCCCACAGCTTGCCATAGCGCGCCTCTTGCCAGGCGGGAGACTGTTCGGCGCGGAACACCTGCAGATTCAGCTTCAGTTGGTCGGTCAGTTGATCGATAAAGCGATAGGTTTCCGGGAACAGGTAACCGGTGTCGGTCAGGATCACCGGGATATCCGGCCGGATGCGCGTCACCAGGTGCAGACATACCGCCGCCTGAATGCCGAAACTGGACGAGAGTACGAACTCGCCGGGCAGATGCTCCAGCGCCCATGCAACGCGCTGTTCGGCGCTGAGGGTCTCCAGTTGGCCGTTGACTACCGCCAATGCCAGCGCCTGCCCGGATTTGGGCAACGCGTTCAGCGCCGCCAGATCGAATTCAGCCATGTTGTCTCTCCTGATGCTTGAAATTACCTGCGCGGCCCCTCTGCCCAGAGGCCGCCCGGCCTCACTCCCAGAAATCTCGCGCCGGATCCAGCACCGGTTTGACGATGCCCGCACGCACGGTGAAGTCGCCGAAGCCTTCGCCGCCGTTGCGCTCCTCCGCCCAGCGCCCCACCAACAGGTCGATCTCGTTCAGGATCTCGTCTTCGTTGATGTTCTCGCGGTACATGCGCGGAATGCGCGTGCCTTCGCGGTTGCCGCCCAAATGCAGGTTATAACGGCCGACCGCCTTGCCCACCAGCCCCAGCTCCGCCAGCAGCGCGCGGCCGCAGCCGTTCGGGCAGCCGGTAATGCGCAGCACGATATGCTCGTCGCCCACCCCGTGCCGATGCATGATCCCCTCCACCTTGGTGACGAACTGCGGCAGGAAGCGCTCGGCCTCCGCCATCGCCAGCGGGCAGGTCGGGAACGACACGCAGGCCATCGAATTCTTGCGTTGCTCGCTGATCTCGTCGTCGATCAGGCCATGATCGCGCGCTAGGGCTTCGATCTTCGCCTTCTCGCTTTCCGGCACGCCGGCGATGATCACGTTTTGGTTCGCCGTCAGACGGAAGTCACCTTTATGGATCTTGGCGATCTCCGCCATGCCGGTCTTCAGCGGGCGCCCCGGATAGTCCAGCAGGCGGCCGTTCTCGATAAACAGCGTCAGGTGCCATTGATCGTCGATGCCCTTCACCCAACCGATGCGATCGCCGCGGCCGGTGAATTCATACGGCCGGATCGGCGCGAAAGTAATGCCGGCGCGCTTTTCCACTTCGGCGCGGAAAACATCTACCCCGACGCGCTCCAGCGTGTATTTGGTCTTGGCGTTCTTGCGATCGGTGCGGTTGCCCCAGTCGCGCTGCGTGGTCACCACCGCTTCCGCTACCGCCAGCGTATGTTCGAGCGGAATGTAGCCGAACTCGCTGGCCTGGCGCGCGTAGGTTTTCTTGTTGCCGTGTTCGATGGACAGCCCGCCGCCCACCAGCAGGTTGAAGCCTACCAGCTTGCCGTTTTCGGCGATCGCCACAAAGTTCATGTCGTTGGCGTGCAGATCGACGTCGTTCTGTGGCGGGATCACCACCGTGGTTTTAAATTTGCGCGGCAGGTAGGTCGGCCCCAGAATCGGTTCTTCGTCGGTGGTGGCCACCTTTTCCTGATCCAGCCACACCTCGGCGTAGGCGCGGGTGCGCGGCAGCAGGTGTTCGGAGATCTTCTTCGCCCACTCGTAGGCTTCCTGATGCAGCTCGGACTCCACCGGGTTGGAGGTGCACAGCACGTTGCGGTTCACGTCGTTGGCGGTCGCCAGCGCGTCCAGCCCCAGGCGGTTCAGCAGCTGGTGCACCGGTTTGACGTTGCCTTTCAGGATGCCGTGAAACTGGAACGTCTGGCGGTTGGTGATGCGAATGCTGCCGTACAGCGTGCTCTCCTGCGCGAACTTGTCGATGCCCAGCCACTGCTGTGGGCTGATGACGCCGCCCGGCAGGCGGCAGCGCAGCATCATGGCGTGGCGCGGCTCCAGCTTCTGCTCGGCGCGTTCGGCACGAATGTCACGGTCATCCTGCTGGTACATGCCGTGAAAACGGATCAGCAGGAAGTTGTCGCCGTTGAAGCCGCCGGTCAGGCCGTCGTTCAAATCTTCGGCGATGGTGCCACGCAGGAAGTTGCTTTCCTTCTTCATGCGCTCCGCATCGGCCAGTTTGCCTTCGACTACCAAAGGCCCGGGGTGTTTATCACTCATCAGTAAACATCTCGCTGATAACGGCGCTCAAGGCGCAGCTCACTTAAAAATTCATCCGCCTGCTCGGTATCCATGCCACCGTGCTCGGCCACCAGTTCCAGTAATGTGTTTTCCACGTCTTTCGCCATGCGATTGGCATCGCCGCAGACGTAAATGTGCGCGCCTTCCTGAATCCAGCGCCACACTTCTGCGCCCTGTTCGCGCAGTTTGTCTTGTACGTATATTTTATGTTGCTGGTCACGGGACCAGGCCAGATCGATGCGGGTCAGCAGGCCGTCTTTCACGTAGCGCTGCCATTCGACCTGGTACAGGAAATCTTCGGTAAAGTGCGGGTTGCCGAAGAACAGCCAGTTCTTGCCGCCGGCGCCGTCGGCGTCGCGCTGCTGCATAAAGGCGCGGAACGGCGCGATGCCGGTGCCCGGGCCAATCATGATCACCGGCGCTTCCGGATTGGCCGGCAGGCGGAAGTTGTCGTTGTGCTCGATAAACACACGCACGTCACCGTCTTCCTCCAGGCGATCCGCCAGGAAGCCGGAGGCGCCGCCGCTGCGGGCGCGCCCGTCGATGTCGTAACGCACCACGCCCACGGTGATGTGCACTTCTCTTTCGTTCTCCGCCTGCGAAGAGGCGATGGAGTACAGGCGCGGCGTCAGCGGACGCAGCAGCCCGACCAGCTGTTCGGCGCTCAGATCCGCCGGCGCCTGGCGCACCATGTCGACGATCGGCGTGTTGTGCGCATACTGCTGTAGCGCAGCCTTATCCGCCAACAGACCGATCAGCGTTTCGTCGCGCGACAGCGCGGCGTATTTATCGACGATCGGCGTGGTGTTCTGCGTCAGTTCGAAATGGCTGCGCAGCGCCTGCGCCAGCGGCAGGGTCTTCCCTTCCACCTCGACCGGCTCGTCGCCTTTCAGCCACAACAGCTGCACCAGTTCGTCCACCAGCGCCGGATCGTTGTCGAACCATACGCCGAGCGCATCGCCCGGCTGATAGCGCAGGCCGGAGTCGCCCAGATCGATCTCGATATGGCGCACGTCTTTATCCGACGCGCGGCCGGTAATTTTCTGCTTGACCGCCAGTTGGGCGGTGAGCGGTTGTTCCTTGCTGTACGGACTGCTGTCGATCAGGTCAACCGCGCCGCTGGCCAACACGCCCGGCGCAGCGCTTTCCGCCGGTGCGCGCGCCTTCAGCACCGACACCACCTGTTTGCGCCAGGCGGCGGCCAGCTCCTGGTACTCCACGTCGGCATCTACGCGCTCCACCAGGCGCTCGGCACCCAGCTCGGCCAGCTTGCCGTCGAAATCTTTACCTGACTGGCAGAAATTCTCATAAGAGGTGTCGCCTAACCCGAACACCGCAAACGCGGTGTCATTGAGCTTCGGCGCCTTCTTCGAGAACAGGAATTTATGCAGCGCCACCGCTTCTTCCGCCGGTTCGCCTTCCCCTTGTGTGGAGGCGACGATCACCAACAGGCGCTCTTGCGCTATCTGTTTGAACTTGTAGTCGCCGGCGCTGACCAACGTGGCGCTCAGATTGGCGGCCAACAGATCGTCGCGCAACTGCTCCGCCAGGCGGCGCGCATTGCCGGTCTGCGAAGCGGAAATGATGGTGATGGCGGCCGCAGCCGCAGGGGCGGCAGGCGCAATGGCCACGGCTCCGGGCTGTTGATTGACCATGCCCCAAAAATAACCGGACAGCCACGCCAGCTGCGTCGGCGAATAGTCGCCGATCGTCGCCTGTAAGCGCGCCAGCTGTTCGGGCGTCAGCGGGAGCAAAGATGTTGGAGGAGCCTGAGTCGTCATTGCTGTACTTATTTCCTATACTTAGCGCCTTTCCTGCCAGGCGCGCGCCAGTGCCAGTCGCTGTCTCTTCGCTGCGTCGGGTGTGCGGAAAAGATCAGGAGAGTTTGTAAGGTTACCGAGCAGAATAGCAACGATTAAATAAGGGATAGCAATAAATCATAACCAAAATGACTAAGCTGTTTTTCTGGTAAGGGATAACGCTTAAACCGTTAAACAAAGTTTTTTATCCAGATGAAAATAAAGCACTTTTTTTCATCATTTTTTCACCGTTCAACATTTCGGCTCATAACCCCAGCCGATAGGTGCCGCAGACACCAAACAAAAAAAGTGTTAACCGGGTGCGTTTGCCGTGGCGGTAGACCATAACGGTATAAATGGCAAGCAGGCGCGCTTTCCGGTACTATGCGGCGGTTTTTGAGTCAATGAGGCCGTAATAATGGCAACCACGCTGTTTAAAGATTTTCAGTTTGAAGCCGCACACCGTTTGCCGCATGTACCGGAGGGCCACAAATGCGGCCGTCTGCATGGGCATTCGTTTATGGTGCGTCTGGAAGTGACCGGTGACGTGGATCCCCACACCGGTTGGGTGATGGATTTCGCCGAGCTCAAGGCTGTGTTTTCCCCGATCTGGGAGCGGCTGGATCACCATTATCTGAACGATATTCCAGGATTGGAAAATCCCACCAGCGAAGTGCTCGCCGCCTGGATTTGGCAGCAGCTCAAGCCTCAGTTACCGGAACTGACTGCGGTGATGGTGAAAGAGACCTGTACGGCGGGATGCGTATATAAAGGTTGATGCCGTGAGGGTATGTGCAGATACCCTCACACTACCTCGCCTTGCAGATCCAGGCGCCGCGTCACCCAGGGCCTTTCCGACAGGCTCAGCACCATTCCCCCGCGATAGACAAACGTTTTGCTCTCGCCATCCTCAATGAACGCCGTCTCGTTTTCCATCGCCCGATAGCCGGCGCCGGTATAGTACTTTTCGCTTACCGCAAACAGTATGGAATACGCGATCCCTTTACTGCGCAAATAGTCATGCGCCTTAACCAGCATGTTTGCGGCCACGCCGCGGCGCCGATGCGTTTGTGCCACGGCCACCAGCCCGATGATGCCGATCACCTCGGTCTCACCGTCAATCAACACCGGCCGCTTATGCACCGCCAGTTGGCCGACGATCGCCTCGCCTTCCGTGGCGGTCACCAGGCAAGCCGGCACCTGCTGCAGATAAAATCCGTCGGTTATCTCGGGGAAAGCGTCGGACAACAGCGAGCGAATCGACCGCAATTCCGCTTCCGTCACCGCCTCGAATGCGCGCGATAAAATCTTCACCGACAACTCCTGTCTCGTTCGAACGCTTCCGGCCAATAAACTCAGGCGATATTCAGATATTTGTGGGTCTGCATCGACAGCCGCCAGTTGCGCGCAATGCAGGTTTCGATGCACAGGCGGGTCGCCTCTTCTTTCTGGCTGATCGGTTGCAGCGCGATAATCCGCGCCTTGTCATCCTGCAACGTCGCCAGCAGCGCATCCAGCGCCTCGATGTCGCGCTCGCGCGCCACCGGATGCTTCACCTCGTCAGCGCGCCGCAGCGCCTGATCCAGCACCTTCATGCCGCCGCGCATATTCACCTTGGGCGAAACCGTCACCCAGGTGTTGGCGGAGCAGCGAATTTCGTGGGTGCCGCTGGTCTCAATCTGGCAACGGTAGCCGTGCTGTTCGAACAGCTCGGTCAGCGGCGCCAGATCGTAAATGCAGGGTTCGCCGCCGGTGATCACCACATGACGCGCGGTGTAGCCTTGTTGGCGCATCACCGCCAACAGCTGCTCGGCGCTGGCATTGCCCCAGGCGTCGCTCTCTTCTGTTTTGACCAGGATCCGTTGCAGGTCGACTTCCCGATGGGCTTCCTTTTCCCAGGTATGTTTGGTATCGCACCAACTGCACCCTACCGGGCAGCCCTGCAGGCGGATGAAAATGGCCGGCACGCCGGTGAAAAAGCCTTCGCCCTGCAAGGTTTGGAACATCTCGTTGATCGGGTACTGCATCGGTTTCTCAATCTGGAAAAGTAAAAAGCGATTATCGCAGATTCCGGCCCGGCGACCAAACGGCCAAAATTGTATTAAATTTTATCCTCCGCGCCGCCATCAGCATATCTCACCGCCAATGGCGTTCATTTAATTTGTTAACCGGTCTTTGGCCTTTCATCGGCGGTGCAACCTGCTCCACAGAAAACAACACGCAGTTAACAAATAAGATAATTATATTTGACATAAAGCGCTGACGCGCAGATGTATATACAAGCAAACACAAGCCGAGCGCCAGTTTCGGCCACGTTCCATCACGACTACATCTGCGTTTAGAGGGTGCCATGACTCATTCCACCAGCGAGTTAAACATTCAACAGGCCATCGACGACAGCAAGTTTTCGCTGTTTCACTGGACCCTGATCATTCTCGGATTCCTGATCCTCGCCATCGACGGTTTCGATACCGCCGCCATGGGCTATATCGCTCCCTCGGTCGCCAAAGACTGGGGCATCGTCAAACAGGATCTGGGGCCGGTGCTGAGCGCCGCGCTGCTGGGGCTGTCGCTCGGCGCGCTGATCGCCGGGCCGATCTCCGACCGCATCGGCCGCAAGCGCGTGCTGGTGTTTTCCTGCCTGTTCTTCGGCCTGTCGAGTTTGGCCACCGCCTACGCCGGTTCGCTCAACAGCCTGACGCTGTGGCGTTTCCTCACCGGCCTCGGGCTGGGGGCGGCGATGCCCAACGCCATTACCTTGATCTCCGAATACGCGCCGCAGCGCTGCCGTTCGCTGGCGATCAACACCATGTACTGCGGCTTTCCGCTGGGCGCGGCCGGCGGCGGCGCCATTTCATCGTGGCTGATCCCGAGCTACGGCTGGCACAGTGTGCTGCTGCTCGGCGCCATTGCGCCGCTGGTATTGACGGTTCTGCTGATCCTGCTGCTGCCGGAGTCGGTTAAATATATGGTTAACCGCGGCCAGGATGCGGCGAAGATCAAGCGCATCGCGCAGCGCTTCGTTAGCCGGAGCCTCGACGGCGTGACGCGTTTTTATCTGTACGAAGAGAAGCTGGCGCAGACCAAGACCAGCGTCGGCCTGCTGTTCAGCCGCCCCTATCTGCTCGGCACGCTGATGCTGTGGCTGACCTACTTTATGGGGCTGGTGATCTACTACGTGTTGCTGAGCTGGATGCCAATCCTGATGCAGGGATTGGGCTATCAGTTGGAGCAATCGGCGATGCTCACCTCGCTGTTCACCTTCGGCGGCACGCTGGGCATCCTGGTGGCCGGCTGGTTGATGGACCGCTGGAATGCGCACAAAGTGGTCTCGAGCGGCTTTGTCGTCACCGCCCTGCTGATCGTGGCGATGGCCACCGAAGATAAACAGATCGTGCTGCTGGGCGCCTTCATCTTCCTGATGGGCGTCACCATGAACGGCGCGCAGTCCGGGCTGCAAACGCTGGCGGCGACCTTCTACCCGACCCACAGCCGCGCCACCGGCATCGCCTGGATGCAGGGCATCGGCCGCTTCGGCGGCGTCGCCGGCACCATGATGGGCGCCCAACTGCTGGCGATGCAGTGGGAAGTGCAGAGCATCCTGATGTTCCTGTGCGTGCCGGCGCTGATCGCCGCCATCGCCACGGTGTGCAAGATGAGCCGCAAACCGACGCTGCAGCCGGCCGCCTGACCCTTGCAAGCCCGCCCACGGCGGGCTTTCTTCCTTCGGTGATAGGGCTTTTTTATCCTGCGCCGTCAACTGTAATCAGACTGTAAAAATATTGTGACTAGCCGCCCAAAAATGAGTCAATTTTAATTCATTTTTGCCGAACAGCTCACTTTTCTCCGGCTTTCCGTACGTGAGACCGGCGATAAAAAATCTCATATCAAACTGATATAAAAAGAAAATAACTTTTTCTTATGCCACTTTTCAGCGGCAACTGGTCAGTGTTGCATATGCTTGTACATACAAGTATATGTTAATAAGCCCTACGCATTGTTATGCCGTGGTACTCATCCCCACCGCGGCATGGAATCTGCACCGATACTGTTTGAGGAAACTGCTGTGACTACAAATAACAAAGTTCGCAATGTCGATGTACGCGCGCCACGCGGCACACAATTAAACGCAAAAAGCTGGCTGACCGAAGCGCCGTTACGCATGCTGATGAACAACCTCGATCCTGAAGTTGCGGAGAACCCACACGAGCTGGTGGTGTACGGCGGCATCGGCCGCGCCGCGCGCGACTGGGATTGCTACGACAAGATCGTCGAAACCCTGAAAACGCTGGAAGAAGACGAAACCCTGCTGGTGCAGTCCGGCAAACCGGTCGGCGTCTTCAAAACCCACAGCAACGCGCCGCGCGTGCTGATCGCCAACTCCAACCTGGTGCCGCACTGGGCAACCTGGGAACACTTCAACGAGCTGGACGCCAAAGGCCTGGCGATGTACGGCCAGATGACCGCCGGCAGCTGGATCTACATCGGCAGCCAGGGCATCGTTCAGGGCACCTATGAAACCTTCGTTGAAGCGGGCCGCCAGCACTACGACGGCAGCCTGCAGGGGCGCTGGGTGCTGACCGCCGGTCTGGGCGGCATGGGCGGCGCGCAGCCGCTGGCCGCGACGCTGGCGGGCGCCTGCTCGCTGAACATCGAATGTCAGCAGAGCCGCATCGATTTCCGTCTGAAAACCCGCTACGTCGATGAGCAGGCCAAAGATCTGGACGACGCGCTGGCCCGCATCAAGAAATACACCTCAGAAGGCAAAGCCATCTCCATCGCTCTGTGCGGCAACGCGGCAGAAATCCTGCCTGAGCTGGTGCGCCGCGGCGTGCGCCCGGACATGGTCACCGACCAGACCAGCGCCCACGATCCGCTGAACGGCTACCTGCCGAAGGGCTGGAGCTGGGAAGAGTATCGCCAGCGCGCGCAAACCGAGCCGGCCAAAGTGGTCGCCGCCGCCAAGCAGTCGATGGCCGATCACGTCAAAGCCATGCTGGCGTTCCAGCAGATGGGCGTGCCAACCTTCGACTACGGCAACAACATTCGCCAGATGGCGAAAGAAACCGGCGTCGACAACGCCTTCGACTTCCCGGGCTTCGTGCCGGCCTACATCCGTCCGCTGTTCTGCCGCGGTATCGGGCCGTTCCGCTGGGCGGCGCTGTCCGGCGATCCGCAGGACATCTACAAAACCGACGCCATGGTGAAAGAGCTGATCCCGGATGACGAACACCTGCACCGCTGGCTGGACATGGCGCGCGAGCGCATCAGCTTCCAGGGCCTGCCGGCGCGCATCTGCTGGGTTGGCCTCGGCCAGCGCGCCAAGCTGGGCCTGGCGTTCAACGAGATGGTACGCCGCGGCGAACTGTCCGCCCCGATCGTCATCGGCCGCGACCACCTGGATTCCGGCTCCGTTTCCAGCCCGAACCGTGAAACCGAAGCGATGAAAGACGGTTCCGATGCGGTTTCCGACTGGCCGCTGCTGAACGCCCTGCTGAACACCGCCAGCGGCGCCACCTGGGTTTCCCTGCACCATGGCGGCGGCGTCGGCATGGGCTTCTCCCAACACTCCGGCATGGTGATCGTCTGCGACGGCACCGACGAGGCCGCCGAGCGCATCGCCCGCGTCTTGCACAATGACCCGGCTACCGGGGTCATGCGTCACGCCGACGCCGGTTACGATATCGCTATCGACTGCGCCCGCGAGCAAGGCCTGAACCTGCCGATGGTTGCCGCGACCCAAGGAGAAAAAGCATGAAAGCGCTGACTATTCGCCCAGGCAAACTGACGCTGGCCCAGCTACGCGACGTGTATCAACATCCGGTGACGCTGACGCTGGACGACAACGCCTACGGTCCTATCCAACAGAGCGTGGCCTGCGTGGAACGCATCGTTGAAGAAAACCGCACCACTTACGGCATCAACACCGGGTTTGGCCTACTGGCTTCGACCCGCATCGCCCGCGACGATTTGGAAAACCTGCAGCGTTCGATCGTGCTGTCACACGCCGCCGGCGTGGGCGAGCCGACCGACGACAACCTGGTGCGCCTGATCATGGTGCTGAAGATCAACAGCCTGTCGCGCGGCTTCTCCGGCATTCGTCTGGAAGTCATTCAGGCGCTGATCGCGCTGGTCAACGCCGAAGTTTATCCGCATATTCCGCTGAAAGGCTCAGTCGGCGCCTCCGGCGACCTGGCGCCGCTGGCGCACATGAGCCTGGTGTTGCTGGGCGAAGGCCAGGCGCGCCATCAGGGCCAATGGCTGCCGGCGACCGAAGCGCTGGCCAAAGCCGGCCTGAAACCGCTGACGCTGGCGGCGAAAGAGGGCCTGGCGCTGCTGAACGGCACCCAAGTCTCCGCCGCCTTCGCGCTGCGCGGCCTGTTCGATGCCGAAGATCTGTTCGCCGCTGCGACCGTGGCGGGCAGTCTGACGGTGGAAGCGGCGCTGGGCTCTCGCAGCCCGTTCGATGCGCGTATCCACGAGGTGCGCGGCCAGCGCGGCCAGATCGACGCCGCCCTCGCCTATCGCCACCTGCTCGGCGCGCGCAGCGAAGTCTCCGACTCGCACCGCAACTGTGAAAAAGTGCAGGATCCTTACTCCCTGCGCTGCCAGCCACAGGTGATGGGCGCCTGCCTGACGCAGATCCGCCAGGCCGCCGAGGTGCTGGAAATCGAAGCCAACGCCGTCTCCGATAACCCGCTGGTGTTCGCCGAACAGGGCGACGTGCTGTCCGGCGGCAACTTCCACGCCGAACCGGTAGCGATGGCCGCCGATAACCTGGCGCTGGCGTTTGCCGAAATCGGTTCGCTGTCCGAACGCCGCATCTCGCTGATGATGGACAAACACATGTCGCAACTGCCGCCGTTCCTGGTGGAAAACGGCGGCGTGAACTCCGGCTTCATGATCGCCCAGGTCACCGCCGCGGCGCTGGCCAGCGAAAACAAAGCGCTGGCGCATCCGTCGAGCGTCGACAGCATCCCGACCTCCGCCAACCAGGAAGACCACGTCTCCATGGCGCCGGCCGCCGGTCGCCGCCTGTGGAGCATGGCGGACAACGTGCGCGGCATTCTGGCGGTCGAATGGCTGGCCGCCTGCCAGGGCCTGGATTTCCGCAACGGCCTGAAGACCTCGGAAGGTCTGGAGCAGGCGCGCCGTCTGCTGCGCGAGCATGTCAGTTTCTACGACAAGGATCGTTTCTTCGCCCCCGACATTGAAGCCGCCAGCCAACTTTTGGCGGCCGGTCACCTGACATCGCTGCTGCCTGCGGCGCTGCTGCCTAGCCAGGCATAATCATCACACACTGAATCACGCAGTTTGTTCTGCCCCGCCGGGTGCATTCCACCCGGCGCGGGCAGCGCGTGCCTGTTCGGCAAACACTTAACGGGAAACAACATGCGTAACGAAACGACACAACTCAGACGCGGACTAAACGCGCGGCATATCCGTTTCATGGCTCTCGGCTCGGCGATCGGCACCGGCCTGTTCTATGGCTCCGCCGGCGCCATCCAGCTGGCCGGCCCGGCCGTGCTGCTGGCCTACCTGGTGGGCGGCGCGGCGGTGTTCATGGTGATGCGCGCGCTGGGTGAAATGGCGGTGCACCAGCCGGTTTCCGGCTCGTTCGGCCACTACGCCAGCCACTACCTCGGCCCGCTGGCCGGGTTCCTCACCGGCTGGACCTACACCTTTGAAATGGTGATCGTCGCCCTGGCGGACGTCACCGCCTTCGGCATCTATATGGGGCTGTGGTTCCCGGACGTCGCTCAGTGGGTTTGGGTGCTCAGCATCATCCTGTTTATTGGCGCGCTCAACCTGTGCAGCGTCAAGGTCTTCGGCGAGCTGGAGTTCTGGCTGTCGCTGGTCAAGGTCGCCGCCATCGTGGCGATGATCGTCGGCGGTGCGGCGGTGATGCTGTTCGGTTTCGGGCAAACCCAACACGCCACCGGTATCAGCAACCTGTGGCAACACGGCGGCTTTATGCCTAACGGCTTCGGCGGCGTGGTCGCGTCATTAGCGGTGGTGATGTTCGCCTTCGGCGGCATCGAGATCATCGGCATTACCGCCAGCGAGGCGAAAGACCCCGCCAAAGTGCTGCCGAAGGCGATCAACGCCGTACCGGTGCGCATCCTGCTGTTTTACGTGCTGACGCTGACGGTGCTGATGGCGATCTATCCGTGGAACAGTATCGGCCAGAACGGCAGCCCGTTCGTCGAGATTTTCAGCAACCTTGGCATCAGTTCCGCCGCCAACGTGCTGAACGTGGTGGTGATCACCGCGGCCATTTCGGCCATCAACAGCGACATCTTCGGCGCCGGCCGCATGATGTACGGCATGGCGCAGGACGGCCAGGCGCCGCGCAGCTTCACCAAACTGACCGCCAGCGGCGTGCCGTGGATGACGGTGCTGGTGATGTCAGTCGCCCTGCTGCTGGCGGTGGTGCTCAACTACCTGATCCCGGAGAAGGTCTTCATGATCATCGCCTCGATCGCCACCTTCGCCACCGTCTGGGTGTGGCTGATGATCCTGCTGTCGCAGATCGTCATGCGCCGCACGCTGTCGCCGGAAGAAACTCGTCAGTTGAGCTTCCCGGTGCCGTGGTGGCCGGTGGCGCCGGCATTGGCGACCGCCTTTATGGCGTTCGTCATCGGCCTGCTCGGCTACTTCGAAGAGAGCCGCATCGCGCTGTACGTCGGGCTGGTGTGGATCGCTTTACTCACCGTGGCTTACTGGCTGTGGGTGCGCAAAAAAGGCGGCGGCTCGCCGGTGACCGCGGCGACGCAACAGATGTAACGCCCGCTGTTGATAAAACCCGCTGCGGCGGGTTTTTTTATTGCGCTTGCGCCAGCGCCTGCAGGATATCGGCCTGCAGATCGTCAAACGCCTCCAGCCCGGCGGACAGCCGCACCAGCCCCTCGCTGATGTGGTGCCGTTTCCGCTCTTCCGGCGTGTAGGCCGAGTGCGTCATGCTGGCCGGGTGTTGCGCCAGGCTTTCGCAATCGCCCAGGCTGACCGCGCGCAAAATGAGCTGCAGCGCATTGAGGAAGCGAATGCCTGCACGCATGCCGCCCCGCAGTTCAAACGCCAGCATGCCGCCGGGGCGCGCCATTTGCCGCTGCGCCAACGCATGCTGCGGGAAGTTCGCCAGGCCGGGGTAATACACCCGCTCGACCGCCGGATGCTCCGCCAACATCTCTGCCAGGCGCTGCGCGTTATCGCAATGACGTTCCATGCGCAGCGGCAAGGTTTTCATCCCACGCAGCACCAGCGCGGCATCCTGCGCCGACAGTACCGCCCCGTTCATGTCCTTTAGCCCCTCCAGACGGATCGCCTCGGCCAACGCCTGGCGCGTCACCGCTATCCCGGCCAAGAGATCGCCGTGCCCGCCGAGGTACTTGGTCGCCGAGTGCACCACGATATCGGCACCTAACGCCAAGGGCCGCTGTAGATAGGGCGTGCAGTAGGTGTTGTCCACCAGCAGCAGCGCCTGATGCCGATGGGCGATCTCCGCTACGGCGGCGATATCGACCAAGCGCATATTGGGATTGGCCGGGGTTTCGCAATACACCAGTCGGGTATGCGGACCCATGGCCGACGCCAGCCGCTCCGGCCGGGTCAGGTCAACGTGGGTTATCTTGACGCCGAAGCGTGCCAAGCCATGATGAAAGTAGCTGAAGGTACAGCCATAGACGGTTTCATCGACAATCAGCTCATCGCCCGGTCTGAGCAGCGTCCAGCAACACGCGGTGATCGCCCCCATACCGGAAGCGAACGCCACCGCCGCCTCCCCCTCCTCCAGGTTGGCGATGCGTTGCTCGAGCAGGGTTAACGTCGGATTGGCGATGCGCGAATAAAAGTACCCCGGCTCGGTGCCGGCAAAGCAGGCACCGCCGTATTCCGCGGTGGGAAAAGCAAACGTAGAGCTCATAAACACCGGCGGAGACAGTGCCCCCTGATACCGCTGCGGATCGTAGCCGTAATGAATAGCCCGGGTGGCAAAGTCGTGGCCAACTGCTGTAGCGGACATAACACAACTCCTTACCTGAGTGGGTGAAGCTTAATTCGTTGATTCATCCGAAAGGGCCGGCGGCAATGCGCTGTCTCGCGTGCGCTGGCCGATGATTTGTAAAGTACGCAGCAGCAGCGTCAACCCCAGCAGGGTATCCGGCTGCTTCAGCAAGGCGTACAGCGCGCGAAAACTGGCCGGCGGAGGATTCAATTGCAGCTCGCTGTGCGCCATCTGCAACGCAGTCCCCCCCTCCCAACCGACCGTAACCAGCCCTTCAAACACGCCGGCCAGTTTCTCCACCAGCGCGTTGTCGGCGATATCCACCACGTCCGACAACAGCGACAACAGATCGACCACGTTATCCAACCGCCCGCCCGCCAGCAGCGGCTGCAATTTCTCGAGCAACGCCGCCAATGATTGCAGGTCCGCCGCATGCACCGTGCTTTCCGTCATATCAGCCCCCTTACCGTGGCCCAGTAAAGGCCGCGGTTAAACCCATTACGCAGCATGCCGCCTACCTTGGTGGCGGGCGTCGGCAGTACGTCATGCCGGTAGTCGTAGACCAGCGGCATGCCGGCATTCAGCCCCATTTGCGCGACCGCCTGCACCTTGCCATCGTAATGGCTCACGGGCTGGCCCAGCCGCATTTCCGCCACGATGTTGTCGGCAATGACCGGCGCCTGATTATGGCAAGAGCCGCCGGCCTTGCTGACCGGCAAATCCACGGTATCGCCGATCACATATACGCCCTGCTGGCCGTAGACCTGCAGCGTTTGATGATCGGTTGGCAGCCAGCCTTCGCCGTTTTGACTCTCGCTCAACCCGGTATTGCGCACCGCCTCGACTGCGCGAATCGGCGGCGTTGCCATCAGAATGTCGAACGGCTGTTCTTCCCCTTCGGCGGAATAGGCGATGTTACGCTGGGCGTCTACCCGGCTGAGGGTAAACCCACGCTGGTGGCGAATGTCGCGCGCGGCAAAAATGGCGGGCAGCGCTTCGCCGGTCGGCCGCTGCAAAAACAGGCAGTTGCGCAGCAGTTGGGAAATGGTCGGGTAGGTGTACACAATCTCTACCGCCTTGCGCACGCCGCGCCGCCGCAGGTAGTCGTCCAGCATCAAGGTGGTTTCGATCGGCGCAATGCCGCACTGATGGGGCACGTTGGGCGTTTCGGGGAAGGACACGGTGATGAAAATTCGGCCTTTTTCGATCGTCGCCAGCTTATGCGCCAGCCGCCTGGCGGCCTGATACTGATAAAAATGATCGCCCGCCTGCGCCAATCCTTCGATGCGTTCTGGCCAAGGGACACAGCCGGTAGCAAAGACCAGAAAGTCATAGGAATAAATTTTACCGCTTTGCGTAGCTATACTTCGCTGTTTTAAATCGAAAGATTGCGCTTTATCAACAATAAACTGTATTTCAGGCCGCAATAAACTCCGCTGTGAACGCGTGAGCTCTTGCTTGAAAAAAGCATTGAACGCCACATACATAAACGCCGGCTTGTAATAATGCAGCGGCGAATCCGATATCATTAATAACTCGACTTTATTATTAATAATCTCTTGGTGTAATTTTGCGGCCAATAAATTGGCCAGGATGGTGCCGCCGGTTCCACCGCCGATAATGATGATTCGCTGTCGCATCAAGCCCCCGCTCAACCGGCCAGCAAGCCGGCAGTATTAAGGTATGGTGATGATGAAGTTCTACGGCAGAACGGCGAGAAATAAACTGCCTTATTGGCAGTCTAGTAACGAATAGTTATAAAGCAAATAAAATGGGAATATAAAAACGGGAAAGAGAGATATCGGAATAAATTTACCCCGTTAAAAACTACCGTTTTTAATAAATAACTACTGGTTAATATATCGGTTATAGCTATAAAAAAACCCGCCGCAGCGGGTTTTTATTTAACAACCGAATCGGTCGAACTTACTGGCCTTTAACTTCTTTCAGGCCGTTGAATGGCGCACGGTCACCCAGCGCTTCTTCGATACGGATCAGTTGGTTGTATTTGGCAACGCGGTCAGAACGGCTCATAGAACCGGTTTTGATCTGGCCAGCCGCAGTCCCTACCGCCAGGTCGGCGATGGTCGCGTCTTCGGTTTCACCGGAACGGTGAGAGATCACTGCGGTGTAACCGGCGTCTTTCGCCATCTTGATAGCTGCCAGCGTTTCGGTCAGAGAACCGATCTGGTTGAATTTGATCAGGATGGAGTTAGCGATGCCTTTCTCGATGCCTTCTTTCAGGATCTTGGTGTTGGTCACGAACAGGTCGTCGCCCACCAGCTGAATTTTGTCGCCCAGCACTTTGGTCTGGTAAGCGAAGCCCGCCCAGTCGGATTCATCCAGGCCGTCTTCGATAGACACGATTGGGTACTGTTTGGTCAGCTCTTCCAGGAAGTGAGTGAACTCTTCGGAAGTGAAGGCTTTGTTGCCTTCGCCGGCCAGCACGTATTTACCGTCTTTGTAGAATTCGGAAGCCGCACAGTCCATCGCCAGCGTCACGTCTTTGCCCAGCTCGTAGCCCGCCGCTTTTACCGCTTCAGCGATAACCGCCAGCGCTTCGGCGTTGGAACCCAGGTTTGGCGCATAGCCGCCTTCGTCGCCCACGGCGGTGTTCATGCCTTTGGCTTTCAGAACTTTCGCCAGGTGGTGGAACACTTCAGAACCGATGCGCACCGCTTCTTTCAGGGTTTTCGCGCCAACCGGCTGAATCATGAATTCCTGAATGTCGACGTTGTTGTCAGCGTGCTCGCCGCCGTTGATGATGTTCATCATCGGCAGTGGCATGGAGAATTTGCCTGGGGTGCCGTTCAGCTCAGCGATGTGCTCGTACAGCGGCATGCCTTTAGAGGCTGCGGCCGCTTTCGCTGCTGCCAGGGAAACCGCCAGAATGGCGTTGGCGCCGAAGTTGGATTTGTTTTCGGTGCCGTCCAGATCGATCATGATCTTGTCGATGTTCGCCTGGTCTTTGGCATCTTTACCCAGTACTGCCTGAGCAATCGGACCGTTTACTGCAGCAACGGCTTTCAGTACGCCTTTACCCAGGAAACGAGACTTGTCACCGTCACGCAGTTCCAGCGCTTCGCGGGAACCGGTAGAAGCACCTGACGGCGCAGCAGCCAAGCCGACGAAACCGCCTTCCAGATGAACTTCGGCTTCAACAGTCGGGTTACCGCGGGAGTCGATGATTTCACGACCGATGACTTTAACGATTTTGGACATTAGGTTTTCCTCAGTACAAGTTAAACTAAAACTCCAGACAAACAGCGCGCGGTTCTCACCGCGCGCCGCCCACCAAATATTTTATTTCACCTGGCGCTTCTGATGCTCGCCTGCGGCTTTCACGAAGCCGGCGAACAGCGGATGCCCATCACGCGGCGTAGACGTAAATTCCGGGTGGAACTGACAGGCTACAAACCACGGGTGATTCGGCAGTTCAATGATCTCGACCAGCTTGTTGTCGGCGGAACGACCGGCGACACGCAGCCCTGCGGCTTCGATCTGCTTCAACAGCATGTTGTTAACTTCGTAACGGTGACGATGACGCTCGACAATGGTCGGTTCGCCGTACAGCTGACGCACCAGGCTGTTGTCGCTCAGGTTGCACTGTTGGCCACCTACGCGCATCGTGCCGCCCAAATCGCTTTCTTCGCTGCGCACTTCGACGTTGCCGTCTTCGTCGCGCCATTCGGTGATCAACGCCACCACCGGGTACTTACAGTCTGGCATAAACTCGGTGGAGTTGGCGTTTTCCATGCCGGCCACGTTGCGAGCGAACTCCATCAACGCCACCTGCATGCCCAGGCAAATGCCCAGGTAAGGAATGTTGTTCTCGCGCGCATAGCGTGCGGTCATCACTTTGCCTTCCACGCCGCGGTAGCCGAAGCCGCCCGGGATCAGGATCGCATCCAGCCCTTTCAGCACTTCCACGCCGCGGGTTTCTACGTCCTGCGAGTCGATCAGCTTGATGTTCACGGTCAGACGGTTTTTCAGCCCGCCGTGTTTCAGCGCTTCGATCACCGACTTGTAGGCATCCGGCAGCTCAACGTATTTGCCGACCATTCCGATGGTCACTTCGCCGCCCGGATTGGCTTCTTCGTAGATCACCTGTTCCCATTCGGCCAGGTTGGCTTCCGGTGCGTTCAAGCTGAATCGTTTACAAATATAATCGTCCAGCCCCTGAGATTTCAATAGGCCTGGGATTTTATAAATAGAATCAACGTCTTTCAGAGAGATAACCGCTTTTTCCGGCACGTTACAGAAAAGCGCGATTTTCGCGCGTTCGTTAGCAGGAACCGCGCGATCGGAACGGCAAATCAGCACATCAGGCTGAATACCGATGGAAAGCAGCTCTTTTACGGAATGCTGGGTCGGCTTGGTTTTCACTTCGCCCGCCGCAGCCATGTAAGGCACCAGCGTCAGGTGCATGTACAGGGTGTGCTCGCGGCCCACTTCCACCGCCATCTGACGGATGGCTTCGAGGAACGGCAGCGATTCGATATCGCCGACGGTGCCGCCGATTTCCACCAGCACCACATCGTGGCCTTCGCCGCCTTCGATGATGCGTTCTTTGATCGCGTTGGTGATGTGCGGAATGACCTGCACGGTCGCGCCCAGATAGTCGCCGCGGCGTTCTTTACGCAGCACGTCGGAGTAGATGCGGCCGGTGGTGAAGTTGTTGCGACGCGACATTTTGGTGCGGATGAAGCGCTCGTAGTGACCCAAATCCAGATCGGTTTCTGCGCCGTCTTCGGTGACGAAAACTTCCCCATGCTGAATCGGGCTCATGGTGCCCGGATCCACGTTGATGTACGGGTCCAGTTTCATGATGGTAACGTTGAGGCCACGGGCTTCAAGAATAGCCGCCAGAGAGGCTGCGGCAATGCCTTTACCCAGAGAGGATACGACCCCGCCGGTCACAAAAATATAATTAGTTGTCATGCTGAACCTGAGAGTTTAGGTTTAAAGACGATGGAAGAACCAGGACGGGAAAGTAGTATACCCGAACCTCTCCTGACCTACAAACGATCGTTTTGCTGTCCATCATCTCGGCCGCCCTCCCGTGTTCATCAGGGTTTACTCCGCCGGCGCCGCCTAAACCCTCTAGGAAATACAAAGAGTTAGCGGAGAAAATTTCTTTTTACCGCCCCTATCGAGCGATAAAACGCCTTAGATTTCAGTTTGTTGGCCTTTTGCTGCCGACGGCAGCCCTGCGCCTGTGACCTGACCGTAAGCTTAACCGTTTCAGCCTGAGTGAACCTTGTTTGCGATCAACATTGTCGTTGCAGCGATTCAACTTTCCTTGCGCTTCACCTGCTGCCAGGCGTCTTCCATCTGCTCCAGCGTGGCGTCTTCAAGCCGCAGCCCGCGTTGCTGGACGATCGCCTCCACCTCCCGGAAGCGGCGTTCGAACTTGCGGTTCGCCGCCTGCAGCGCGTTCTCGGCCTTGTGGCCCAAATGGCGCGACAGGTTCACGGTGGCGAACAGCAGATCGCCGATCTCCTCTTCCAGCTTGCTCTCATCAACCACCGCCTGGCGGGCTTCGTGCATCACTTCGTCGATCTCTTCATACACTTTGTCCAGCACCGGGCCCAGCGTGTTCCAGTCGAAGCCGACCGAGGCGCAGCGTTTTTGGATCTTTTGCGCCTTCATCAACGCCGGCAACGCCTGCGGAATGTCGTCCAGCACCGAGTGCAGCGCTTTTTCGGCGCGCTCGCCGGCCTTGAGCTGCTCCCAGCGCGCCGCCACGGCTTCGCTGTCTCCGCCCTCGGCGTCGCCGAAGATGTGCGGATGACGGCGCTCCAGCTTGTCGCTGATGGCGGTGCACACCTCATCAAAATCGAACAGCCCCTGTTCCTGCCCCATCTGGGCGTAGAACACCACCTGGAACAGCAAGTCGCCCAGTTCGTCGCGCAGATCGGCGTAGTCCTGCCGTTCGATGGCGTCCAGCACTTCGTAGGTCTCTTCCAACGTATAAGGCGCAATGGTGGCGAAGGTTTGCTTGCGGTCCCACGAGCAGCCGAGCTGCGGGTCGCGCAGCGTTTTCATGATGTTCAGCAGACGCTGCAGCGGAGTGGATTGGGTCATAAAAAATCTCTGAGAAAGAATGGGGGCGCAGGGGAGCGCCCGCAGAATTCATGGATTTCGGGCCGCATCCGCTATCGATACGGCCCGAAAGGCGATATGGGCTTAGTTGCCGTGCAAACGCTTGGCGTCTATCACGTCCGGCAGTTGGTTCAGCTTCGCCAGCACCCGGCTCAACACCTGCTGGTTGTAGATTTCGATATCCATGTCGATAGTGGCCAACTGCTTCTTGGTATCGCTGCGGCTGGCGACGCCCAGCACGTTGACCTTTTCGTTGGCCAGAATGGTGGTGATATCGCGCAGCAGCCCGCTGCGATCGTTGGCCATCACGCGCACCACCAGCGAATAACCGCTGGAGTAGCTTTCGCCCCACACCGCATCGACGATGCGCTCCGGCGCATGCGATTGCAGATCGACCAGCTGATCGCAGTCCGCACGGTGGATCGAAATACCGCGCCCCTGGGTAATAAAACCGACGATGTCGTCGCCCGGGATCGGCTGGCAGCAGCGGGCGATGTGGTGCATCAGGTTGCCCACGCCCTCCACCACCACGCGGCCGTTATCCTTGTTGCGGGTCGGCGGCGGCGCTTTCTGCTGCACCAGCTGGCGCAGCGCCTCGCGATCCTGCTCTTCGGCGCTCGGCTTGTTGAACTTGCCCTGTAGGTAATTCACCATCTGGTTCAGGCGAATGTCCCCGCCGCCGATCGCCGCCAACACCTCGTCCAGCGAGTTCATGTTGTAGCGCGGGATCAACAGCTTCTCAGCCTCTTTCAGGCTGATGCCGAGATGCTCCAGTTCGTTGTCCAGCATCTGGCGGCCGGCGAGAATGTTCTTGTCGCGATCCTGCTTGCGGAACCAGTTGTGGATCTTCGAGCGCCCGCGGCTGGTGGTCACGTAGCCCAGGTTCGGGTTCAGCCAGTCGCGGCTCGGGTTTGGCTGTTTCTGGGTGATGATCTCAATCTGATCGCCCATCTTCAGCTGATAGGTAAACGGCACGATGCGGCCGCCGATCTTGGCGCCGATGCAGCGGTGACCGACGTCGCTGTGAATGTGGTAAGCGAAATCGAGCGGCGTGGAGCCGGCCGGCAGATCCACCACGTCGCCTTTCGGGGTAAAGACATAGACCCGATCGTCGAACACCTGGCTGCGCACTTCGTCGAGCATTTCGCCGGAGTCCGCCATCTCTTCCTGCCAGGCGATGAGCTTACGCAGCCAGGCGATGCGCTCTTCGTAGCCGGAGCGCACGGTCACGCCCGCGCCCTCTTTGTACTTCCAGTGTGCGGCCACGCCCAGCTCGGCGTCTTCATGCATTTGCCGGGTGCGGATCTGAATCTCGACGGTTTTGCCGCGCGGCCCCAGCACCACGGTGTGGATCGACTGGTAGCCGTTGGGTTTCGGGTTGGCGACGTAGTCGTCGAACTCGTCCGGCAGGTGGCGGAAGTGGGTATGCACGATGCCCAACGCCGCGTAGCAATCCTGTAGACGCTCCGCCACGATGCGCACCGCGCGCACGTCGAACAGTTCGTCAAACGCCAGGTGCTTTTTCTGCATCTTGCGCCAGATGCTGTAGATGTGTTTCGGCCGGCCGTAAATCTCCACCCGAATGCCTTCTTTGGCCATCTCGGCGCGCAGCCCGGCGACGAAGTCGTCGATGAACTGTTCGCGATCGATGCGGCGCTCATGCAACAGCTTGGCGATGCGCTTGTATTCTTCCGGGTGCAGGTAGCGGAAGCAGAAATCTTCCAGCTCCCACTTCAGTTGGCCGATGCCGAGCCGGTTAGCCAGCGGGGCGTAGATGTTGGAACACTCTTTCGCCGCCAACACGCGTTCGTCTTCCGGCGCGTCTTTCACCTCGCGCAGGTGGGCGATACGTTCCGCCAGCTTGATGACCACGCAGCGGAAATCCTCCACCATCGCCAACAGCATGCGGCGCACGTTGTCGACCTGTTCGGAGGCCATCGAGTCGTTTTGGGTGGCTTTCAGTTGACGAATGGCGTCCATGTCGCGCACGCCGTGCACCAGCGCGACGATGCCATTGCCGAACGCTTCGGTCAGGGTCTCTTCCTGCACGATGCCGGCGTCCACCAGCGGGAACAGCAGCGCGGCGCGCATACTGTCGTTGTCCATGCTCAGCGTCGAGAGGATTTCCACCATCTCCAGGCCGCGCCACAGCAGCAGCGAGGCGTCGGGATGGTTTTGGGTCTGCTGCTCACAATAACGCCAGGTTGCGGCCAATCGCTCACATGACTGCGGGTTAGGTAGCCCCAAGCCGGCGATCCACTCATCGAGAGCGAACTCACCCGCCGTATTCAGATGTGCACTTCTTACCGCAACCATAACTTCTCCCTACTTTGCAGCGACCTCTGGCGCGCGCTCGTTGATAAACAGCGCCATTGATTCAAGATGCCCCGTGTGCGGAAACATATCCAACATCCGCACGCGCGCAAGACGATAACCGGCGTTCAACAGCACTTTGCTGTCGCGAGCCAGCGTGGTGGGGTTACAGGAAACATACACCACCCGCGCCGGCGCCAGTTTTACAATGTGTGACATCACCCCGGCCGCACCGGCGCGGGCGGGATCCAGCATCACCTTATCAAACCCTTGTGCTGCCCAAGGTTGCCGCTCAACGTCGTCCTCCAGATTCTCATGGAAGAACGACGCATTATTCAGCTTATTCTTATGTGCATTATATTGCCCATTCGCTACCAGCGTGGCAACACCTTCGATGCCCACCACCGCAGCGGCGCGGCGCGCTAGCGGCAGGGTGAAATTCCCCATGCCGCAGAACAGGTCCAGCACCCGATCATTGGGTTGAATGTCGAGCCATTCAAGGGCCTGCGCCACCATTTGTTGGTTTACGGCGTCATTGACCTGAATAAAGTCGCGCGGACTGAAGTCTAAGCGTAGCCCGTCAACCTGATAATACGGCGTTTCACCGCACAGTTTTTCCACGCGGTCGCTGTCCGGCGCCAGATAAACAGCGACGTTTTCCCGCTCGCCAAACGCCAACAGCGCCTGGCGATCCGCCTCTTTCAGGGCATCGAGATGGCGCAGCACCAGCAGCGGGCCGTTATCCGCCAGCACCAGCTCCACATGCCCCAGCCGCCGCACCGCCTGCAGCCCGCTCAGGCAGGCGCGCACCGGCGCCAGCAGCTGTTCCAGCTCCGGGCGCAGCACCGGGCAGTGCTCCACCGCTACCAGCTCGCTGGAGGCCGCCTGTCGAAACCCCATCATCAGGCGCTGCAGCTTCGGCTGCCACGCCAGGCTCAGGCGGGCGCGGCGGCGATAGCCGTATTCCGGGCCGGCGATCACCGGTTCCTGCTGCGGGGTCACCCCGGTTTCGCGGGCGATCATGCGCACCAGCGCCGCCGCCTTGCTCTGCTGCTGCAGCGCCTCATCCGCATGCTGCTGCTGGCAGCCGCCACACACGCCGAAATGCGGGCAGCGCGGTGCCACCCGCTGCGGGCTGCGGCTCAGCAGGCGCTTGAGCTTGCCTTTGGCGAACTGGCGCTTGTCTTCGGTCAGCTGGATTTCCGCCTGCTCACCCGGCAATACGCCCGGCACGAACACCGCTTTGCCGTCGTGGCGCGCCACGCCCTGGCCGAAAGGATCGAGATCGCTCACCGTCACGGTGAAGATTTGTGAGCTCTGCCGGGTCGTCACGCGGCGTTTGGGAGAGTAGAATTGCGCCATATTTGTCGATTGTGTGCTGGTTCATTAAGCTAGTGTCAGCTGTCAATTCTCCCACATTGGAATCCCATGACCAAATACAGCCTGCGTGCGCGCATGATGATCCTGATTCTGGCCCCGACCTTGCTGATTGGTTTGCTGCTCAGCACCTTCTTCGTGGTGCACCGCTATAACGAGCTGCAGGAGCAATTGGTCGACGCCGGCGCCAGCATCATCGAGCCGCTGGCGGTGGCCAGCGAGTACGGCATGACGTTCCGCAGCCGCGAATCGGTCAGGCAGTTGGTCAGCCTGTTGCACCGCCGCCATTCGGACATCGTGCGTTCGATCACCGTGTTCGATGCGCAGAACAATTTGTTCGTCACCTCCAATTATCACCACAACTTCGCCCAGCTGCAGTTGCCGAAAGGCGTGCCGTTGCCCACCGAGCTGATGCTCACCCGACGCGGCGATTCGCTGATCCTCCGCACGCCGATCCTGTCGGAAAATCAGTATCCGGATGAAACCGCCGACGGCGGCAGCCACCCCGACAACAACCTGGGCTATGTGGCGATCGAGCTGGATCTGCAGTCGGTGCGGTTGCAGCAATATAAAGAGGTGTTCGTCTCCACCCTGCTGCTGTTGCTGTGCATGTGTATCGCCATCCTGTTTGCTTACCGGCTGATGCGCGACGTGACCGGCCCGATCCGCAACATGGTGAACACCGTCGACCGCATCCGCCGCGGCCAGCTCGACAGCCGCGTGGAGGGCTACATGCTCGGCGAGCTGCACATGCTGAAGAACGGCATCAACTCGATGGCGATGTCGCTTACCGCCTATCACGAAGAGATGCAGCAGAACATCGATCAGGCCACCTCCGACCTGCGTGAAACGCTGGAGCAGATGGAGATCCAGAACGTCGAGCTGGATTTGGCGAAAAAACGCGCGCAGGAGGCAGCGCGCATCAAGTCCGAATTCCTGGCCAACATGTCGCACGAGCTGCGTACCCCGCTCAACGGCGTGATCGGTTTTACCCGCCAGATGCTGAAAACCGATCTGAGCGCAACCCAAACCGATTATTTGCAGACCATCGAACGCTCGGCCAACAACCTGCTGACCATCATCAACGATGTGCTGGACTTCTCCAAGCTGGAGGCCGGCAAACTGGTGCTGGAGCATATTCCGTTCGCCCTGCGCGAAACGCTGGACGAAGTGGTGGTGCTGCTGGCCCCCAGCGCCCACGACAAAGGGCTGGAGCTGACGCTGGATGTGCACAACGACGTGCCGGAGCAGGTGATCGGCGACTCGCTGCGCCTGCAGCAAATCATCACCAACCTGCTGGGGAACGCCATCAAGTTCACCGAAACCGGCAATATCGATATCCGCGTCGAGCTGCGCAAACAGTTGGATCGCCGGGTGGAAGTGGAAGTGCAGATCCACGACACCGGCATCGGCATCTCCGAACGCCAGCAGTCACAGCTGTTCCAGGCGTTCCGTCAGGCGGATGCCAGCATCTCCCGCCGCCACGGCGGCACCGGGCTGGGGCTGGTGATCACGCAAAAGCTGGTGAAGGAGATGGGCGGCGACATCTGCTTCCACAGCCAGCTGAATCGCGGCTCGACCTTCTGGTTCCACATCACGCTGGATCTGAACGAGGGCATGCTGTCGCTGGCGCCGAGCCTGCCGGATCTGAACGGCAAAACGCTCGCCTATATCGAGTCCAACCCGACGGCGGCGCAGGCGACGCTCAACATGCTCAGCGTCACGCAGCTGGTGATCACCCACTCGCCGACGTTGGGCCAGCTGCCGCCAGGCCACTATGACTTCCTGCTGGCCGGCGTGCCGATCCCGTTCCGCGACAACATGGCGCAGCACCAGGACAAATTGTTGGCCTCGCTGAAGCTGGCCGATCGGGTGATTCTGGCGCTGCCGTGCCAGGCGCAGATCGACGCCGAACTGCTCAAGCAACAAGGTGCGCTTGGCTGCCTGATCAAGCCTATCACCAGCACGCGTCTGTTCCCGCTGCTGAGAATGGAGACGCCCGATCGGCTCGCCGCCCCACCTGAGCGTAAACGTCTGCCGCTGACGGTGATGGCGGTGGACGACAACCCGGCCAACCTGAAGCTGATCGGCACGCTGCTGGGCGAACAGGTGGAAAAAACGCTGCTGTGCGAGAGCGGTGAGGAAGCGCTGGCGCTGGCGCGCAACAACGTGCTGGATCTGATCCTGATGGACATTCAAATGCCGAAGATGGACGGCATTCACGCCAGCGAACTGATCCGCCAACTGCCGCACCACAACTCTACGCCGATCGTCGCCGTCACTGCCCATGCCGCCAGCGGCGAACGCGAGCATCTGCTGCAGGCCGGGATGGACGACTACCTGGCCAAGCCGATCGACGAGAAAATGCTGACCCGCGTGCTGTCGCGCTACCACAGCGGCGACGTGGAAAGCGCCGTCGCCGACGATGCCCCGCTGTCGCTCGACTGGCCGCTGGCGCTGCGCCAGGCGGCCAATAAACCGGATCTGGCGCGCGATCTGCTGCAAATGCTGCTCGATTTCCTGCCGCAGGTGCGCGAACGGGTGCAGGCGCTGCTCGAGGGGCAACACGACGACGAGATCCTCGACCTGGTCCATAAGCTGCACGGCAGCTGCAGCTACAGCGGCGTGCCGCGCCTCAAGCAGCTGTGTTTCTACCTCGAGCGGCAGCTGCGCCAGGGCATCACCAACGACGAACTGGAGCCGGAGTGGCTGGAGCTGTTGGATGAGATTGAACTGGTGATCCACGCGGCGCGCGCGCATCTGGCGCAACCGGCCTGAATCCTCAGGCCATAATGCAAAAAGGCACGCCGTAGCGTGCCTTTGTTGCTTTTAGCGCCTGACGTTTATCACTGCGCCAGCAGGTACAGTTGGCTATCGCCACGCTGAATATTCAACGCCAGCACCGACGGTTTGCTGTCGAGGATTTTACGCAGCTCGCCCAGGTTCTGGATCGGCTGTTGGTTCACGCCCAGGATCACGTCGCCCTTTTTCAGGCCGATGCGCGCGGCGGCGCTGCCGGCTTTCACGCTGTCGACCTTGACGCCTTTCACGTTGCCGACCTGGGTATTGCTCAGCTCGGCGCCTTCAATGCCGGTGTAGATATTGCCCGAGGCCACCTGGGTCTGCGCGCTTTGCTCCAGCGTGACGTCAATCGTTACCGGCTTGCCGTCGCGAATAATGCCCAGCGACATCTTGCTGCCGACCGGCAGCGTGCCGATCTCCGCCCGGAACGAGGCGAAGCTGGAGATGGCCTTGCCGTTCATGGTGACGATCACGTCGCCGGCCTTGATGCCCGCCTTCGCGGCGGAAGATTTCGGCATTACCTGGCTGACGAAGGCCCCGCGCTGCGCATCGACCTTCATCGCCTTGGCCAGCTCAGAGTTCAGCTCGGTGCCCATGATGCCCAGCTCGCCGCGTTTCACCTGGCCATACTCGACCATTTGCGCCGTCAGGTTTTTCACCATGTTGCTCGGAATAGCGAAGCCGATACCGATATTGCCGCCGTCCGGCGCCAGGATCGCGGTGTTGATGCCGATCAGCTCGCCGTTCAGGTTAACCAGCGCGCCGCCGGAGTTACCGCGGTTGATCGCCGCATCGGTCTGGATAAAGTTTTCGTAGTTTTCGATGTTCAGGCCGCTGCGCCCCAGGGCGGACACGATGCCCGAGGTGGCGGTTTCACCCAACCCGTACGGGTTGCCGATCGCCACGGTGTAATCGCCGACGCGCAGCTGATCGGAGTCCGCCATCTTGATCGCCGTCAGGTTCTTGAAGTCTTTCAGCTGGATCAACGCGATATCGGAACGCGGATCCTTGCCGATCACTTTGGCGTCGAAGCGGCGTCCGTCGCTCAGCTGCACCTGGATCTTGTTGGCGTTGTCCACCACGTGGTTATTGGTCACCACATAGCCCTTGGCGGCATCGATAACCACCCCGGCGCCCAGCGCCTGGAATTTCTGCTGCGTGCCCTGCGGCTGGCCATCCGGCCCTGGCTGTTCACCGCCCTGACACATCGGCGAGCCCTGGAACGGCGAACCGTCCTGGCAGAACGGCGAATCCTCACCGAAGAACTGTTGGAACTGCTGCGGCATGCGCGGCGTATTGACCGTGGTGCTGCCCTCAACGTTAATGCTCACGACGGAAGGCATCACCTTCTCCAGCATCGGTGCCAGGCTCGGCAGCTGTTGGGTGCTGGAAGAGGCGGTTTCAGCGGCGCTGGCCGTCGCCGGGCCCATCGCCATACCGATACTGAATGCCAGTGCGCTCAGAACTAATGCGGTTTTTTTCATCTGTGTGTCTCTTATAAAGTCGTTCAAAAAGAATGGCCGTCTTGCGTGCTTATTCAGAGTTAATTAATAGCCCGAAGTTCCGGCACAGATGATTGGCAATAGTAAACAAATATTGTCCGTCTTTACAAAACTCGAGACAGCCAACCGGTTGGAATTGCTGGAAATTATTCTTCAGCTCAATTATTCCGCCGCCATCAATCGACGATATTCATCATAGGCGTACAGGTCGGTCATTCCGCTGATATAGTCCTGCAATAAACGCGCGCGGAAATAATATTCCCGAATGGCTTGCTGCTCCGGCGATAAATGCTGCAGCCCTTCTACCGCCTCCGCATACGCTAGCCGATGCTTGGTGGACAGCTTGTGGAACAGGCGTGTTTCAATCGGATAAGCGCGATGGCTGTCCTCGCGCACCAGCTGGCTGAAGTCCGCCAGCGACATCGCCAACAGCGGGCTGTAAATGTCCAGCAGGCCGCTGATCACCCGATAGCCTTGCAGCTCGAGCTGCTCGACCTCAGGGTGGTTGAACACGTGCTTGAACGCCACATTTTTAAATATCTTCAGTAGCCGATAGGCCGGGCTGGAATCCTCCAGCAGCGCCTGATTGAAACTGCCCTGATAGACCGCGTCCAGATTGTCGATAAAGCGCTGCGCCGCATGCGGCACCAGCCGCGCCACGGTAAACACCCGCAGATACATGAAGAACTGATCTTCCGCGCTGCGCCGCGCGCCGCCGCGATCTATCTTGCGAAACGCGCTGGCGACGGTCTTGTCGAACAGATCGCCCGGCACCACCTCGCCCCACTCCTGAATCAGGTGCTGATACAGCTGCTCGACGGTGAAAATGCTCTTCTCCACCGCGTCTTCCAGATCGGCCACGCAGTACGAGATATCGTCGGCGGCCTCCATAATATAGGTCAGCGGGAAACGATCGAACTCGCCCATGTGCAGCTCGCGCCGCAACCGATCGACGAAGGCCTCTTCCGCCAGATAGTAGCCGGGCTTTTTCATCAGGTAACTGTGGCTGGCAGGGATGTCGCTCGCCCAGTAGGCCGGGCGGGTGTATTTCAAAATGCAGCCGACCTGCGCGTAGGTCAGGTTGAGCTTGAGCAGGCTGTACACCATGCGGATCGCCTGGGCGTTGCCCTCGAAGTGGCTGAGATCCTGACGGATCCGGCTGCGCAGCCGGTTCAGATCGCCCTCCCCTTCATGCAGGCGCAGCGTCGCCACCTGGCAGCGATCGTGGCTGCCCGGCTCGCTGCCGCAGCTGGCGGGATCGAGCCGCTGGGCGAACCAGTCGTTGATCGCCGACTCGCCGAAGTGTCCGAACGGCGGATTACCGATGTCGTGCATCAGGCAGGCCATTTCCACGATGCTTTCAAACGGATCGAGCAGCCGGGTCAAGCCGAGCTCATCAATTCTCCCCGCCTGTTTGAAGCGATTGAGGATCTCTTTGGCGATGTGGCGCCCAACCTGCTGCACCTCCATCGAGTGCGTCAGGCGGCTGCGCACCGCCGCGTTGCGTTCCAGCGGAAACACCTGGGTTTTTTGCTGCAGACGGCGAATGGCGGCCGAGTTGACGATGCGCCCGCGATCGCTCTCGAACTGCCGCACGATGTCGTACTCTTCCTCGGCCTCGATCGGTTTGCTGAAAGGCCGTTGGAAGCTGATTTTTTGCTTGAAGTCGATCCCGGACATCTGTTTCTCCGCCGTTGCGCCCTGCCCCCGTGATAACAATTCCCGGCAGCGGATGCAACGCATTATCTCTGATACACAGCCATGATAGACTATGCCGCAATTCTCACGGCCAATCAGCGAGTGTTATTTATGAAAGTAGGCATCATCGGCGCAATGGAGCAGGAAGTCACCCTGCTGCGCGATCAAATCGAAAACCGTCAAACCATCCAGCGCGCGGGCTGCGAAATCTACACCGGCCAGATCGGCGGCGTTGACGTGGCCTTGCTGAAATCCGGCATCGGCAAAGTCTCTGCGGCCATGGGCACCACCCTGCTACTGGAACACTGCAGCCCGGATCTGGTGATCAACACCGGTTCCGCCGGCGGCCTGGCCAGCACCCTGCGCGTGGGCGATATCGTGGTGTCGGAAGAAGTGCGCTACCACGACGCCGACGTCACCGCCTTCGGCTACGAGCCGGGCCAGATGGCCGGCTGCCCGGCGGCGTTCGTCGCCGACGACGCGCTGATCGCGCTGGCGGAAAGCTGCATCAAACAGCTGGATCTGCACGCGGTGCGCGGCCTGATCTGCAGCGGTGACGCCTTCATCAACGGCGCCGAGCCGCTGGCGCGCATCCGCGCCACTTTCCCGCGCGTCGCCGCCGTGGAAATGGAAGCCGCGGCGATCGCCCACGTCTGCCATCTGTTCGGCACGCCGTTCGTGGTGGTGCGCGCCATTTCCGACGTCGCCGACAGCGAGTCGCACATGAGCTTCGACGAGTTCCTGGTGGTAGCGGCCAAGCAGTCTACGCTGATGGTCAATGCCATGCTGCAAACCCTGGCCAAGCGCGGTTGATGTGAGGCTGCGCTTCACCTCGATGCTCTGTCTGTTGGCGCTCTGGCTGGCCCTGCCGGTCGGCGCCGCCCAGCGGGTGATTAGCCTAGCGCCCAGCGCCACCGAGCTCGCCTATGCCGCCGGCATGGGCGAGGTGCTGGTGGCGGCGAGCGCCTATTCCGATTACCCGCCGCAGGCCGCCAAGCTGGAGCAGGTGGCCTCCTGGCAGGGCATCAACCTGGAGCGGGTGCTGGCGCTCAAGCCGGACCTGATCCTCGCCTGGCGCGGCGGCAATCCGCAGCGCGTGCTGGATCAGCTCGCCGCGTTCGGCATCCCGATCTTCTATGCGGACGCCGACAACCTCGGGGGGATCGCCGGCTTGCTGGATAAGCTGGCGCAATACAGCCCGCACCCGGATCAGGCGCATCAGGCGGCAGACGACCTTCGCCGCCAGTTCGCCGCTCTCAAGCAACAATACGCCGCTAACTCACCACGGCGCGTGCTGCTGCAGTTCGGCACCCAGCCGCTGTTCACCAGCTCCGGCGCCACATTGCAAAGCCAGGTGCTGGCGCTGTGCGGCGGGCAGAACGTCTTCGCCGATAGCCGCACCCCTTGGCCGCAGATCAGCCGCGAGCAGGTGCTGGCGCGTCAACCCCAGGCCATCGTCATCACCGGCGGCGCGAAAGAGGCCGCCAATGTGAAAGCCTTCTGGGCGCCGCAGCTGCAGGTGCCGGTGATCGCGCTGAACGAAGACTGGTTCAATCGCGGCGGGCCGCGCCTGCTGTTGGCGGCGCAGCAGCTGTGCCGCCAGTTGGCGGAGATCCGCTGATGCTGGTGTTCTGGTTGGATATTCTCGGCACGGCGGTGTTCGCCGTCTCCGGCGTACTGTTAGCCGGCAAGCTGCGCATGGATCCGTTCGGCGTACTGGTATTGGGCGTGGTCACCGCGGTCGGCGGCGGCACCATCCGCGATATGGCGCTGGCCAACGGCCCGGTGTTCTGGGTCAAGGATCCCACCGATCTGGTGGTGGCGATGATCACCTGCGTCTTGACGCTGCTGCTGGTGCGCCAGCCGCGCCGCCTGCCGAAATGGGTGCTGCCGGTGCTCGACGCCGTCGGGCTGGCGGTGTTCGTCGGCATCGGCGTCAACAAGGCTTTCGCGGCCGGCACCGGCCCGCTGGTGGCGATCTGCATGGGAGTGATCACCGGCGTCGGCGGCGGCATTATCCGCGACGTGCTGGCGCGCGAGATCCCGATGATCCTGCGCACCGAAATTTACGCCACCGCCTGCATCATCGGCGGCATCGTGCACGCTACGGCGTTTTACACCTTCCACATGCCGCTGCAACAGGCCATGATGCTGGGCATGATCATCACGCTGGCCATTCGGCTGGCGGCCATCCGCTGGCACCTCAAGCTGCCCGCCTTTATTCTCGAACGCTGAGCCGTCGCCCTGCGGGGCGAATGCAGCCACGCGACGGCACAGCCGAATATCATCCACAACCCACCGGCCCAGGAGAACGGCGTGGCAGTGATCCTCGTGGAATGGTAGGCATAAAAAAACCCGCCGGCTGGAAAGCAAGCGGGTTGATATTCTGACAGGCAAACTCAGATGCTGAACGACGAACCGCAACCGCAGGTGGTTTTGGCATTCGGGTTGGTCACCACGAAGCGCGACCCTTCCAGCCCTTCGGTGTAGTCCACCGAACCGCCGACCAGATACTGCAGGCTCATCGGATCGACCACCAGCGCCACGCCCTGCTTCTCGATGGTCATGTCGCCATCGTTGACCTTGTCGTCAAAAGTGAAGCCGTACTGGAATCCGCTGCAGCCGCCGCCGGTAATGTAAACCCGCAACTTCAGGTTCGGGTTTTCTTCGTCAGCAATCAGGAACTTAACCTTGTTTGCTGCTGCCTCGGTAAATTGCAGGGGCAGTGCCGTTTGATCACTCATACTCTTTACTCCCAACATTGTTCAGCATCAGATCGCGACTATGGCTGCCTGATTAATATTAACGATTATCCGATACCTGAGTGTTGCGTTCAAGTATTCACCGCATTTGTTGTATTTTCTTTACCTGTTTTCTCCGCCGCTTCCCGTGCCAGCTGCGCCTCCTGCCTTTGCAGGGTGCGAGCCAAGATCGATGAATACAGCGGCTTGCCGCCGAGCAGCTGCGCCACTACCGTGGCGCCGAGGCAGGTGATGATCATCGGTAAAATCAGCTGGTAGTTGTCGGTCATTTCCAGCACCAGCACGATACCGGTCAACGGGGCCCGCACCGTGGCGGCGAACAGCGCCCCCATACCGGCGATGGCGAAGGTGCCCGCTTCGATGCCGTATTGCGGGAACAGATGCGCCCCCGCCAGCCCGAAGGCGGTGCCGAACAGCGTGCCCAGCGCCAGCATCGGCGCAAAGATGCCGCCCGGCGCGCCGGAACCGAAGCACAGCAGCGTGGTGAAGATGCGGGTAATGAAAATGAACATCAACATGCCGACGCTGTAATTGCCCGCCGCGGCGATCGGGATCAGCCCAAAGCCGCCGCCCGCCGCCTCTGGCTGAATCAACCCCAGAATGCCACACACGCCGCCGAGCAACCCACCCATCAACAAGATATTGCGCATTCTGCCGCCGTGCAGGCGCGCGAACATGTCTTGGGTGCGGAAGATCAGCGCGTTGAACCCCACGCCCACCGCGCCGAATATCGCCCCCAGCACCAGATAGAGCCACAGGGTGTTGATGGGCGCCGAAGAAAGTTTGTCGACCGCGATCACCGAGCCCTGGCCGTTAAACAGCTGGTACACCACGCTCGACATGATAACGCCGATAAACACCGCTTTAATCGAGATCAGGTTGTAGCGAAACTGCGGCCGCATCTCTTCGATGATAAACAGAATGCCGGCCAGCGGCGCGTTGAACGCGGCGGACAGCCCGGCGGCGGCCCCGGTCGCCAGCAGCGAATGACGCGCCTCGGCGCCGCGAATGCGCAGCACGTCCAATACCATGCGCCCGACGTTGCCGCCCATTTGCACCGTGGGCCCTTCGCGCCCCAGCACCATGCCCGCCCCCAGCGTGCCCATGCCGCCGATGAATTTCACCGGTATCACGCGCCACCAGCGCACCGGCCGCAGCTCCTCCAGCGCGCCTTCGATCTCCGGAATGCCCGAGCCGCCCGCCTCAGGCGCAAAGCGCCGCACCAGGTAATAGCCCAGCGCCGCCAGCGCGGCGGACAGGATAAACGCCAGCGGCCACACCAGGATCCAGGAGTCGGCGACCTGCGCCAGCGAAGCCAGCCGCTGCTGCTGCACCCACTCCACCGCTTTATCGAAGGCCACGCCAAGCAAACCAGCCAGCGTCCCCACCAGCGCGGCCATCAACAAGATCGCCACCGGCGTTTTATCGCGGCGGATAAACTGGCGCACCGCATCGCTGCGGCTAAGGCGCGGGCTCAACGTCCCGACGGGCTGTGAGTATGATTCTGTCATCGCGAATAATTCGTCAGGTAATTTGTAATACAAATAGGCAGGGCGATAATTCTACCCCAACCCGGCGGCGGGCGCTGCCGTTAATGGTATCTGACTGTGATCGTTTCATAACGCGGCGCTCTCCTCTAGAATAGCGCGGTCAAATCATTCAAAAGAGAATCCAGGAGCCGATTTATGAGCCTACACAGCAAGTCCGAAAGTCTGTACGCCCAGGCGCAACAGTTGATCCCCGGCGGGGTAAACTCTCCGGTGCGTGCATTCACCGGCGTAGGCGGTGTGCCGCTGTTTATCGAGCGCGCAGACGGGGCTTACCTGTTCGATGCCGACGGCAAGGCCTATATCGACTATGTCGGTTCCTGGGGGCCGATGGTGCTGGGGCATAACCACCCGGCGATCCGCGACGCGGTGATCGAAGCGGCGCAGCGCGGCCTGAGCTTCGGCGCGCCGACCGAGATGGAAGTCAAAATGGCGCAGCTGGTCACCGAGCTGGTGCCGACGATGGATATGGTGCGCATGGTGAACTCGGGCACCGAAGCCACCATGAGCGCCATCCGCCTGGCGCGCGGCTACACCAACCGCGATAAAATCATCAAGTTCGAAGGCTGCTACCACGGCCACGCCGACTGCCTGCTGGTGAAAGCCGGCTCCGGCGCGCTGACCCTCGGCCAGCCGAACTCACCGGGCGTGCCAGCCGACTTCGCCAAACACACTCTGACCTGCACCTATAACGATCTGGATTCGGTGCGCGCCGCCTTCGAACAGTACCCGTCAGAGATCGCCTGTATCATCGTCGAGCCGGTCGCCGGCAACATGAACTGCGTGCCGCCGCTGCCGGAATTCCTGCCGGGCCTGCGCGCCCTGTGCGACAAGTACGGCGCGCTCTTGATCATCGACGAAGTGATGACCGGCTTCCGCGTGGCGCTGGCCGGCGCGCAGTCCTATTACGGCGTTGAGCCGGATCTGACCTGCCTCGGCAAAATCATCGGCGGGGGTATGCCGGTGGGCGCCTTCGGCGGCCGTCGCGATGTGATGGAGGCGCTGGCGCCGACCGGTCCGGTCTACCAGGCGGGCACCCTGTCCGGCAACCCGATCGCCATGGCGGCGGGCTACGCTTGCCTGACCGAAGTGTCGCAGGTTGGCGTGCACCAGACGCTGACCGAACTGACCGAGATGCTGGCCGCAGGCCTGCTGCATGCGGCGCAGGAAGAGAATATCCCGTTGGTGGTCAACAACGTCGGCGGCATGTTCGGCCTGTTCTTCACCGACGCGCCGTCGGTCACCTGCTACCAGGACGTGATGCAGTGCGACGTGGAACGCTTCAAGCGCTTCTTCCACCTGATGTTGGAAGAAGGGGTGTATCTGGCACCGTCCGCCTTCGAAGCGGGCTTCATGTCCGTGGCGCACAGCAAGGAAGACATCCAGCGCACCATCGACGCCGCGCGTCGCTGCTTCGCCAAGCTGTAATCCCGGCCGGATGGCTAAAAAAATGGGCGCCTCGGCGCCCGTTTTGTTTTTCGCTGCGGTTTACAGCAGCGTGCCGTAAATGGTCAACAGCGCCACCACCACCACGATGATCATCGTCACCTTGCGCGCCAGCGTCACCGCCGCGCGCGGCGTTTGCACCGGATCCATATGCGGATCGCGCGCCAGCGAGAACTGCGCCAGCCGCGTCAACACCTGATACGACGACGAATGCCGATCCCCCAGCGAGGCGAACCAGGCCGGCAGCGCCCGCTCGCCGTGGCCAAACAGCGCATAGGCCACCCCGGCCAAACGCACCGGGATCCAGTCCAGCCAGTTCAGCAGATGATCGATGCCCGACTGCGAACGCTCCAGCGGCGTATTGTGGCGCGCCAGCCAGGTTTGATAGGCGCGCAGGAAGGCATATCCCGCCAGCGCGATCGGCCCGTACGGCCCAAAGACCACGAACCAGAACAGCGGCGCCAGGTAATAGCGGAAGTTGATCCACAGCAGCGCGTTTTGCAGCTCGCGCAGGCGCAGCTCCTCACTGCAGTCCACCGGCAAGCCGTGGATCAACGCCAGCTCTTCCGCCATCTGGTCGCTGGCGTGGGTATCGCCCTGTCGCGCCGCTTTCAGGTAGGCGCGGTAGTGTTTGCGCTTGATGCCGGCGCCGACGCACAGCAGATCGATGACGATCCACAGCAGCAGCGTCACCACGCCGAAGAATAACCCGTGCGACAACCACAGAACGCCCCAGACGACAACCATCCAGGCGGCGGTCATCGCCAGCGTCTGCGCCAGCGAAACCCGATGCAGCCGCTGAAATACCACTTCGAGGCGATGATCCAGCTGCCAGTGTTCCCCCAGCTTGAACAGGCGCTCCCAGGCCAAAACCAGCAACAGCGTAAACAGCGTCATTAGCGATTCCTCTCCCTTTTTCTTGTCTCAAGCATAGCGTCGGCGGGCGCGCCGCGTTGTTCCAGAGATGCCAGATAGCGATCCCAATCGAACGCCGGCCCGGGATCGGTTTTGCGGCCGGGGGCGATATCGCAATGCCCGGCGATATGCGCCGCCAACGGCGGATAATGTTCGGCCAGCAGCGCGGTGACCGCCTGCAGCGTGCGATATTGCGCCTCGGTGTAGGCTAACTGGTCGGTGCCTTCCAGCTCGATGCCGATGGAGAAATCGTTGCACCGTTCGCGCCCCTGATACAGAGAAACGCCCGCGTGCCACGCGCGCTGGTCGAAGGGCACATACTGCACGATCTCCCCATCGCGGCGGATCAGGCAGTGCGCAGACACTCGCAGCTGATGGATCTCGGCGAAATAAGGGTGCTGCGCGGGATCGAGCGTGCCGGTGAACAGCTGGTCGATATAGGGGCCACCGAATTCGCCGGGCGGCAGGCTGATGTTATGGATGACCAGCAGCGAGGGCGGCTCGTCATCCGGGCGACGATCGCAGTGCGGCGAGAGCACTCGCGTCACCCCGACAATCCAGCCATTTTCCAACTGCATCAGACACCTCTCTGCGGTGGTACTTATTCCTGCAACAGAGTAGCATGTTCCCCTACGATCTAACCGTCCATTTCGGAGTTTTCCATGCCGACACGCCGCTACAGTGCCGACCGTCGCCGTACCGAGCTTCTTGAACGTATTGAAAGTGATATTCCCTATTCCGTCGCCCAGGCGCTGCGCGAAGACCTGGGAGGTGAAGTTGACGCCGGGCGCGATATTACCGCGCAATTGTTACCAGCGGACAAGCAGGCCGAAGCCACCGTCATTACCCGCGAAGCCGGCGTGTTCTGTGGCCGCCGCTGGCTGAACGAAGTCTTTATTCAGTTGGGCAACCAGGTGCAGGTGGAGTGGCTGGTGGCAGACGGCGGCCGTCTGATACCGAACCAACCGCTTTGCCGGCTGCGCGGCCCTGCGCGGGTGCTGTTGACCGGCGAGCGCACCGCGCTGAACTTCGTGCAGATGCTCTCCGGCGTGGCGACCGAGGTCAGCCGCTATGTGGCTCTGCTGGAAGGCACTCAGACTCGCCTGCTCGATACCCGCAAGACCTTGCCCGGCCTGCGCACCGCGTTGAAATATGCCGTACTGTGCGGGGGCGGCAGCAACCACCGGCTGGGGCTGTCCGATGCCTTCCTGATCAAGGAAAACCACATCATCGCCTCCGGCTCGATCAAAAACGCGGTGGAAAAAGCCTTCTGGCTGCACGCCGACGTGCCGGTGGAAGTGGAAGTCGAATCGCTTGATGAACTGCAGCAGGCGCTGGACGCCGGCGCCGACATCATCATGCTGGACAACTTCAGCGTCGAGATGATGCGTCAGGCGGTTGCCCAAACCCAGGGCCGCGCCCAGTTGGAGGTATCCGGCAACGTCACCAGCGAGACGCTGCGCACCTTCGCCGAGACCGGCGTGGATTACATTTCGGTCGGCGCGCTGACCAAACATGTGACCGCGCTCGATCTGTCGATGCGCTTCAAATGATCCCCTCGCCCCCGGCCGCCGCCGGGGGCGTTACCGCAAATTTGCGAAGCCCCTCGCACCGTTTTTCCCTCCGCTGCAAACGGCATCATTACTGATGGAAGCACGCCGAGAAACGCGTAAAACCCGCTCGCCGTTCCCCCGCGCAAACCGCTACCGTTGTTTTCCACACCCTTATGGAGGAAACAACGCATGGAAACGCAACGCGGCTTTAGCCTGATCGAACTGATGGTGGTGATCGCCATCATCGCCATCCTCAGCGCCATCGGCATTCCTGCCTACCAGCGCTACATCCAGAAAGCGGCGATGACCGACATGCTGCAAACCATGGCGCCGTATAAACTGGCGGTCGAACTGTGCGTGCTGGATGAAGGCGCGCCCGCCGGCTGTGACGCTGGCAGCAAAGGCATTCCCACCGGCGGCGCGTCGCGTTACGTCAGCGGGGTGAAAGTCGTTAAAGGCGTCATCACGCTGACCGGCGCCCAAACGCTGCAGGGGCTGGCGGTGGCGTTAACCCCCAAATCGAACGCCGATGGGCTGACCCACTGGACCCGGCTGTGCAGCAGCGAAAACGCGACGCTGGTTGAGGTGTGCCGGGAAGTCTTCCGCTTCGACGACGCAGCGGAGTAGCAGCGATGAACGCGCAAATCAGCGAAGAGGTTCACACCCTGTGTCGGCGCTATCAGGCGCTGGCGCTGAGCGAAGACCCGACCACCCTGACGGTCGCGCTCAGCGAAGAAGCGCCGCAGGGGCTGCTGGCGGCGCTGCGTTTCGCCACCGGCAAACGCATCCATCTGGAACAATGGCCGGCGGCCAGGTTGGAGCTGGCGCTGAATCAGCACCACGAGCCGCTCTCGGCACCGCTGGCGGCCGAAGAGGACACAACCGATATCGCCTACCCCGACGACGGCGATGCGCCGGTGGTACAGTTCATCAACCAGACGCTGCGCCTGGCCATTCAGCGCCGCGCCTCGGACATCCACTTCGAGCCCTTTCGGCAGCATTTTCGCATTCGTCTGCGCATCGACGGCGTGCTGCAAACCCTCGCCTCACCGCCGCCGCAGCTGACCGCGCGCCTCATCGCCCGGCTGAAGATCCTCGGCCAGTTGGATATCGCCGAGCGCCGTCAGCCTCAGGACGGGCAGCTCAGCCTGACGCTGGACAGCGCGCGCTATGCCATGCGTATCGCCACCCTGCCGACGCTGCACGGCGAAAAGGTGGTGCTGCGCGTCCAGCAGGGTGAGCAGCAGGAGCTGCCGCTGGATAAACTGGGCATGAGCCGGGCGGATCTGGCGCGCTACGCGACGGCGCTGGCCTGCCCGCAAGGGTTAATCCTGGTGACCGGCCCGACCGGCAGCGGCAAGACGGTGACGCTGTACAGCGGTCTGCGCCAGTTGAACGATGCGCAAAGCAACCTATGCAGCGTCGAGGATCCGGTCGAGATCCCGCTGTTCGGCATTAATCAGACCCAGATCAACGCCAAAACCGAGCTGAGCTTCGCCCGGGTGCTGCGCGCCCTGCTGCGCCAGGATCCGGACGTCATCATGATCGGCGAGATCCGCGATACGGAAACCGCCGAGATCGCGGTCAAGGCCGCGCAAACTGGCCACCTGGTGCTGTCAACGCTGCATACCAACTCCACTGGCGAAACCCTGACGCGGCTGATGCACATGGGGATCCCCGGCTACCTGCTCGCCGGCTGCCTGAAGCTGATCGTCGCGCAGCGGTTGGTGCGCAGGCTGTGCCGCCACTGCCGCTATCCGCAAAGCCAGCCGACGCATTTTCCCACCGCTATCTGGCCAGAACCGCTGACCGCCTGGCGCGCCGACGGCTGCGAGCACTGCTTCGGCGGCTACTATGGGCGCATCGGCGTGTATGAGCTGTTGGCCATTACGCCGGAAATACAGGCGGCGCTGCTGGCGAACGCTGCTCCTAGCCTGCTGGCGAATATCGCCCGTGAGCAGGGGCAGCTTTCGCTGCTGCAGGCCGGGCTGACTCTGGCCGCCGAAGGCACGACCTCGCTGGAAGAACTGTATCGCGTGATCGACGTCGTCCAGCTCGGCGCAACCACGTCATGAAAGCGCGCCGCCTGTTTCTGTGGCAGGCTTTCGACGCTCAGGGCGCCTTACGCCGCGGCGAACTGATGAGCGAAGAAAAACGGCAGGTGAGCCGATTACTGATTGAGCAAGGCATGCAACCGTGCCGAATCGGGCACGGCAAACGCGTTACGCCCGGTCAATGGCGTGGAGAACCCTTAATCCACTTCACCCGCCAGCTCGCCACTCTGCTTCAGGCGGGGTTGCCGCTGGTCGATGCGCTGCAGTTGCTGGCAGCAGAGCATCCTTCGGCAGCCTGGCGCTGCCTGCTGCGCCAGCTGGCCGACCAGGTGCGCGAAGGGCAACCGCTTTCCGAAACCCTCGCCGAACAACCGGGGATTTTTCCCCTGATCTACCGCCAGCTGATCGCCATCGGCGAACTGACCGGTAACCTCGATCGCTGCTGCCTGCAGCTGGCACAACAGCAAGAAGCCCAGCTGCTGCTGCGCCGCAAGGTGACCAAGGCGCTGCGGTATCCCCTCTTCATCTGTACGGTGGCGCTGCTGGTCAGCGTGCTGATGCTGGTGATGGTGCTGCCAGAATTCGCCAAGGTTTATCAATCGTTCGATGCGCCACTGCCCTGGTTTACCCAAGGGCTATTGAAGTTGTCCGCGCTGCTGATCGCCGTTGGCCCCTATTTGGCGCTGCTGCTCGGCGCATCGCTGTTCGGCTACTGCCGCTGGCTGCATCCGCGCCCGCCGTGGCGCAGACGTGAACAGGCACTCTTGCTTCGCCTGCCGCTGATCGCCCGGCTGGTGAGCGGCGGCGCGCTGAGCCAAACATTTCGCATCCTGACCATGACCCAACGCGCCGGGCTGACGCTGGTGGAAGGCTTGAGCGCGGCGGCGCTGGCGGCAGACCATCTGCTGTACCGACAGGCGCTGGAGCAGGTGCGACGGCAGATCGCCGAAGGCGAAGCCTTTCATCAAGCCATGGGCCTGCAACCGCTGTTTCCGCCGCTGTGCCGGCAGTTGGTGCGGGTGGGCGAAGAGTCCGGTTCGCTGGACGCCTTGCTGGATAAATTGGCACAGTGGTATGAACGGCAGACGCACGAGCTGGCCGATACGCTGGCGCAAACGCTGGAGCCGCTGCTGATGCTGGTGGTGGGCGGGATTGTCGGCGCTTTGGTGATCGCCATGTACCTGCCTATCTTTCAACTGGGCAGCGTGTTGGGATAAGGGGAAGAGGATAGCGGGCGCCGCGGTGTGCTGCGCCCGAATGCAAGCTGTGGCTTATTTGCTGCCGAAGACGCGGTTTTCCTGCTCTGCCACGCGGATAAAGGTGGTGCGCTTGGTCAGCTCTTTCAAACGCTCGGCGCCGACGTAGGTGCAGGCGGAACGCAGACCACCGAGGATATCGCGCACGGTAAACTCCACCTCGCCCCTCAGCGGCAGCTTGACGGTTTTCCCTTCGGCCGCGCGATACTCCGCTACGCCGCCGACATGGCGCTTCATCGCTGACTCGGAGCTCATGCCGTAGAACAGCATGAACTTCTCGCCTTTCTCTTCCACCACGGTGCCTTCGCACTCGTCGTGGCCGGCCAGCATGCCGCCCAGCATCACGAAGTCCGCGCCGCCGCCGAAGGCTTTGGCGACATCGCCCGGCACCGAGCAGCCGCCGTCGCTGACGATTTGGCCGCCCAGCCCGTGGGCCGCATCGGCGCATTCGATTACCGCCGACAGCTGCGGATAGCCCACGCCGGTTTTCACGCGGGTGGTGCATACCGACCCCGGGCCAATGCCGACTTTAACGATGTCGGCGCCGGAGAGGATCAACTCTTCCACCATCTCGCCGGTCACTACGTTGCCGGCGCAGATCACGTGATTCGGGCAGGCTTCGCGCGCTTTCTGCAGGAAGGCGACGAAGTGTTCAGAGTAGCCGTTGGCCACGTCGATACAGATGAATTTCAGCGCCGGAGACAGGGCCAGGATCTGCTGCATTTTGGTGAAGTCGGCTTCGGAAGTGCCGGTGGACACCATCACGTGGCGCAGCACCGATTCCGGCATGCGCTGCACGAAATCAGCCCATTGCTCGACGCTGTAATGTTTGTGTACGGCGGTGAGAACATCGAAAGAAGCCAGGGCCTCGGCCATGCGGAAGGTGCCCACCGTGTCCATGTTGGCGGCGATAATCGGCACGCCGGACCAGCTGCAACCTGAATGCTTGAAGGTAAACTGACGTTCCAGTTCAACCTCGGAACGGCTTTTCAGCGTGGAGCGCTTAGGGCGGATCAACACGTCTTTAAAGCCCAACTTCAAATCTTCTTCAATACGCATGACTTATGATTTCCTGGTTAATGGCGACGGATCGCAAGGAGGATGTTCGAACCTCTGCCCGACGGCTTTCCCGTGGCGCGGAAAGATGACGGCGAGATTAATGCCAGTTCCAGTGACGTTATAATACGCGCTAATAATCGCCGAACAAGACTGCGAATTCGCCTTTATTTACGCTACAATCCGACAAATTTACCTGCATAATCGCAGTGTGATTGCCCGCTCATTTCTGCCGTGCCGCTGCGCTTTTTCTCGCCGCCCGAACGGGGCCGAGGCGCAAGCGCCGCCTGCCGACTTGCACTTCTGCGCGATCGCTTTATGATTCGTCTATTATTTTTTTATGAACATCGGATGCACCTAACACCATGGCCTACATTGTTGCGTTGACCGGGGGCATAGGCAGCGGCAAAACGACCGTTGCGAACGCCTTTGCGCGCCACGGCGCAGCCATTGTCGATGCCGACGTGATCGCCCGTCAGGTCGTTGAGCCGGGCACCCCTGCTCTGGCCGCGATCGCCGAGCGATTTGGTAATGAAATGTTGCTGCCGGACGGCGCGCTCAACCGCGCTGCTCTGCGTCAGCGCATCTTCAGCCACCCCGATGATAAAACCTGGCTGAACCAACTACTGCATCCGCTGATACACCGCGAGACCCAACGCCAACTGGCGCAGGCGGCCAGCCCGTACGCGCTGTGGGTCGTGCCGCTGCTGGTGGAAAACGGCCTGCAGGATCGCGCCGATCGGGTGCTGGTGATCGACGTCGACACCGAAACCCAGTTGGCTCGCACCATCGCGCGCGACGGCATCAGCCGCGAGCAAGCGCAGAGCATTCTCGCCGCCCAGGCCACGCGCCAGCAGCGCCTCGCCGTGGCGGATGACATTATTGACAACAGCGGCGCCGCTCAGGGGATAGAGCCACGGGTCGCCGCACTGCATCGTCGCTACCTTGAACTGGCGGCAACAGCGCCCCAACAGGATTAAACTGCATGAGTGATGTTTCCCCAACCGTTCTCTTTGAACACCCGCTGAACGAAAAAATGCGCACCTGGCTGCGCATCGAGTTTTTACTGCAACAGCTGCACGGCCAGCGCGCCCTGAGCGAAACCGCCATCGCCCTTACCTTTTTCCGCACCGTCTCCGATTTGCTGGACGTGCTGGAGCGCGGCGAAGTGCGCACCGAACTGCTCAAAGAGCTGGAGCGCCAGCAGCAAAAACTGTTGGCCTGGGCCGATGTGCCGGGCGTGGATATGGCGCTGATCGATCAGCTGCGCGGCCAGTTGAAGTCGCGCTCATCGGCGCTGATGGCGGCGCCGCGCCTCGGTCAGGCGCTGCGTGAAGACCGGCTGATCGGCCTGGTGCGCCAGCGGCTGAACATTCCCGGCGGCTGCTGCAGCTTCGATCTGCCAACCCTGCACATGTGGATGCACGCGCCGCAGCAGGATCGCGACGCCGACGTCGCCGCCTGGCTGCAATCGTTGGATCCGCTGAACCAGGCGCTGATCATGGTGCTGGATCTGATCCGTCAGTCGGGGCCGTTCCGCAATCAAATCAGCCTGAACGGCTTTTTCCAGGACAACGCCGAAGGGGCGGATCTCCTGCGCCTGCGCCTCCATCTGGCGCCGCAGCTTTATCCGCAGATTTCTGGCCACAAGACGCGTTATGCCATTCGTTTCCTGCCGCTGGACAGCGAAAATGGCGTGGTGCCTGAACGCCTGACGTTCGAATTGGCCTGTTGTTGAACTCATGAAAGCAAGCCTTCTCAGCACTGACAGAAGGCGTAAGGAACCGTTATGACGACCGTAGTGAAATGCCCAACCTGTGGCACCGGCGTGGTTTGGGGTGAAGTCAGCCCGTTCCGGCCGTTTTGCAGCAAGCGCTGCCAGCTGATTGATCTTGGCGAGTGGGCCGATGAAGAGAAGCGCATTCCGAGCAACAGCGATCTGTCGGAAAGCGAAGACTGGAGCGAACTCGACGACCGCTAGTCGCCGGTTGAAGGCCTGGCGGACGCCAGGCCAATCTTGTTATTGCGCGGCGTTCGCCTGCGCTACCAGCAGTTGAATAATGCCGACGTTGGCTTCCGGGAACTCGTCTTCACGCAGATCGGCCTGTTTTACCCAGCGCATCGGCTGCCCCTCACGGCCAAACGGCTCGCCCGCCCAACGCTCCACCAGATAAAAATTCAGTGTCACGATGCGATCGCTGAAACGATGTTCCACCACCTCCAACAGTTCGGCCCGCTCGGCTTCGATACCGGTCTCTTCGTGCAACTCGCGGCTCAGGGCCTGTTCCGGCGTCTCACCCGGTTCGATCTTGCCGCCGGGAAACTCCCAAAATCCGGCCATGTGCGTGTCAGCGGCGCGGCGGGTAATAAAGATCTCCCGTTGAGCATTGCGGATGATGCCCACGGCGATATTCAGATGTTTCATCTCACCCTCCTGATGGGTGCCAAAAAACAGGGGCTCAGCAAGCTGAACCCCTGGGTGTTATCGGTTAACCGCAGCCGGCATTACTGCAGGCGGCCGTGACACTGCTTGTATTTCTTGCCGGAACCGCATGGGCAAGGATCGTTGCGGCCCACTTTGCGCTCGGCGGTCGCCGGCGCGTTCGGATCTTCGGTCACCAGCGCGTTCTCGTCGTGGTGGCTCAGCTGTTGCTGCTGCGCCAGGCGCTCAGCCTCTTCACGACGCTGCTGTTCCAGCGCTTCCACTTCTTCCGGCATCCGCACCTGTACCTTGCTCAGCACGCTGATCACTTCATATTTCAGCGATTCCAGCATGGTGGCGAACATGTTGAAGGATTCGCGCTTGTACTCCTGCTTCGGATCCTTCTGCGCATAGCCGCGCAGGTGGATGCCCTGACGCAGGTAGTCCATCGCCGCCAGGTGCTCTTTCCACAGGGAATCCAGCGTCTGCAGCATCACGCCCTTCTCGAAGTTGCGCATCATTTCGCTGCCGACCACGTCTTCCTTACGCAGGTACTGCTCTTTGGCGTTCTCCAGAATGCGTTCGCGCAGCGTCTCTTCGTGCAGCTCCGGCTCTTTGTCCAGCCACTGGGCAATCGGCATCTCCAGATCGAAGTCGTTCTTCAGGCGCTCTTCCAGCCCCTGAATGTCCCACTCTTCTTCCAGCGACTGCGGCGTGATGTAGTTGTCGATGGTGCTCTTGAACACGTCCTCGCGGATGCTGGCGATGGTTTCGCTCACGTCGGACACGTCCAGCAATTCGTTGCGCTGGCTGTAGATGGCGCGGCGCTGATCGTTGGCGACGTCGTCGTATTCCAGCAGCTGCTTACGGATATCGAAGTTGCGGCTTTCCACTTTGCGCTGCGCGTTGGCGATCGCCTTGGTCACCCACGGGTGCTCAATCGCTTCGCCTTCTTTCATGCCCAGTTTACGCATCATGCCAGACACGCGATCCGAGGCGAAGATACGCATCAGGGCATCTTCCATCGACAGGTAGAAGCGGGATGAACCGGCATCGCCCTGACGACCGGAACGGCCGCGCAGCTGGTTATCGATACGGCGCGATTCATGGCGCTCGGTGCCGATAATATGCAGACCGCCCGCCGCCAGCACCGCGTCGTGGCGCACTTTCCAGGCGGCTTTGATGGCTTCAATTTGCTCTTCGGTCGGTTCTTCCAGCAGCGCCACTTCGGCCTGCCAGCTGCCGCCCAGCACGATATCGGTACCACGGCCCGCCATGTTGGTGGCGATGGTCACCGCACCGCTCTGACCCGCCTGGGCGACGATGTCCGCCTCCATGGCGTGGAATTTGGCGTTCAGCACCTTGTGCTCGATACCCGCTTTGGTCAGCTCATGGGAAACCACTTCGGATTTCTCGATTGAGATGGTACCCACCAGCACCGGCTGGCCTTTGGCGGTACGCTCGCGGATGTCTTCGATGATGGCACCGATCTTCTCTTTCTCGGTCATGTACACCAGATCCGGCATATCCTTACGGATCATCGGACGGTTGGTTGGCACCACGATGGTGTCCAGCTTGTAGATCGAGCTGAATTCGAAGGCTTCGGTATCGGCGGTACCGGTCATCCCGGCCAGCTTCTCGTACAGACGGAAGTAGTTCTGGAAGGTAATCGAAGCCAGCGTCTGGTTCTCGTTCTGGATCTCCACGCCTTCTTTGGCTTCCACCGCCTGGTGCAAACCGTCGGACCAGCGGCGGCCCTGCATGGTACGGCCGGTGTGCTCATCGACGATGATCACTTCGCCGTCTTTCACGATGTAGTCCACGTCGCGGGTAAACAGCACGTGGGCACGCAGCGCGGCGGTAACGTGGTGCATCAGCATGATGTTGGTCGGCGAGTACAGCGATTCGCCTTCATCCATGATGCCAGCTTCCACCAGCATCTCTTCGATCAGGATCAGGCCGCGTTCGGTCAGGTGGACCTGACGCGCCTTCTCATCCACCGAGAAGTGCCCTTCACCCTTGAAGGTGTCGGAGTCTTCTTTTTCCTGGCGGATCAGTTTAGGGATCAGCTTGTTGACCTTGATGTACATCTCGGAGCTGTCTTCTGCCGGGCCGGAGATGATCAGCGGCGTACGCGCTTCATCGATCAGGATGGAGTCCACCTCATCCACCAGCGCATAGTGCAGTTTGCGCTGCACACGCTCTTCTGGGCTGAACGCCATGTTGTCGCGCAGGTAGTCGAAGCCGTATTCGTTGTTGGTGCCGTAGGTGATGTCGGCGGCGTAAGCTTCACGCTTGGCCGGCGCCGGCATGCCCGGCAGGTTGATACCGATGCTCAGGCCGAGGAACTCGAACAACGGACGGTTGTTTTCGGCGTCACGCTGCGCCAGATAGTCGTTGACGGTCACGACGTGCACGCCGCGGCCGCTCAGGGCGTTCAGATAAGCCGGCAGCGTCGCGGTCAGGGTTTTACCTTCACCGGTGCGCATCTCGGCGATGCAGCGATCGTTCAGCACCATGCCGCCCAGCAGCTGCACGTCGAAGTGACGCATGCCGAACACGCGCTTGCTCGCCTCACGCACCACGGCGAAGGCTTCCGGGATCAGGCTGTCCAACGACTCGCCTTTCTCCAGGCGCGCGCGGAACTCGTTGGTTTTCGCTTTCAGCTCGTCATCGGACAGTTTTTCCATGTCCGGTTCCATGCGGTTGATCTGCTCAACCACTTTGCGCATGCGGCGCAGGGTACGATCGTTACGGCTGCCAAAAACTTTGGTTAATAATTTCACTAACATGATGTTTGATATCTCTGTCATGACGGCCGAACACGGCAGTCAACTTGCTATTATTTATGGTTTTTGTGCCCGAAGGGCGAAGTCAGACGAGAGCGGCTGGCCCGGCGCGAATGCCCTGCACCTGCGCCACCCACAGGCCGGTCTGGTGGCGCGCCAGCGTGGGCAGCACCTCAAGGTGGGTGTGGCGAATGATGGTCGGCGGCTTCGGCTCGTGCGTCAGCAGCGCGTTGAGAGTAGAAAGCAGCGCCAGTTGCGCTACCTGCAAAGGGGGTTCCGCTTCGGCTTCGCTTTCCTGCACCCGCGCATAAACCGCCTGCGGCGCCAGCGCGAAAGAGAGGTGACGAATGACGGTGCGCAGCGCATGTTGCTGCCAATAATCTACGCTGAAGGTAGGACGGCGATGTGCGTCCTGCAGCAGGGCCAGGCTGTTGAAGGTGCCGTTGGCCGAATTTTGCCGGTTAAGGCTGGACGATGTGCTCGGCAGTGCGGCCTGATCGGGGGCGCCGGACAAATTGGAAGGTGCGCCAAGCGTGGCCGCAACCATCCCTAACAGGAGATGGGGCCAGAAATAACGTCTGCCAAATTGTCGCCAACGATTTAGAATACCGATCACGAGTTTATAATCCGCCGGAGCCCATTATGCGCGATAGCCGTCCACAATTATTAGATGTCCTGTTCGACGACGCGTCTGCCGGCAGCAAAGGGACGCTGCAAAACGTCCAGCAACGCGCGGTGGCGCTGCTCAAGCTTAACCGTGCAGTGAAGGGCCTGTTGCCCGCTCCCCTGCATCCCTGGTGCCGCGTCGCGAATTTCCGACAGGGTATTTTAGTGCTCGAAACGGCAAATGCCAGTTGGATGATGCGCTTGCGCTACGAACAACCCGCTTTGCTGTCTGCACTACGAGCGCAAATTCTACCATCATTGTCGTCGATCGACATCAGGATTAATCCGGCCTTGATGGCGAAAGGCAGCAACCAGGTGCAAAACGCCGAAAAAGCGCCTGAAAAACCCGTGCCAATGCGGCATTTGAGTCTGGAAAGTGCGAAGGAACTGAGAGGATTGGCGAGCCGTAGCCCGGAAAAGCTGCGCAAGATATTGGAACGGCTGGCTGCATTGGCCGGAGAGGGTACCAACACAACCAGTCGTGATAAGTAATCAGCGACACAGCTGCAAAACACCAGACGGCATCACGAGCCTGAATGCTCAGGCTCTCAGGAGATGCGCCTGCCGTTATTCGCAGGCGAGGAATTCAGACCTTACGCCAATACGGTAGACGGTGCCTTGAATGCCAATGGCATTTCGGCTTCGTCCTGGAAGGTCACGTATTCCCACGCTTCCTGCTTGGCCAACACGGCCTGCAGCAGTTTGTTGTTCAGCGCGTGGCCAGACTTGAACGCGGTGAACGCGCCAATGATGTTGTGGCCGCACATGAACAGGTCGCCGATGGCGTCCAGCATTTTGTGACGTACGAATTCGTCTTCGAAACGCAGACCGTCTTCGTTCAGCACGCGGTAGTCGTCTACCACGATGGCGCAATCGAAACTGCCGCCCAAGGCCAGGCCACGGGACTGCAGGTATTCGATGTCACGCATAAACCCGAAGGTGCGCGCGCGGCTGATTTGACGCACGAACGACTCAGCCGAGAAATCAAGGCGATAGCGCTGAGAGCTGGCGTCGATAGCCGGGTGGTTGAAATCGATGGTGAAGTCCAAGCGGAACCCGTTATGCGGGGACAGCTCGGCCCATTTATCGCCATCTTCAACACGCACAGTCTCTTTCAGACGCAGGAATTTCTTCGCCGAGTTCAGTTCTTCGATGCCGGCATCCAGCAGCAAGAACACGAACGGACTGGCGCTGCCGTCCATGATTGGGATTTCAGCGGCGTCGACTTCAATGACGATGTTGTCGATGCCCAGCCCAGCCAGCGCGGCGTTGAGGTGCTCAACGGTCGAAATACGCACGTCATGCTCATTCACCAGGCAAGTACAGAGCATGGTATCACGCACGGATTTTGCATCAGCCGGAAAATCAACCGGTGGATTCAAGTCAGTGCGACGATAGATGACCCCGGTATTAGCCGGCGCTGGGCGCATTGTCAGCGTGACTTTCTTGCCGGTATGCAAACCGACGCCAGTCGCCTGAACAATACGTTTTAATGTCCTTTGTTTGATCATCGTTTTATCTCGCAATGTTATCCATCCTACCAGCCAAGCATACAGCATGGCTGGCGGGACAGTTTAGCACAAAGAGCGGAGATTCCAAATTCTCAGGATATTCTTAGTCTGCCTGCTTACGCAGGAAGGCTGGAATATCAAGATAGTCGGGCTCTTTATTCGGCTGCGCAGCTTGGTCGTTGACCACCTTCGCGGCAGGTTTCACTTCCTGCGGCAGAGGCGACATGCCGTGCTGCTGATAACGGTGATCCATCACCGGCTGGCTGGCCTGCTTATTGGTCACCAGGGTGATTTCAGGACGCTTGTCCATACCGATACCGGTTGCAACCACGGTTACGCGCAGTTCGTCGTTCATTTCTGGATCCAGCGAGGTACCGATAACCACGGTAGCGTTGTCGGAAGCGAACGCGCGGATGGTGTTACCCACGGTTTCGAACTCATCCAGACGCAGGTCGAAGCCAGCGGTAATGTTGACCAACACGCCGCGCGCGCCGGACAGGTCGATGTCTTCCAGCAGTGGGCTGGAGATCGCCATTTCGGCCGCTTCTTCGGCGCGGTCTTCACCGCAAGCCACGCCGGAACCCATCATCGCGTAGCCCATTTCGGACATCACGGTGCGCACGTCGGCGAAGTCGACGTTCATCAGGCCCGGACGGGTGATCAGCTCGGCGATACCCTGCACCGCGCCTTTCAGCACGTCGTTGGCCGCGCCGAACGCGTCCAGCAGGGAAATGCCGCGACCCAGAACTTTCAACAGCTTGTCGTTCGGGATAGTGATCAGCGAGTCCACGTGTTTGGACAGCTCAGCGATACCCTGCTCCGCGAATGCCATGCGCTTTTTGCCTTCGAAGTTGAAAGGCTTGGTCACCACGGCCACGGTCAGAATACCCAAATCTTTAGCCACTTCAGCCACCACTGGCGCTGCACCGGTACCGGTACCGCCGCCCATGCCGGCTGCGATGAAGACCATGTCTGCGCCGTCCAGCGCTGCGCGCAGGGCTTCGCGGTCTTCTTCCGCTGAATTGCGACCCACTTCAGGGTTCGCGCCCGCACCCAGACCTTTGGTAATACCGCTACCAATCTGGATGGTTTGGCCAACCGCCGTTTTGCGGAGCGCCTGGGCGTCCGTGTTCACAGCGAAGAATTCAACACCTTCGATGCGCTCGCGCACCATGTGTTCAACGGCGTTGCCACCGCCGCCGCCGACGCCGATGACTTTAATCACCGCGTCATTGGTTAGTTCCATTGGTTCAAACATAGTTTCTCTCCGTTTTGTGCCTGTCGCTGCGAGATCATAAAAAGATTACTCAGCATGATCTCTTTGTTGAAACATTAAAACTCTTTTCTCAGCCAGCTATTGATGCGTTTAAACCAATTGCCCACCGAGGCGCGTTTTTCTACTTCTGTCTCACCGCTCAGGTGAGACTCTTTTCCATAGTGCAGCAGACCTACCGCCGTCGAGTAGTAAGGCTCCTGCGCATAATCCGTCAGACCCGTGATGTTCAAGGGTTGGCCGATGCGTACCTGAGTGTGGAACACCCGTTGCGCACAGGCTGCCAGGCCATCAATCTGGGCGGCGCCACCGGTCAGCACGATACCGGCCGCCAGATGATGCTTCACCCCTTGCTGACGCAGTTGCTCCTGCAATTGCAAAATTTCATCGTTAACCAGATTCAACAGTTCGGTGTAGCGTGGCTCAATGACTTCAGCCAGCGTCTGTCTTTGCAGACTGCGCGGAGGACGTCCCCCGACGCTAGGCACCTCTACATTCTCATCCTTGCTAACAATCGACCCAAGCGCACAGCCGTGTCGAACTTTAATCGCTTCCGCGTCGGTCGGCGGCGTGCCGAAGGCGTAAGCGATATCGCTGGTGACCACGTTCCCGGCGTAAGGGATCACTTTGGTGTGGCGCAGCGCACCGCCGGTGTACACCGCCATATCCATGGTGCCGCCGCCGATATCCACCACGCAAACGCCGAGTTCGCGTTCATCTTCGGTCAGCACCGCGTAGCTCGCGGCCAGACCGGCGAAAATAAGTTGGTCAACTTTCAGGCCGCAACGTTCCACGGCCTTGACGATGTTCTTCGCCATATCGTTATGGCAGGTAATCAGATGCACCTTGGCCTGCATGCGCACGCCGGACAGCCCAACCGGGTTTTTGATGCCTTCCTGATAATCGATGGCGTATTCCTGAGGAATCACGTGCAGGATGCGGTGTTCGTCGCGCACGCGCACCGATTTGGCGGTGTGCACCACGTTCTCCACGTCGTCCTGCGTCACTTCCTCTTCCGAGATCGGCACCATGCCGATTTCGTTCTGGCAGCTGATGTGCTTGCCCGACAGCGCCAGGTACACCGACGAGATCTGGCAGTCCGCCATCAGCTCGGCCTGATCGATGGCGCGCTGTACGCACTTCACCACCGACTCCAAGTCGTTTACGCCGCCCTTATCCATGCCGCGAGACGGGCAGCTGCCCACCCCGATAATGTTGACCATGCCATCGGGCAGAACTTCCCCTACCAATGCGGAGACTTTTGCAGTACCGATCTCCAGTCCAACTACCAGTTTTCTGTCCGTCGACTTGATCATTGTTGTTTTGCCTGTGCCTGATTCTGTTGCTGATTACTGTTTTGCTGACCGCCAAGCGCCTGCGGATCGACCAACACCGGAGCCCACCCTACCGAAGCGCCGGACTCGTAGCGCAGATCGACATAGCTGACACGCTTGCTCTCCGCCTGGCCCTGCTGCTGCAATACCGGGTAAAGCTCGATAAACCGCTGCAAACGCCCATTGCGGTCATCGCGCCCCAGCTCAAGCCGGACATCGTTGTCCAGCGCCAGCTGCCAGGAATGGCGCGCGGTCATCGCCGCCATTTTCAGCGTATATTTGCTGGCCGCCAACGTGGCGCTCATCGCCCGATAGCCCTCCAGCACATCCTGCTCGCTCCCTTCCGGCCCGTAGAGCAGCGGCAACTTCTGCTTACCCGCCCGCTCCGCCGGCACGCTGAACGCTTTGCCCTCGGCGTCCACCATGTGCAAATCGTTCCAGCGCGCCACCGGGACGTACTCCACCAGATGGATCTTCAGCTCATCCGGCCATTGTTTGCGCACGCTGGCCTGCTTGATCCACGGCAGACGTTCGATCTGCTGCTGGATAACGTCCACATCCTGCGTCATAAAGGTGCCGGGCGCGCCCAGCGCCAGGATCGCCTGACGAATATCATCGTTGGTGGTGTAATGGCGTTCGCCGGTCACCACCAGCCTTGAGAGCGGCAGGCGACTGGCATCTTTCATCCAGCCAAGCACCGCCCAACCGCTCCACACGACCGTTCCCAACACCATCAGCAGGAAAATCATTCCCGCCAACTGGGTTCCATTGCTGCGGCGCGGGCCGTTATCCACCTCGCGATCGCGCGCATTCAGGGCAGCTTGCGACATATCAGTCGGCCAACTCCAAAATTCTCGCCACTAGCTGCGAGAAGCTTAATCCAAACTGGCGCGCTGCCATCGGCACCAGGCTATGACTGGTCATGCCCGGAGAGGTGTTCACCTCAAGCAGATAGAAGCTGCCATCGCTGTCTTGCATCACGTCGACGCGGCCCCAGCCGCTGCAGTCCAGACCGCGGTAGGCGCGCAGCGCCAATGCCGCCATCTCGGCTTCCTGCTCGGCGCTCAAACCGCTCGGGCAGAAGTACTGCGTGTCGTCCGAAATGTACTTGGCCTGGTAGTCGTAAAACACGCCGGCCGGCTGGATGCGGATCGACGGCAGCACCTGGTCGCCCAGCATTGCCACCGTGTATTCCGGGCCGCTCAGCCACTTCTCCACCAGCACATCGTCGTCATGGCGGAAGGCTTCTTCCAGCGCGGCTTCCAACGCAGCGCTCTCGGTGACCTTGCTCATGCCGACGCTGGAGCCTTCACGGCTCGGCTTGACGATCAGCGGCAGGCCGAGATCCGCCACGCGCGCCAGCAGCGCCGCTTTTTCGGCGCCGAGATACAGCTGGCGATTCAGCGCCACGTAAGGCGCCACCGGCAAGCCCATCGACTGCCACACCATCTTGGTGCGCCATTTGTCCATGGTCAGCGCCGAGGCCATCACGCCGCTGCCGGTATAAGGCAGCTCGAGGAACTCCAGCAGCCCCTGCAGGGTGCCGTCCTCGCCGCCGCGGCCGTGCAGCGCGATAAACACTTTGGTGAACCCTTGATCTTTCAGCTGGGTCACCGGGAAATCGCGGGTATCGACGCCGTGCGCATCGATGCCGGCTTCGCGCAACCCGGCCAGCACCGCGGCGCCGGACTGCAGAGAAACGTCACGTTCAGCGGAGGTGCCGCCCAGCAGAACTGCAACTTTATCAGCCATGGTGCTCCTCCTCTTTCTTCGGCGGCTGCAGCTTCAGCTCGGCCAGTTTACGGGCGATTTTGCCCACGTTGCCGGCGCCTTGCACCAGCACCAAGTCTTCATCCTGCAGCAGCTGCGCCAGCGTTTCCGGCACGGTATCGGCATCGGAAACCAGGATCGGATCCAGCTTGCCGCGGCTGCGGATGGTGCGGCACAGCGAGCGGCTGTCCGCGCCCGGGATCGGCGCTTCGCCGGCGGCGTACACGTCGAGCATCAGCAGCACATCCACCTGCGACAGCACGTTGGCGAAATCGTCGTACAGATCGCGAGTACGCGTGTAGCGGTGCGGCTGGAAGATCATCACCAGACGCTTGTCCGGCCAGCCGGCGCGCGCCGCTTTCAGCGTGGCGTCCACTTCGGTCGGATGGTGGCCATAATCGTCCACCAGCATCGCGCTGCCCGCTTTGCCGTTGACCGGCTCCAGCGGAAACTCGCCGAGGAAATCGAAGCGGCGCCCAGTGCCCTGGAAGCCCGCCAGCGCGCGCAGGATATCTTCGTCGTCGATGCCTTCTTCGGTCGCTACCGCCACCGCCGCCGCTGCGTTCAACGCATTGTGGCGGCCCGGCGCGTTCAGCGTCACCGTCAGCAACGGTTTGTCCTGACGGCTCAGGGTAAAGTGCCCCTGCGGCCCAATCTGCCGGTAGTCTTCGATGCGCACGTCGGCATCTTCACTGAAGCCGTAGGTGGTGATGTGGCGACCCACGCGCGGCAACAGCTCGCGCACCACCGGATCGTCGATGCACATCACTGCGCGGCCATAGAACGGCAGGTTGTGCAAGAAATTGATAAACGTCTGCTTCAGGTTCTCGAAGTCGCCCTGGTAGGTGTCCATGTGGTCGGCTTCGATGTTGGTGACTACGGCCACCATCGGCTGCAGATGCAGGAACGACGCATCGCTCTCATCCGCTTCCGCGATCAGATAACGGCTGGACCCCAGTCGTGCGTGGGTCCCCGCCGCCTTCACCAGCCCGCCATTGACGAAGGTCGGGTCCAGGCGGGCTTCGGCGTAAATGCTCGAGACCATCGCCGTGGTGGTGGTTTTGCCGTGCGTGCCGGCGATAGCGATACCGTGGCGAAAACGCATCAGCTCCGCCAGCATTTCAGCGCGGCGGATCACCGGGATGCGCGCTTCACGAGCGGCGACGATCTCCGGGTTGTCGGCGGAGATGGCGGTAGACACCACCACCACGCTCGCATCCAGCACGTTTTCCGGACGGTGATTGAAATAAATCGTCGCCCCGAGCGCGCTCAACTGTTGGGTGACCGGATTCGGCGCCAGGTCGGAGCCGCTGATCTGATACCCTTCGTTTGCCAACACTTCGGCGATACCACCCATGCCGGCACCACCGATGCCGACAAAGTGAATGTGCCGGACGCGACGCATCTCGGGCACGATAGTACGTAGTTTCGCCAGTTGTTGTGTATTCATCACTCTCTCTAATCCGGATCCGGTACCCCGGCCCTACATCACATTGCTTTTATTCAGGTTCGGCGCGCCGAACCCCTGCACTCGTTACTTGGCGAGCCGCACCAGCTCCGCCGCCACGCGCTCGGTGGCATCCGGAATGGCGACCGCACGCGCTTTCTCGGCCATGGCCAGCAGCGTCTTGCGATCCCAACTCGCCAGCAGTTCGGCCACCACATCGGCGTTAAACTGCGGCTGTTCGATAATCTTCGCCGCGCCGGCTTCTTCCAGCGGACGCGCGTTCCAGTACTGCTGACGATCCTTGTGCATAAACGGCACGAAGATCGCCGGCAGCCCCGCCGCCGCGATTTCACTGACGGTCAACGCGCCGGAGCGGCAGACCACCACGTCGGCCCAGGCATAGGCGGCGGCCATGTCGTCGATGAACTCGGTCACTTTGTGCTGCGTCTGCCCTACCCTTTCGTAGTCGCGCAGCACCGTTTCCAGCGCGCCCTTGCCAACCTGATGCCAGAGCGTAATTCTATCGCCCAAACGCGCCGCGACTTCAGGAACTGTCTGATTCAGCACGCGGGCGCCCTGACTTCCGCCAATCACCAGCACGCGGATCGGGCCTTCGCGCCCTTGCAACCGCTCTGCCGGCAGTGGCAGCGCCAACACGTCGGTACGCACCGGGTTGCCCACCACCTCGGCGTTCGGGAACGCGCCGGGGAAGGCCTGCATCACTTTGGCGGCGATGCGCGCCAGCCAGCGGTTGGTCAAACCGGCGATGCCGTTCTGCTCGTGCAGCACCACCGGGATGCCGCACTGCCAGGCTGCCAGGCCGCCGGGACCGGAGACGTAGCCGCCCATTCCCAGCACCACATCCGGCTGATAGCTGCGCATAATGGCTTTTGCCTGACGCACCGCCTGCCAGATCCGCAGCGGTGCGGTCAATTGAGCCTTCAGGCCCTTGCCGCGCAGGCCGGAGATGCGGATAAAATCGATCTCGATCCCGTGCTTCGGCACCAGATCGGCTTCCATTCGGTCTGCGGTTCCGAGCCAGCGCACCTGCCAGCCCTGCGCCATCAGATGATGCGCGACCGCCAGCCCCGGGAACACGTGCCCACCGGTACCGCCTGCCATCACCATTAAACGCTTAGGTTTCCCGCTCATCCCTTACCTCTTCACAAACGCCTGAGCCTTGGTCAGGCGCGTTTCATAATCAATTCGCAGCAACAGCACGATCGCCGTCGACATAATCAGCAAGCTCGAACCGCCGTAACTGATCAGCGGCAGCGTCAGACCTTTGGTCGGCAGCATGCCCGCGGCGGCGCCGACGTTAACCAGCGCCTGGAAGCTGAACCACACGCCGATCGCGCAGGCCAGGAAGCCGGAGAAGCGTTGGTCGATCTCCAGCGCGCGGCGCCCGATGGACATCGCGCGAAAAGCGACGAAGAATACCATTAACAGGGCTAAAACCACACCGATATAGCCCAGTTCTTCCCCCAAAATGGAGAAGATGAAGTCGGTGTGTGCCTCTGGCAAATACTCCAGTTTCTGCACCGAGTTGCCGAGCCCCTGCCCCCAGAACTCGCCGCGGCCGAACGCCATCAGCGACTGGGTCAGCTGGTAGCCGCTGCCGAACGGGTCGGCCCACGGGTTCCAGAACGACGTCACGCGGCGCATACGGTACGGTTCCGCGATGATCAGCAGCACCACGGCGAACACGCCGGAGCCGATGATCGCCAGGAACTGCCACATTTTCGCACCGGCCAGGAACAGCATTGCTAGCGTGGTGATGAACAGCACCACCACGGTACCGAGGTCCGGCTGCGCCAGCAGCAGCACCGCCAGCACCACCATCACGCCCATCGGCTTGCAGAAGCCCCAGAAGTTGCTGCGCACCTCTTCCACCTTGCGCACCAGATAGCTCGCCAGGTAGCAGAACAGCGACAGCTTGGACAGCTCCGCGGGCTGAATACGCAACGGGCCGAGTGCGATCCAACGCGAGGCCCCGTTTACCGAGCTCCCCACCACCAGGACGATCAGCAGCATCACGATCGACATCAGCAGCATCACGTTGCTGTAGCGCTGCCAAATTTCCATCGGGATGCGCAGCGTCACCAGCGACAGGCCGAACGCCAGGCCGAGGTACAGCGCGTCACGTTTGGCGAACAGGAACGGATCGTCCGCCAGGCGTTGGCCGATCGGCATCGAGGCCGAGGTCACCATCACGAAGCCGATGATCGCCAAGCCGAAGGTCAACCACAGCAGGGTGCGATCGTACAGCACCATGTTGACCGCGTCGTTGTCGCGCGCGCCGGTCACCCAGTCTTTCAGCCGTTCTGTCAGCCCGAAGTTCGGCAAGCGTAGTTTCATCCGCCAAGCTCCTGCGCCAGGCGGGCGAACTCATCGCCGCGCACTTCAAAATTACGGAACTGATCGAGGCTGGCGCAAGCCGGCGACAACAGCACCATATCGCCGGGCATTACGCGGCCGGCGATGGTGCGCATCGCCTGCTCCATGGTCTCGGTCAACGTCGCCACTTCCGGCCGCAGCTGTGCCAGCTGAGCGCCGTCACGGCCAAAACAATACAGACGCACGTTGTCGCCCTGCAGATAGCGCGCCAGCGGCGAGAAATCGGCGGACTTGCCGTCGCCGCCCAGCAGCAGATGCAGCGTGCCGTCCACCTGCAGGCCGTTCAGCGCCGCTTCGGTGCTGCCGACGTTGGTGGCTTTGGAATCGTTGATCCAACGCACGCCGTTGTGCTCCCAGGCCAGCTGGAAGCGGTGTGCCAGGCCGGTGAAGGTGGTCAGCGCCTTCAGGCTGGACGCACGCGGGATATTGACCGCATCCGCCAACGCCAGCGCCGCCAGGGCGTTGGTGTAATTGTGGCGGCCGGTCAGCTTCATTTCGCGCGTATTCAGCACCTTCTCACCGCGCACCCGCAGCCAGGTTTCCCCCTGCTGGCGGTTCAAGTGATAGTCGCCTACGTCCGCGCCGAAGCTGACACAGCGTTCGTCGGCGCCGCGCACCGGCATGGTCAGCGCGTCGTCCGCGTTCACCACGCACACCGCGGCGTTTTCATACACGCGCAGCTTGGCACCGCGATACTGCTGCAGACCGAACGGATAGCGATCCATATGATCTTCGGTCACGTTCAGGATGGTCGCCGCCGCCGCCCGCAGGCTATACGTCGTTTCCAACTGGAAGCTGGACAGCTCCAGCACGTAAAGCTGACATTCCTGGCGCAACAGGCTCAGCGCCGGCAGGCCGATATTGCCGCCCACGCCCACCGCCCAACCGGCGGCTTTCGCCATCTCGCCCACCAGGGTGGTGACGGTGCTCTTGCCGTTGGAGCCGGTAATCGCCACGATCGGCGCCTGCGCCTCGCGGCAGAACAGTTCGACGTCGCCGACGATTTCGACGCCGGCGTCAGCCGCGGCGCTCAATGCCGGGGTCGCCAGCGCGACGCCCGGGCTGGCAACGATCAGATCCGCCGCCAGCAGCCAGTCTTGATTCAGATCGCCCAGATGGCGCTCCACGCTTTCAGGCAGTTTGTCCAACCCTGGCGGCGCGATACGGGTATCCATCACGCGCGGCGTCACGCCGCGCGCCATGAAGAAATCGACACAGGACAGGCCGGTGAGGCCCAACCCGATGATGACGACTTTTCTACCCTGATAGTCTGCCATGATTAACGCACCTTCAGCGTTGCCAGGCCAATCAGCACCAGCATCAGCGAAATGATCCAGAAGCGCACGATCACGCGCGGTTCCGGCCAGCCTTTCAATTCATAGTGGTGGTGAATCGGCGCCATGCGGAAAATGCGTTGTCCGCGCAGCTTGAACGATCCCACCTGCAGGATCACCGACAGCGTCTCTACCACGAACACGCCGCCCATGATCACCAGCAAGAACTCCTGGCGCAGCAGCACCGCGATGGTGCCCAGCGCGCCGCCCAGCGCCAGCGAACCGACGTCGCCCATAAACACCTGAGCCGGGTAGGTATTGAACCACAGGAACCCGAGGCCGGCGCCGACGATGGCGGTGCAGACGATCACCAACTCACCGGCATGACGCAGATACGGAATATGCAGGTAGTTGGCGAAGTTCATATTACCGGTCGCCCAGGCCACCAGCGCGAAGCCGGCCGCCACGAATACCGTCGGCATGATCGCCAGGCCGTCCAGGCCGTCGGTCAGGTTGACCGCGTTGCTGGTGCCGACGATGACGAAATAGGCCAGCAGGATGTACAGCAGGCCCAGCTGCGGCATCACGTCCTTAAAGAACGGCACAACCAGCTCGGTGGCTGGCGTGTCTTTTCCTACGGCGTACATGGCGAATGCGACAATCAGCGCAATCACCGATTGCCAGAAATACTTCCAGCGGGCGATCAGCCCTTTGGTGTCCTTACGCACCACCTTGCGGTAGTCGTCGACGAAGCCGACGATGCCGTAACCCACCAGCACAAACAGCACGCACCAGACATACGGGTTGGACGGGTAGGCCCACATCAGCACCGAAATGGTGATGGAGGTCAGGATCATGATGCCGCCCATGGTCGGCGTGCCGCGCTTGCTGAAGTGCGACTCGGGGCCGTCGTTGCGCACCACCTGACCGAAGGACATTTCTTGCAGGCGCTTGATCACCCGCGGGCCCATCCACAGCGACAGGAACAGCGCGGTCAGCAGGCTGACAATGGCTCGGAACGTCAGATAAGAAAAGACGTTGAAGCCTGAGTAATACTTGACCAAATGTTCGGCCAGCCAAACTAACATGGTGCTTTCTCCTGTAACGCGCGTACTACCTGCTCCATTGCGGCACTACGTGAACCTTTGATTAACACGGTGATGACCGCATGTTCCGACAGTAATTCCGCCACGCGCGCGATCACTGCTGTCTTGTCCTGATAATGTTCGCCGTTGCCGGACGCTTCGCTCAGCACGCGGCTCAACCCGCCGACGCTGATCACTTTATCGACCCCGGCCAGGCGGGCGGCTTCACCCACCTGACGGTGGCACTCTTCCGCTTCTGCGCCCAGCTCGGCCATATCGCCGACCACCATCACGCGGTAGCCCGGCATTTCCGCCAGCACCTGCGCCGCCGCGGTCATCGACCCGACGTTGGCGTTATAGCTGTCGTCCAGCAGCAGCTTGCCTTCGGCCAGCGCCACCGGGAACAAGCGCCCCGGCACCGCCTGCAATTGTTTCAACCCCTGACGCACCGCTTCGAGCGTCGCGCCCACCGACATCGCCAGCGCCGTGGCCGCCAGCGCGTTGGCCACGTTGTGGCGCCCCGGCAGCGGCAGTGCGATCTCGGCGGTGCCGAACGGGCTGTGCAGCGTGAACTGCGTACCTGCGCCATTCACCCGCACGTTGTCCGCGAAGAAGTCCACACCTTCGGCGGCCTGCGGCGAGAAGCGCCAGACGGTTTTGCCGACCAGCATGCTCTGCCAGTGCGGCCAATCGTTGTTATCGGCGTTGATGATCGCCACGCCGTCGGCCGGCAGGCCAGTAAAGATTTCACCTTTCGCCTGAGCGACGCCGGCCAGCGAGCCGAAGCCTTCCAGGTGCGCCGCCGCCAGGTTATTCACCAAAGCGGTCTGCGGACGCGTCAATGCGGTGGTGTAAGCGATTTCGCCAATGTGGTTAGCGCCCAGCTCTATCACGGCAAAATCATGCTGCGGCTCCAGACGCAACAGCGTCAGCGGCACGCCTATGTCGTTATTGAAGTTACCGGCGGTATACAGCACTTCGCCGCATTCACGCAGAATGGCGGCGGTCATTTCTTTCACCGATGTCTTGCCCGAGGAGCCGGTCAGCGCCACCACGCGCGCCGGCACCTGCTGACGCACCCAGGCGCCAAGCTGCCCCAGCGCCAGACGGGTGTCTTTCACCACCAGCTGCGGCGCGTCCACCAATAAGCGCTTACTGACCAGCAACGCCCCGGCGCCTGCGGCTACGGCATCCGCCGCGAAGTCGTGAGCGTCGAAACGCTCACCTTTCAGCGCCACAAACAGGCAACCGGCGGTCACCTTGCGGGTGTCTGTCGTCACCTCGACAATTTGGCAATCGGCGCCGATCGGTTCAGCGCTCAATACCTCAGCCAGTGTCTGAAGAGAGACAGGGATCATGCCAGCACCCCCAGCAGTCGGGCGACCGTCGTGCGGTCGGAGTAATCTAGGCGGCGGTTGCCCACCAGCTGATAATCTTCATGGCCCTTGCCCGCCACCAACACCACATCCTGCGCCTGCGCTTGCATGATGGCGCTGGTTACCGCTTCGGCGCGGCCGTGGATCACCAGCGCCTGCCCGGCATCCAGCAATCCGGTCAGGATATCGTTGATAATTGCGCGCGGCTCTTCGGTACGCGGGTTGTCATCGGTGATCACCACGCGATCGGCGAACTGCTCGGCAATACCGCCCATCAGCGGACGCTTGCCCTTGTCGCGATCGCCGCCGCAGCCGAAGACGCACCACAGCTGCCCCTGGCAGTGCAGGCGCGCGGCTTCCAGCGCTTTCTCCAGCGCATCCGGCGTGTGGGCGTAATCCACCACCACCGTCGGTTTGCCCGGCGCGTTAAACACTTCCATGCGGCCGCAGACCGGCTGCAGGCGGCTGCCGGTTTCCACCAGCGCCTCCAGCGGATAGCCCAGCGACAGCAGCGTGGCCAAGGCCAACAGCAGGTTGCTGACGTTGAAAGCGCCCATCAGGCGGCTTTCGATCTCGCCGTCGCCCCAGCTGGAGCTGAAACGAACGGTGGCGCCGTTGTCGTGATAATCGACCGCCGTGGTTTTCAGCCAGCGGCCGTGGCCGCCCGGCTGCAGGTTGCCCTGCATCGTCACCGCTACCGCATCCGGCAGCTTGCTCAGCCAGCGCTGACCGACTTCATCGTCGGCGTTGATGATCGCCTGCCCCACGCTGTGGGCGGCGAACAGCGACCATTTGGCCGCCTCGTAATTGGCCATGTCACCGTGGTAATCCAGGTGATCGCGGCTCAGGTTGGTAAAGACCGCCGCGGCGAACGGCAGCGCCGCCACCCGGTGTTGCACCAGACCGTGGGAAGAAACTTCCATGGCGGCGAAGGTCGCGCCCTGTTCCGCCAACTCGTTTAATACGTGTTGAACATCCACCGCAGAACCGGTGGTATTCTCGGTCGGACACACCTGGCCCAGCAGACCGTTGCCGACGGTGCCCATCACCGCGCTGGTTTCGCCCAGCAGTTGGCTCCACTGCGCCAACAGCTGCGTAGTGGTGGTTTTGCCGTTGGTGCCGGTCACGCCGACCAGACGCAGACGCTCGCCCGGCTGGTGGTAAAAACGCCCGGCCAGCGCGGAAAGGCGCTGGTTCAGTTGGCTCAGGTAGATCACCGGCACGCCGTGCATCTCAACGATGGCGCCGTCTTCGGCCTGACCGTCAGCTTCGGCGATCACGGCGGCGACGCCCTGCGCGATGGCCTGCGGAATATAGCGGCGTCCATCCGTTTGATGGCCGACCACGGCGACAAACAGATCCCCGGCAGCCGCCACACGGCTGTCTAATGTCATTTCCCGCAGCGCGCGCCCGGGTGCCGTCGGCACCCACGGGGCGAGTAAGTCGCGCAAATTACGATCTGCCACCTGAACCCTCTTTCTTGTTAATCACTAATTCGCTTTTGTCACCGGTAGGCAACGCGTCAGGCTCGACGTTCATGGTGCGTAATACGCCGCCCATGATGGCGCCGAACACCGGCGCGGAGATTGCACCACCATAGTATTTCCCACCCTGCGGGTCGTTGATGACGACCACCAGGGCAAAACGGGGGTTACTTGCCGGCGCGACGCCGGCGGTATAAGCGATGTATCGGTTGACGTATTTGCCGTCCGGGCCAACTTTTTTCGCGGTACCGGTTTTGATGGCGATACGGTATCCCTTGATGGCGGCTTTCACGCCGCCGCCGCCCGGCAAGGCCACGCTTTCCATCATGTGCACCACGGTGCGCACCAGAGGTTCAGGGAAAACGCGTTCGCCGGCGACCGGAGGGTCAACCTTGGTGATCGACAATGGGCGATACACGCCCAGACTGCCGATCGTTGCATAGACTCGCGCCAACTGTAACGGAGTTACCATCAGCCCGTAGCCGAAAGAGAAGGTGGCCCTCTCTATGTCAGACCACCGTTGTTTTTTTGGGTATATGCCACTGCTTTCTCCGACCAGCCCCAAATTGGTCGCTTTTCCCAGCCCAAAACGAGAGTAAGTATCTACTAACGCTGAGGACGGCATCGCTAACGCCAGCTTTGAAACACCGACGTTACTCGACTTCTGCAAGATCCCGGTCAATGACAGCTCCGAGTACCGCGCCACGTCTTTGATCTCGTGGCCCTGAATGCGATACGGGATGGTGTTCAGCACGCTGTTTTCTCTCACCACGCCGTTTTGCAGCGCGGTCATCACCACCATCGGCTTCACGGTTGAACCGGGTTCAAAAATATCGGTGATAGCACGGTTACGCATGGTCTCTTTCGGCGTACCGGCCATGTTGTTCGGGTTGTAAGACGGGCTGTTGGCCATCGCCAGCACTTCGCCGGTGTTCACGTCGATCAGCACCGCAGTGCCCGATTCGGCCTTGTTGAACGCCACCGCGTTGTTCAGCTCGCGATACACCAGCGCCTGCAGGCGCTCATCGACGCTCAGCACCAGGTTGTGCGCAGCCTGGCTGTCGACGGAGGAGATATCTTCGATCACCCGGCCGAAGCGGTCCTTACGCACCGTTCTCTCGCCCGGTTGCCCGGTCAGCCAGCGGTCGAAGCTCTTCTCGACGCCTTCGATGCCTTGCCCGTCGATGTTGGTCACACCGATGATGTGCGACGTCACCTGCCCCGCCGGGTAGTACCGGCGCGACTCCTGCCGCAGGTAGATCCCCGGCAGCTTGAGTTTGTGGATGTAGTCGCCAATCGCCGGGTTCACCTGGCGAGCCAGATAAACGAAGCGCCCTTTCGGGTTGGCGTTGATGCGGTTGGAAAGCTGGTCCAGCGGGATGTTGAGCGCATCGGAAAGCGCTTTCCAACGGCTGTCCAGCGTGATGCCGCCGCGCTCGTTCAGCTCTTTCGGATCCGCCCACACCGCATTGACCGGCACGCTGACCGCCAACGGACGGCCGGCGCGATCGCTGATCATGCCCCGCGCGGTCGGCACTTCCTGCACGCGCAGCGAACGCATGTCGCCTTCTTTCACCAGACGATCGGGGTTGATGACCTGCAGGTACGCGACGCGCAGCATCAGGCCAACCATCGCCAGCAAAATGCAGCCGCACAGCAACGCAAAACGCCAGCTGACAAAGCTGGCCTGATCTTCCTGGCGTCTCAACTTACCGGGGCGCGCTGCTTTCATGCGTTTCCTTTCTACTCCGTGTCATTATTCCGGTTAAACCATTCATTGTTTAACGATGATATTTTCCTGCGATGGATCAACATGTTGCATCTGCAGTTTTTCTGTCGCGATACGTTCAACCCGGCTGTGATCGCCGAGGGCGTTCTCTTCTAAAATCAGGTTGCGCCACTCGATATCCAGCGCATCACGCTCCAGAACCAGCTGTTCGCGCTCGGCGGTCAGCAGGCGGGTGCGGTGCGCGGTGGTCACCACGAAAACCGCGGAGACCAGTGACGCAATCAGTAAAATCATGGGGATCTTGGCGTTGCGCAGCAGATCGCCGCCAATCACCCCGACCAGGCCGTGACGTTCGTTGCCGATCACGCGGGCATCCTCTCAGCAATACGCAGCACCGAGCTGCGCGCACGCGGGTTGTCCGCCACTTCCGCTTCCGACGGCATCATTTTGCCCAGCGCTTTCAGCGTTCGTCCGCCCATGCTGCGCAGTTGCTCTTCGGTCAACGGAATGCCCGCCGGCACCTGAGCGCCGCGGCTGTGGTGACGCATAAAGCGTTTGACGATGCGGTCTTCCAGCGAATGGAAACTTATGATCGACAAACGGCCCTGTGGGGCCAGCACTTCCAGCGCGCCGTCGAGCGCACGCTCGATCTCTTCCAGCTCGCTGTTGATATAGATGCGGATCGCCTGGAAGCTGCGCGTCGCCGGATGCTTGTGCTTTTCACGGAACGGGCTGGCATCGGCAATCAGATCCGCCAACTCTTTGGTGCGCGTCATCGGCTCCACGCGGTTTCTTTCGACGATGGCGCGTGCGATGCGCTTGGCGAAACGCTCTTCGCCAAAGGTTTTCAGCACCCAGGCGATATCGTCCGCCTCGGCCTTCATCAGCCAATCCGCGGCGGACAGGCCGGTGGACGGATCCATGCGCATGTCCAGCGGACCGTCGCGCATAAAGGAGAACCCGCGCTCTGCGTCGTCAAGCTGCGGCGAGGAAACGCCCAGATCGAGCAGAACGCCGTCGATCTTGCCGACCAGTTCGCGCTCCCGCACATAGTGCGACAACTCGGAAAATGGGCCGTGTACGATGGTAAAACGAGGATCTTCAATAGATTTGGCGGCTGCAATCGCCTGAGGGTCACGGTCAATTGCCAGCAAGCGCCCTTCCGGCCCCAGCTGGGACAGAATCAGACGAGAATGGCCACCGCGACCAAAAGTACCGTCGATATATATGCCGTTGCTGCGGATGTTGAGGCCGTTGACGGCTTCGTCCAGCAGGACGGTGGTGTGTTTATAGTTTTCCAACATGCTTATAGCGACAAGTCCTGTAGCCGCTCAGACAACGGTTCCTGAGTCGACTGTTCAGCGTCAATATCATCCTTGACTTGTTGATACCAGGTCTGTTCATCCCACAGTTCAAACTTGTTGAACTGACCGACCAGCATCACTTCTTTTGTGAGCCCGGCGTGTTGCCGCAGCGTATTGGCAAGCAGCAAACGACCGGCACTATCCATCTGACACTCACTGGCATGCCCCAACAGCAGGCGCTGAACGCGGCGCTCGGCGGGATTCATGCTCGACAGACGTGATAATTTTTGTTCAATAATTTCCCATTCGGGCAAAGGATAAAGCAGCAGGCAGGGCTGATGGAGGTCAATGGTACAGACCATTTGGCCTTGCGATTCCTCGTTGAGCAATTCCCGATATCGGGTAGGTACGGCGAGCCGCCCTTTGCTGTCGAGGTTGACCATCGTCGCTCCACGGAACATTCCTGAGCTACCCCTTAGTGACCGTTTTCACCACTTTACCCCACAAATTCCCACACAATGGAGTTTACGGAGGGTATGAAAACCTTGTCAAGCCAGAGCGCCAGCGCTTTGGCAATATTTCTCTGGTCATTTTGGGAGCTGACTCGCGAAAGAAACTCTGATTATTCGACGATTAAAAATTAACACCATGATAAACGGAGAGAATTTTCTAAGCGGAAAGAATCTGATTAAAAACCTGACGAACTGGCGATTAATTAACTCATTACTTCCTTCTGCAAGCCATGTCTCATTTTTCAGCTCGGCAATCTCAGGGCTGTAACCGCTGCCGCCCCGCGCCCGCCAAGGCTCAGCGCCTGGCGAATCGACCGAAGAATAAGGCCATAACCCCTTGAGTTAATAACGCTCAATCGTTATTCACCGTGAAACTGCGCGCTATTTTACTTCAATTTGTCCCGCCATGATGAGAGCACGATAAAAATAAATGGCTCGGATATTACGAGCAGAAGTAATTTCAATTTAAATCAATTTGGTAAGATTATTCCCAAAATACCTGTTTACAATTATGGTTTCATTTTCTTACACCTTTATTTCCACAATTTTTGCCGGAAAAAAACCTCTTCAAACACCAAAAATCGCAACTGCATGTTTTTAATGAATTTATTTAAATTCACCGATTTTAATCTCCCTGTCCCATCCTGTGCCCCTGTTCTGCGGGACAAAAACCGAACAAATGTTAAAATTAAAAATTTAAATCCAGTTAAAAAACACAATACAGATTAGTACACTATATGAAGCGCAAAAAACCAGAATTAACAACTAGGAATAAATAATTTAACAGAACATTAACCAAAAAGGAGAGAGTGCATGCTTTCGCCCGCCCCTCACTGGCGTAGCGCCGCTGCCGATACGTTCGCACTGGTGGTGTACTGCTTTATCGCCGGCATGGCGATAGAAGTGTTGATCTCCGGCATGAGCTTCCAGCAATCCCTCTCTTCGCGCCTGCTGTCGATCCCGGTCAACATCCTGATCGCCTGGCCTTACGGCCGCTATCGCGATCTGTTTATCCGCACGGCACGCCGCTGCCCACGCGGCCAATTCCTACTGCGCAACCTCGCCGATCTGCTGGCTTACGTCAGTTTCCAGTCGCCGGTTTATGCCGCCATTCTGTGGAGCGTGGGCGCCGACGGCCAACAAATGCTGGCGGCGGTGACCAGCAATGCGCTGGTCTCCATGGCGATGGGCGTAGTGTATGGCTATTTCCTGGAATATTGCCGACGGCTGTTTCGGGTCGCGGGTTACGTCTAAACCAGGAGCCCGACAACGCGGGCTCCTGTAGAGCGGCCTATTTGCGGCTCAGGCTACCGCGGCGGAACAGATTACGGCGTATCCGCGTCAGTCCCGGTTTGGGTTTACGCGGTTCGTCCAGGCTGGCCAACACCAGCTCCAGCACGCGTTCGGCCACGTCGCGATGGCGCTGCGCTACCGCGAGCACCGGGCACTCCAGAAAATCCAACAGCTCATGGTCGCCGAAGGTGGCAATCGCCAGATCGGTCGGCAAACGGCCGCGTTGCTTCAGCGTCACGTCCATCACGCCCTGCAATAAAGAGAACGACGTGGTGAACAGCGCCTGCGGCATCGGGTGCGTTTTCAGCCATTCGGCAAACAGCGCGCCGGCGGCCTCACGCTCATAGCTGTTGGCGTACAGATAATCGACATGGCGAGGATCCTCTTGCCAGGCCTGACGGAAGCCCTGCTCACGCAGGAAGCTGACCGAAAGCTCCGGCAAGGCGCCCAGGTACAGTACCGACTCCGCCGGGAAGGTGCGCAGCTCCTGCGCCAGCGCAAAGGCATCTTCCTCGTCGGCCCCGACGACGCTGATGAAATGCTCGCGATCCAACGCGCGGTCCAGTGCGATGATCGGCAGCGGATCGTTGGCCCAGCGTTGATAGAAGGGGTGCTCCGGCGGCAAGGCGGTGGAAACGATGATGGCGTCCACCTGACGCTGCAGCAAGTGCTCGATACAGCGCATTTCGTTGTCCGGCTGATCTTCGGAGCAGGCGATCAGCAATTGATAACCACGCTGGCGCGCCTGACGCTCCAGGTAGTTGGCGATACGGGTATAGCTGGTATTTTCCAGATCCGGGATCACCAGACCGATAGAACGGGTGCGCCCAGCGCGCAGCCCTGCCGCGACGGCATTCGGGTGGTAGTTATGCTCCCTGACCACGGCCATCACTTTCTCGACGGTTTTATCGCTGACACGATACTGCTTCGCCTTGCCGTTGATGACATAACTGGCCGTCGTGCGCGAAACGCCCGCGAGACGCGCGATTTCATCCAGTTTCACATTAACCCCTTAATGACGCTGAAAATAGAAGTGAAGGCTGTGCTCGGATTAACCATGACATCCCGTGCGGTTATTCAATCCAGCCTCTGCGATCTAACAGCAGAAAACACTACCTAGCAACCGCTTTTGCCGAAAGGTGCCAGCAATCGGGCAAAAAAATGCCGAAAAACAAAGGGCGCAGCCATGCCGCGCCCCGATTATTCGCCACTAAACCGCGCTCAGCGCATGATTTTGTCGCCGCGCGACACGCCGACCACGCCGGAACGCGCCACTTCCACAATCTCCGCCACTTCACGCACCGCGCTCAGGAAGGCGTCGAGCTTGTCGCTGGTGCCGGCCAGCTGTACCGTGTACAGCGTCGCCGTCACATCGACGATCTGGCCGCGGAAAATGTCGGCGCAGCGTTTCACCTCTTCACGGCCATAACCGCTGGCCTGCAGCTTCACCAGCATGATCTCGCGCTCGACGTGAGCGCCTTGCACCAGCTCGCTGACGCGCAGCACGTCCACCAGCTTGTGCAGCTGTTTCTCAATCTGCTCCAGCACTTTCTCGTCGCCGACGGTCTGGATAGTCATGCGCGACAGCGTCGGATCGTCGGTCGGCGCCACCGTCAGGCTTTCAATGTTATAACCGCGCTGGGAGAACAGCCCGACCACGCGCGACAAGGCGCCGGATTCGTTTTCCAGCAAGACAGATAAAATACGGCGCATGATCAGGTCCTCTCCGTTTTGCTAAGCCACATTTCGTCCATGCTTCCGCCGCGGATCTGCATCGGGTAAACATGTTCGGTTTCATCGACGGTCACGTCGACGAACACCAGCCGCTCTTTTTCCGCCAGCGCCTGCGCCAGCTTACTTTCCAGCTCATCCGGCGTGCGGATGGCGATGCCGACATGGCCGTAAGCCTCGGCCAGCTTGACGAAGTCCGGCAGCGAATCCATGTAAGACTGCGAATGGCGGCCGGAATAAATCATGTCCTGCCACTGCTTCACCATGCCCAGATAACGGTTATTGAGGTTCACCACCACCACCGGCAGGTTATATTGCAGCGCAGTGGACAGCTCCTGAATATTCATCTGAATGCTGCCGTCGCCGGTCACGCACACCACGGTTTCTTCCGGCAGCGCCAGCTTGACGCCCAATGCCGCCGGCAGGCCGAAGCCCATGGTGCCGAGGCCGCCGGAGTTGATCCAGCGGCGCGGTTTGTCGAACGGATAATAGAGCGCGGCGAACATCTGGTGCTGGCCCACGTCCGAGGTGACGTAGGCGTCGCCTTTGGTCAGGCGGTGCAGGGTTTCGATCACCGCCTGCGGCTTGATGGTGCCGCTGTGCTTGTCGTAACCCAGGCAGTCGCGGGCACGCCACTGCTCGATAGACTGCCACCAGTCGCGCAGCGCATCGTGATCCTGCGCTTTCTCATCCTGCGCCAGCAGCTCCAGCATTTGAACCAACACCTGCTTGGCATCGCCGACGATCGGAATATCGGCGTCCACCGTTTTGGAGATCGAAGTCGGATCGATATCAATGTGCAGCACGGTGGCGTCCGGGCAGTATTTAGCCAGATTGTTGGTGGTGCGATCGTCGAAGCGCACGCCTACGGCGAAGATCACGTCGGCATGGTGCATGGTTTTGTTGGCTTCATAGGTTCCGTGCATGCCGAGCATACCGACGCTCTGACGATGGGTGCCGGGGAAAGCGCCCAATCCCATCAGGCTGCTGGTTACCGGCAGGTTCAGCTGCTCCGCCAACGACAGTAATTCAGCTTCACAACCGGCGTTGATCGCGCCGCCGCCGACGTACATCACCGGCTTTTTGGCCGCCAGAATGGTTTGTAACGCGCGTTTGATCTGCCCACGGTGGCCCTGCACCGTCGGGTTATAAGAACGCATGCTCACGTCCTGCGGGTAGGCATAAGGCATCCGCACCGCCGGACCGACAATATCTTTCGGCAGATCGATCACTACCGGGCCGGGGCGGCCGCTGGAGGCCAGGTAAAAGGCCTTCTTCAACACCGCCGGGATGTCTTCGGTGCGTTTTACCAGGAAGCTGTGCTTCACCACCGGACGCGAAATCCCCACCATATCGCACTCCTGGAAGGCGTCGTAGCCGATCAGCGAGCTGGGCACTTGTCCCGACAGCACCACCATCGGGATCGAATCCATATAGGCGGTGGCAATACCGGTAATGGCATTGGTGGCGCCGGGGCCGGAGGTCACCAACACCACGCCCACTTCACCGGTGGCGCGCGCGTAACCGTCGGCCATGTGCACCGCACCTTGCTCGTGGCGCACCAGAATATGATCGATCCCTCCGACCGTATGCAGGGCGTCGTAGATATCGAGCACCGCCCCGCCGGGATAGCCGAATACATGCTTAACGCCCTGATCGATCAACGATCGGACGACCATCTCGGCTCCTGACAACATCTCCATGGGTTTGCCTCCAGGCTTGCTTATTCTTCTCTGGCGCCGGAACGTAGCGCCTGCTGCGGGGCAATGCCCCTAAATTTTTATGGGTTGTCGCTATCGAATTAACATAACGTCAGAAGATGGGGCAGGCAAACGGCAAAATGGCTTAACGGCGGCGGGGTTATTGCCAAGCGGCTGGAGATCGCGGCTTTATAAAAACAATGCGCTAGCCCCAGAGGCGTCAGGCTAGGCATTGTTTCGAACAGAGGGAAAATTACAGAACTAAATCAGGCGAGGTATATGCCGTTTTTTTCGCCGGACGCGCGATCCGGCGGCGGCGTCAAGCCTGTTCCTGGTACATTGAGTCGATTTCACGCTGATAGCGCTGCAGGATCACTTTGCGGCGCAGCTTCAGCGTTGGCGTCAGCTCTCCCAGCTCCATGGAAAAGGCCGCCGGCAGCAGAGTGAACTTCTTCACCTGTTCGAAGCGCGCCAGCTCCTTTTGCATCTCGCGCAGACGCTTTTCGAACATCTCGAGAATTTCACCGTTGCGCAGCAGTTCCAGACGATCTTGGTACTTCAGGTTGACTGACTTCGCGTACTCTTCCAGCGACTCAAAGCACGGCACGATCAGCGCGGAAACGAACTTGCGCGCATCGGCGATGATCGCCACCTGTTCGATAAAACGGTCCTGCGCCAGCGTACCTTCCAGCATCTGCGGCGCGATGTATTTGCCGCCGGAGGTTTTCATCAAATCCTTCAGGCGCTCGGTGATGAACAGATTGCCCTCTTCATCGATCGCCCCGGCATCGCCGGTTTTCAGCCAGCCGTCTGCGGTAAAGGTCGCGGCGGTTTCCAATGGCTTGTTGAAATAGCCGCGCATCACGATCGGCCCTCGCACCTGGATTTCATTTTCTTCACCGATGCGCACCTCGACCTCCGGCAGCGGTTTGCCGATGGAGCCGAAACGGAAATGCCCTTCTTCCCAGCAGGACACGGTCGCACAGGTTTCGGTCATGCCGTAGCCGTACTTGATGTTGACGCCCATCGCCTGGAAGAACAGGATCACATTGTCATCCAGCTTGGCACCCGCCGCCGGTAGAAAGCGCACCCGGCCGCCGAGGATACCGCGCAGCTTGCTCAATACCAGCTTGTCGGCCCAGCGATGGGAGAGTTCGAACAGTTTGCCCAACGGTTTGCCGGCCCGCTCCTGCAGGAACTTGCGCTCCCCGCAGACGATCGCCCAGTGGAACAGCGCGCGGCGCAGCCAAGGGGCCCGCGCCACTTTTTCATGCACCGCGCTGAAAATCTTCTCGTAGAAACGCGGTACCGCGCACATCAGCGTCGGGCGGACCTGCCCCATCGCTTCCCGCACCCAGTCGGTGTTCGGCAGGAAGACGTTCTGCGCGCCGGAATGCATCACAAAGAAGCTCCAGGCACGTTCGAACACGTGCGACAGCGGCAGGAAGCTGAGCGACACATCTTCTTCGCCGACCGTCAGCCTTTCATCATGCAGGTAAAGCTGCGCCGCCAGGTTGCGGTAGTCCAGCATCACCCCTTTCGGCTCGCCGGTAGTGCCCGAGGTATAGATCAGGGTGAAGAGATCCTGCAGGTCGCACTCTTCAATACGCTGCCGACGTTGAGCGGCAAAAGCCACCGGATCGGCAGCGCGTTCGAAGGCGCTCAGATGCTGTGCGATCTCGCAGCCGCGCAGATCGGCCCCCTCGTCGAAAACGACAATATGGCGCAGCTGCGGGCAGACGCCGCGCAGCGCGATGGCGGCGTCAAGCTGCGCCTGCTCGCCAACGAATAGTATACGGATGTCGGCGTCGTTGGTGACGAACGCCGCCTGTGCCGGCGTATTGGTGGAATACAGCGGTACGCTGACACCGCGCAGATGCAGGATAGCGAGATCGGCCAACGCCCAGGCCATCGTGTTATTGGCGAAAATACCGATGCGTTCTTGCACGTCGACGCCAAGCCCCAGCAGCCCGGCGGCAATGCGATCAATACGAGTGGCGGCCTCTCCCCAGGTCAATTGAAACTCGCTGTTTGGCGACCATTGGCGAAAAGCTGTGCGATCGGCTCGATGGGTGATTTGATGCTGTATACGATGGATCAAATGGTATTGCAGCAGATTAGTGATCATAGTGCTCTAAGCCTGAAATGAATCATACAGTTAAGCCTGAACGACGCCTTGCGGCCCTCATCTCAGCTTACACGTGTTTACTTTTTTCCGCGCAGTCTACCTACTCTCAGGCAGAGGGAAAAGTGATTTCAGCGTAGAAGTGTGAGCCAAAACTCAGGCCGGCTTTCGCGCTTTCATGGGTTGGACAGAGCGGGAAAGAAAAGGTTGGGTGGCGGCAATAAAACGCGGCCCATCCGGGCCGCCGCATCGAATTAGTTTAAAATACCAGCCGAAAAGTAAAAATCAGAATATTAATTTATATTAATTATTTTTGGTAAACGAACCAACCCACCCTGAAAATAAGTTATTTTATCGCCGTAAAACCAAGAAACATCTTAATAAAAACCCAGATAGTTCTTAGCTTTTATCATGAGAAAAAAACGCTCAGTTGAATATTATTTTTGTATGACCCCATTTTTTATCGCGTTACTTTGGGTTACCGGCCTCAATCAGAACGGATTTCATCCACTGGTGGCCTTTATCCCGCTCGGAGGATTCATGCCAGGAGAGATAGCAAGTAGCTTTATTATCGTTGCCACATAAAGGAACCGACTTTATTTTCAACGCCTCCGTCTGTTGCCGCACCAGCCAGGCGGGCGCAATCGCCACCATGTCCGTTTGCGACACCATATTCAACACGCTGTAGAGATCCGTGCACTGTTGTGTCACGGTGCGCAGCATCGGTTCCTCTAAATAAAAAGGTTTACTGAAAGAACCAAAACTTTCCAGGGAAACTGCCGCGTGCTGTTCGGCCAACATTTTCTCCGGCGTCACCTCCTCCCCTATTCGCGGGTGCGCCTGCGCGACCGCCAGCACTAATTCGTCGTCGAACATTGCCAGGCTGCGAAACTCCGCCGACTCGAAACGGCTGTAGCCGATGACAAACTCGACGTCCTGATAACGCAATTGATGTTCGATATTATTGTTAATGTATGACTTTATTTGCAGGTTAAGCTGCGGCGCGATCTGTTTGACGTGATTGATTATTCCAGCGCCCAGACGTAAATCGAGCGGGCTGCACAGCGACAAGGAGAACGCTCGCGTGCTGGTCAGCGGCTCAAACTCAGATCCCGGCAACTCATTTTGCACCAGCTGCAGCGCTTGCCGCACCGGCCCGAACAGCTGCCTGGCGCGCATAGTGGGCTGAATCCCGCGCCCGCAGCGCACAAACAGTTCATCGTTGAACATCACCTTCAGGCGCGCCACCGCGTTACTCACCGCCGGCTGCGACATCCCCAACGAATTAGCGGCTCGCGTAATATTTTGCATTTGCATCACGGCGTCAAACACCGTCAGCAAATTAAGATCGACGCTGCGCAAATGGATGTCCGCCGGCTCTTTGACCATGGCGATTTCTGAATCATATTCAGCCATATTTCACTCCACTAAATCCTGTGTAGATAATCTAATCCTTATGCTCGAAAAACAATGAAACGCCGCATTGTCTTATCTTTGCACGACAAATCCTGCTATTACCGTCATGAGCCGATAAAAAACCTCGTGTTATCGACACGATATAAGTCGTATATGGAATGCATGTCAGTCACTTATCCCGTCAGCAGGAAGAATGCTACCTGGGTGGTACCAACAATTAGGTATTAACAATGATTAATACAATTAAACAACGTAACCGCACTGTATGAGACAAACTATAAAAACACATCATAAGCAATCAAACCATCTAAAAACACTGCTCACTTTGTGTAAAATCGCATTATTTTGTTATATTATGACTAAAACAATCAATTAATCATATGAATCCAATTTCAATCATTTGAATTAAAAATGTTATTTTGTTGCCTCCCGTGATTAATCTCTCTTAATTTTCATCACAAATCTTAACCCAACAAAATCCAGAAGCAATTAGCGCAGTCTCTATTCGATTCGTTTATGCTAAGCAACGCGCAAACTGCGCCCCACTTTTTCTCTAGAGCACCGCATTTTTACCGAATGTTCCTCTGTTTGGCCACTTAGCCGGTGCATTGTCCCCGCATTCAATCAGGTGTTGACATCGCCAGGCCAATCACGTATCAAATTAGGCAGACACCCAATTTAAGAGAAGCTGAACCCTTATGATCCGTACCCACCGTCTACTAGGCCTACTACTCAACGCATCTTGTTTGCGCGGTATGCCTGTGGATGAAGTTCGGAGCTGACTCAGCCGATCACCCATAAGAAACCCGCGCTACTGCGCGGGTTTTTTTTTGCCCGCTTAGCGTGAAATCAACACGATAAGGAATGCACCGATGAGCCAACAAGTCATTATTTTCGATACCACGCTGCGTGACGGCGAACAGGCATTGCAGGCCAGCCTGAGCGTAAAAGAGAAGATTCAGATTGCGCTGGCGCTGGAAAGAATGGGCGTTGACGTGATGGAAGTCGGCTTCCCGGTCTCTTCGCCGGGCGACTTCGAATCGGTGCAAACCATCGCGCGCCAGATCAAGAACAGTCGCGTCTGCGGCCTGGCCCGCTGCGTGGACAAAGACATCGACGTGGCCGCCGAAGCGCTGCGCGTCGCCGAAGCGTTCCGCATCCACGTGTTCCTGGCCACCTCCACCCTGCATATCGAATCGAAGCTGAAGCGCTCGTTCGACGAAGTGTTGGAGATGGCGGTGCGCTCGGTCAAACGCGCCCGCAACTACACCGACGACGTAGAGTTCTCCTGTGAAGACGCCGGCCGCACGCCGATCGACAATCTGTGCCGCGTGGTCGAAGCCGCCATCAACGCCGGCGCCACCACCATCAATATTCCGGACACCGTCGGCTACACCACGCCGAACCAGTTCGGCGGCATCATCACCACCTTGTATGACCGCGTGCCGAACATCGACAAAGCCATCATTTCCGTACACTGCCACGACGATTTGGGCATGGCGGTCGGCAACTCCATTGCCGCGGTCCAGGCCGGCGCCCGTCAGGTGGAAGGCACCCTGAACGGCATCGGTGAGCGCGCCGGCAACTGCTCGCTGGAAGAGGTGATCATGGCGATTAAAGTGCGCCAGGACATCATGAACGTGCACACCAACATCAATCATCAGGAAATCTTCCGCACCAGCCAGATCGTCAGCCAGCTGTGCAACATGCCGATTCCGGCCAACAAGGCGATCGTCGGCGCCAACGCCTTCGCCCACTCCTCCGGCATTCACCAGGACGGCGTGCTGAAGAACCGCGAAAACTACGAAATCATGACCCCGCAGTCGATCGGCCTGAAGGACGTGCAGTTGAACCTGACCTCCCGCTCCGGCCGCGCGGCGGTGAAACACCGCATGGAAGAGATGGGCTACCAGGAGCAGGACTACAACCTGGATACCCTGTATGCCGCCTTCCTGAAGCTGGCCGACAAAAAAGGCCAGGTGTTCGACTATGACCTGGAGGCGCTGGCCTTCATCAATAAACAGCAGGAAGAGCCGGAGCACTTCAGCCTGGGCTACTTCAGCGTGCAGTCCGGCAGCAGCATCATGGCCACCGCCTCGGTGAAACTGATCTGCGGCGGCGAAGAGAAAGCCGAAGCCGCCACCGGCAACGGCCCGGTCGATGCGGTCTATCAGGCGATCAATCGCATCACCGATTACCCGATCGAGCTGGTGAAGTACCAGTTGACCGCCAAGGGCCATGGCCGCGACGCGCTGGGCCAGGTGGATATCGTCGTCTCTTACAACGGCCGCCGCTTCCACGGCGTAGGCCTGGCGACCGACATCGTCGAATCCTCTGCCAAGGCAATGGTGCACGTGTTGAACAATATTTGGCGCTCACAGCAGGTAGAAAAAGAAAAGCAGCGCCTGCAGCAAAACAAACATCAAAATAATCAGGAAACGGTGTGAACATGACGAAGACTTATCACATTGCCGTCTTGCCCGGAGACGGCATCGGCCCGGAAGTAATGGCTCAGGCGCGCAAAGTATTGGACGCGGTGCGTCAACGCTTTGATATTCGCATCACCACCGCCGAGTACGACGTCGGCGGCATCGCCATCGATCGCCACGGCAGCCCGTTGCCGGCGGCGACCGTCGCCGGCTGCGAGCAGGCCGACGCCATCCTGTTCGGCTCGGTGGGCGGCCCAAAATGGGAACACCTGCCGCCGGCCGAGCAGCCGGAACGCGGCGCGCTGTTGCCGCTGCGCAAGCACTTCAAACTGTTCAGCAACCTGCGCCCGGCCCGCCTGTATCAAGGGCTGGAGGCATTCTGCCCGCTGCGCGCCGACATCGCCGCCCGCGGCTTCGACATTCTGTGCGTGCGCGAACTGACCGGTGGCATCTACTTCGGCCAACCGAAGGGCCGCGAAGGCCAGGGCATGCAGGAGCGCGCTTTCGATACCGAGGTGTATCACCGTTTCGAGATTGAACGCATCGCACGCATCGCCTTCGAATCCGCCCGCAAGCGCCGCCACAAGGTGACGTCGATCGACAAGGCCAACGTACTGCAAAGCTCCATCCTGTGGCGTGAAGTGGTCAATCAGGTTGCCAAGGATTACCCGGACGTGTCGCTGTCGCACATGTATATCGACAACGCCACCATGCAGCTGATCAAGGATCCGTCCCAATTCGACGTGCTGCTGTGCTCCAACCTGTTCGGCGACATCCTGTCCGACGAATGCGCGATGATCACCGGCTCGATGGGCATGTTGCCATCCGCCAGCCTGAACGAGCAAGGCTTCGGCCTGTACGAACCGGCGGGCGGTTCCGCGCCGGATATTGCAGGCAAAGGCATCGCCAACCCAATTGCGCAGATCCTGTCCGCCACCCTGCTGCTGCGTTACAGCCTGGGCGCCGATGAAGCGGCCGACGCCGTGGAGCGCGCCATCAACCAGGCGTTGGAACAGGGCTACCGCACCGCCGATCTGGCCGGTGACGGCAAAGCCGTCAGCACCGATGAAATGGGCGACATCATCGCTCGCTTTGTAGCTCAGGGGGCATAACATGGCCAAGACCTTATATCAGAAGCTGTACGACGCCCACGTGGTATACGAAGCGCCGAACGAAACGCCGTTGCTGTATATCGACCGTCACCTGGTGCACGAAGTCACCTCGCCGCAGGCGTTCGACGGCCTGCGCGCCATGGGCCGCAAGGTACGCCAGCCCGGCAAAACCTTCGCCACCATGGATCACAACGTGTCGACCCAGACCAAAGACATCAACGCCAGCGGCGAGATGGCACGTATCCAGATGCAGGAGTTGATCAAGAACTGCGCGGAATTCGGTGTTTCGTTGTATGACCTGAATCACCCCTTCCAGGGCATCGTGCACGTGATCGGGCCTGAGCAAGGCATGACGCTGCCGGGCATGACCATCGTCTGCGGCGACTCGCACACCGCCACCCACGGCGCTTTCGGCTCGCTGGCGTTCGGCATCGGCACCTCCGAAGTGGAACACGTGCTGGCGACCCAAACCCTGAAGCAGGGCCGGGCCAAAACCATGAAGATTGAGGTTACCGGCGACGCCGCCGAGGGCATCACCGCCAAAGACATCGTGCTGGCGGTGATCGGCAAAACCGGCAGCGCCGGCGGCACCGGCCACGTGGTGGAGTTCTGCGGCAAGGCGATCGAAGCGTTGAGCATGGAAGGCCGCATGACCCTGTGCAACATGGCGATCGAAATGGGCGCCAAAGCCGGCTTAGTGGCGCCGGACGACACCACCTTCGCCTACCTGAAGGGGCGCCAGTTCGCGCCAACCGGCGAAAACTGGGAGCAGGCGGTCGCTTACTGGCGCACGTTGAAGTCCGACGCCGACGCCCAGTTCGATACCGTGGTGACGCTGCGCGCCGAAGAGATCGCACCGCAGGTCACCTGGGGCACCAACCCCGGCCAGGTGATCGCCGTCAATCAGGCGATCCCGGCGCCGGAATCGTTCAACGATCCGGTCGAGCGCGCCTCCGCCGAGAAAGCGCTGGCCTACATGGATTTGAAACCGGGCATCAAATTGACCGACGTGCCGATCGACAAAGTGTTCATCGGCTCCTGCACCAACTCACGCATCGAAGATCTGCGCGCGGCGGCGGCGATCGCCAAGGGGCGCAAGGTCGCCAGCGGCGTGCAGGCCATCGTGGTGCCGGGATCCGGCCCGGTGAAGGCCCAGGCGGAAGCCGAAGGGTTGGACAAAATCTTTATCGAAGCCGGTTTCGAATGGCGTTTGCCGGGTTGCTCAATGTGTCTGGCAATGAACAACGACCGTCTGAATCCGGGCGAGCGCTGCGCATCCACCAGCAACCGTAATTTCGAAGGGCGTCAGGGCCGCGGTGGGCGCACCCACCTGGTCAGCCCGGCGATGGCCGCCGCGGCCGCCGTCGCCGGTCACTTCGCCGACATCCGTGATATTCACTAAGGGGCTAACGTGGCTAAATTTACTCAACATACCGGCTTAGTGGTGCCTTTGGATGCGGCCAACGTCGACACCGACGCCATTATTCCCAAGCAGTTCTTACAGAAGGTCACCCGCACCGGTTTCGGCCAGCATCTGTTCAACGACTGGCGCTTCCTCGACGATGCCGGCCAGCAACCGAACCCGGCGTTCGTGCTGAACAAACCGCGCTATAAAGGCGCCAGCATCCTGTTGGCGCGGGAGAACTTCGGCTGCGGCTCCTCGCGCGAACACGCCCCTTGGGCGCTGACCGACTACGGGTTCAAAGTGGTGATCGCGCCGAGCTTCGCCGATATCTTCTACGGCAACTCATTTAACAACCAGCTGTTGCCGGTAACGCTGAGCGAGCAGCAGGTGGATGAGCTGTTCAAACTGGTCGGCGCCAACGAAGGGACGGAGTTCGTGGTGGATCTGGAGAACCAGACGGTCAACGCCGACGGCAAAAGCTATCCGTTCGAAATCGACAGCTTCCGCCGCCACTGCATGATCAACGGGCTGGACAGCATCGGCCTGACGCTGCAGCACGAAGCGGACATCTCCCGCTACGAAGCGCAGCAGCCGGCGTTTCTGAATTAATCCCCTTCACCCGCCGCCCGGCGGGTGAATTTTTTCCTCACCAGTAGCCCAGCAGCTTCCACCACGCCCCGCCGATCAGCATCCAGATCAGCAGGTTAACCACACTCATCACCCATCCCGCTTTCCACCATTCTCCCAGCGTCACATAGCCGGAGCCAAAGATGATCGGCGCGGTGCCGGTGCCGTAATGCGTCAGCGACATCATCAGCGAAGAAGAAAACGCCAGGATCAGGCCCAGCAGCGCCGGTGGCGCGCCAAGCGCGATGCCGGCGGCGAAGAAGGCGGCGAACATCGCCGTCACGTGTGCGGTGGTGCTGGCGAAGAAATAGTGCGAATACAAGTAGATGAGAGTCAGCAAGATCGTACCGCCCACCCAGCTCATACCCATATGGTCAATGCCGTTGCCCACGGTCTGCGACAGCCAGCCGATCAGCCCCAGCTTGCCGAGGAAACTGGCCATCATCACCAGCGCCGAGAACCACACCACGGTGTCCCAGGCCCCTTTATGCTTCAGCACATCCTCCCAGCTCAGCACGCCAGTGGCCAGCAACACCGCCAGGCCGATCAGCGCCGCGGTGGTGGGATTGACCGCCAGCGCCGGGCCGAAGATCATCGCCGGAATGCCGGCCCACAGTATCAGCAACAGCGCGAACACCCCGAGGGTAATTTTTTCCGGCAGCGTCACCGGCCCCAACGCCTGCAGTTTTTCGCGCGCGAAGCGCGGCGCGTCCGGGGTGCTTTTCACCTCCGGCGGATACAGCAGGTAGATGACCAGCGGCATCACGAGCAGCGAACACAGCCCAGGTACCAGGGCGGCAATCGCCCACATCGACCAGGACAGCTCGAAGCTGCCATGGGTGCCTTTGGCGATCAGGCTGACGATCAACGGGTTAGGCGCAGTGGCGGTGATAAACATCGCCGAGGTGACCGGGTTGATGTTGTAGTTCACCAGCGACAGGTAGCGGCCGATCTTGCCGGAGGTATTGAGCTCCGGTTTTGAACCGAAACTGTCGGCGATCGATTTCATGATCGGGTGAATGATGCCGCCGCCGCGCGCGGTGTTGCTCGGCGTCACCGGCGCCAGCGTGGTTTCCGCCAGCGTCAGTGCATAGGCGATGCCCAGCGTTTTTTTGCCGAACAGCGAAATAAAATAGTAGCCGATGCGCGCGCCCAGCCCGGTTTTGTTCAGGCTGAGGGAGATCATGATCGAAAAGCCGATCAGCCAGATCAGCTGGTTGGAAAAACCGCTGAGTGCATCGTCCAGCGCGGCGCCCGGCTTGCCGGGATTGGTGACGCCGGTCACCGCCACCAGGGCGATGGCGATCACTGAGACCGCGCCAATCGGCATCGCTTTGCCGATAATGGCGATGATGGTGCCGATAAACAGCGCCAGCAGCTGCCAGGCGTTGGGCGCAACGCCCTCCGGTACGGGAATGAGGAACCAGATAATCAGCGTGGCGGCGAGGGCGCACAGGGAAGGAAGCGGTTTGAGCGGTGTGAGTTTATCCATAACGTTCCCACTGTTCTAAACAACAAGGCGGCATCTCAATAGCGAGACGGGCGTGGGCGCAACGATCGCGCTCCATATGCCTTCAGCTTGGGCGTCCGCTTCAGCCTTCTCAATGACTTGCATCAAGAATGCCGTCGTTTAACCTCACACTTCACGCACTTTGGCGCTCATCCCGAGCGCCGCCAGCGCCAACAGCGCCGCCATCCAATACACCGAGCCATGACCGAGGTTCTCCACCAGTGCGCCCTGCAGCACCCCGGCCAGGATCACCCCGGTCGAGATACTGTTGGTGAACAGCGTGGTGGCGGCGCCCGGTCGGCCCGGCATCAAATCCTGAAAATAGAGCATGCCGATACCGGCGACGATACCGATAAACACCGCGTTGAGCAGCTGCAGCGCGATCAGGGCCGGCTTGCTCTCCAGTACCGTCAGCCCGAGGTAAAACAGCACGCCTGCCACCACCGCCAGCAGCATCATGTTGCGCTTGCCGAAACGTTTGACGTAGTAACCGGCCAGCAGCATCGCCGGGATCTCCAGCCCGGCGGCGGTACCCATCAACACCCCGGCCAACCCTTCCGGCAGGCCGAGATCGGCGGTGATATACAGCGGCATATCGATGATATACAAGGTGTTGCAGGTCCACATCAGCATTGAGGCGATGAACAGCAGCCGTACGTCGCGATTGCGCCAGGCACTGGCGGGCGCGATCGGCGCAGACACCCCACCCTGCAGCCCCTCATTTTCCGCCGCGCGCGGCACCGAAGGCAGCATAAACCCCACCAGCAGCACGCAAACCGCGAAGGTGGCGGCGGCAATCAGGAACATCACGGTGAATCCGTAGTTCAGCGCCAACGCAAACGACAGCGGCGGGCCGATCACCCACGCCAGCGAAAGCTGGGCGCGCATCACCGAGCTGAACATCACCACTTCACGCGCCTCGCTATCGGCATATTCCCGCGCCAGCGCGAAGATCTGCGGCATGGCGGTGTTGGCAACGGCGGACATCAGCACCCCGGCGGTGATCAGCGTCAGGTAGTCGCGGTTAAAGGCGAACAACAGGCAGTTACCGACCGCCATCAGGCAGCACAGCAGGATCAGCCTGCGGCGATCGCCGCGGGTGTCGGAACGTTTGGCCAGCAGGAAGCTGACGACGATGCCGGCCACCGCGTTGGCGGTGTAAAACAGCCCGACCCACAGCGGCCGCACCTTAACTTCGGTGGTCAGAAACAGGCTGAGCGTCGGCGTCAGCAATGCGCCGGCGATGCCGGAGAGAAAAGCGATCAGTAGGAATGCGGCAAAGATGGGGTTAATGCGCAGTGACAACCGGCTCAGGCGTTGCATATCGTCTTCCCTGACCTCAAAGCAGAAGAAAGAACCTTAGGCCACGGCAAGAAAAATGCAAGCGCATCGCCATGTCCATGCATAAAAAAACCAGTGGGTTGCCCCACTGGCTGGTGAAACAGCACCATTACTCAGAAACTTGTTGCCGCAGCCCCTACAGGTGCTCGCGATATTGCTTATCGGTCATCTCTTTGATGTCCCATTGCGTCAGGTGTGCCAGCATCGCCAGCCGCGCCTGTTCGGGCACCACGCTCAGCCAGTCGGCGCGTTGACGGCGCACCGCGCTGAAATAGCGCTGATAGAACTGTTTGGATAAGAAAGCTTTCATGATTACGCCCTCCCCTTTCATTGATGAAAATTATCGGCGTAATATAGGGAAAGAAAAATTGACGAGTTGAGGCGGGAGCGTTCCTCTTTTATGTCCACGTCCAGATTGCAGCAACAGTTCATCCGCCTGTGGCAGCGCTGCCACGGTGAAACCACCGACACCACCCTGCAGGATCTGGCGGAGGTGCTCAGCTGCTCGCGGCGCCACGTGCGCTCCCTGCTGAGCGCCATGCAGCGGGAAGGCTGGCTCACCTGGCAGGCGGAGTCGGGGCGCGGCAAGCGTTCACGGTTAACCTTCCACTACACCGGCCTGGCGCTGCAGCAACAGCGGGCCGAGGAGCTGTTGGAACAGGATCGCATCGATCAGTTGGTGCAGCTGGTGGGCGACAAAAACGTGGTGCGCCAAATGCTGCTGTCGCAGCTGGGGCGCAGCTTCCGCCAGGGTAAACACATCCTGCGGGTGCTCTACTACCGGCAGTTGTACAACCTGCTGCCCGGCTCGGCGCTGCGGCGTTCGGAAACCCATTTGGCGCGCCAGATCTTCAACGGCCTGACGCGCATAAATGAGGAAAACGGGGAACTGGAGTCCGATCTGTCCCACCATTGGCAGGCGCTGACGCCCTTGCACTGGCGGTTTTACCTGCGCCCGGCGATCCATTTTCATCACGGCCGCGAGCTGGAGATGGCAGACGTCATCACTTCCCTCTCGCGTCTGACCTCGCAACCGCTGTTCTCACATATCGAAAGCGTCACCTCGCCGACGCCGTTCGTTATCGACGTGCATCTGCGCAGCCCCGACCACTGGCTACCCTGGCTGCTGGGCAGCGTGCAGGCCATGATCCTGCCGCGCGAATGGCGCGAACTGCCGGACTTTGCCCGCCATCCGGTCGGCACCGGCCCCTACCGCGTGGTGCGCAATCTTCCCAGCCAGATGAAGATCCACGCCTTCGACGACTATTTCGGCTACCGGGCGCTGATCGACGAGGTGAACATCTGGGTGCTGCCGGAGTTCTCCGAAGAGCTGGTGCACTCCGGCGTGCAGCTGCAGGGCGATGAAACCGGCAAAAACGAACTGGAAAGCCGACTGGAAGAGGGCTGTTATTTCTTGCTGTTCGATCAGCGTTCCCCGCTGGCCGCCGACCCCGCCATTCGCAGCTGGCTGTGCGAATTGATCAACCCCATTTCATTGCTGAGCCACGCCGGGCCGCTCTACCAGCGCTATTGGTCGCCGGCATACGGCTTGCTGCCGCGCTGGCACCACAACCGCACGCTGGCGCAGCAACCCAAACCGGCGGGGCTGACTGAACTGACGATGACCCACTTCAATGAGCATTCGGAGTTTCACGCCATTCGCCAGGCGATCGAACCGCTGTTGGCGCAGCACGGCATCCGCCTGATCGTACAAAGCGTGGATTACGCCACCTGGCACCAGGGCGACGCGCGCAGCGATCTGTGGCTCGGCAGCGCCAACTTCTATCTGCCGCTGGAGTTTTCGCTGTTCGCCACGCTGTACGAACTGCCGCTGATGCAGCACTGCATGAACGAGGATCTGGCGCAGGACGCGGAGTTATGGCGCGCCAACCGCTTGCCGCTGGCGGAGTTTTGCCAGCGGCTAGTCAGCAACCACCAGCTACATCCGCTGTTCCACCACTGGCTGCAGCTGCACGGCCAGCGCAGCATGCGCGGCGTGCGAATGAACACCCTCGGCTGGTTCGACTTCAAGTCAGCCTGGTTTGCCCCGCCGGAGGCATAAGCGCCTTTCGCCCGGGTCGGTTAATCTTTACAATAGCGCCGTCTCAACGGGGTGCGGTGAGTCGGGCCGTGTGCATAAGCCCGATTTTCCGCTGAGAGCACACCCGTCGAACCTGATCCGGTCAATACCGGCGGAGGGATTTGAGCCCAGCGAACCGGCGACGCCGCCTCGCCCCCTCAGATACCCTTGCCCCCTTATTTTTCAGGAGTGCAACGTGGTCAAAAAATATCTGCCCTGCTTATTGCTGCTATGCGCCGCGCCGGTGTTCGCCAAGCCGACGCTGACGGTTTACACCTACGATTCCTTTGCCGCCGACTGGGGCCCTGGCCCGGCGGTAAAAAAAGCCTTCGAAGCCGAGTGCGACTGTGAGCTGAAGTTCGTGGCGCTGGAAGACGGCGTCTCACTGCTCAACCGCCTGCGCATGGAAGGCAAGAACAGCGCCGCCGACGTGGTGCTGGGGCTGGACAACAACCTGTTGCAGGCGGCGCAGCAAACCGGCCTGTTCGCGCCGAGCGGCGTCGACACCGCCAAACTGACGGTGCCGGGCGGCTGGCAGGATACGACCTTCGTGCCTTACGACTACGGGTACTTCGCCTTCGTCTACAACAAAGAAAAACTGAAGAATCCACCGAAGAGCCTGCAGGAGCTGATCAGCAGCGATCGCGACTGGAAGGTGATTTACGAAGATCCGCGCACCAGCACGCCGGGCCTCGGCCTGCTGCTGTGGATGCAAAAAGTGTATGGCGACAAGGCGCCGGCCGCCTGGCAGCAATTGGCGAAGAAGACCGTCACCGTCACCAAAGGTTGGAGCGAGGCCTATGGCCTGTTCCTGAAAGGCGAAGGCGATCTGGTGCTCAGCTACACCACCTCTCCCGCCTACCACCTGATCGAAGAGAAAAAAGACCTTTACGCCGCCGCCACGTTCAGCGAAGGCCACTACCTGCAGGTGGAAGTGGCCGGCAAGCTGAAAGCCGCCAAACAGCCTGAGCTGGCCGAGCGTTTCATGCGGTTCATGGTGACGCCGGCATTCCAGAACACCATCCCGACCGGCAACTGGATGTACCCGGTGATCAACACCCCGCTGCCCGTCGGTTTTGAGCAGATGAACGTGCCGCATACCGCGCTACAATACAGCGCCGAAGAGGTGGCCACACAACGCGGCGGCTGGATCCGGGCATGGCAAACCGCCGTCAGCCGCTGATCCCCCGCTGGCTCTGGCCGGGGCTGCTGGCCGCCGGGCTGATCCTGCTGGTCGCCGCACTGGCGATGGGCTCGCTGTGGCGCCATGCGCCGGACAGCGACTGGCGCGGCCTGTGGCAGGACAGCTACCTGTGGCACGTGGTGCGCTTCACCTTCTGGCAGGCGCTGCTGTCAGCGCTGATTTCGGTGCTGCCCGCCGTTCTGCTGGCGCGCGCGCTCTATCGCCGCCGTTTCCCCGGCCGGCAGCTGTTGCTGCGGCTGTGCGCCATGACGCTGGTACTGCCGGTGTTGGTGGCGGTGTTCGGCCTGCTCAGCGTCTATGGGCGCCAGGGCTGGCTGGCGACGCTGTGCGGCTGGCTGGGCGTCGAATATGGCTTCTCGCCCTACGGGCTGCAGGGCATTCTGCTGGCGCACCTGTTCTTTAACCTGCCACTGGCCGCCCGCCTGTTGCTGCAGGCGCTGGAGAACATTCCGGTGGAGCAGCGCCAACTGGCCGCCCAACTGGGTATGAGCGGCTGGCAGCAGTTCCGCTTCGTCGAATGGCCGGCGCTGCGCCGCCAGATCCTGCCGAGCGGCGCGTTGATCTTCATGCTGTGTTTCGCCAGCTTCGCCACCGTGCTGTCGCTGGGCGGCGGACCGCAGGCCACCACCATCGAACTGGCGATCTACCAGGCGCTGAGTTACGACTACGATCTGGGCCGCGCCGCTATGCTGGCGCTGATCCAGCTGGGCTGTTGTCTCGGGCTGGTGTTGATCAGTCAGCGCCTGAGCCAGGTGCTGCCGGTGGGCCATACCCACGCCCAGCGCTGGCGCAACCCGGAAGACAGCCGGTGGCGACGCGTCGGCGATTTTCTGCTGATCGCCGCCGCGCTGCTGCTGCTGCTGCCGCCCCTGCTGGCGGTGATTGCCGACGGCGCCAATCAGGCCGTCGTCAGCGTGCTGCGCCAGCCGGTGCTGTGGCAGGCGCTGTTCACGTCGCTGCGCATCGCCCTCGGCGCCGGGCTATTGTGCGTGGCGCTCACGATGATGCTGCTGTGGAGCAGCCGCGAGCTGAAGCTGCGGCAGCAGCTGCGCGGCGGCCAGGCGCTGGAGCTGAGCGGCATGGTGATCCTGGCGATGCCGGGCATCGTGCTGGCCACCGGCTTCTTCCTGCTGCTGAGCGATACGATCGGGCTGCCGCAGTCGCCCTATGCGCTGGTGATCCTCACCAATGCGCTGATGGCGGTGCCCTATGCGCTGAAGGTGTTGGAGAACCCGATGCGCGACCTCGCCGAACGTTACAACCCGCTGTGCCTGTCGCTGGATATCCGCGGCTGGCAGCGGCTGCGGCTGATCGAACTACGCGCCCTGCGCCGCCCGCAGGCGCAGGCGCTGGCCTTCGCCTGCGTGCTGTCGATCGGCGATTTCGGCGTGGTTGCCTTGTTTGGCAACGAGCATTTCCGTACCCTGCCTTTTTACCTGTATCAGCAGATTGGCGCCTACCGCAGCCAGGACGGGGCGGTGACCGCGCTGCTGTTGCTGCTGCTGTGCTTCCTGCTGTTTACCCTGATTGAACGCTTACCGGGCCGCCATGCTGACGCTTGAAAAACTGACCTATCTGTATGAACACCTGCCGATGCGCTTTGATCTGCGCATTCAGCCGGGCGAGCGCGTCGCTGTGCTCGGCCCCAGCGGCGCCGGTAAAAGCACCCTGCTGAGTTTGATCGCCGGTTTTCTGCCGGCGGCCAGCGGCCGGCTGCTGCTGAACGGCGAGGACCACACCGCCACGCCGCCGGCCAAACGGCCGGTGTCGATGCTGTTTCAGGAAAACAACCTGTTCGCGCACCTGACGGTGGCGCAGAACATCGGGCTGGGGTTGGATCCCGGTCTGCGCTTGACTGAACAGCAGCGCCAACAGCGGGCGCATATCGCCCGTCAGGTCGGCCTGGAGGAACACCTGGAGCGCCTGCCGTCGCAGCTTTCCGGCGGTCAGCGTCAGCGCGCCGCGCTGGCGCGCTGTTTGATTCGCCAACGGCCGATCCTGTTGCTCGACGAGCCTTTCTCAGCGCTCGATCCGGCGCTGCGCAACGAGATGCTGCAGCTGCTGCAGACGGTGTGCGAACAGCGCAACCTGACGCTGCTGATGGTGTCGCATAACCTCGACGACGCCGCGCGCATCGCGCCGCGCACGCTGCTGGTGGTCGACGGGCGCATCTACTACGACGGCCCGACGCAGGCCCTGCTGGACGGCAGCGCGCCCGAAGCGCGCGTGCTGGGCATTTCGGGTAAAGCGTGATCTGACGCGCGTTTTTTATGCTGCGCCAATAAACCTGTTGTGCGAATTTTGCGCCTGTGTTTTTATAAAAACCTGATTTTTTTTACTGATGATAAGGTTCCCTGTGATCGCATCCTCGCTGACTTCGACCCTACTAGTTACCGCGCTACCAGCCGCGGTGGTCGTCGTGCGTGTGGTGGTGGTCGTCGGCAATGCGCCGTAGGGTCCGAATCAACGCATCGATTCCCAAACCCCGCCGGCGCAAACCGGGCGGGGTTTCTTGTTTTAGCACCCTGCCCAGCAAAGCTCACCGGCCTTGAGAAAGGACAGGAACATGGCAACTTCGGGCACGCCTCAATCGAGTACCCGCTTCACCGGCGCACAATTGATCGTTCATTTGCTGGAGCGTCAGGGCATCACCACCGTCGCCGGCATCCCCGGCGGTGCGGCGCTGCCGCTGTATGACGCGCTGAGCCAAAGCACCCGCATTCACCACGTGCTGGCGCGCCACGAACAGGGCGCGGGCTTTATGGCGCAAGGCATGGCGCGCGCCAACGGCAAGGCGGCGGTGTGCATCGCCTCTAGCGGGCCGGGCGCCACCAACCTGGTCACCGCTATCGCCGACGCCAAGCTCGACTCCATTCCGCTGGTGTGCATCACCGGTCAGGTGCCCTCCTCGATGATCGGCACTGACGCCTTCCAGGAAGTGGATACCTACGGCATTTCCATCCCGATCACCAAGCACAACCATCTGGTGCGCGATATCCGCGAACTGCCGCAGGTGATTGGCGACGCCTTCCGCATCGCCGAGTCCGGCCGCCCCGGCCCGGTCTGGATCGATGTGCCGAAAGACGTGCAAACCGCCACCATTACCCTGGAAGAACTGCCGCCGATCGCCGTGCCGGACGCCGCTCCGAGCTTCGATCCGGCGCTGGTTTCTCAGGCCGCCACGATGATCAACCAGGCGAAACGCCCGATCCTCTACCTGGGCGGCGGCATCATCTGCGCCGACGCTCACCGCCAGGCGGTGGAACTGGCCGAGCGCGCCGGTCTGCCTACCACCATGACGCTGATGGCGCTGGGCGCGATGCCGGTGGAACACCCACTGTCGCTGGGCATGCTGGGCATGCACGCGGCGCGCAGCACCAACTTCATTCTGCAGGAGGCCGATCTGCTGATCGTGCTGGGCGCACGCTTCGACGATCGGGCAATCGGCAAAACCGAGCAGTTCTGCCCTAACGCCGCCATCATTCACGTGGATATCGACCGCGCCGAGCTGGGCAAGGTCAAACAGGCCAACGTGGCAATCCATGCCGACGTCGGCCAGGTGCTGGAACAGCTGCTGCCGCAGATCGACACGCAGCCACGCAGCGCATGGCTGAACACCGTCAACGACCTGAAACGCGAATTCCCGTTCAACATGCCGAACGCCGACGATCCGCTGAGCCATTACGGCCTGGTGCTGGCCGCCGCGCGCTGCGTGGACGACAGCGCCATCATCACCACCGACGTGGGCCAGCATCAGATGTGGGTAGCGCAGGCCTATCCGCTGAGCCGGCCGCGCCAGTGGCTGACGTCGGGCGGCCTGGGCACCATGGGCTTCGGTCTGCCGGCGGCGATCGGCGCGGCGTTGGCAGAGCCCGAGCGCAAAGTACTGTGCTTCTCCGGCGACGGCAGCCTGATGATGAACATTCAGGAAATGGCCACCGCGGTCGAGCACGATCTGGACGTGAAAATCATTTTGATGAACAACCAGGCGCTGGGGCTGGTGCACCAGCAGCAAACCCTGTTCTACCAACAGCGCATCTTCGCCGCCGCCTATCCGAAGCGTACCGACTTCCTGAAAATCGCCGCCGGATTCGGGCTGGATACCTGCGATCTGAACGCCGCGGAAGATCCTCAGGCGGCACTGGCTGAGGCGATCCAGCGCCCGGGTCCCTGCCTGATCCACGCGCTGATCGATATCAACGAAAAAGTGTTCCCGATGGTGCCGCCGGGCGCCGCCAACATCGACATGATTGGAGAATAAGCCATGCTGCAACCACAAGATAAACCCCAGGTGATCCTGGAGCTGGCGGTGCGCAACCATCCCGGCGTGATGTCGCACGTTTGCGGGCTGTTCGCCCGCCGCGCGTTCAACGTCGAAGGCATTCTGTGTCTGCCGTTGAAAGACGGCCAACAGAGCCGCATTTGGCTATTGGTCGCCGACGATCAGCGGCTGGAACAAATGATAAGCCAGGTGGAAAAGCTGGAAGACGTGCTGCGGGTGAAGCGCCACAGCGAAGACGTGCGGGTATTTGAACAGCTGGAAGCCTTCTTCCAGTGATACGAAGGGGGCTTACGCCCCCGCAATCATTGCCCTGCCAGCACTTTCCACAGCAGGTGCCGGTACACCGGCATCAGCGGCTGTTGGCTCAGCAGATAGCCGACCGCCAACGCCGCCAGCCAACTCAATCCGCACACCACGCGCAGCCGCAGCGGCGTCAGCCAACGGCTCAGCCGATCGGCGTTGCGCTTGCCCTCACGCCACCAGCGCCAGCTCAGCCACACCGCCAGCCAGAGGGTAAGCGCCGCAGCGAGCAGCAACCACTTGAACATCGCGCTGTTGGCGCCGGCGGGGATATCGATCGCCACCCCCGCCAGAATGCCGGGGAAGAAATAGACCGGCGGCCAGGTCAGGCAACCGATGATGTTCGGCAACGCAAACTTGTACGGCGGCAAATCGAGCATGCCGGCCACCATCGGCACCAGCGGGCGCGTCGGGCCAACGAAGCGACCGATCAAAATGGTCGCCATGCTGTGCTGGTGCAAGGCATGTTCGGTTTTGTCGAGCAATGCTTTGTTCTTTTTCAGGAACGACCAGCGGTGCAAGGGCCCCTTAAAAGCGCGGCCGACGAAATAGGAGATCCAGTCGCCGAGCAGGCAGCCGACGATGCCCGCCGCCCAGGCGTAGTAAAAATCCACCTTGCCGCTGCCGATCAGCGCACCGATGCTGGCCATCATCACCGTGCCGGGCAGCAGCAGCCCCACCAGCGCTAGCGACTCGAGAAAAGCGACCAGCAGAACGACCATCAGGGTGAAAGCCAGTGACTGGGTGATCAAATCTTGTAAATAGGCTTCCATTACACCTCTGCGGATTATTCGGGCCAAACGGGGCGGAGGATTTTCCAGCGCCGCCGCTGGCGAGTCAATCGATGAATTGTATGCGTATTTGGCAACGCGCGCGGCGATGGACAATCACTGTATAAAAACCCATACTATAATATATCTATATTAGCGCCAAAACCGACATCACGCTGAACGTCGCGCACGCCGCCCGGTGGAAAACGAAGGGGTTATGACAGCACTGCAACAGGGGTTCCTGCTCACTCGCCACTGGCGCGACACGCCCGCCGGCACCGAGGTCGAATTTTGGCTGGCGACCGACGCAGGCCCGCGCCAACTGCGCTTGCCGCCGCAGACCTCGGTGGCGTTTATCCCCGCCGAACAAAGGCAGCGCGCGGAACTGCTGCTGCGTGAAGAGCGGCAGGTGGAACTGAAACCGCTGGCACTGACGGATTTTCATCACCGCCCGATGCTGGGGCTGTACTGCCGCCAGCACCGTCAGCTCATCAAGCTGGAAAAGCTGCTGCGGGAAGGCGGCGTTGCGGTCTACGAGGCCGACATTCGCCCGCCCGAGCGCTACCTGATGGAACGCTTCATTACCGCGCCGGTGTGGTTCAACGGCCAGGGCAACGGCGATGGGCCGTTGCTCAGCGGCCAGATGAAGCCGGCACCGGACTACCGCCCGGCGCTCAGGCTGGTGTCGCTGGATATCGAAACCACCGCCCACGGCGAGCTTTACTCCATCGCGCTGGAAGGCTGTGGCCAGTGGCAGGTCTACATGCTGGGGCCGGCCAACGGCGGCGATGAGCCGCTGGATTTCGATCTGGAATACTGCGCCAGCCGCCCTCAACTGCTGGAACGGCTAAACGCGTGGCTGGAGCGTCACGATCCCGACGCCATCATCGGCTGGAACCTGGTGCAGTTCGATCTGCGGGTGCTGCAAAAGCACGCCGAGCGCTACCAAATCCCGCTGCGGCTAGGGCGCGGCGGCAACCTGCTGGAATGGCGCGAGCATGGCTTCAAGCAGAATCACTTTTTCGCCGCCGCCGCCGGCCGCCTGATCATCGACGGCATCGAGGCGCTGAAATCCGCCACCTGGAATTTTCCCTCCTTCAGCCTGGAATACGTTTCGCAGGAACTGCTGGGCGAAGGCAAGGCTATCGACAACCCTTATCAGCGCATGGCGGAGATCGACCGACGCTTCGCCGAAGACAAGCCGGCGCTGGCCCGTTACAACCTGAAGGACTGCGAGCTGGTGACGCGCATCTTCGCCAAGGCCGATCTGCTCAACTTCCTGCTGGAGCGCGCCACCGTCACCGGGTTGGCGGCCGATCGCAGCGGCGGATCGGTGGCGGCCTTCAGCCACCTCTATATGCCGCGCATGCATCGCCTGGGCTTTGTTGCCCCCAACCTCGGCGAACAGCCGGAGGAGCACAGCCCCGGCGGCTTTGTGATGGACTCCCAGCCCGGCCTGTACGATTCGGTGCTGGTACTGGACTATAAAAGCCTGTACCCGTCGATCATCCGCACCTTCCTGATCGATCCGGTCGGATTGGTGGAAGGCATGCGCCACCCCAGCGACGCCGATTCGGTGCCCGGCTTTCGCAACGCCCGCTTCTCGCGTAACAAACACTGCCTGCCGGCGATCGTCGAACAGATCTGGCAGGGGCGCGAGGCCGCCAAGCGCCAACACAACAAGCCCCTGTCGCAGGCGTTGAAGATCATCATGAACGCGCTGTACGGCGTGCTGGGATCGAGCGGCTGCCGCTTCTTCGATCCGCGGCTGGCGTCGTCGATCACCCTGCGCGGCCACGAGATCATGCGCCAAACCCGCGAGCTGATCGAAGCCGAAGGCTATCAGGTGATCTACGGCGACACCGACTCCACCTTCGTCTGGCTGAAACAGCCGCATGACGAGCAACAGGCGGCGCAGATCGGCCGGGCGCTGGTGCAACGGGTCAACACCTGGTGGCAGCAGCATCTGCAGCAGCAGTTCGGGCTGGAGAATGCGCTGGAGCTGGAGTTCGAAACCCACTATTCCCGCTTCCTGATGCCGACCATTCGCGGCGCCGAGCAGGGCAGCAAGAAACGCTACGCCGGCCTGATCGCGCGTGCCGACGGCCAGGAAGAAATGGTGTACAAAGGCCTGGAAACGGTGCGCACCGACTGGACGCCGCTGGCGCAGCAGTTCCAGCAGCAGCTCTATCAGCGCATCTTCAAACAACAGCCCTACCAGGACTATGTGCGCGACTACGTCGGCAAAACCCTGAACGGCGACTTCGACGATCAATTGGTGTACCGCAAACGGCTGCGCAGAAAGCTCGAGGACTATCAGCGCAACGTGCCGCCGCACGCCCGCGCCGCGCGCATCGCCGACGACTACAACCGCAGCCAGGGGCGGCCGCTGCAGTATCAAAACGGCGGCTGGATCAGCTACGTGATGACCGTCGCCGGGCCGGAACCGCTGGAAACCCGTCATTCGCCCATCGACTATCAGCATTACCTCGAACGCCAGCTGCAACCGGTGGCAGACGCTATACTCCCTTTCTTGCACGACGATTTCACTACGCTGGTCACCGGGCAGATGGGGCTGTTTTGAGATTGCGCCAGGTTAAGAAAAATCATCCGGTTTTGCAGGTGACGAACGCGCCGCCTTCCATTACCATAGCGCCCTTCCCAAAACTGAACCACGCTTAGCCCTGCCGTCTCGCGACGTCTGCATGGCGTGAACGGCTATTGCCCGTCAAATTTAAAACAAACCGGGATTAACCGATGTTCAGTACAGGTGCCGCGGCCCTTCCCGCCCGGTAACAAGACTTACTTACAAAGAATCGAGCCGACAATATATGCCTTTTACTCTTGGTCAACGCTGGATCAGCGACACGGAAAGCGAATTAGGACTGGGCACCGTCGTGGCGCTGGACGCGCGCATGGTTACCCTGCTTTTCCCCGCCACCGGTGAAAACCGCCTCTATGCCAGAAATGATTCGCCGATCACCCGCGTGATGTTCAACCCGGGCGATACCGTCAGCAGCCACGAGGGATGGCAGCTGCAGGTGGAAGAGGTGAAAGAGGAAAACGGTCTGTTGACCTATATCGGCACCCGCCTGGACACCCAGGAAAGCGGCGTGGCGATGCGCGAAGTGCTGCTGGACAGCAAACTGACCTTCAGCAAGCCGCAGGATCGCCTGTTCGCCGGCCAAATCGACCGCATGGATCGTTTCGCGCTGCGTTTTCGCGCCCGCAAATACCAGAGCGAGCAGTATCGCCTGCCGTTCGCCGGCCTGCGCGGCATGCGCGCCAGCCTGATCCCGCACCAGCTGCACATCGCTCATGAAGTCGGCCAGCGCCATGCGCCGCGCGTTCTGCTGGCGGACGAAGTCGGCCTCGGCAAAACCATCGAAGCCGGCATGATCATCCACCAGCAACTGCTGGCGGGCCGCGCCGAACGCGTGCTGATCGTGGTGCCGGAAACGCTGCAGCACCAGTGGCTGGTGGAGATGATGCGCCGCTTCAACCTCTACTTCTCGCTGTTCGACGACAGCCGCTACGCCGAAGCCAAGCTCGACAGCAGCAACCCGTTCGAGACCGAACAGCTGGTGATCTGCTCGCTGGACTTCGTGCGCCGCAACAAGCAGCGCCTGGAAGAGCTGGCGGACGCCCAGTGGGATCTGCTGGTGGTCGATGAAGCGCACCACCTGGCCTGGAGTGAAGAAGCGCCGAGCCGCGAATATCAGGTGATCGAACAGCTGGCCGAGCATATCCCCGGCGTGCTGCTGCTGACCGCTACCCCGGAGCAGCTGGGCCAACAGAGCCACTTTGCGCGCCTGCGCCTGCTCGATCCGAACCGTTTCCACGACTACGGCGAGTTCGTCGCCGAACAGCAGAAATACCGTCCGGTGGCCGACGCCGTCACCCTGCTGCTGAGCGGTGAACGCCTGGCCGACGACAAGCTGAACCTGCTGGGCGAGCTGATCGACGAGCAGGACATCGAACCGCTGCTCAAAGCGGCCAACAGCGAAGGCGACAACGCCGAGCAGGCGCGCCAGGAGCTGGTGGCCATGCTGATGGATCGCCACGGCACCAGCCGCGTGCTGTTCCGCAACACCCGCAACGGCGTGAAGGGCTTCCCGCACCGCAACCTGCACCAGATCAAGCTGCCGTTGCCAACCCAGTATCAGACCGCGATCAAAGTGTCCGGCATCATGGGCGCCAAGAAATCCGTCGAAGCGCGCGCGCGCGACATGCTGTATCCGGAGCAGATCTACCAGGAATTCGAAGGCGAAAACGCCACCTGGTGGAACTTCGACCCGCGCGTCGAGTGGTTGCTGGACTACCTGCTGGCCAACCGTAACGAAAAAGTGCTGGTGATCTGCGCCAAAGCCGACACCGCGCTGCAGCTGGAGCAGGTGCTGCGCGAACGTGAAGCGATCCGCGCCGCGGTGTTCCACGAAGGGCTGTCGATCATCGAGCGCGACCGCGCCGCCGCCTACTTCGCCTCCGAAGAGGAAGGCGCGCAGGTGCTGCTGTGTTCCGAGATCGGCTCCGAAGGCCGCAACTTCCAGTTCGCCAGCCAGCTGGTGATGTTCGATCTGCCGTTCAACCCGGATCTGCTGGAACAGCGTATCGGCCGTCTGGACCGTATCGGCCAAATGCACGATATCCAGATCATGGTGCCTTACCTGGAGCACACCGCGCAGGCGGTGCTGGGCCGTTGGTTCCACGAGGGGCTGGACGCCTTCGAACACACCTGCCCAACCGGCCGCACCATCTACGACAGCTGCTACGAGCAGTTGATCGGCTATCTGGCCGCGCCGACTGAACAAGAAGGCTTCGACGAATTCATCCACGCCTGCCGCCAGCAGCACGATCAGTTGAAAGCGCAGCTGGAACAGGGCCGCGACCGCCTGCTGGAGATGCACTCCAACGGCGGCGACAAAGCCCAGGCGCTGGCCGCCGCCATCGCCGAGCAGGATAACGACGTCAACCTGGTAGGCTTCGCGCTCAACCTGTTCGACATTGTCGGCATCAATCAGGAAGACCGCAGCGACAGCCTGATCGTGCTGACGCCGTCCGACCATATGCTGGTGCCGGACTTCCCGGGCCTGCCGCAGGACGGCTGCACCGTGACCTTCGACCGCGATCAGGCGCTGTCGCGCGAAGACGCGCAGTTCGTCAGCTGGGAGCACCCGATCATCCGCAATGGCCTGGATCTGATCCTGTCCGGCGATACTGGCAGCTGTGCGGTGTCCCTGTTGAAAAACAAAGCGTTGCCGGTCGGCACCTTGCTGGTTGAGCTGGTCTATGTGGTGGAGGCCCAGGCGCCGAAACACCTGCAGCTGACCCGCTTCCTGCCACCGACGCCGATCCGCATGCTGATGGATCGCAAGGGCACCAACCTGGCGGCGCAGGTCGAGTTCGAAAGCTTCAACCGTCAGTTGAACGCGGTCAACCGCCACACCTCCAGCAAGCTGGTCAATGCCGTGCAACAAGACGTGCACGCCATGCTGCAGCAGGCGGAAAGCCTGGTGGAAGCGCAGGCGCGCCAGCTTATCGAACAGGCGAAGCAAGAGGCGGACGACAAGCTGAGCGCCGAGCTGGCGCGTCTGGAAGCGCTGAAGGCGGTCAACCCGAACATCCGCGACGACGAAGTCGAGACGCTGGAGTTCAACCGCCGTCAGGTGCTGGCCAACCTCAATGAAGCCGGCTGGCGTCTCGACGCCATTCGACTGGTGGTGGTCACCCACCAATAACCGGCGCGATGCGGGGAGGCCACCGTCTCCCCGTTCGGCCCTTTTCGCGGAGCCAAGATGGAACCCTACAATCCCCCGCAGGACCCGCTGCACATCCTGTATCAGGATGAACACATCATGGTGGTCAACAAGCCCAGCGGCTTGCTGTCGGTACCCGGCCGCGCCCCGGAAAACAAAGACAGCCTGATGACCCGCATTCAGGCCGATCATCCGGCCGCCGAATCGGTGCACCGGCTGGATATGGCCACGAGCGGGGTGATCGTGGTGGCGCTCAACAAGGCCGCCGAGCGTGAGCTAAAGCGTCAATTTCGCGAACGCGAACCGAAGAAATCCTATATCGCCCGCGTTTGGGGACATATGGCGCATGATGAAGGGTTAGTGGATTTGCCGCTGATCTGCGACTGGCCGAACCGGCCGCTGCAAAAAGTGTGTTTTGACACCGGCAAAGCGGCGCAGACGGAATATCGGGTGCTGTCGCGCGACGCCGACGGCAGCACCCGCGTGAAGCTGACGCCGATCACCGGCCGCTCGCACCAGCTGCGGGTGCACATGCTGGCGCTGGGACACCCGATCCTCGGCGACGGTTTCTATGCCCCGCCGGAAGCCAAAGCGATGGCGCCGCGGCTGCAGCTGCACGCGCAGGAGTTGCGCATCACCCACCCCGCCTTCCAGACGCCGATGCACTTTCGCGCCGAGCCGGATTTCTGAGCCCCATGTTAAACGGGCCCGGCATGCCGGGCCCGCTTGCATCGCTTATTTAAAACCTTTCTCGCGTTTGATCAGGTCGTACGCCGCCTGGATCTCCTGCGCTTTCTGCTTGGCCATTTCCATCATCTCCGGCGGCAAGCCTTTCGCCACCAGCTTATCCGGATGGTGTTCGCTCATCAGCTTGCGGTAGGCGCGTTTGATGGTGGCGGCATCGTCGCTGCTGCGCACGCCAAGCACCTTGCACGCATCGTCGAGCGTCGGGCCGCGCTGAGCCTGCTGATAGCCGCCCTGCGAATACCCGCCCTGCTGACCGCCGCCGAACTGACGCCCGCCCTCCATCATGCTGAGGAACTGATCGAACTGCGCGCGCGAAATGCCCAGCTCTTCGGCGATGACATACAGCACCTGACGTTCGTTCGGGTGCAGCGAGCCGTCGGCGAACGCCGCCTGAATCTGAATTTCCAGAAACATCCGAATCAGATCGAAGCGGCCGAAACAGATACTGCGGAACTGCTGCAGCGTCTCACGCAGCGGGAACTGGCTCTGTTTGCCCTCGCGGAACGCCTGCTGCGCCGCGGTGCGCGCTTCGCCGTGCAGTTGAAGGCGATCCATAAACAGGCTGGCGATCTGAATATCCGCCTCGGTGACGCGTCCTTTGGATTTGGTCAGGTGGCCCATCACCTGAAAAGTGGTGCGGAAAAACAGCGTTTGCCGCGTTTGCTGGTCGGTGAAAAACCCCCGACTGCGCTTGTTGCTGCGCGCCGTATCGATCATATGACCGATAATCAGCCCCAGAACTACACCCCAGAATCCCGCGCCAGACCAGATGGCGACGATGACGCCGAGCAGTTTTCCCCAATACTGCATATACTCCTCAATTATCATGCCGAAAGCCGCCCGCTCTCCTCCGTTTCAGGAAAGGGCGCAGGCGATTTTTCCTAGAATTTGGATTATCATACCTGTCATTTATCTTTGCGCCTAACGACGACGCAAGTAAACGGCTGGATTTAGCACTAGCGCAACGCAGATGAGTAATATAGTCTCTGACCGTTTGCCGGACACGACGCCTCTGATGACGGAACACCAAAACCGCGTATGAAAAAAAGTTTCCCAACACTGCTGGCCACGATGATTTGGACGGCACTCTACAGTCAGCATGCGCTGGCTGATCTGGCCGAGCAATGCATGCTTGGCGTTCCCGTTTACGACAAGCCTTTGGTCAGCGGCGATCCGAACAGCCAGCCGGTGACCATCAATGCCGATGACTCGCGCGCCGACTACCCGAAAAGCGCCCTGTTCAGCGGCAACGTGCATATCGAGCAGGGTAACAGCACCCTGACCGCCAAAGAAGTTGAGCTGAACCAGACGGAAAACCCCGGCCAGACGGATCCGGTGCGCACCGTCACCGCTACCGGCGACGTGCACTACAGCGACAATCAGATCAAACTGAAAGGCCCGAAGGCCTGGTCGAACCTGAATACCAAAGATACCGACGTCTATGAAGGCGACTACCAGATGGTAGGCCGTCAGGGTCGCGGCGACGCCGACAAGATGAAAATGCGCGGCGCCAACCGTTACACCATCCTGGAAAACGGCACCTTTACCTCCTGCCTGCCGGGCGACGACAGCTGGAGCGTGGTCGGTTCCGAAGTGATCCACGATCGCGAAGAACAGGTGGCGGAAATCTGGAACGCCCGCTTCCGCATCGGCGGCGTGCCGGTGTTCTACAGCCCGTACCTGCAATTGCCGGTCGGCGACAAGCGCCGTTCCGGCTTCCTGATCCCGAACGCCAAGTACGGCAGCAACAATGGCTTCGAGTTCATGTTGCCGTACTATTGGAACATCGCGCCGAACTACGACGCCACCATCACACCGCACTATATGTCCAAGCGCGGCCTGCAGTGGCAGACCGAGTTCCGTTATCTGGTGCAGCCGGGCCTCGGCCTGATGGAGTTCGACTGGCTGCCGGACGACAAGGAATACGGCAAAGATCATGACGACAACAAACGCTGGCTGTTCTACTGGAACCATAACGGCGTCATGGATCAGGTATGGCGCTTCAACGTCGACTACACCAAGGTCAGCGATTCCAAATACTTCACCGATCTGGACTCCAAATACGGTTCCACCACCGACGGCTACGCCACGCAGAAATTCAGCCTCGGCTACGCCAACGAAAACTGGAACGCCACGCTGAGCTCCAAGCAGTTCCAGATCTACGACGACACCGATCGTTCACAGTCGGACTCGTATAAAGTTCAGCCGCAGCTGGACCTGAACTACTACAAGAACGACCTCGGCCCGTTCGACTTCCATATTTACGGCCAGGCGGCCAAGTTCACCAGCGTCAACCCATATAGCCCTGACGCCACCCGTCTGCATATGGAGCCGACGCTGAGTCTGCCGCTCACCAACGGCTGGGCCAGCCTGAACACCGAAGCCAAGGTGATGGCGACCCACTACCAGCAGGATATTCCTGACGGTTTCGCGGCCAACTACCAGAGCCGCAAAAACGCTGCCGCGCCGGAGCTCGATGATTCGGTCAACCGCGTACTGCCGCAGTTCAAAGTCGACGGCAAGCTGGTGTTCGAGAGGCCGATGATCTGGGCCGAGGGCGCTACCCAGACGCTGGAGCCGCGCGTGCAGTACCTGTATGTGCCGTACCGCGACCAGAGCAACATCTACACCTACGACACCACGCTGCTGCAGACCGACTACTCCGGCCTGTTCCGCGATCGCACCTACAGCGGCCTGGATCGCATCGCTTCGCAGAACCGCGTCTCTACCGGTTTGACCACCCGCATTTATGATGACGCCCTGGTTGAACGTTTTAACGCTTCCGTGGGTCAAATCTACTACTTCAGCCGTTCGCGTACCGGTGACCAGATGACCGGTTACGACAACAACGACGATACCGGCAGCGTAGCCTGGGCCGGCGATACCTATTGGAAAATCGACGATCGTTGGGGCCTGCGCGGCGGCCTGCAGTACGACACCCGCCTGAACAGCGTCTCGCTGGGCAACGGCGTGGTGGAATACCGCCAGGACGCCGAGCGCGTGGTGCAGTTGAACTACCGTTACGCCACGCCGGAATATATCCAGACGGCGTTGAACACCAAAACGGTTCCGGCCTTCCAGGACGGCATCTCGCAGGTGGGCATCACCGGCAGTTGGCCGATCGCCGATCGTTGGGCGGTGGTCGGGGCGTACTACTACGACACCCGCGCCAAACAATCCGCCGATCAGTTGGTGGGGCTGAAGTACAACACCTGCTGCTGGGCGGTGACGCTGGGCTATGAGCGCAAGATCACCGACTGGAACAACAGCAACAATACCAGCGTTTACGACAACAGAGTTTCGTTCAACGTCGAACTGCGCGGCCTGAGCAGCGATCATAGTCTCGGCTCCGCAGAAATGCTGCGCTCCGGCATTCTGCCGTATCAGCGCGCATTCTGACGCTTTGCAACACTTTGAAAACGAGAACTTTCACCCGCATTTGCGGATTACATAATGGGAAATGTATGAAGAACTGGAGAACGCTTATTCTCGGATTGGTGGTTTGCGCCAATGCCGCGTTCGCAGCACCCCAAGAAGTGGATAAAGTCGCCGCCGTCGTGGATAACGGCGTGGTACTCGAAAGCGACGTCAACGGTCTGTTGCAGTCAGTCAAGCTCAACGCCCAGCAGGCCGGCCAGCAACTGCCGGACGACAAGACGCTGCGCCATCAGATCATCGAACGCCTGATCATGGATAACATCCAGCTGCAGATGGCCAAGAAAATGGGCATCACCGTGTCCGATGCCGATCTGGACAAAGCGATCGCCAACATCGCCGCGCAAAACAAGATGAGCGTCGATCAGCTGCGCAGCCGCCTGTCGTACGAAGGGTTGAACTACAACACCTACCGCGCGCAGATCCGCAAAGAGATGCTGATCTCCGAAGTGCGTAACAACGAAGTGCGCCGCCGCGTCACCATCCTGCCACAGGAAGTGGACGCACTGGCCAAACAGGTGGGCGCACAGAACGGCAGCGACACCGAAATGAACATCAGCCACATCCTGATCCCGCTGCCGGAAAACCCGTCGCAGCAGCAGGTCGACAAAGCCGAAGAGCTGGCCAAACGTCTGGTGGGTGAGATCAACAGCGGCGCCGACTTCGGCAAGCTGGCGATCACCTACTCCGCCGACTCTCAGGCGCTGAAAGGTGGCAACATGGGCTGGGGCAAACTGCAAGAAATCCCGACCCTGTTCGCGGAACGTCTGGTGAGCGCCAAGAAAGGCGACGTCGTCGGCCCAATCCGTTCCGGCGTCGGCTTCCACATCCTGAAAGTGAACGACATTCGCGGCGCCAGCCAGTCGGTGTCGGTCACCGAAGTGCACGCCCGTCACATCCTGCTGAAACCTTCAGTGGTGCTGACCGACGACCAGGCTCGCGCCAAACTGCAATCCGTGGCGGAAGCGATCAAGAGCGGCCGCGCCAAGTTTGCCGACGAAGCCAAACAGCTGTCGCAAGATCCGGGTTCTGCGATGCAAGGCGGCGATCTGGGCTGGGCTTCCCCGGACATCTACGATCCGGCCTTCCGCGATGCGTTGCTGAAGCTGAGCAAGGGTGAAATCAGCGCGCCGGTCCACTCCTCCTTCGGTTGGCACCTGATCCAGCTGCTGGATACCCGTCAGGTGGATAAGACCGACGCTGCGCAAAAAGACCGTGCTTACCGTATGCTGTTCAACCGTAAGTTCGCTGAAGAAGCGCAGACCTGGATGCAGGAACAGCGCGCCCAGGCTTACGTGAAGATCCTCGATGGCAGCGATGCACAGCAATAAACGCGTCGTCATTACCCCCGGCGAACCCGCCGGGGTGGGGCCGGATTTGGTAGCCGCGCTGGCGCAACAGGATTGGCCTGTTGAGCTGGTGGTGTGCGCCGATCCGGCCCTGCTGCTTGAACGCGCCAAGCGTATGGGCCTGCCGCTGACGCTGCGCGACTACCAGCCGCAGCAACCGGCCGAAGCGCAACGCGCCGGCACGCTGACCGTGCTACCGGTCCCGCTCGCTCACCCGGTGACCGCCGGTGAGTTGAACGTCGGCAACAGCGCCTACGTGGTGGAAACCCTGGCGCGCGCCTGCGACGGCTGCCTGAACGGCGAGTTCGCGGCGCTGATCACCGGCCCGGTGAACAAGGGCGTGATCAACGACGCCGGCGTGCCGTTTATCGGCCATACCGAATTCTTTGCCGATCGCAGCCGCTGCGATCGCGTGGTGATGATGCTCGCGACCGAAGAGCTGCGCGTGGCGCTGGCGACCACCCACCTGCCGTTGCTGGCGGTGCCGGGCGCCATCACGCAGCAGAGCCTGTTCGAAGTCATCCGCATCCTCGACCACGATCTGAAAACCAAATTTGGCATCGCCCAGCCGCACATTTACGTTTGCGGTCTGAATCCCCACGCCGGGGAAGGCGGCCATATGGGGCGCGAAGAGATAGACACCATCATCCCGGCGCTCGACGCGCTGCGCGCTGACGGCATCCATCTTGTCGGCCCGCTGCCGGCGGACACCCTGTTCCAGCCCAAATATCTGCAAGATGCCGATGCGGTGCTGGCGATGTATCACGATCAGGGGCTGCCGGTGCTAAAATACCAAGGGTTCGGCCGCGCGGTGAATATCACCCTCGGTTTGCCTTTCATACGCACCTCGGTCGACCACGGTACCGCTCTGGAACTGGCCGGCACCGGCACCGCCGATGTCGGCAGTTTCCAAACGGCCCTGAATCTCGCCATTAAAATGATAATTAATTGTAATGAATAACAGAGTCCACCAAGGGCACTTTGCCCGCAAACGCTTTGGACAAAACTTTTTAACCGATCAGTTTGTCATCGATAGCATTGTCTCCGCCATTCACCCGCAGCCGGGCGAAGCGGTGGTCGAGATCGGCCCCGGCCTCGGCGCCTTGACCGAGCCGGTCGGCGCGCGCATGGACCGCATGACGGTGATCGAACTGGACCGCGATCTGGCCACCCGGCTGGAGAACCACCCGCGGCTGAAAGACAAGCTGACCATCCACCAGCAGGACGCCATGACGGTGAATTTCGCCGAACTGGCCGAGGAAGCTGGCCAACCGCTGCGCGTATTTGGTAACCTGCCGTACAATATTTCGACGCCGCTGATGTTCCACCTTTTCAGCTATACTCAGGCAATCCGCGACATGCACTTTATGTTGCAAAAAGAGGTGGTCAACCGTCTGGTGGCCGGCCCGAACAGCAAGGCCTACGGGCGTTTGACCGTGATGGCGCAGTACTACTGCAACGTCATTCCGGTGCTGGAAGTGCCGCCGACCGCGTTCGCGCCGCCGCCGAAGGTCGATTCCGCCGTGGTGCGTCTGGTGCCGCACACCGAGCTGCCGAACCCGGTGGGCGACGTGCGCATGCTGAGCCGCATCACCACGCAGGCATTCAACCAGCGGCGGAAAACCATCCGCAATAGCCTGGGCGACCTGTTCACGCCGGAGCAGCTGACGGAGCTGGGCGTCGATCCTTCGCTCAGAGCAGAAAATATTTCTGTGGCGCAGTACTGCAAGCTGGCGAACTGGCTGTCAGCCAATCCGGCGCCGCAGCAATAAGGAGTTGTTGTCATGATTGATTCGCCCCGCGTGTGTATTCAGGTTCAGAGCATCTATGTGGAATCACAGTCGATCCCTGAAGAAGAGCGTTACGTCTTCGCCTATACCATCACCATCCGCAATCTGGGGCGGACCGACGTGCAACTGTTGGGCCGTTACTGGCTGATCACCAACAGCAACGGCCGTCAGACCGAAGTCCAGGGCGAAGGCGTGATCGGCGAACAGCCCGTCATTCCGCCCGGTGGCGAGTTTCAGTACACCAGCGGCGCCATTCTGGAAACGCCGCTGGGCACCATGGAAGGCCATTACGAAATGGTGGACCATCAGGGTCAGCCGTTCCGCACCGCTATTCCCGTGTTCCGCTTAGCCATTCCAACGCTGATCCATTAACTATGTCGACATACCTTATCGGCGACGTTCACGGCTGTTTCGATGAACTGAAGTCGCTGCTGGCTCAGGCTGCTTTCGATCCCGAGCGCGATCAACTGTGGCTGACCGGCGATCTGGTGGCGCGCGGCCCCGCCTCGCTGGACGTGCTGCGCTATGTGCGCTCGCTCGGCCCGGCGGTGCGCATGGTGCTGGGCAACCACGATCTGCACCTGCTGGCGGTTTACGCCGGCATTAGCCGCAACAAACCCAAAGATCGCATCACGCCGCTGCTGGAAGCGCCGGACGCCGACGAGCTGATCAATTGGCTGCGCCGCCAACCGGTGCTGCAGGTGGATGATGAGCAAAAGCTGGTGATGGCCCACGCCGGCATCACCCCGCAGTGGGACATCGACACCGCGAAAATGTGCGCACGCGAAGTGGAGGCGGTATTGAGCAGCGACAGCTATCCGCTGTTCCTCGACGCCATGTACGGCGACATGCCGAACAACTGGGCGCCGGAGCTGAGCGGCCTGGCGCGCCTTCGTTTCAGCACCAATGCGCTGACGCGCATGCGCTACTGCTTCCCCAACGGCCAGCTCGACATGATCTGCAAAGATGCGCCGGGCAGCGCGCCGGCGCCGCTGAAACCGTGGTTCGAGCTGCCGCGCCTGGTGGATCCGGAATACACCATCATCTTCGGCCACTGGGCCTCGCTGGAAGGCAAGGGTACGCCGGAGGGCGTGATCGGGCTGGATACCGGCTGCTGCTGGGGCGGCGATCTGACGATGCTGCGCTGGGAAGACCGCCGTTACTTCACGCAACCCGCCAATCGCGGCGAAGCGCCTGACCACGCCGGCAGATTAGCCGCATCCTGAAACGATAAAGGCGGCCCGGTGGCCGCCTTTGTCCTGTATTGATTGCCGCCTTACGCTCCAATCACTCCGCCATCTTCACGCGTGATCATCAACACCGATGAACGCGGGCGCGGGCTGTTGTTCGGGAAGTGCGAATCGCCCTCTTCTCCCGGATGCTGTACGTTGACGAACATCGTCTTGTAGTCCGGGGTGAAGGTGAGGCCGGTCAGTTCGCAGGACTTTGGCCCCACCATGAAACGGCGGATCTCGCCGCTGACCGGATCGCCCACCAGCATCTGGTTGTTGCCCTGCCCGACGTAATCGCCCTTGTTGCTGTACTTGCCATCGGTGAGGATCCACAGGCGGCCGGCGCGATCGAAGCCCAGCCCGTCCGGGCTGTTGAAGGTATTTTCCGCCGTGATATTCGGCGTGCCGCGGTTGACGCCTTCGGGGTGGGCGATCGGGTTGCCGCACAACGCATAGATGTCCCAGGCGAAGACGTCGGCGGTGGCGTCGCCGCCCTCGTCCCAGCGAATGATTTGGCCGTAGATATTGTTCGGTCGCGGGTTGGCGGCGTTCAACGGCATCCCTTCCTCGCCGCGCTTGCTGTTGTTGGTCAGCGTGCAGTACGCGCGCCCGTCATGCGGGTTGACCGCGATCCACTCAGGGCGATCCATCTTGGTGGCGCCGGCCTGCTGCGCCGCCTTGCGGGCGAAGATCAGCACTTCGGCCTCGTCGCGGAAGCCGTTCTCCGGCGTCAGGCCGTTCTTGCCGAACTCGAGCGCAATCCAGCGCCCTTTGCCCTTCAGCGGCGTGCCGGCTTCGTCGCCGTCGAACTGCGCCACGTACAGCGTTCCCTCGTCCAGCAGCGTGCGATTGTTGGCCGGATTGGCGGCGTCGACCACGCCTTTGGAAACGTACTTATAGATATGTTCACCGCGCTCGTCGTCGCCCATATACACCACCAGACGGCCGTCTTTGGCCACCGTCACCGCCGCGTTTTCATGTTTGAAGCGGCCGAGCGCGGTGTGCTTGATGGGCGTCGAGGTCGGATTCAACGGATCGATCTCGACGATCCAGCCGTGGCGGTTGAATTCGTTGGGATTCTTCGCCACATCGAAGCGCTCGTCATAGTCCGGCCAGTTGCGCTCCGGTTCGTTGACCTTCAGCGTGTAGCGCTTCTGTTCCGGCGTGGTTCGATAATCGGCCTGACGGGTGCCGAAATAGGTGTCGAAGTTTTCCTCGCAGGTCAGGTAGGTGCCCCACGGCGTCTTGCCGTTGGCGCAATTGCCGAACGTGCCCAGCACCTTGCGGCCGCTCGGATCGGCGGCGGTCTGCAACAGCGGATGTCCGGCGGCCGGGCCGTTGAATTGCATCTCGCTGTTGGCGGTGATGCGGCGGTTATAGCGCGACGGGCGCTCCACCGCCCAGCGCTGGCCGTCGCCGACCCGCTTGACCGCGACAATGGAGACGCCGTGCGCCGCCTGCGATTTGCGCACCTCTTCCAGGCTGGTGGCCTTGGCGCCGCCGTGGGCGAACAGGTACTGCTCGTTAACGTATTCGTTATTGATGGCCATCACGCCGTGATTGTCATCGATAGGGAAGAAGCTCATGCCATCGTTGTTGTCGCCAAACTGTTTTTCCTGATCGGCGGCGCTGTTGTTGCCCTGCGGATCGAAGGCCGGCGCGCCGTCCACCAGCGGCTCGCCCCAGGAGATCAGCACCTCGGCGCGGTAGCCTGGCGCTATCGTCACTTCATCGGCGGTAGACGCGGCGATGCCCCGGAAACCCAGCAGCGTGTTCGGCGGCAGATCCTCGGCTAACGCCTCGGCGGAGACCGACCAGATGCCGCCGCCGAGAAAACCGGCCAGGCCGACGGCGCCGGCGCTGCCGAGCAGCAGCTTGCGGCGAGTGCGATCGATCAGGCGGTCGGCGTCTAATTGCTCAATTTGCTTGGTCATAACGTGGTTACCTTTTTAGTTATGGCGCCGCGGTCAAGATTCACCAGAGTTGCCGTGGCGCTCGGAGTTGGGCTTCATACTAATCAGGTAATGTGACGGAAAGGTTACGAATGACCGGCGCAAAAAGACCGGGGGCGCAATTGCTTGCGCCCCCGGGGATAGCTGGCTAACGCGCTGAAATCAGCGGCGCTGCAGGATTTCGAAGCAGTAGCTGTGCGAGTTCAGCTCGTCGGCGTCGTGGAATTCGCTGAACGTGGTTTCCCACTCGTCCGGCTCGTAATCCGGGAAGTGAGTATCGCCGCCGACTTCGGCGTCGATGTGCGTCAGGTACAGGCGATCGGCGCGCGGCAGCAGCTGGGTATAGATGCGCCCACCGCCGATCACCATCACTTCTTCCACCTCACCCGCGGCGGCCAGCGCCTCATCCAGCGAGGTCACCCAGGTCACCCCGGCGGCATTGCCTGGGCGGCTGCTCAAAACGATATTGTGGCGGCCCGGCAGCGGGCGGCCGATGGACTCGAAGGTCTTGCGGCCCATAATAACCGGCTTATTCAACGTGTTGCGTTTAAACCACGCCAGGTCCGCCGGCAGGTGCCACGGCATGGCGTTTTCCATGCCAATAACGCGATCCGCCGCCAAGGCAGCGATCAGGCTGATAATCATTGTTTAACCCTGTGTAGGCAGCAAAATTGGTGACACTATACGTAAAGGCCTGAGTGCCGTCGATAGGCTAATCAAGCAAGATGAATATATAAGATAGCTCTTATCAGCATATCTAATAACCAACGATCGCCCGCCGGGAAATTTCACACGCCGGGGCGTTTGCGATACAGCCACAGGCCCGGTAACGACAGGCCGATCGACAACGCGCCGACGATGAAACTGGCCTTGAGGAAGTTGGTGATCATGGTCTCCATCAAGGCTTCGCTGTAGCCAAGATGCGAGATCTCTACCACAGTTATCATCGCGGTATAGGCGGAAATGCCGGGGAACATCGGGATCACCGCCGCCACGGTGAATACCTTCGGATGCGCCAACAGCCAGCGCGACCAGTAGATGCCGATGATACCGATCAGGATCGCCGCCAGCAGCGACGCCCACTCGATATTCATGCCAGCGTGCATCATCAACATGCGCGAGCCGCGCCCGATTGCCCCGAGCAACGCGCAATAGCGCAGCGCACGCAACGGTACGTTGAACACCATGGCGAAGCCCAGCGCCGGTACCGCCGCCAACAGCATCTCCTGCAACAATGCCCACAGCAGATTCATGACCACCCCCGCAGATCCCACAGCGACATCGCCATCACCACCCCGATGCAGGTGGCCAGCGTCAGCAGGCTGGCCATCGCCCAGCGCGCCAGCCCGGTGTTGACGTGCCCCTTAAACATATCGGCCACTGCGTTGATCAGCGGGAAGCCCGGCACCAGCAACAGCACGCTGGCGGCCATCGCCACGCTCGAGGTCTCTTTAAACACCGGTAGGCGCAGCAGCAGCCCAGATATCGACGTAGCGACAAACGCCGTCAGGCAAAAATTGATCAGCGGATTCATCTGGCGGGCGGTGAGGATCTGGCGCACCAGCATCGCCGCGCCGCTGGCGATAAAGGTCACCAAAAAGGCGTCGCCGCCGCCGCCGTTGAGCATGCTGAAACATCCACAGGACAGGCCCACCATCAGCACCACCAGCCAGCGCGGGTAGCGCAGCGGCCGGATCCTTTCAAAGCGACGCGCCACGTCGTGCGCATCCGCCAGGCGATGCTCGGCGAGGATCACGATATGCTGCACTTCGGTCACCACCTGCATATTGATGCCGCGATCGACATTCTTGCGGGTGGTGGTCAGGCAGGCGCCGTGGCTGAGGGTGGTCAACACCACCGCATTGGCGGAGATTGAACTTTCCACGCTGTCCATCCCCAGCGCCAACCCCAGGCGGGTCGACAGCTGTTCCACCACCGTGCTCTCGGCGCCGTGCTGCAACAGCAGCAGCGCGCATTGAATGCACAAGCGGGTAATTTCACGCTGTTGCCGGTGCGGCTCCGGCCTCTCTGTGGCGGTAGTCTGCTGCATGGTGCTCCGTCGCTGGCGGTAGATGAATTATTATCATAGAGCCTAACAATACCTCATTGGGTTGATGCGCATCAGAGGAAGCGGCGTTATTATCGCCAGAACTCTGTCTTTTGCGCGAGACGCTCCCATGCTTGAAACTTCGCTGTTCGTCGCCGGCATTGCCGCCCTCGGCATGCTCTCCCCCGGCCCGGATTTTTTCCTGGTGATCAAAAACGCCGCCCGCTATCCTCGGCTAGCCGCCATGATGACCGCATTCGGCGTGATATGCGGTGTCGCCACCCACATGTCCTACTGCGTCGCCGGGCTGGCGGTGGTGATCACCACCACGCCGTGGCTGTTTAACCTGCTGAAATACGCCGGGGCGGTCTATCTGGTGTGGATCGGCATCCAGGCGCTGCTGTCGCGCGGCGGCGGCAAAATGAACGTCAGCAATCTGCCGCAGCAGCAGGTCAGCCTGAAGAGCGCCTTTGCGCAAGGCTACCTGTGCAACCTGCTGAACCCGAAAGCCACCCTGTTCTTCCTGGCGGTATTTACCCAGGTGCTGCAGATCGATTCCGGCCTGGGCGACAAGCTGTGGTACGCGGGGATTATTCTCGGCCTGTCGGTCATCTGGTGGCCGCTGCTGGTGTTCCTGATCCAAAGCGGGCCGGTGCGCCGCGGGCTGGAAAAGACGCAGAAGGTCGTCGACAAATTGCTGGGCGGCATGCTGATCGCCTTAGGGATCAAGGTCGCGTTGAGCTAAGCAAAAAAACGGGGCGCCATTACGGCGCCCCTGCTGTTATCCTTTGGCTTCCACCACCTCATCTTCCGGCGCCTTGCCGTCGATACTGCCGCGCCAGCCGGTCTGCTGCACCCGCGACAGCCGATTCTGATCCTGCTCGATGGCCGCACTGAGCATCTCCTTGGCTCGCTGCAGGCTGGCGATACGGAATTCAGTATCCTGATAATTCTCCAGCGTGTCTTCCAGCATCTTCAGGTTATAGCGGCGGAACGTGTCCGCCTTCTCGCGCGCCTCATAGGCGTCCAGCCCCAGCAGTTCCAGCGTTTCACGGCCGATGCGCAGCGAGCTTTCGAAAGTTTCGCGCTCCGGTTTTTCCACCCCCAGCTGCCGCAGCTGATACCAATGATCGACGTCGCGCGCCCGCGCCACCACCTTCAGATGCGGGAAGTGCTGCCTGGCCAGCTCGGTTAACGCCAGGCTGTCTTCCACATCGTCGATGGCGTTGATCAGCACCTTGGCGTGAGCGGCGCCGGCGGCCTCCAGCAGATCGGCCCGCGTGGCGTCGCCGTAAAACACCTTGGTGTCGAATTTGCGCAGCGTTTCAATATGGTCCGGATCGTGATCCAGTACCACGGTGTGCACGCCGTTGGCCAACAGCAAACGGCCGGCGATCTGGCCGAAACGGCCGAAGCCGGCAATGATCACGCTGGCATTCTCGTCGTCGATGACGTCAGCCGGGCGCTCCTCTTTCGGCGCATTTTTTTCCAGCTGCGCGGCGATCACCAACAACAGCGGCGTGGCCGCCATCGACAGCGCTACCGCCAGCGTCAGCGATTTGGCCCATTCGACCGGCAATACGCCGGCCAGCTGCGCGGCGCTGAAAATCACAAAGGCAAACTCACTGCCCTGGCCCAGCAGAATGGCGAACAGGCCGCGCTGGCGCTTCGGCACCCCGAGCAGCGGCCCAATCAGCCACAGCAGCGCCGCCTTGATCAACATAAAGCCCAGCAGCAGCGAGGCGATCAGCAGCGGGTGATGGAACAGGGTGCCGAAGTCAATCGACATGCCAACGCCGATAAAGAACAGCCCCAGCAGCAACCCCTTGAACGGCTGAATATCGCTCTCCAGTGCGTGACGGTATTCCGAGCTCGCCAGCAGTACCCCGGCGAGGAACGCCCCCATCGCCATCGACAGTCCGGCCATCTCCAGCAGGATGCCAAAACCGAACACCAGGAACAGCGCCACGGCGCTGAACACCTCGCGCATGCCCGAACGGGCGACGAAGTGCAGCAGCGGGCGGGTGACGTAGCGGCCGAGCAGCACCACCATCGTCAACGCGCCCACCACCTTGGCCGCCGACATTACGAAAGCGCCCAGCGTGGTGGTGGCGCCGCTGCTGGCGAGCAGCGGGATCATCGCCACCAGCGGGATCGCCGCGATATCCTGGAACAGCAGCACCGCAAACGCGCTGCGGCCGATTGGCGACGGCGTCAAATTACGTTCGCTCATCGCCTGCATGGCGATGGCGGTAGATGAAAGCGCCAGCGTCAAGCCGATCAGCAGCGCCACCTTCCAGTTGAGGCCGAGGAAGTAACAGAAGGCGCTCAGCGCCAGGCCACAGCCCACCATTTGGATGCTGCCGCCGCCGAACACCGAGGCGCGCAGCGTCCACAGCCGCTTGGGATCCAGCTCCAGGCCGATGATAAACAACATCAGCACCACGCCGATCTCGGCGAAGGTCAGGATCGACTCGGCATCCGACACCAGCTTCAGCCCCCAGGGGCCGATAATACAGCCGGCGATCAGGTAGCCAAGCACCGAGCCCAGCCCCAGTCGCACCGCGATCGGCACGAACAGCGCCGCGGAGCCGAGGTAGATCAGTCCCTCGATCATCATGTGATGGTTATCCATGGCTGGCCTCCCGGGTTTCCGCTTCGGCATGTTCCATCAGGTAGTCAACCAACCGCTGGCGGTAGGCTTCGCCGGCGGCGAGCAGCGCCGGCTCGTTGCAGGTAAAGGTGTTGTGCACGGCGAAATAAGGTTGCCAGTTCATGCCGCAATAGATCGCCGTAGCCTGCAGCGGCTGCGCCAGCGTAGCGAAGTTAGGAAAGTCGCCCAGCTCGAAGTGGTGCTCGTCGCCGCCGCTGGTCACTGCCCACAGGCAGTCTTTACCCACCAGCGCATTGCCGTCGTGGCCGTAGGCCCAGCCGTGCTCCAGCACTTTGTCGATCCACAGCTTCAACAGCGGCGGGAAGCTGTACCACTGCATCGGATGCTGCAGCACCACCAGGTCGGCGCGCTCCAGCGCCTGTTGCTCGGCGTTGATATCGATATTGAAATCGGGGTACAGCTCATACAGCGAGCGCACCTCTACCTCGGGGAGATCCCTCACCGCCTGCAGCAGGCGCTGATTGGCATGCGAATGCCGGGGATACGGGTGAGCATAAATTATCAGAATCATTGTTATCGTCGTTCCTTCGTTTCTTGCCAATACACCAAGCATATACCAATCACACAGAGTGACAGTTTGCCCACTGATTGATAGCGGAAATTTTTAACACCAGCCGACAAATTCGCTGAATAAAAAAAGGCGCTGCATCTGCAGCGCCCTGGCATAACGTTCTCGCGCGGTTACTTGCCGATACGCGCGTGCATTTCCTGCACCGAAGTCACCTGCTCGGTCGGATCCGCTTTCAGCGCCATCGCGGTGGCAAAGCCGCCGTTCAGCGTGGTGTCGTAGTGCACCTTGTACTGCAGGGCGCTGCGGCGAATCAGCTTGGAGTCCTCAATCGCCTGGCGGCCTGCCGTGGTGTTGACGATGTAGGTGTACTCGCCGTTCTTGATACGGTCTTGAATGTGCGGACGCCCTTCGTGCACCTTGTTGACCAGACGCGGGTTGATGCCCGCTTCGCCCAGCACCACCGCGGTGCCGTGGGTGGCATCCAACTCGAAGCCCTGCTTCAGCAGGCTGGCGGCCAAATCGACCACGCGGGCTTTATCGCCTTCGCGCACCGACAGCAGCGCGCGGCCCTGCTTCTTCATGCCCGAGTTGCTGCCCAGCATCGCTTTGGAGAAGGCTTCCGCGAAGGTGCGGCCTACGCCCATCACTTCCCCGGTAGAGCGCATTTCCGGCCCCAGAATCGGGTCGACGCCCGGGAATTTGTTGAACGGCAGCACCACTTCTTTCACCGAGTAGTACGGCGGGATAATTTCTTCGGTCACGCCCTGCTCAACCAGCGTTTTGCCCGCCATCACGCGCGCGGCCACTTTGGCCAGCGGCACGCCGGTCGCTTTGGACACGAACGGCACGGTACGCGCGGCGCGCGGGTTGACTTCAATCAGGTAGACTTCGTTGTCTTTCACCGCGAACTGTACGTTCATCAGACCGCGCACCTGCAGCTCGAACGCCAGTTTTTCCACCTGGCGACGCATCACGTCCTGAATTTCCTGGCTCAGGGTGTACGCCGGCAGTGAGCACGCGGAGTCGCCGGAGTGCACGCCCGCCTGCTCGATGTGCTCCATGATGCCGCCAATCAGCACGCGCTCGCCGTCGCAGATAGCATCGACGTCCACTTCCACCGCGTCGTCCAGGAAGCGGTCCAGCAACACCGGCGCATCGTTGGACACGCTGACCGCGGTCTGGAAATAACGGCGCAGGTCGGTTTCGTCATAGACGATTTCCATCGCCCGGCCGCCCAGCACGTAGGAAGGACGTACTACCAGCGGATAGCCGATGCCCGCCGCCTTCTCGACCGCCTGCTCGATGGCGGTAACGGTGGCGTTGGCCGGCTGCTTCAGGCCCAGGCGGTTGACCGCCTGCTGGAAGCGTTCGCGGTCTTCGGCACGGTCGATGGCGTCCGGGCTGGTGCCGATGATCGGCACGCCTGCGGCTTCCAGCTCACGCGCCAGCTTCAGCGGGGTCTGGCCGCCGTACTGTACGATAACGCCTTTTGGTTTCTCGATGCGCACGATTTCCAGCACGTCTTCCAGGGTCACCGGCTCAAAGTACAGGCGGTCCGAGGTGTCGTAGTCGGTGGAGACGGTTTCCGGGTTACAGTTGACCATGATGGTCTCGTAACCGTCTTCGCGCAGCGCCAGAGAGGCGTGCACGCAGCAGTAGTCGAACTCGATGCCTTGGCCGATACGGTTCGGCCCGCCGCCCAACACCATCACTTTCGGCCGGTCGTTGGTCGGGTTGGACTCGCACTCTTCTTCATAGGTGGAGTACATGTAGGCGGTGTCGGTGGCGAATTCCGCCGCGCAGGTATCCACGCGCTTGTACACCGGATGCAGACCGTGGCTGTGACGCAGCTTGCGAATTTCGCTCTCGGCGACACCGGCTAGCTTGGCCAGACGCGCATCGGCGAAGCCCTTGCGCTTCAACGTGCGCAGGAAGTCTTTGTCCAGGCCATTGATGCCCGCTTCGGCTACCTGCTCTTCCAGGCGCACCAGCTCTTCAATCTGCACCAGGAACCAGCGATCGACGTTGGTCAGGTTGAAGACGCCGTCGACCGACAGACCGGCGCGGAAGGCGTCGGCGATGTACCAGATGCGGTCGGAACCGGCGTCTTTCAGCTCGCGGCGGATTTTGGTCAGCGCTTCCGGATCGTCCAGGCTCACTTTCGGATCGAAGCCGGTGGCGCCCACTTCCAGACCGCGCAGCGCTTTCTGCAGCGACTCCTGCTGAGTGCGGCCGATGGCCATCACTTCGCCGACCGACTTCATCTGGGTAGTCAGGCGATCGTTGGCGCCGGCGAACTTCTCGAAGTTGAAGCGCGGGATCTTGGTCACGACGTAGTCGATGGACGGCTCGAACGACGCCGGAGTGCGGCCGCCGGTGATGTCGTTCATCAGCTCATCGAGGGTATAGCCCACCGCCAGTTTGGCGGCGATCTTGGCGATCGGGAAGCCGGTGGCTTTCGACGCCAGCGCCGAAGAGCGCGACACGCGCGGGTTCATCTCGATGACGATCAGGCGGCCGGTTTTCGGGTTAACCGAGAACTGCACGTTGGAGCCGCCGGTTTCAACGCCGATCTCACGCAGCACCGCCATCGAGGCGTTGCGCATGATTTGGTATTCCTTGTCGGTCAGGGTCTGGGCCGGCGCAACGGTGATCGAGTCGCCGGTGTGGATGCCCATGGCGTCGAAGTTTTCGATGGAGCAAACGATGATGCAGTTGTCGTTCTTATCACGCACCACTTCCATCTCGTACTCTTTCCAACCGATCAGCGATTCGTCGATCAGCAGCTCGTTGGTCGGCGACAGGTCCAGACCGCGTTCGCAGATCTCTTCAAACTCTTCGCGGTTGTAAGCGATGCCGCCGCCGGTGCCGCCCATGGTAAAGGAAGGACGGATAATGCACGGGAAGCCGACGTCAGCGGCTACCGCCAGCGCTTCTTCCATGGTGTGCGCGATGCCGGAACGCGCGGTATCCAAACCGATTTTCTTCATCGCCACGTCGAAACGGCGGCGGTCTTCGGCCTTGTCGATGGCATCGGCGGTCGCGCCGATCATGGTGACGCCGAACTCGGCCAGCACGCCCTGACGCTCCAGCTCCAGCGCGCAGTTCAGCGCCGTCTGGCCGCCCATGGTCGGCAGCACCGCATCCGGGCGCTCTTTTTCGATGATCTTGCGCACCACTTCCCAGTGGATCGGCTCAATGTAGGTCGCGTCGGCCATCTCCGGGTCGGTCATGATGGTCGCCGGGTTGGAGTTGACCAGAATGACGCGGTAGCCCTCTTCGCGCAGCGCTTTACACGCCTGGGCGCCCGAGTAGTCGAACTCACACGCCTGGCCGATAACGATCGGACCCGCGCCGAGGATCAGGATGCTTTTTATGTCTGTACGTTTTGGCATTTTTTACTGCTCCTGATTATTTGGCGTTAGAACGGTAAGTCTCAATCAGTTCGATAAAGTGATCGAACAGCGGCGCGGCGTCGTGCGGGCCTGGGCTGGCTTCCGGGTGCCCCTGGAAGCTGAACGCCGCCTTGTCGGTGCGGTGAATGCCCTGCACCGTGTGGTCGAACAGCGATTTGTGCGTCACGCGCAGATTCGCCGGCAGGTTGTTTTCATCTACCGCAAAGCCGTGGTTCTGCGCGGTGATCATCACGGTGTTGTTGTCCAGATCCTTCACCGGGTGGTTGCCGCCGTGGTGGCCGAGCTTCATCTTCATGGTTTTCGCCCCGCTGGCCAGCGCCAGCAGCTGGTGACCCAGACAGATGCCGAACACCGGAATGTCGGTTTCCAGGAACTGTTTGATGGCGGCGATGGCGTAGTCGCACGGCTCCGGGTCGCCCGGGCCGTTGGACAGGAAGATGCCGTCCGGATTCATTTTCAGCACTTCGTCGGCTGGGGTCTGCGCCGGCACCACGGTCAGGCGGCAGCCGCGATCCACCAGCATGCGCAAGATGTTGCGCTTGGCGCCGTAGTCGTAAGCCACCACGTGGAACGGCAGTTCCGCGGCGGTTTTGGCTTCCGGCAGATCGCCTTCAAGCGTCCAGCTGCCTTGCTGCCAGCTGTAGGCCTCTTGAGTGGTGACCTCTTTCGCCAAATCCATGCCCTTCAACCCCGGGAAGCCTTGCGCCTTGGCCAGGGCCAGCGCGGCGTCCGGCGAATCGGCGGCAACGATGCAGCCGTTCTGGGCGCCTTTTTCGCGCAGCAGGCGGGTCAATTTACGGGTATCGATATCGGCGATCGCCACGATGTTGTGACGCTTGAGGTAGTCGGACAGGCTTTCTTCACTGCGGTAGTTGCTGGCGATCAGCGGGAGGTCACGAATGACGAGGCCTTGGGCGTGTACTGCGGAGGATTCTTCGTCGGAAGCATTGGTGCCGACATTGCCGATATGAGGATAAGTAAGAGTAACGATCTGGCGGGAATAGGAAGGATCAGTGAGGATTTCTTGATAACCGGTCATCGACGTATTGAAGACCACTTCCCCCACTGCCGTTCCCTCTGCCCCGATGGCCCGACCGTGGAATTGGGTTCCGTCTTCCAGAACCAATAGCGCTGACTTTATCAAAACATCCTCCGAGGAATAATCAATCACAATATTTGCATATTAATTCAGATATCGCGATCTAAATCAATGCAAAAACCGTCCGCGAGGCCAATTTTTGGCAAATTGGGCGCATTTTAATGATGAGTGCCTGGCTTGTCTACCCAAACTGCCATTTTTTGTTTTATTTTTGCAGTTCTCGGCGCTCATGCGGCGTGAGCGGCGATAAAAACACAGAAAACCGGGGCTAGGAAACGGTTGCGGGGAAGAATGACGGAAAACGCGGCCAGAATGGGACGAAAAAGACGCTAAAAAAGCTGTAAGCGGAAAAAACGGAGGTAATCAGCAGGATAAACACACAAAAACAACCACTTCAATGACAAAGTAAACAAAACATAATATTTATCATGTTAAAAAAAAGGACAATAAAATTATTGCCCTATTATCATAGCATTATGATCAACACAACCACATCACGATGGTATTCAATTTAGTTATATCTGGTCCAAACTTAGCACATCGCGCATATCAAACAGGCCTTTATCCCGGTTATGCAACCAGGAAGCCGCGCGCACCGCGCCGCTGGCAAAAGTCATACGGCTGGAGGCCTTATGGGTGATTTCCACCCGTTCACCGATGTCGGCGAACATCGCGGTGTGCTCGCCGACGATGTCGCCGGCGCGAATGGTGGCAAAGCCGATGCTTTTCGGATCGCGTTCGCCGGTATGGCCTTCGCGCGCATAGACCGCACAGCTTTTCAGATCGCGCCCCAGCGCGCCGGCGATCGCTTCGCCCATGGCCAACGCCGTGCCCGACGGCGCATCCACTTTGTGGCGATGGTGCGCCTCAACGATTTCGATATCGGTATAGTCGCCCATCACCTGCGCGGCCTTCTCAAGCAGTTTCAGCACCAGGTTGACGCCGACGCTGAAGTTGGCGGCGAACACGATGCCGATATGTTGCGCCGCATCGCGGATCGCCTGCTTGCCGGCGTCATCAAAGCCGGTGGTACCAATCACCATCGCCTTATGGTGCGCCACGCAAAATTCCAGGTAGCCCAGGGTGCTTTCAGGGCGGGTGAAGTCGATCAGAATGTCGAACTCGCTCGCCACGTTATCCAGACTGTCGCTCACCTTGACGCCCAGCGCGCCGATGCCCGCCAGCTCGCCGGCGTCGACGCCGATCAGGCTTGAACCCGGGCGCGACAGCGCCGCTCCCAACACCACGCCTTCCGCCTGCTGCACCGCCTGGATCAACTGACGGCCCATCCGGCCGCCGGCGCCCGCAATCGCAATGCGGATTTGTGAATCACTCATGCTTGCTCTCTTCTTGTTTTGACGCCTATCCCATTAGGCTATCGATTCAGGGTAACCGTCCCACTTCAGCGTCGCCAGAGGATTCATTTCATAATTAGAAAATTATGATATTCCCCCGCTTTCATCAGCGGCGCTGTCGTGAGATTAACATTCAACCGATTTGGCGGCCTGCGACGATTGTACATAATCATGCAGTTTCCATGGCAAGAAAATGCAGAAAAAAGGCGCCGAAAACGGCGCCTGGGGAAAGGAACACTGCGAGGTCAGGCGGTAATGGCGGCCACTTCGTTGGCGATCGCCGTGAGCGCATCGTGGCGGGCATAGTCCTCACGCACCAGCGCTGCGCGTTGCCGATAGATCGGCTGCTGCAGAATACGCGACGCCGCCGCCAGGATCTGTTCTGCGCTCGGCGTGCTGGTGTGCAGACTGATGCCGCAGCCGGCGGCCACCACGCGCGCGGCCGCCTCCAGCTTGTCCTCGCCGGTGCCGGCGACAATCAGCGGCACGCCGCTGTCCAGCGCATAGTTGATCGAGCCGTAACCGCCGTTGGTGATCAGCAGCGCCGCCTGCGGTAACCAGTGTTCGAAGGAGATGAACGCCCGCACTCGGGCGTTGTCCGGCAACGCGTCCATCAGCCCTTCGGTCGCTCGCCCGCCGGTGGTGGCCAACACCCGCACCGGCAGATGCGCCAGCGCCTGCAGCGTCGGCACGATCAGCTGATGCAGATCGACATTGGCCAGCGTGCCCTGAGACACGATCACCAGCGGCCGACGATCGTCCTCCTCCCACAACGCCTCTTCCGCGGCCGGTTGACCACCGCTGCGCAGCGGCCCGACGAAGCGCACACCGCTCGGCAGGTCGTCGCGCTCATATTCCAGCGCCGTGGTGGCCAACTGCAGGAAACGCTCGCAGCCGCCGATCAGCGCATCGGTAAACGGGCGATTCAGCGGCCGCCCGCCCGCTTGCACCAGCGCGGCATCAAAGCTTTGCTGCACCTCATCAAGCAACACCCGCGTCGCTTCATCCACCAATTGCTCGCGGGTCAGCGCCCGCGGCAGCAGCGCCGGCGGGATGCGCGGGCCATAGAAAATGGCGTCGCGCGAAGAATACGACAGCGGCGTGACGCCGATCCCGAAGACCGGCGGCCGTTCGGCGGACTGCAGCAGCGGCAGCACGCCGTAGAAGCAGTTCTCCACCATCAGCAGATCGGTCTTTTCGGCGGCGATGGCCGCACGCAGCTGACGATCCAACAGCGGGATCGGCGCGGCGAAGAAATCTTTCAGCGCCAGCGCCATCTGCGCATTGCCCGGCGGCAGCGCGGCGCGCTCGGGGAAATGCTCCTCCAGGTGGCGATAGTCGAAATCCACCTGCGCGTCGAACGGCACGAAGCTCGCCCCAGCCGCTTCGGCGCGTTCGCGGAACAGCGCGCCGGTCATCACCCGCACCTGATGCCCTTGGGCAACCAGGTGGCGAGCGATGGCCAACATCGGGTAGACGTGCCCCGGAGTGGCGACCGCCGCCATCAGTATCCTTGCCATAATGCTCCTTTACGCTTCTGCGTTGGCCGGCTTCAGCGCCAGATTGGCGCACACCGGGTTGCTCTGAATATGCACGCGCTGCAAATGACGCGCGGAACGGGCGGTAAAGCCCTCACGGCCGTGCAGCAGCGAGAAATTGTCCGCCACCACCACGTCGCCCTGTTGCCACTGATGGGCATAATAGTGACGCGGATCGTACAGGTGCTGCTGCAGAGTGTGATGGAACTGTTCCTGCTGTTGTTCCGGCACGCCGTGATATTCCAGCGCATGCTGGTTGAGGAATTTTTTCCCCTCCGTCGGCGGTTCATTGTAGCGCATGATCAAGCCCCTGCCGTTCGGGTGCTGCACCACCAACGGCGAACAGACTTCTCCGCCGTAATGCACCACCTGCTTGATGCGGTAGGTGATCGACACCGACAGCCACTGATCCAACAACGCTTCGTCCGCATTGGCCAGCAGCCGCGTGGTATCGACGAAGGTAGTGCACCCGCCTTCGTCCTGCGACGGCGCCGCCACGCAGTGGAACAGCTGGAACTCGGGGATGGTCGGCTTATACATACCATCCCAATGCAGCGGGACGTAGCTGCTGTCGAAAATATGATCCTTGGCGTCAGGATGTTCCTTCACGTCCAGCACCGCGCCGAACGGCCACATCATGATCTCGCCCCACTGCTCGGCGTAGCGCGTCAGAACCTCCCCATCGCTGAAACCGGAGTCGAATCCGCGCAGCACCAGCAAGTGGTGCTCCTGCGCCAGCGCTCGCAGCGCCGCCACCGGTAGCTCGCCGATCTTTTGCCCCGGATGCTGCGGCGTCAGGATCGCGCCGAACGGGGTATTCGGTTGGATATGGCAATTAAGCGGTTGGTTGTTCATCGGTATTCTCCTTGCATCGAATGTGCTGCTCACACGGCAACGTGCCGTCAAAAACGCGCCCGTCAGGATTTCGGGCGCAAAAGCATGCAGCGGCCTCAGGCCATCTGCGGTTGTTCGATCAGGTAATGGCTCGGCGTGCCGCGGATCTCTACCAGCTCGCCGTCCAGGCTCTGCGCGTCTTTACGTTTCATCAGCACGAACTGGCCGTTCACGTTGGCTGCCACGCCGTGCCACGGCGTCAGCCAGTCGTCTTTGGTCGGCATCATGTGGATACCCATTTTCAGACTGTCGACCGGCTGCGGGTGAATCGACAGACGGATCGCCGCCGGGAAGTGCTGCGCCAGCAGATTGCCCCAGGCCCAGCTGCGCTGGATCACGCCGCAAGCGCGCTGTTTGGCGTCTTTCTGCAGCGCGGCGTTGGAACCGCTGTAGCCCGGCAGTTGGCTGTCTTCATACAGGAAGCGCGTGATGGCGCGGTACAGCAAGAGGCCCTGTTCGTCCTGCATCAGTTGCTGTTTGATCGCCTCTTCCGATTCGGCATAGCCCTCCACCAACAATCGGCGCAGCAGATCATAATCATCGGTATGCTCCGCCAGGCCTTTGACATCGCCGAGGTTGAACACGCTCAGGTATGTCGCGCCCACTTCATGCAGCAGGCTTTCAATCTCGCGCTGATAGTGGTTGATCGCGTCGTCGCTGACGCGGATCAGATCGCCGAACACGTGACCGTCGGAGCAGATAACGATATGCGCCCCCGGCGGGTAATAGAGCTGAATGCGCTGGCACAGCGAGTTGAGGAAGATCAGCGACAGCCGCTCCGCCATGTCCGGCACCGCACCGATCACCTTGTTGGTGTTGGGCGACTTGGTCGGGAAGGCCGGCAGCACGAATTCGATACGTTGCTCGTTTTCGATGAATGCCCGAATACGCGGCAATTGCACCTGAGTGACCCGCCGTTCTTCTTCGGCGATCGAGGTGTCGTCGCCGGGGAAACGGCGGCGGTATTGCAATAATTCACGTAGGATCTTTAACGATATTTCTTCTTTCTGAGCGCTGTCCACAATGAGCTCCTGTTGCGATGTGGCGCGGGTGTATTATTGATAAGCGCAATAAGATTTATCAAAAAGAGAAAAAATCTCTGCAAAATAATAATCAGCCCGGCGTTTATATGCTTCAGGCAATATAGAAGAGATGGTGCTATATTATTAGCCCGTATAATTCACAATCTTGGTTAAGTTGTGCTTAACAAACTATGAGCAATATTTTAAAACGCATGGCCATTTTCTCAAAAGTGGTCGATTGCGGCGCATTCAGCATGGCGGCAAAAGAATTGGGCATGACGACCTCCGCCGTCAGCCAACATATTCGCCAGCTGGAGGAACATCTGGGCATTCAATTACTGTTGCGATCGACGCGTTCATTGAGTCTGACCGAAGCAGGATTGTGTTTTTATGAAGATTGCCTGCTGATGATCCACGCAGCCGAACGTGGCCAACAACGGATCGCCGCGCTGCGTGGCGAGCTGGTCGGCGAACTGCGTGTCGCCACCTCCACTGAATTCGCCACCCACTATCTGGTGCCGGCGCTGCAAAGCTTCCTCGATGAACACCCGCAGCTTACGCTGCGACTGGAAATCCACGATGAGAAGATAGACCTCATCACGCAACGCATCGATCTGGCGATACGTGGCGGCGTGCTGGCCGACTCCAGCTACGTTTCCACGCGGCTGGCGCGCTGCCGTGAAGTGTTATGCGCCTCACCGGCCTACCTGGCACACCACGGCGTGCCGGATTCACCGCAGGCGCTGAGCCATCACCACTGGGTCACCTTTACACCGCTCGGCAACCCGCAGTTTGTCCGTCTTATCCATCGCGACGGCGGCGAACACCGCATGCGTATGACGGGGCGTTTGTTCACCAACAGCGGTATGGCGATGAAAGAGTTGGCGCTGACCGGCAAGGGGATCATTCGCAATTTCTTCGCCAACGTTGAACGTGAATTGCGCAGCGGTGAGCTGATTGAAATATTGCCTGATTGGCGGTTACCGGAAATTAATTGCTATGCCATTATGCCGCGCAGGGAGATCCAGCCATTAAAAGTCAGACGGTTGCTGGAACATATGAAACTCTATTTGCAGGAGAAGGGATTAACGGCCGTAGAACATATTCGACAGGAATAAAATAAGAAACATCTGCAACGTCCATTATTGTAATTATTGTAATCACTTTGCCAACACCGGGCCTCATTTAGATTGCAGCCTAATGATATTCTGATTAATGACTTTTCGCCAGCCTTTATAATTAATTACATCGACGTTATTTCAAATACTCAGAATAAATTTGACTTTAGTTAGCAGAAAATTTGAATATGCATGGCATGTTATTTTTAACGCGGCACGATTCCAAAAAAAACGGGAAGCCTAAGCTCCCCGCTGTCATCCGCCGGCGCATGTCAGTCAATCTGACGAACGTCCACCCGCAGCTCTTTAGGCACTTCAAACACGATGTTCTCTTCACGCCCGCTGATTTCATGCACGTCCAGGCCGCCCAGCGCTTTCAGGCGAGAGATCACCTCCTGCACCAGCACGTCCGGTGCCGAGGCGCCGGCGGTAACGCCGATATTGCGCGCTTCGCTCAGCCAGCTCTCCTGAATATCCGCCGCCGAATCGATCAGATAAGCCGGTTTGCCCACGCGCTGCGCCAGTTCAGCCAGACGGTTAGAGTTGGAAGAGTTCTTTGACCCCACCACCAGCACCACATCCGCATCGCCGGCCAGGTTACGCACCGCTTCCTGACGGTTGGTGGTGGCGTAGCAAATGTCATCCTTACGCGGACCGATAATGCTCGGGAAGCGCTGACGCAGCGCGTCAATCACGTCCGAGGTATCATCAACCGACAGCGTGGTCTGCGTCATGAAGCACAGATTGCTTTCGTCTTTCACCTGCAGCTTCCACACGTCTTCCGGCGATTCGACCAGGTACATGCCGCCCTTCGGGTTGCTGTACTGGCCCATGGTGCCTTCCACCTCCGGATGACCGGCATGGCCAATCAGAATCGCTTCGGTGCCGCGGCGGCTGGCGCGCGCCACTTCCATATGCACCTTGGTCACCAATGGGCAAGTGGCGTCGAACAACATGGTCAGATCGCGCGCCTTGGCTTCGGCGCGTACCGCCTGAGACACGCCGTGCGCCGAGAAGATCAGGATAGAACCGTCCGGCACTTCGGCGATCTCTTCGATAAACACGGCGCCCCGCTCACGCAGGCTGTCAACCACGTAGCGGTTGTGCACCACTTCATGCCGTACGTAGATCGGCGCGCCATACAGCTCCAGCGCACGTTCCACGATGCTGATCGCACGATCAACCCCGGCGCAGAAGCCACGCGGGTTAGCCAGCAATATTTGCATGCGTCTCCTCCTGCTGCGGATCGATCTCCAGCACTTCAATGTCGAAGGTCACCGGATGGCCCGCCAGCGGATGGTTGAAATCGACGGTGATTGAATCCTCCGCCACCGCGCGCACCACGCCCGGCATTTCGCTGCCGTCGATGGCGGTAAACAGCATGATGGTACCCACGTCCGGCACGCCGGTTTCCGCGAAGTCGCGGCGCGAGAAGAACTGGACCAGATCCGGGTTCTCCGCGCCGAACGCCGCTTCCGGCTGCAGGGTAAAGGCGCATTTGTCGCCCGCGCGCAGGCCGAGCAGCTGCGCCTCCAGCGGCGCCGACAGGCTACCGTCACCCAGACGGAACAGCGCCGGTTTGCCGCTGCTGCGGGTAGATTCGGCGGTCGAACCGTCTTCCAGTTTCAGCGTAAAGTGAACCAGCACCGCGCTGTCACTGATAATCTGAGCCGTCATGTTACTCACCTTTACTCTTTGCGCCTTTGTTCGCCGGCGACAGGAAACCTTCCAGCACGATCATCGCCGCACCCACGCAGATAAAGCTGTCCGCCAGATTGAAGGTCGGGTAGTGCCAGTCACCGACGTAGAAGTCGATGAAATCGACTACGAAACCGTGCCACAGGCGATCGAACAGGTTGCCCAACGCCCCGCCGATGATGAAGGCGTAGGCGATGTTGTTCAACTTCTGCTGCGCCGCACTGCGGTACATCATCACCAGCAGCACCGCGACGATGGCGATGGCGATGCCGGCGAAGAACCAGCGCTGCCAACCGCCGTGATCGGCCAGGAAGCTGAACGCAGCGCCGTAATTGCGCGCGTAAAACAGGTTGAACGACGGGATCAACGGCTGGGACTGGCCCAGCGTAAAGTTAGCGAGGATCCACTGCTTGCTGCCGAAATCCAGCGCCAGCACCGCCACCACAACCCACAGCCAACGCAGGCCGGTCGAACAAATTGGTTTACTCATCAGGCGCGAATTCTCAGGCAAAGTTACGCTTCTCGCCGTCACCGGCGACGTTGCTTACACAGCGGCCGCAGATGTCTGCATGCTCCGCCACCAGGCCGATATCGGTGGTGTAATGCCAGCAGCGCGGGCACTTCTCACCCGGCGCCGTGCTGAAGGCGATCTTCAGCCCTTTCAGCAGCTCGGAAGCCTGCGCGTCGGCCGGCGCATCCGCCAATGGCGCAACGCTTGCCGCAGAGGTCAGCAGCACGAAGCGCAGCTCATCCTGCAGGCTGTTCAGGCGAGCCGCTAGCTCGCTGTCGGCATACAGCGTCACCGCCGCTTCCAGCGAACCGCCGAGGCGTTTGTCGGCACGCGCCTGCTCCAGCACCTTGTTCACTTCGCCGCGCACTTTCAGCAGCTCAGCCCAGAAAGCGTCGTTCATCGGCTCGCCTTCCGCCAACCCGAACAGGCCGTCGTACCACTCTTCGGTGAACACGTACTGCGCGCGTTTGCCCGGCATGAAGCCCCAGATCTCGTCTGCGGTGAACGACATGATCGGCGCCATCCAGCGCACCAGCGCTTCCACGATGTGATACAGCGCGGTCTGGCAGCTGCGGCGGGCGACGCTGTCGCTCTTGGCGGTGTACTGACGATCCTTGATGATATCCAAGTAGAAGGAGCCCATCTCGACCGAACAGAACTGCATCAGGCGCTGCACCACTTCGTGGAAATCGTAGTTGGCATAAGCCTGCTCGATATCCTGCTGCGCCGCCAGCGCGCGGCCGACCGCCCAGCGATCCAGCACCACCATGTCTTCAGGCGCCACGCAGTCGGTGCTCGGCTCGAACCCGTTCAGGTTGGCCAGCAGGAAGCGCGCGGTGTTGCGGATGCGGCGGTAAGAGTCGGCGGAACGCTTGAGGATCTCGTCGGATACCGCGATCTCGCCGGTGTAATCGGTCGACGCCACCCACAGACGCAGAATGTCGCCGCCGAGCTTGTTCATCACGTCCTGCGGGCTGACGGTGTTGCCGATCGACTTGGACATCTTGCGGCCCTGGCCGTCGACGGTGAAGCCGTGAGTCAGCACTTCCTTGTAAGGCGCCTTGCCCTTCATCGCGGTGGAGATCATCAGCGATGACATGAACCAGCCGCGGTGTTGGTCGGAGCCTTCCAGATACATGTCGGCGCCGTGGCCGTTGAATTCAGGGCGCACATCGACAACAGAGGCGTGGGTAGAACCGGAATCGAACCACACGTCCAGCGTATCCGGCACTTTCACGTAGTCGGCGGCTTCCGCGCCGAGGATGTCGGCCGCGTCCAGATCCCACCAGGCCTGAATGCCGTCTTGCTCGACGCGCTTGGCCACTTCTTCCATCAGCTCAACGGTGCGTGGGTGCAGCTGCTCGGTCTCTTTGTGCACGAACAGCGACATCGGTACGCCCCAGGTGCGCTGACGCGAGATGCACCAGTCCGGGCGGTTGGCCACCATCATTTCGATGCGCGCCTGGCCCCAATCCGGGATCCACTGCACGCCCTTGATCTCTTCCAGCGACTGCTGACGCAGGCCTTTCTGATCCATGCTGATGAACCATTGCGGCGTGGCGCGGAAGATGATTGGCGTCTTGTGGCGCCAACAGCACGGATAGCTGTGCAGGAACTTCTCGACGTGCAGCAACGCGCCTTTGTCACGCAGCAGATCGACGATCAGATCGTTAGCCTTGAAAACAAACTTGCCGTCCAGTAGCGGGTAGGTGCCGGTCAGGTAGCAGCCGTTCGGCCCTACCGGGTTGGCCACTTCCAGGCCGTATTTCTGGCCGATCACGAAGTCGTCCGGGCCGTGGCCTGGCGCGGTGTGCACCGCACCGGTACCGGCGTCCAGCGTCACGTGCTCGCCGAGGATCGCCGGCACGTCGAAGTCCATGAACGGGTGTTTGAAGCGCAGCAGCTCCAGATCGGCGCCTTTGCAGCTGCCCAGCACCGTCCACTCGGTGATGCCGGCGCGTTTCATCACGCTTTCCACCAGTTCGGCCGCCAGGATCAGGCACTGGCCGTCAACCTGCACCAGTTGATAGGTGAAGTCCGGATGCAGCGAGATCGCGCGGTTGGCTGGCAGGGTCCACGGGGTGGTGGTCCAGATAACCAGCGAGATGGCGCCGTTGAAGTGGCTCACGCCAAACTTGGCCGCCACGGCAGCCGCGTCGGCCGCATGGAAGGTCACGTCGATCGACGGCGAAGTCTTGTCGTAGTACTCCACTTCCGCTTCCGCCAGCGATGAGCCGCAGTCGGTGCACCAGTGAACCGGCTTGGCGCCTTTCAGCAGGTGGCCGTTGCTGATGATCTTGCCCAGCGCGCGGATAATGTTGGCTTCGGTTTTGAAATCCATGGTCAGGTAGGGACGAGCCCAGTCGCCCAGCACGCCCAGGCGGATGAAGTCCTTCTTCTGACCTTCAACCTGCTCGGCCGCGTACTCGCGGCACTTCTGGCGGAACTCGGCCGCCGTCAGCTTCTCGCCCGGTTTGCCGTACAGCTGTTCCACCTTCAGTTCGATCGGCAGGCCGTGGCAATCCCAACCCGGCACATAAGGCGAGTCGAAGCCGGCCATCCCTTTCGACTTGATGATAATGTCTTTGAGAATCTTGTTAACCGAGTGACCAATGTGAATGCTGCCGTTCGCATACGGAGGGCCGTCATGCAAAATGAAGGTTTTTTTGCCCTTTTTGGCAGTACGAATAATCCCGTACAGATCCTGTTCATACCAACGTTGCAGCATGCCAGGTTCGCGCTTGGCGAGATCGCCGCGCATCGGGAACCCTGTTTCCGGCAAGTTCAGGGTATTCTTGTAGTCACTCATTAGATTCTCGGTTCCGTTTTCGGCTATAGAGATTAAACCGGTGTCTGTAGCCCGAAGAACTTCCGGGCCGTCACCACATCATTGGCGATTTGCTGCTTCAGGGCATCGAGCGAAGCAAACCGTTGTTCATTGCGCAATTTTGCGCGGAGCACCACCTCAATATGGCGCCCGTAAAGATCCATTGTGACATCCAGCAGATGCACTTCCAGCTGCTGGCGCACGCCGGCGACGGTCGGACGCGTGCCGATGTTGGCCACGCCCGGCAGCGGCTGCGGCCCCAGGCCGTACACCTCCACCGCATACACCCCTTTCACCGGCGCCACCAGGCGCTTGAGCGGCAGGTTGGCGGTCGGGAAGCCGATGGTGCGGCCCAGCTCATCGCCGTGCACCACGCGCCCGGAGATGCTGTACGGGTGGCCCAGCAGGGTCTCTGCCAGCGGCAGATCGTCCTCGCTCAGCGCGGTGCGGATCGCGGTGCTGCTGATGCGCCGCTCGCCTTCGCGGAAGGTCGGGGTACTGACCACGTCGAAGCCGTACTCTTTTCCGGCCTGCTGCAATAGCGGAAAATCGCCCTGACGCCCGGCGCCAAAGCGAAAATCATCCCCCACCATCAGGAATTTGACGCCCAGTTTTTCCACCAGCAGCTCGGCGACGAACGCCTGCGCGGTGTTGGCGGCGAAACGCGGATCGAACTTGACGCACAGCAGGTAATCGACGCCCGCCTGCGCCAGATAGTTGGCCTTGTCGCGCAGGCGCGTCAAACGGGCCGGCGCCTTGTCTGCGGCGAACATCTCCAGCGGCTGCGGCTCAAAGATCATGACCATCACCGGCAGCCCGAGGCGTTGCCCTTGTTGCTTCAACTGCTCCAGCAGCGCCTGATGACCGCGGTGTACGCCGTCAAAGTTGCCGATGGTGAGCACGCAACCATGGTGGCGCGCCCGGATATTGTGAATGCCGCGAATTAGCTCCATAGCTGGCTCAAAACAGTGGAAATCGGCGGATTATACCTTGTACAGCCGGTAAGGTTAACCCGCGATTGGTGCCTTTATGTAATAGACATACCATACCGGAGATAATCTGCGCGTGAAACGGCTTCACCGCAGTTTATCCCGCGCCGCCGGGCCGATTCTCGACCGCGGCCAACGGCTTGCGCCCGCCGCGGCAAATCATTGGCGAATTTTCTCGCGAAACACTGTATTCCCAAGAGCGAAGCTGGTAAAATCCTGCGCCATCACAACGTAGCGAGTGCCGCCTGTACAAACGGCGCTTATTTGCACAAATCCATTGACAAACGAAGGCTAAAAGGGCATATTCCTCGGCCTTTGAATTGTCCTCAATAGAATATATTTGGGAGTTGGACCTTGGCTAATATCAAATCAGCTAAGAAACGCGCCGTACAGTCTGAGAAACGCCGCAAGCATAACGCAAGCCGTCGCTCAATGGTGCGTACCTTCATCAAGAAGGTAGACGCAGCTATCGCAGCTGGCGACAAAGAAGCAGCACAAAATGCATTCCTGGTAATGCAGCCACTGGTGGACCGTCAGGCAGCTAAAGGCCTGATCCACAAAAACAAAGCAGCGCGTCATAAGTCAAACCTGACTGCACGCATCAACGCAATGCAATAAGCATTTCGTTATCTGCTTGATAAAAAAACCGGCTCAGGCCGGTTTTTTTACGTCCTGCGTTCAGTGAACCGCTAGCAGGAAAACAGCGCCGAGAAGTCTTTGTTGCACACGCGCTGCACCGCCGGATGCTGGATCATGCGCTCGGCGAAGATGATGTAATACTCCTCCTGCACGCTGTCTATACGTCCAATCTCCACCACGTTATCATCGTTGTAGGTATCCTGCGCATACAGCGTCGGCGCCACGAAGATCGCGTTGTGGTACATGCCGAAAGCCTTCATCAGCGCCGCATCGTCGAACTCGCCCAGAATCTCCACCTGGATGCCCTGCGTATTGAACCAGTTGAGCAGTTTGCGCCCCAGCATCGAACGGCGGCCGGGGATCAGCAACTTACGCTGCTCCAGGCAGGCCGGGAACGGCAACTCCGGCGCCGGCTGGCGACAGAAGAAGCTGATGCCGCACTCGCCCAGCTTCAGCGAGAACAGCCCTTCCTGCTGGCTGGAGTCCACCGGGCAATCCGACAGGATCATATCCAGCTTGTGCTGGCTGAGCTGCTCCAGCAGCATCTCGTGCGTCGATTCAAAACAACGCAGGTGGATCTGTTCGTTGTCCACCACCACCGCCGTTTCCAACACCTGGCTGACCAGGCGCTTCGACAGCGCGTCCGCCACGCCGACGTCGAACAGCAGATTCGACTCTTTGCGATAGTTGACGATATCCAGCATTTCCTGGCTGAGCATAAACATCTTGTCAGCATAGCGGAACACCAACTGCCCCAGCTCCGAAGGCACCAACCCGCGCCCCTGGCGTTTGAACAGCTTGCCGTCCAACCGCTCTTCCAGCGCCTTGATCTGGCCGGTGATGGTCTGCGGCGTCAGAAACAACGCTTCAGCGGCGCCGACCACGGAACCGGCCTTGCAGACCTGCCAGAAATAGTAAAGGTGATTAAAGTTGATATGCGACATCCTCACGAGCGGCTCTCCTTAACAACGTTTCGCAGCGGCAAACGGTGTGCCGTGACGAGCGACAAACTTCCTTTCCCTGCTTCAGACAACGTATAGCCCCATTAGTCCCAACGAAGAACGGCCGAAGCTGCACATATTTTATACCGTACAGCTCCGACCAGCCATTTTATTATGTGCCCTTACCGGGCACATTCAGGATTAACGTACGCGCGGCAACGCCAGACGCAGCAATCCATACCCTACCACCGCCGCAGCCGTCGAGCCCAACAGGATCCCCAGACGGGAATAGGTGCTGAGCGCCATATCCGCCTCGCCGAACGCCAGCGAGGCGATAAAAATCGACATGGTGAAACCAATACCGCAAAGCACCGAAACGGCAAATACCTGTTTGAAGCCGATGCCTTCAGGCAAACGGGCGATGCCCATTTTTACCGCCAGCAGGCTGAAGAGGAAAATCCCCAGCGGCTTACCGATAAACAAGCCAGCCGCAATCCCGACCGGCAGCAGCGACGTCAATCCTTCCAGCGATACGCCCTGCAAAGAGACCCCGGCGTTAGCGAAAGCGAACAGCGGCAGGATCATAAACGCGACCCACGGGTGCAGCTCATGCTCCAGCGTTTCCGATGGCGATGGCCCCTTCTTGACGTTCAGCGGGATCATAAAGCCGACGATCACCCCGGCCAACGTCGCGTGCACCCCGGACTTGAGGATCGCCACCCACAACACCAGGCCAACCATCATATACAGCGAGGTTTTTCCCACGCCACGCCAGTTCATCACCGCCAGCAGCACCGTCGCCGCCGCTGCCACGCCCAGCGCCACCATCGACACTTCGTGGGTGTAGAACAGCGCGATGATGATAATCACGCCCAGGTCATCGATGATCGCCAACGCCAGCAGGAATACTTTCAGGCTAGTCGGCACGCGGTTGCCCAGCAGCGCCATTACGCCCAGCGCGAAGGCGATATCGGTCGCCGCCGGGATTGCCCAACCCTGGCGAGTGACTTCATCCGCGCCGTTGAAAAGCAGGTAAATCAGCGCCGGCGCCAGCATGCCGCCCAGTGCGGCGATCGCCGGAAATACCGCCTTGTCACGCCCGGACAGCGAGCCTTGCATCAGCTCGCGCTTGACCTCGAGCCCCACCACCAGGAAGAAGATGGCCATCAGGCCGTCGTTGATCCACAGCAGCAGCGGCTTGGCGATCTCCAGCGAAGCAATTTTCACCATCACCGGCAGGTTAAGAAATGCCTGATAGATCCCCTGCGCCGGGCTGTTGGCCATGATCAGTGCGACGATCGCCGCCGCGATCAGAATGATGCCGCCCGCGGCTTCCTGACGTAAAAATTGACGAATGATGTTGGTCACAGTACGTCTCTCCAAATCTGTGCAGGACGTAGTGCCCTGCGAACCACAGTCATGAAGTGAGTATAGAGGGCGTTTTAGTTCGAAAAAATAAGTTTATAAATGCTAAATAACTCGAAAAAACCGATCAAAAGCACGAGTAAATCACATTATTCTTAGGGAATGAGCGTTATAGCACGCAAATAAAAACCCCGGGCAAATGCCCGGGGTTCTAACATAAACCAACAGAAACAGAAGGTTAGCGAGTCAGATCGTCAAAGAACTTTTTCACCCCATCGAAGAAGCTCTTCGAGCGCGGGCTGTTCTTGTCGCCGGATGGGCCGCCCAGGCTCTCTTCCAGCTCACGCAACAGTTGCTTCTGCTTGTCGTTCAGATTGACCGGTGTTTCCACCACTACGCGGCACAGCAGGTCGCCCTGGCTGCCCCCACGCACCGATTTCACACCCTTGCCGCGCATGCGGAACAGCTTGCCGGTTTGGGTCTCCGAAGGCACCTTCAGTTTCACCCGGCCATCCAGCGTCGGCACTTCAATCTCGCCGCCCAGCGCCGCCATGGCGAAGTTGATCGGCACTTCACAGTACAGGTTGTTGCCTTCACGCTCGAAGATCGGGTGCGCCTTCACCTGCACCTGAACGTACAGATCGCCCGCCGGTGCGCCGTGCTCGCCGGCTTCGCCTTCACCCGCCAGGCGGATGCGGTCGCCAGTATCGACGCCGGCCGGAATTTTCACCGACAGCGTTTTGGATTTCTCAACCCGGCCGTGGCCGTGGCACTTGTTGCACGGATCTTTGATGATCTGGCCGCGGCCATGGCAGTGTGGACACGCCTGCTGCACGGTGAAGAAGCCCTGACGCATTTGCACCTGGCCTTGACCGTGACAGGTTGGGCAGGTGACCGGTGAACTGCCCGGCTTGGCGCCGCTGCCGTGGCAGACGTCGCACTCTTCCAGCGTCGGGATGCGGATCTCTTTGGTGACGCCACGTACCGCTTCCTCGAGGGTCAGCTCCATATTATAGCGCAGATCAGAACCGCGGCTGGCGCGCTGACGGCGGCCTCCGCCGAAGATATCGCCAAACACGTCGCCAAAGATATCGCTGAAGTCGGCACCGCCGCCAAAGCCGCCGCCGCCCATGCCGCCCTGTTCAAAGGCCGCGTGGCCATACTGGTCGTAGGCCGCGCGTTTCTGGTCGTCGGTCAGGACTTCGTAAGCTTCTTTAACTTCTTTAAACTTGGTTTCGGCGTCTTGTTCCTGGTTGCGGTCAGGATGGTATTTCATCGCCAGGCGTTTATACGCCTTTTTGATCTCACGTTCATCCGCCGTCTTGCTGACGCCGAGAATCTCGTAATAGTCTTTCTTCGCCATTCTTTCGCTTACCCTTAACATGCGTGCACGGGCGCAGAGTTGCCTCGACGCCCGTGCTGGTTTCCGGTAGCGGCATCTCGGCCGCCCCGTGCCCGCTTAAGGGCGATTATTTTTTGTCTTTAACTTCTTCGAACTCAGCGTCAACCACGTCGTCGTCTTTCTGCGCCGCGTTGTCCGCGCCGGCGTCAGCACCCTGCTGAGCCTGCTGCGCCTGAGCCATTTCCAGCAGCTTGCCGGAAACCTGCACCAGCGCCTGAGTCTTCGCTTCGATCTCGGCTTTATCTTCGCCTTTCACCGCCGCTTCCAGATCTTTCAGCGCCGCTTCGATCGCCGTTTTATCTTCCGCCGGCAGTTTGTCACCCGCTTCTTCCAGCTGCTTGCGAGTACCGTGGATCAGGTGATCCGCCTGGTTACGCGTCTGTACCAGCTCTTCGAACTTGCGGTCAGCTTCAGCGTTCAGCTCGGCATCGCGCACCATTTTCTGGATTTCGTCTTCGTTCAGGCCAGAAGATGCCTTGATGGTGATCTTCTGCTCACGACCGGTGTTCTTGTCTTTGGCAGACACGTGCAGGATGCCGTCGGCATCGATATCGAAGGTCACTTCGATCTGCGCCATGCCGCGCGGTGCCGCCTGGATGCCGTCCAGGTTGAACTGGCCCAGAGATTTGTTATCGCTGGCGCGCTTACGCTCACCCTGCAGCACGTGGATGGTTACTGCAGACTGGTTGTCTTCCGCAGTAGAGAACACCTGGCTGTGCTTGGTCGGGATCGTGGTGTTTTTGGTGATCAGCGGCGTCATCACGCTGCCCATGGTTTCGATACCCAGCGACAGCGGGGTCACGTCCAGCAGCAGAACGTCCTTCACATCACCGGCCAACACGCCGCCCTGTACCGCAGCGCCTACGGCAACCGCTTCGTCCGGGTTCACGTCTTTACGCGGTTCTTTGCCGAAGAAGTCTGCGACTTTCTTCTGCACCATTGGCATACGGGTCTGGCCGCCCACCAGGATCACGTCCTGGATGTCGGAAACCGACAGGCCTGCGTCTTTCAGCGCCACTTTCAGCGGTTCGATAGAACGCGCAACCAGATCTTCAACCAGAGACTCGAGTTTGGCGCGAGTCACTTTGATGTTCATGTGTTTTGGACCGGTCGCGTCTGCAGTGATGTACGGCAGGTTAACGTCGGTCTGCTGAGCGGAAGACAGTTCAATCTTCGCTTTCTCAGCGGCTTCTTTCAGGCGCTGCATCGCCAGCGGATCGTTGCGCAGATCGATACCCTGATCTTTCTTGAACTCTTCCACCAGGTAGTTGATCAGACGGCTGTCGAAGTCTTCGCCACCCAGGTGGGTGTCACCGTTGGTCGCCAGCACTTCAAAGGTTTTTTCGCCGTCAACGTCGTCGATTTCGATGATAGAGATATCGAAAGTACCGCCGCCCAGGTCATAAACCGCGATGGTGCGGTTGCCGACTTCTTTGTCCAGGCCGTAGGCCAGGGCCGCAGCGGTCGGTTCGTTGATGATGCGTTTGACTTCCAGACCCGCGATGCGGCCGGCGTCTTTGGTCGCCTGACGCTGGGCGTCGTTGAAGTAAGCCGGTACGGTGATAACCGCTTCAGTTACCGGTTCGCCCAGGTAATCTTCCGCCGTTTTCTTCATTTTTTTCAGCACTTCCGCAGAGATCTGCGGCGGAGCCATTTTCTGGCCTTTCACTTCCAGCCAGGCGTCGCCGTTGTCGGCTTCGACGATTTTGTACGGCATGATCGCTTTGTCGCGCTGCGCTTCTTCATCCTGGAAGCGGCGACCGATCAGGCGCTTGATGGCGAACAGGGTGTTTTCAGGGTTGGTCACTGCCTGACGCTTAGCCGGCTGGCCAACCAGAGTTTCACCGTCCTGGGTATATGCGATAATAGAAGGAGTGGTGCGGTCGCCCTCGGCGTTTTCCAGCACGCGTGCCTTGGCACCATCCATAATTGCTACGCAAGAGTTGGTAGTACCCAGGTCGATACCAATAATTTTGCCCATCTAAACGTCTCCACTAAAAAATTCATAATCAGTCAGGTTGCTAACCTATATGCGGGCGATTTTTTGCTTTTCAACTGCCCGATATCTCAGTGCGACCCGCGGTTAGCAGCTGCGGTTGCAAATAAGATGGGGCCATCCCGTCCGGCATCAAGGGGCAAGGCGAAAAAAATTTCTTTTTTTATCGTCATTCAGATCATTGTTTCCGGCTGCGGGGATCATTATGATGCGCGCGCTCTGGTGGAAAACTTCGATTTTTTGGCCATTCAGACCATTTATGATTTTACTTCGCTGTTTCCGTTAATTTTCTGTTATCGCAGAGGACTTATGCACACCAACAAGTTGGCGAATCCCGGCCCTCTCGGCCTGATGGGCTTCGGGATGACCACCGTCTTGCTGAACCTGCACAACGCGGGCTTTTTCCCACTGAACTCCGCCATCATCAGCATGGGGATTTTCTTCGGTGGCCTGGCCCAGATCCTGGCCGGTCTGCTGGAGTACAAGAAGGGCAACACCTTCGGCATGACGGCGTTCACCGCCTACGGCAGCTTCTGGCTGAGCCTGGTCGGCCTGCTGCTGCTGCCGCGTCTGGGCCTGGCTGAAGCCACCGAGGCGCACGTGCTGGGCATCTACCTGGCGCTGTGGGGCGTCTTCACCCTGTTCATGTTCTTCGGCACCCTGGCCGCCAACCGCGTGCTGCAGTTCGTGTTCGCCAGCCTCACGCTGCTGTTCGCCTTGCTGGCCGTCGGCAATATCACCGGCAACCACGCACTGCTGACCTTCGCCGGTTATGAGGGCATCATCTGCGGTGCCAGCGCCATTTACCTGGCGATGGCCGAAGTGCTCAACGAGCAATACGGCCGCACCGTGCTGCCAATTGGCGAGCCGGCTCCGGCCCGCGTCGCGGCCTCGCCGGTCACGGCGTAATCGCCCTTCCCTGACGAAAAAGCCCTGCAGTGCAGGGCTTTTTTTTAGCTGTAGGAATCGGCTCGCCGCTCGCCGGCTTCGCTGTTCAGGTCGCGATGCAGGTAGACGCCGAGCAGCAGCCCGATGAGCGACAGCGCCAGCACATAGTAAGCGGGCGCTAACGGGGTCAATTTCATGATCAGCGTCACAAAAATAGGGGTTAAACCGCCAAAAATAGCGTACGAGACGTTATATGAGAACGAGATGCCGGTAAACCGCACTTCCGCCGGGAAGGCCCGCACCATCACATACGGCACGGCCCCCACCACGCCTACGCTGAAGCCCACCAGCGCATAGCAGGCGAACAACATTTCCGGGCGCACACCCACCGTTTGATAGAACAGCCAGCTGCAGCCAGCCAGCAGCACACTGCCGACCACCAGCGTTTTGCTGGCGCCGAAGCGATCGGCCGACAAACCGGCGACAATGCAGCCGGCGATCAGCATGATGGTGGCGATACTGTTGGCCTGCAGCGTCAAAGCCGGCGCAATGGCGAACTGTTTTTGCAGATAGGTTGGGGTCATCAGGATCACCACCACGATACCCGCAGAGAGCAACCAGGTCAGCAGCATCGACACCACCACTTCCCGTTTGTGATTGAGCACCACCGATTTCAGCGGCAGCTCTTCGGCCAGCGCTTTACGCGCCTGCATCTCGATAAAGATTGGCGTTTCCTGCAGCCAGCGGCGCAGGTACATCGCCACCAAGCCGAACATGCCACCCAACAGGAAAGGAATACGCCAGCCGCCACCGGCGATGCTCTGCGGGCTAAGCGTGGTGTTGATCACCGTCGCCACCACCGAACCCAGCAAGATGCCTACCGTCAACCCGGCGGTCAGCGTACCGCAGGCGAAACCGATGCGCCGGCGCGGCACGTGTTCGGCGACGAAGACCCAGGCGCCCGGCACCTCGCCGCCGATCGCCGCGCCTTGCAGCACGCGCATCAACAGCAGCAGCAGCGGCGCGGCGATGCCGATGCTGGCGTAGGTCGGCAGCAGACCCATCGCCAACGTCGGCAACGCCATCAGCAGAATGCTCAGGGTAAACATCTTTTTGCGGCCGACCAGATCGCCGAAGTGCGCCATCACGATGCCGCCCAGCGGGCGGGCAAGATAGCCGGCGGCGAAGATGCCGAAGGTTTGCACCAGCCGCAGCCACTCCGGCATGTCCGCCGGGAAGAACAGATCGCCGACCACGGCGGCGAAGAACACGAAGATGATGAAGTCGTAAAACTCCAGCGCGCCGCCCAACGCGGCCAACGTCAGCGTTTTGTAGTCTTGCCGGTTCAGCCGGCGATTATTGTCGTGAGGCATAGGGCACCGTCGGTAAAGGCTGTAAAAATAAAAGCCGCAGGCTTTCTGTAAAAGAATCCTTACTATAACGGCAAATTATTTTCACACCAGACGGGCTGAAGCCGATCTCGCAGAACGCTGAAATTTAGAGGTTTATCTCGCGACGCGCGCTCTTTGGCCGAAATGCTGCTACCACCGCGGCGTGCGTTTCGACGTAAGGCCCGTCGAGCAGTTGAATGCAATAAGGCACGCTGGCGAAGATGCCGTGCACCACCGCATTGCCCTGCTCATCCTTTACCCCTTCCAGCGTTTCTTTGATCGACTTCGGTTGGCCGGGCAAGTTGATGATCAGCGCCTGCTTGCGGATCGCTCCCACCTGGCGAGAAAGAATTGCCGTTGGCACATAGTGTAGGCTGATCTGACGCATTTGCTCGCCGAAGCCGGGCATCACGCGATCGGCGATCGCCAGCGTGGCGTCGGGGGTGACGTCGCGACGCGCCGGCCCGGTGCCGCCGGTGGTCAGCACCAGATGGCAGCCCATTTCGTCCACCAACTCACACAGCGTTTGTTCAATTTGCGTCTGCTCATCGGGGATCAGCCGGGTTTCCAGCTTGAACGGCGTCGCCAGCGCGCCGGCCAGCCACTCCTCCAGCGCCGGAATGCCTTTATCCTGGTAAACGCCGCCGGAAGCGCGGTCAGAAACGGAAACCAAACCAATACGTAAAATATCCATGCGTAACCTCTACAGCCTGATGGGGTCCGAACGGGTTCGTCTCCCGTTCTGTTGTCATTGCCGAGAGTATAAGGGCTTCCCCCGCCGGCGGGAGCGTCGGGCATAAAAAAAGGTGGCCTGAGCCACCTTTTTACTGCGCGATCTGCAGGAATTACAGCAGGTCGGCGATCATTTTTTCCAGTTTACCCTGGTCTACGGCGAACTTGCGGATGCCGTCGGTCAGTTTCTCAACCGCCATCGGATCCTGGTTGTGCTGCCAGTAGAACTCAGGTTCGGTCAGTGCGGCAGGACGCGCCTTCACTTCACCGGTGTAAGACAGTTTGCGCTCCAGCGCGCCTTCGCTCTCCGCCAGCTCTTTCAGCAGCGCAGGCGCGATGGTCAGGCGGTCGCAGCCGGCCAGTTCGATGATTTCGCCGACGTTACGGAAGCTGGCGCCCATCACCACGGTGTTGTAACCGTGCTGTTTGTAGTACTGGTAAATTTCGGTCACGGAGATCACGCCCGGATCTTCGTGCGGGGCGAACTCTTTCTTGTCGCCGTTGGCTTTGTACCAGTCGAGGATACGGCCAACGAACGGCGAGATCAGGTAAACGCCGGCTTCGGCACAGGCGCGAGCCTGAGCGAAGGAGAACAGCAGCGTCAGGTTACAGTTGATGCCTTCTTTCTCCAGCTGCTCCGCCGCGCGGATGCCCTGCCAGGTCGAGGCCAGTTTGATCAGAATGCGATCGTTGCTGATGCCGGCTTCGTTGTACAGCTTGATCAGGCGCTTGGCCTTGGCCACGCTGGCAACGGTGTCGTAAGACAGACGCGCGTCAACCTCGGTGGAGATGCGGCCCGGAACCAGTTTGAGGATCTCCAGACCGATGTTGACTGCCAGCTTGTCGGCGGCGTCGGCGATCTGCTGCTCGCGATCGCTGCTCTGGCCGCGCGCCCAGGCGATGGCTTCGTCAATCAGTTTGCGGTATTCAGGAATTTGGGCTGCATTGAGGATCAGCGAAGGGTTGGTTGTGGCGTCCTGCGGTTGATACAGCTTCATTGCCGCGATATCACCCGTATCTGCAACCACTGTAGTCAGCTGGCGCAGGGAAGTTAATTTGTCGGTCATGTTGGCATTATCTCATCGTTTGTGCATGAACTTTTGGCATTGTTCAACCATGCCCTGCCCTGATAATAACATGCGCCAAGCCCGGCGCAAGGCTGGAAAACCGCGGCGCGCAAGCATCTGTTTTATCCTTGGGCGAGCAACCGTTTACGCCGATATCTTTCGCCATAACCGAGCGGATGGAAAGGCAATAACGTGCTATCGCCCGAATAAATTATGTTAAATTCGAAAAAATTGATGCAATTCGTCCGCTAATCTGCGAAAAATCTTAATCGACTGACGCCGGACCGATTCCAGCTAAGCTCTTGTAAAAAATAGGCCAATGTTTTTCACCTGCGGTGGATGCTGCCAGGTGCGCATGACATTTCGATAAGAGGAGGGATCCCTTGACGGACCTGATGAATTTTATAAACAACATTTTGTGGGGGTCAGTGCTGATTTATCTGTTGCTCGGCACCGGCATCTACTTCACGTTGCGTACCCGCTTTATCCAGCTTCGCCACTTCAGCCACATGTTCTCGGTGTTGAAAAACAGCAATAAAAGCGACAGCGCCGGCATCTCCTCTTTTCAGGCGCTCTGTACCACGCTGGCGGCGCGCGTCGGCACCGGTAACCTGACCGGCGTCGCCATTGCCCTCACCGCCGGCGGCCCCGGCGCCATCTTCTGGATGTGGGTGGTGGCGTTTATCGGCATGGCCACCTCCTTTGTGGAAAGCTCGCTGGCTCAGCTCTACAAAACCAAAGACGATAACGGCAACTACCGCGGTGGCCCGGCCTATTACATGGAAAAAGGTCTCGGCATGCGCTGGATGGGCGTGCTGTTCTCCATCTTCCTGATCATCGCGTTCGGCCTGGTATTCAACGCCGTGCAGGCCAACTCCATCGCCCAGGCCTCCGCCGTCGCCTTCCATTTGCAGCCGCTGCACGTCGGCATCGGCCTGGTGTTGCTGAGCGGCGTGGTGATCTTCGGCGGCATCCGTTCCATCGCCAAAGTGGCCGAACTGGTGGTGCCGCTGATGGCCGGCGCCTACCTGCTGTTGGCTCTCTGGGTGATTGGCCATAACATCGAACACATGCCGGCGATCCTGGCGCTGATCTTCAAAAGCGCCTTCGGCCTGCAGGAAGCCGCGGCCGGCGCCGTCGGTTACGGTATTTCCCAGGCGATGACTCAGGGCGTGCAGCGTGGCCTGTTCTCCAACGAAGCCGGCATGGGCTCGGCGCCCAACGCGGCGGCGTCCGCCTCGCCTTATCCGCCGCATCCGGCTTCGCAAGGTTATGTGCAAATGCTCGGGGTGTTTATCGATACCATCGTCATCTGCAGCGCCACCGCGGCGATCATCCTCTCTTCCGGCATACTCGATCAGCCGACCGACAGCATCAGCGGCATCGATCTGACCCAGCGCGCGCTGTCAACCGCCGTCGGCAGTTGGGGGGCACCGTTCGTCGCCATCGCCATCTTCTTCTTCGCCTTCACCTCGATCATCGCCAACTATGCCTATGCCGAGAGCAACCTGGTGTTCCTCGAGCACAACCACCCGGGCGGCCTGCTGATTTTCCGCTGCGTGGCGCTGGGCATGGTGATGTTCGGCGCGCTGGCGGAGCTGCCGCTGGTGTGGAAAATGGCAGATACCTCCATGGCCCTGATGGCGATCACCAACCTGACGGCGATCCTGCTGCTGTCGCGGGTGGCGCTGAAACTGGCCGACGACTACCATCGCCAACGCCGCCTGGGCAAGCTGCCAACCTTCGACGCCACCCGTTATCCGGAGCTGAAGTCGCAGCTGGAGCCGGGCGTGTGGGACGACCAAAAGCCGCCGCGCTGAGTTTTCCGGGGCGCCTGCGATACGCGCCCCGGCCTATTGGACCGATTGCCCCTTTTTCCCGCGCTTTTTGCTACAGTATCCGCACTTGGATAAACAGGATCTGGCCATGCTCGTTATTATTTCCCCTGCAAAAACGCTCGATTACGAAAGCCCGCTGGCGACAGAACGCTTCACGCAGCCCGAACTGCTGGACAAGTCGAAACAGCTGATCAAAATTTGCCGCGAGCTGACGCCGGCGCAAATCGCCAGCCTGATGAGCATCAGCGACAAGCTGGCCGGGCTGAACGCCGCGCGCTTTAGCGAGTGGCAGCCGACATTTACCCCGGACAATGCCCGTCAGGCGCTGCTGGCGTTCAAGGGAGACGTTTACACCGGCCTGCAGGCGCAGGATTTCAACGAAGCCGATTTCGACTTCGCCCAGCAGCATCTGCGCATGCTGTCCGGCCTGTATGGCGTGCTGCGCCCGCTCGATCTGATGATGCCGTACCGGCTGGAGATGGGCATCAAGCTGGAAAACCCGAAGGGCAAAGACCTGTACAGCTTCTGGGGCGATCAGATCACCAAAAAGCTCAACGAAGCGCTGGAGCAACAGGGCGATGACGTGGTGGTCAATCTGGCGTCCGACGAGTATTTCAAGGCGGTGAAGCCGGCCAAACTGCACGGCGCGCTGATCAAACCGGTGTTCCTCGACGAGAAGAACGGCAAGTACAAGGTCATCAGTTTCTACGCCAAGAAAGCGCGCGGGTTGATGAGCCGCTTTATCATCAAAAATCGCCTGACGCGTAGCGAACAGCTGGTGGACTTCAACCTGGAAGGCTACGCCTTCGACGAAGCCGCCTCGCAGGGTAATGAACTGGTGTTCAAACGCCCGGAGCAGGCATAAAAAAAGCCGTCGCAAGACGGCTTTTCGCATTTTAGCCTGCTGAACTTCAGGCCGGCAGTCCCATCAGGAACTTGCGCAGCTCGCCGAAATTGGCCGGCAGCGAGTGCGACAGCAGCGGCAGATCGGCCCGCAGCGCCAGCGCTTTCGGCAACGGCAGTTCCTGGCCGAGGATCGCTTCTACGCTCTCTTTAAACTTGGCCGGATGCGCGGTACCGAGGAACAGGCCAAACTCTCCTTCCTGCAGCTGATCGCGCAGCGCGCGATAGGCAATGGCCGCGTGTGGTTCTGAGATATAGCCCAGCTCGGCCAGTTCACGCATCGTTTCCCTGGTGGTCTCATCGCTGACCGCCGCCTGACCCAGCTCTTTCAGTTGCCAGACCTTACGACGGAACAGCTCTTCCACGCGCGGCCAGTTGTTTGGCTGGCTGACGTCCATGGCGTTGGACAGCGTCGCGACCGTAGCGTGCGGCTGCCACTGGCCGCTGGTCAGGAAGCGCGGCACGGTGTCGTTGGCGTTGGTGGCGGCGATGAAGCGCTTCACCGGCAGACCCAGCGACTTGGCCAGCAGCCCGGCGGTCAGATCGCCGAAGTTGCCGCTCGGCACCGAAATGACCAGCTGATTGCGCGCTTCCTGCGGCAGCTGCGCCACCGCTTCGAAGTAGTAACAGATCTGCGCCAGCAAGCGGCTGATGTTGATCGAGTTGGCCGAGTTCAGGTGTAGCGCATCTTTCAACTCCTGATCGTCGAACGCCTGCTTCACCAGCGCCTGACAAGAATCGAAGTCGCCGTCGATCGCCACGGTGTGAATGTTGCCACCCAGGGTGCAGAACAGCTTTTCCTGCAGCGGGCTGATTTTGCCCTGCGGATACAGGATCACCACCCGCACGTTTTTCAAGCCGTAGAAGGCGTGCGCCACGGCGGCGCCGGTGTCGCCGGAGGTGGCGGTCAGAATGGTCACCGGCTGCTCACCGGCCACTTCCGCCAGCATCTGCGCCATAAAGCGGCCGCCGAAGTCTTTGAACGCCAGCGTCGGGCCGTGGAACAGCTCCAGGCAGGAGACGTCTTCCGTCACTTTCGCCACCGGCGCCGGGAACTCAAAGGCGGCCTGTACGCGTTTCTTCAGCGCCGCTTCCGGCACCTCTTCGCCGATAAAGGCCGACAGAATGCGGCTGCTGCGGGTGACAAAATCCTGCTCCAGCAGCTGGTCAATCTCGGTCAGTTCGAACGCCGGCAGCTCCAGCGGGAAGAACAGCCCCTGCTGCTTGCCCAGACCTTGTTTGATCGCCTGCGCGAAGCTGACCTGCTCGTTGTGATCCTTAAGGTTGTACAGTTTCATGCGTTATCCCAGTAGTCGAGCGCCTGCGGTATCCAGACGGCAAATATGAACAAAACCTTCGTCGTTTTGCAGATAGTGTTGTTGCAGCCAGGCGGCCATGCGCTGCGCGGTAGCGCCGTCGTTGCAGACGGCGAACAGCGTCGGGCCGGAGCCGGAGATGCCGCAGGCCAGCGCGCCGATGTCCTGCGCCGCCTTGCGCGCTTCGGCAAAGCCCGGCAACAGCCGGGTGCGGTACGGTTCAGCGATCACGTCCTGCATCAATTTGGCGGCCAGCTGCGGCTGCCGGGTGTGGCAGGCGTGAATAAAGCCGGCCAGGTAGCGGCCGTGGCTGATGCAATCCTGACGACGGTATTGCGCGGGTAAAATGGCGCGCGCTTCGGCGGTGGACACCTTGATGCCGGGATAGGCCATGACCCACAGCCAATCGTCGAAGCACGGCACCTCCTGGCTGATGATGCCTTCTTCTTCCAGCATCAGCTGCAGGCCGCCCAAATAGCATGGCGCCACGTTGTCGTAATGCACGCTGCCGGAAATGCGGCCTTCCAGCTCGCCCATCAGGCCAAGCAGCGTCGTCTTATCCAGCGGCCGATCGCAGAATTCGTTCATCGCCATCAGCCCAGCCACCACCGAACAGGCGCTGGAACCCAGCCCCGATCCGATCGGCATGTTCTTTTCCAAGCGCATCGCCACCGGCACTTCGCGGCCGATCTCCTGGCAGAAACGCTCCCAGCATTGATAAACGATGTTCTCTTTCGGCTCGGCCGGCAGCTTGCTGACGAAGCGCCCGGCATTCTGCAAACTGAACGTTTCGGCGGCTTCGACGCTGACGCAGTCGCCCAGCAGCGTGCCGTCGATCGGCGAAACCGCCGCGCCCAGCACATCGAAACCGACGCTGACGTTACCGATCGAGGCCGGTGCATACACCTTAACCATATTAAACTCCCAACTTCCATGACAGTGTGCGCAGCAGATCGGCAAACACGCCCGCTGCGGTCACATCGTTACCGGCGCCGTAGCCGCGCAGCACCAGCGGCAGCGGCTGATAATAGCGGCTGTAGAAGGCCAGCGCGTTCTCGCCGTTCTTCACTTTATACAACGGATCGTTGCCGTCCACCGCCTCGATGCACACCTTGCAGCGCCCTTCGTCGATCAGGCCGACATAGCGCAGCACCTTGCCTTGCTCAGCGGCGTTGGCCACGTTGCGCGCGAATTCTTTATCCAGCTCCGGCAGCCGCGCCAGGAACTGATCCACATCGCCCGACGCGTCGAAGGACGGCGGCAGCACCGCCTCAACCTCGATATCGCTCAGTTCCAGTTTGTAACCGGCCTCGCGCGCCAGGATCAGCAGCTTGCGCGCCACGTCCATACCGGACAGGTCGTCGCGCGGATCCGGTTCGGTGTAGCCGTTGGCCCTGGCCTGCAGGGTCGCGGCCGACAGCGACATCCCTTCGTCCAGCTTGCCGAAGATAAAGGACAGCGACCCGGACAGAATGCCGGAGAAGCGCACCAGCTCATCGCCGGCGTTCAGCAGGTTTTGCAGGTTCTCAATCACCGGCAGACCGGCGCCAACGTTGGTGTCGTAGAGAAACTTGCGGTGCGAACCGGCAGCGGCCGCGCGCAGTTGCTGATAATAGTTCATCGACGAGGTGTTGGCCTTTTTGTTCGGCGTCACCACGTGGAAACCGTCCGCCAGGAAGTCCACGTATTGATCGGCCACCGCCTGGCTGGAGGTACAGTCGACGATCACCGGGTTCAGCAGGTGATACTCCTTCACCAGCCGGATCAGGCGGCCGAGATTGAACGGCTCCTGCGCGCCGGCCAGCTCGTCGCGCCAGCTGTCCAGCGCGATGCCGTGCACGTTGGTCAGCATCACGCGCGAGTTGGCGATGCCGCACACCCGCAGGTCGATATGTTTTTGCTTCAGCCACGGCTGCTGGCGGTAGACTTGCTCGATCAGCGCCCCGCCGACGCCGCCGACGCCGATGACGAACACTTCGATCACCTGATCGGTGTTGAACAGCATCTGATGGCTGACGCGCACGCCGGTGGTGGCGGAATCATTGCTGACCACCACCGAAATTGAACGCTCGGAAGAGCCCTGGGCGATAGCGACGATATTGATGTTGGCGCGCGCCAGCGCGGAGAAGAAGCGCGCGGAGATGCCACGCAGGGTGCGCATGCCGTCACCGACCACCGAGATGATCGCCAGGCGTTCCATGACGTCCAGCGGATCCAGCACGCCGTCTTTCAACTCCAGATAGAACTCCTCTTCCAGCGCCCGGCGGGCGCGCTGCAGTTCACCCTGCGGCACGCAGAAGCTGATGCTGTATTCGGAAGAGGATTGGGTGATCAGCACCACCGAAATGCCGGCGCGCGACATCACGGCGAACACCCGTGCGGCCATGCCGACCATGCCTTTCATGCCCGGGCCGGAGACGTTGATCATCGCCATGTTGTTCAGGTTGGTGATGCCTTTGACCGGCATCGCGTCATCGGTGCTGTCTTTACCGATCAGCGTGCCGGGGGCTTGCGGGTTAGAGGTGTTTTTAATCAGGCAAGGGATTTGGAACTGGGCAATCGGTGTGATGGTGCGAGGGTGCAGCACTTTGGCGCCGAAGTAGGAGAGCTCCATCGCCTCCTGGTACGACATCGATTTCAGCAGCCTGGCGTCCGGTACGGTGCGTGGATCGCAGGTATACACACCATCGACGTCGGTCCAGATTTCGCAACAGTCGGCGCGCAGGCAGGCGGCCAGCACCGCGGCGGAATAGTCGGAGCCGTTGCGGCCCAACACCACCAGCTCGCCCTTGTCGTTACCGGCGGTGAAACCGGCCATCAGCACGATGTGGTCGGCCGGGATCGCCGCGGCGGCGATGCGTAGCGTGGACTCGGCGATGTCCACGGTAGACTCCAGGTAGTGGCCCTGCGCCAGCAGCTTCTCCACCGGGTTGATCACCGTGACCGGATAGCCCTTGGCGCGGAACACCCCCTCCATGATGGCGATGGAGAGTTTTTCGCCGCGACAGATGATCGCCGCGTTCACGCTGTCCGGGCACTGCCCCAGCAGCGAGACGCCGTGCAACACCTGCTTGAGTTGCGCGAACTCCTGATCGACCACGCCTTTCAGGCGATCGTATTCAAAGCCCGGCAGCGCCTGCGCCAGGCCGCTCAGCAGATCGGCAAAGATCCGCTCGGCGTCGCTGATATTCGGCAGAATGTCCTGACCCGCCACCGTCTTGTCGATCATCGCCACCAGATGGTTGGTGATCTTTGCGGGGGCGGACAAGACCGTGGCTACCTGTCCCTGACGCGCGTTACTCTCCATGATGTCGGCGACGCGCAGAAAACGTTCCGCATTCGCTACCGAGGTTCCGCCAAATTTCAGCACTCGCATGTGTCATCTCTCCGAATTTAAGCCGAAAAAAAAGCCCGCACTGATTAGGTGCGGGCTTTTTTCTGTGTTTCCTGTGCGCGTCAGCCCGCCCCGTTACCTGTGGTATCGGTGGTGGTAATAATTGTGGTTTTCAGGCTGATGTTGCGCATGTTGTCTGTCTGTCTCATGAAATACTCTGTCCCCTCTATTGGTTAAAGCAATCGCTATCCCAAGTCAAACTATTTCTTTTTTTTGCTTATTTTCCGTTCAGCGGCGACATTGCGCGATATCGGAGGTGAAAAGCAAAACGACAGAACAAAAAAACAACTTAAAGCCGATTTACTAGTGGATCACGCTGGGTAACCGTCTGATGGAGCCGCTATCACTTGGCGAGTTTTTTTTCGATGTCGTGCAGCAGCGTATGCAACATCGCCGTGTCTCGCTGTTGCAACGCCCCGAGGCGCTGATGCAGCCAATCGCGCAATTTTTGGTCATCGCCGACATCCAAAGCGTTCAACAAGGCATCGGCGCGGTGGCGCAGCGCTTTGAGTGGCCCTTCCGACGCCACCTTTTCCTGCGGCGTGCTGACGCCCATCAGGCTCGCCAACTGGTAGCAGTACACCATCACCGCCTGGCCCAGGTTAAGCGACGGGTAGTCCGCCTGCATCGGCACGCCGGTCAGCAAATCCGCCAGCGCCAGCTCTTCGTTGGTCAGGCCGGAATCTTCGCGGCCGAACACCAGCGCGGCCTGGCCGACCCACTGCTTACGCTCACTCAGCTGTTCCAGCAGCTCAGGCGGCGTGCAGTAGTAGTGAAAACGCGCGCGACTGCGGGCGGTGGTGGCGACCGTGAAGTCTACATCCGCCAGCGCCTGTTCCAACGTGGCGAACGTTTGCACGCCGTCGAGGATCTCGCCGGCCCCGTGTGCCACCCAGCGTGCAGCCGGCTGCAGGTGCGCCTCGCTGTCGACGATGCGCAACGAAGCGAAGCCCATGGTTTTCATCGCGCGCGCCGCCGCGCCGACGTTTTCCGGCCGCGCCGGAGCCACTAAAACAATATGAAGCTGCATCACTCTTCCACCGAAGGCGGGCCTGCGCTTTTGACGGTATCGCAGCGCCCGCTTATATTTACAATTGCGTAACAATAAACGCGTTAATAGCAACAAACAAGATTAAACGGCTCGTTGAGCTAATAAATCCGCCGTAATAGTCATTATTCATGCTTATGTTTTACTGTATTTATTTATCAATGAGTTAAAACAAGACGATGATCAATAAGCGAATAATTGTATCCTATCGGGCCCGATAATGCTGAATCGTTCACAGAATTTGAGGTTCTGTGACTTAAACTGGCATTTCTGTAAGTGTTTTTCACAAATCTGTTAACGTGCTACAATTGAATTTGATATATGTCAACAAAGCGTAGTTTTGTTGGGTGATGAATTCGGCACGCGCTGTTATATTGCTGTTAATGGGGTTAGGATATGCGCCGATTTGGCACCCCAGGGGTTGTAGGGAACAGCATCCCCACCAGGCTAGCGATCTTGTTGACATGAGATGGAAAGTGCATCAAGAACGAGTTTACGTACTTTAGTCATTTGCTGAGAGGGAACGTGGCGCTATCTCTGCCCTCCTCTAAGAAAACAGAGACTTCTGTACTTCCTATTTTCTATTTTGTTGGCAATTTTAGGTAGCAAATATGCAGACCCCGCACATTCTGATTGTCGAAGACGAGTTAGTCACTCGTAACACCCTGAAGAGCATTTTCGAGGCGGAAGGCTACATTGTTCATGAAGCCAATGATGGTGCAGAGATGCACAATACCCTGTCTGAAAATGATATCAATCTGGTCATCATGGACATCAACCTGCCAGGCAAAAACGGCCTGCTGTTGGCGCGCGAACTGCGTGAACAGGCCAGCGTCGCCTTGATGTTCCTGACCGGCCGCGATAACGAAGTGGATAAGATCCTCGGCCTGGAAATCGGCGCCGACGATTACATCACCAAGCCGTTCAACCCGCGTGAGCTGACTATCCGCGCACGTAACCTGCTGTCGCGCACCATGAATCTGGGCAGCCTGGGCGAAGAGCGCCGCCTGGTCGAGAGCTACAAGTTCAACGGGTGGGAACTGGACATCAACAGCCGCTCGCTGATCAGCCCGGCCGGCGAACAGTACAAACTGCCGCGCAGTGAATTCCGCGCCATGCTGCACTTCTGCGAAAACCCGGGCAAGATCCAATCCCGCGGCGAACTGCTGAAGAAGATGACCGGTCGCGAACTGAAGCCACATGACCGCACCGTGGACGTCACCATCCGTCGCATTCGCAAACACTTCGAATCGACGCCGGACACGCCGGAAATCATCGCCACCATTCACGGCGAAGGCTACCGCTTCTGCGGCGAGCTGGAAGAGTAACTCCCGCCTGCCGTCATGAAAACGGGGTTCAGCATGCTGAACCCCGTTTTTTTTATTTCGTCTCAGCCCACGGCATGATCGGCACCGCGCTCAGCGCATTTTTCGGCGAGCCATCGATCACCTTGTCGGAATAGCTCAGGTAGATCAGTGAATTGCGCTTGGCGTCGTAGAAGCGCACCACCTGCAGCTTCTTGAACACCAGCGAAGTGCGTTTCTGGAACACCACATCGCCTTCCGCCTTGCCGTTTTTGATCTTGTCGCTCAGCTCTATAGGCCCGACCTGCTGGCAGGAAATGGCCGCGTCGGCGGTGTCTTCCGCCAGCCCCAGGCCGCCTTTGATGCCGCCGGTTTTGGCGCGGCTGATATAACAAGTTACATTTTTAACATCCGGATCGTCGAACGCTTCGACCACGATTTTGTGGTCCGGCCCCAACAATTTAAACACCGTATCAACGGAACCCACTTGCTCCGCCTGTGCGCTTCCCACGGTTGCGCAAACCAAACCGAATAAAAATATCCAGCTTTTTTTCATTTACTTAACTCCGATATAACCTTGCCGCAAAAATAGGTTCGGCGATCGCCATTATTTATGTCTAAGCTCACGGAATCGGTTTTATACGGGTCCGCACCGTCCGTTTTAGCACAGAGCGTGACAAAAATCTTTGAGAGTCGCGGAGTAAAAAAGTTGCTATGATGCGGCGTCGTTATTTCTTTGCGCCCACTACGGTGTACCCCAATCCAACTCTGGCGCGGCATGCGCAGCAGAGGCAAAGAGTGCAACGCATAATGGCTCATGGATCGGTCTGATAGCGCAGCACCAGCGTGACGAATCAACAGTTCGGGTTCCTACCCCCAAGCTTTACGAGGAAGATCTATGGATCAAGCCGGTATCATTCGTGATCTGCTTAGCTGGCTGGAAAGCCATTTGGACCAACCCTTGTCGCTGGATAACGTGGCGGCCAAGGCCGGCTACTCCAAATGGCATCTGCAACGGATGTTCAAAGATATTACCGGTAATGCCATCGGTGCTTACATCCGGGCAAGGAGACTGTCCAAAGCCGCCGTCGCGCTGCGTCTGACCAGCCGGCCGATTTTGGATATCGCCCTGCAATATCGTTTCGACTCGCAGCAGACCTTCACCCGCGCCTTCAAAAAACAGTTTGCGCAAACGCCGGCGCTGTACCGCCGCGCCGAGGACTGGAATGCGTTCGGCATCTGTCCGCCGATCCGTCTGGGGGCCTTCACTCTGCCGCAGCCGGAATTCGTCTCGCTGCCAGACAAACACCTGGTCGGCCTGACCCAAAGCTACTCCTGTACGCTGGAACAGATCACCACCGTGCGCACTGAACTGCGCTCGCAGTTCTGGCGTCAGTTCCTCGGTGACGTCGAAACCCTGCCGCCAGTGCTGTACGGGCTGCACCACTCGCGCCCAAGCCAGGAGAAGGACGACGAACAGGAAGTGCTGTATACCACGGCGCTGGAGCCGGATCAGGTGCCTGACAAGGTACAGGAAGGCCAGCCGCTGGTGTTGCCGGGCGGTGAGTTTGCGATGTTCAGCTACGAAGGGCCAACCGAGAACCTGCAAGACTTTATTCTGACGGTGTACGGCACCTGCCTGCCGGCGCTCCAGCTGACGCGCCGCAAAGGGCACGACATCGAACGCTTCTACCCGAAAGGCGAGCGCCGTCCGCATCAGGCGCCTATCGAGATCAAGTGCGATTACCTGATCCCGATTCGGCGTTAACGCTGCAGTTCGTCCAACGCGGGCATGTCCAGGTGCGTGACATCGCCCGCCGTTTCCACGATCCAGCCGGAAGCCAGCCACGGGCTCTGCTGATGATCGACGCGCGACAGTGAGCAGTTGCGCAAGCGCAAGCGGCGTTCCGCATAGGCCGGCAGCCCCAGCACCGTACTGATCAAACACCCCAACGCGATGCCATGACTGACGAGCAGCGGCTTGCTGCCTTCCGGCAGCATCAGGCAGCTCTCCAGCGCGGCGCGCATGCGCTCGCCGAGTTCCTCCATGGATTCGCCTTGAGGGATACGGCCGTCAGGAGTACCATCGACCATCTGTTTGCGCCACTGCTCTTCCTGCGGCGTCAAACTGTCGATCAGGCGTTCTTCCAGAACCCCCATGTGCAGCTCACGCAAACGCGGATCGCCAATCACTTCGCAGCCACAGGCTTCGGCGATGATTTGCGCGGTGCGGCGCGTGCGCCCCAGATCGCTGGTAATGATGTGCGTAATGCCTTCTTTGCTGACCCGCCTGGCGACCAGACGGGCCTGGTGTTCACCCATGGCGGTTAACGGGCTGTCGGACTGACCCTGGATGCGGCGAGCCGCGTTCCATTCCGTTTCGCCATGGCGAACGAGGTATACCTGTAACATTTTTGTTTTCCGTTATACTGCGTGAAATTTGCGTTTATCCCCGGCCCGGCGGCGCTTTTGCCGCTGCCCGGCGTATCGGCCAGAAGGATATCAAACCCGTTATGTACCATGTTGTCGCTGCAACTACCAACCCGGCAAAGATCAAGGCTATTCAACTCGCCTTCGATGACGTCTTTGGCGCGGGCCAATACCGCATTGAATCCGTTGACGTCGCCAGCGGCGTCTCGCTGCAGCCGATAGGCAACCACGAAACCCGCACCGGTTCGCGTCAACGCGTGATGGAAGCGCGCCAGGTCAGGCCCGAGGCCGATTTTTGGGTCGGCGTGGAAGCCGGGATTGAAGAGAATATGACCTTCGCCTGGATGACCATCGAGAACCCGCACATCCGTGGCGAATCCCGCTCGGCGAGCCTGATGCTGCCGGAAGTCATCTTACAAGGTATTCGCGCCGGTCGCGAATTGGGCAGCGAAATGGCGGCGATCACCGGCAACGCCGAGGTGAAACGTCAGGGCGGCGCCATCGGCGTCTTCACTGACGGCCGGCTGAGCCGCACCAGCGTTTACCACCAGGCGCTGCTGCTGGCGCTGGTGCCGTTCCACAACGCCATCTATCAGCAATAACGCTGAGTCTACTAGGGCGCGTCGTGCAGCAACTGCTGCTCAAGCCACTGTTTCAGCGTGGGTGAAGCCGCTTTCAAGCTGTTAGAACCGCGGGTGATGGTGGCGATCCCCGCGCCCAGTTCATTTTTCAGCTCGCGCTGGCTCATCTCGCCACGCATCAATTCCTGAATGATCCGCACCCGGGTGCCCAGCGCGGTGCGCTCGTCCGGCGTCAACATCAGCTGCAACAGCGGTTGATGAAGTTCTTGCGCAAACGAATTCTGCAGCAGCGCGACGAAGCGCAGCCAATCCTCATTGCCTTGTTCTGAAAGAGCGGGGTCGTTTAACGATAATTGCGTCATGGCAGCCACCATACTATTTAACTAGTACAGCAGCATACCATAGGGCCGTCAAAATCAATAACGTCTCTGCCACTCGGCGTCGGTCAGCACCTTGGCCGGCCGGTGCGTCAGATAACGGTAAAACGCATCATAAGCCAGCACGTTCTTGACGTAGCCGCGGGTTTCAGAGAACGGAATGCTTTCGATGAACGCCACCGGATCGATCCGCCCCGCGCTGTTGCCCAGCCAGGTATTCACCCGCGACGGGCCGGCATTATAGGCGGCGCTCGACAGAATGCGGTTGCGGCCGAACTGCTGATAGACCGACTCCAGATAGCTGGTGCCGATGGTGATATTGGTCTGCGGATCGAACAGTTGGCTCGGGCCGACATAGCCGGGAATATTGAACATCTGCACCGTATGCTGCGCGGTGCGCGGCATCACCTGCATCAGGCCGGCGGCACCGACCGGCGACTGCGCCTTCGGATTCCAGGCGCTCTCCTGGCGCGCGATCGCCATCGCATAGCTGCTGGTGATCCCCTTGTCATCGGTGGCGCGGCGGAACTCCTGTGGCCAAGCGACCGGGAAGCGTTCCTCCAGATGATCCCACAGCTTGCCGACGATGGTCGCCTGCACGCTCAGATCGGCCCATTTTTGCTCAAAGGCGTAGCGCGCCAGTGCCTCTTGTTCCGGCCGGCTGCGGCTGGCGACGTAGGAGCCCCATTCGCTGCGGGCCAGGTTGTCCATATTCCAGTACATCAGCTCGCGTACCCGGGCGACCTCCGGCCCGTCGACCAGCGACGTGCGCGGCTTGGCCGCCACCGCCACCATCACCGGATAAGTGGCGTTCAGCTTCTGCGCCGCCACCATCGGATAGAAACCGCGTTCGGTCATCAGATTGCGCAACATCTCCTCACCTTCGGCGCGTTTGCCTTCGTCCATCAGCTGACTGGCGCGCCAGTAGCGCCACTCATCCTTGTTGCGCGACGCTTCCGGCAGACGGGCCAGCCAGGTCGCGACGCCCTGCCGATCGCCGTTACCCAGCGCCATGCGCACCCGGCGCTCCAGCAGCGAAGGCGAACGGCTACGCAGAATCACCTGATCGCGCCACTGCGCCTGTTCATAGGTAGCGTCGCTGCCCATCAGGCGCCAGGCCACCGACTCTTCCAGCCCCAGCCGCTCGTCGTCGCTCATTTTCTGCAGCCGCGCGAGCGTCGGGATCATCGCCCGCGCGTTTTCCACATCCTGCCGCGCCAGGCGTTCAAAGGCGATGCCGGTGGCGGCACGGGTAAAGTCGGTCGGCCCTACGCTGCGGGCGAAGGCTTCCACGGTGGTCGGATCGTTTTGCAAGCGCACCAGGGCGTTGCCCATGGTTTGATAGTCGGCCGGCAGTTGGCTGTAAAGGTTGCTGACCAGCGAGCTGTTGCCCTCTTTCAGCGCCAGCTTCATACGCGCCAGAATATCCAGCGGCGTTTGCTTGCCTGCGCCGCGCCAGACGCTGAACAGCCGATCGCAGGCGCTCGGCAACGTTTTGCCGTTCAACCACAGTTCATCGGCGCCGCTCCAGGCCGCCTGCTGGTCGCCGGTAGCCCATTTGGCGTAGTAATAGTTGCAGCGCGCCGCCACCGGTTTGGGCGGCTGTGGGCTGAAGGCCAGCAGGGTGCGCCAGTCTTCGCGCCGCGCCAGCTCATTGACGAAGCGCGGCGCCAGCGATTTCGCCGGCGGCAGCGTCGGGTTGCGCTTGATAAAGTCGTTCACCTCGGAGAACCCCGCCTGGCTAAGATCCTGTGTCAGCTCGCGGTATTCCAGGTAAGGATAAAGCGGATAATCACGCAGCGTCGGCATCAGCTGCGCCACCACGTCCATCTGATTGCCGTCCCACGCCTGTTTGATCTGCTGGTAGCGCTGACGTTGCGCATCCAGAGAATCCGCCAGCGCCGCGCCTGAAAACGCCGTCAGGCACAGCCCCATTGCCAACAGCCGTCGCTTGTCCACCTTGACCATCCTCGCTCTTTCCTCACTGGTTGTACCGAGGGAGCCGCCCAGCCCCCCGGTGACCGCCGCGCACGGCGCCGCGGGACAAAATAAAGCCGGGCGCACGGCCCGGACGCAGATATCTACCATAGACAGCGCAATCGCTTATCCATTCAATACTGTAGAAGAAGAAGTGTATCGCCATGACGGGAGCCAGGTAAAAAACGTTTACTTTGACTGACAAATCAGGTCGCCGGGATATTTCCAGTCACCGGATTTTTATTAACCGGCCCGGTGTTTATGAAAGAAGTAAAATGCTTTTTAATTATTAGCTATCACATTATTTCATTTGAGATATGAGCCCGCCGTTGCGCAAATCGCCTGACAGCTGGCCAAACGCGCCAACTTTGCAGAAAAGCGGTGGCAAACCCGGGTAGGCATTTTTATACTATCAAAAATAAGTAGGATAATTCCGAGAAAACAGCACATAAAGCGCCCAACGAAGACATCTTATAATACAATCCGCGCCAATTATGGGTTAGATAGTGTTCATTAGGCAGTGCGACTGACAGCTTTCAGCAAAACGATAGTCCCTTCAAGCGGGCCGGATTTTTCCTTGTCAGGCCACGGCCTGCGGGCGGTGGATCAGGCCGGAATGGCGGGTGAAGATGGCGAATAAGACCGCGATAGCAATGCGTTGCGCAAAAAGCCCCGAGCCGGGCTTCCTTGGCGCACGCCTGAATATCGGTCGCCTGCTGCTGATCGTTTTGTTAGCGCTGCTGACGTTGTCCGGGCCTGCGCACGCCGCCGATGATCCCTATCAAAAGCGCACGCACGCCGTGACGACCGTGGTGGTAGGCATCATCAGCTACGCCCGCTGGTCGCGTGAACCCAATCCGATCCGCTTGTGCGTGACCGCGCCCACCCAGTATGCCGAAGGGCTGTTCGATCCGATCCTGCTGAGCGCGCCGCGCCCGATTAAAGCCGAGCGCGTGCCGTTCGACAGCCCAACGCTGAGTACCGGCTGCGATGTCATCTACTTAGGGAACATCACCGCCGCGCAGAGACAAAATTTCATGCAGCGCATTTCCGGCAACTCCATTCTCAGCATCAGCGAAAACGATAGCGAATGCTCCGCCGGCAGCGCTTTTTGCCTGCAGATCGATGGGGACCAGGCCAGTTTCAAGGTCAACCTGGACGCTCTGGCGCGCAGCGGCGTGCGCGTTCACCCCAACGTGCTGCAGCTGGCACGCAAACAGGCGCCGCCGCTATGAGGCTGTTGCGTAGAAACCGCTCCGGCAATGCGCGCCCGACGCTGGGCCGAGTGCTGCAGCGGGTGCATCTTGGGCTGGCGCTGATCGCCGTCGGCACCGCCGGCATCTTTTTGACGCTGGTGGCGCTGTTTGCACTGCGCGCCTATGCCAATCACAACCTGCACCTGATCGCGCGCTCCATCAGCTATACCGTCGAAGCCGCCGTAGTGTTTGAAGATCGCACTGCCGCGCGCGAGGCGCTGATGCTGATCGCCTCCAACGAAGAGGTATCGGACGTGCGGATCCTCGACAACAACGGCAAGATGCTAGCCAACTGGCGCCATCCCACCGATGGGCCGCTGCATGGCCTTGAGCAGATCGTCGCGCACTGGGCGCTGCCCGAGCCGGTCATTCTGCCTATCACCCACGAGGGCAAGCAGGTCGGTCAGGTCTGGCTGAGCGGTAACGGCGGCAGCCTGCTGCGTTTCCTGTTGCGCGGCATGGTCGGTATGATCGCCTGCCTGGTGCTCAGCACCCTGTGCGCCCTGGTGTTGTCGCGCCGTATGCTGGTCGGCATCGTCAGTTCGCTGGACGACATCGCCAATGTGGCGCATGCGGTGCGCCGCGATCGCACCTTCGGCCTGCGGGTGCCGTCGGCGCCTATCGCCGAGTTGCATGAGCTCAGCAACGATTTCAACGGCTTGCTCGACGAGCTGGAGGCCTGGCAGGCCCATCTGAAGCAGGAGAACGACTCGCTGGCGCACCGGGCAACGCACGACAGCCTGACCGGTTTGCCGAACCGCGCCTTCTTCGAAGGGCGACTGAGCCGGGCGCTGGGCGATATCGAATCGCCGGCGAAATTGGCGGTGCTGTTTATCGACGGCGATCGTTTCAAGGAGGTGAACGACAGTTACGGCCACGCCGCAGGCGATGCGGTGCTGACCACCATTGCCGGGCGCATTCGCGCGCAGCTGCGCGAAACCGATCTGGTCGCACGCCTGGGAGGGGATGAATTCGCCGTGCTGCTGGCGCCGGTACACGGCACGGAAGATGTCTTGCAGATCGCTGACAACATCATCGACTGCATGACGCAACCGGTCATTTTGCCGAACGACGAGACGGTCATTACCTCTCTGAGTATCGGTATTGCGCTGTACCCTGATCACGCGTCAACGCCTCAGGGTCTTTTGCACGAGGCTGACGATGCGATGTATCAGGCAAAGCATCGTTATAACGGAGGCTGGCGGCTGGCTATACATAAATAAGAGCCCCGGCTATAACACTTGAACTAGGGATTTTGACTATGATACAGCAACTGTTTAAAGGTCGTTTTTCACTGCTGGCGATGGCGTTCGTCGCCCTGCTGGCGCTCGCCGGCTGCCAGAGCAAACCGCAGGGCCTGACGCCCGAGCAGGTTGCACTGCTGCAATCGCAGGGCTTCAAACTGACCGATAACGGCTGGGAGTTCGGCCTGTCGGATAAAGTGCTGTTCGGCAACAATATCGGCAAGCTGAACCCGGAAAGCACCGAGACGGTGCAGAAGATGGGCCGTGCGCTGCTGAGCGTCGGCATCACCAAGTTCCGCCTGGACGGCCATACCGACAACTACGGTGAAGACAGCTACAACGACCAGCTATCCCTGCGCCGCGCCGATGCGGTGGCCGATCTGCTGGCCAGCGTCGGCATTCCGCGCGCCAATATCGAAACTCGCGGCATGGGCAAACGCGACCCCGTTGCCGATAACCGCACCTCCAGCGGCCGCGCGGAAAACCGCCGCGTCGCGATCGTCGTCACGCCATAAGCCACCAATATGCGCCTTTATCGGCGCATAAACGGTTATACTTAGCGATCGCTGAGCGATGTCTGGGATCCGAGATCGAAACGGGCTACACTCATGCCGCCAGACATCCTATAAATACTGATATAGAGAGGCTTAGAGCAAAGTGGCTCAATACGTCTATACCATGCACCGCGTCGGCAAGGTAGTACCGCCGAAGCGTCATATTTTGAAAAACATCTCCCTGAGCTTCTTCCCTGGGGCAAAAATCGGCGTACTGGGCCTGAACGGCGCCGGTAAGTCCACCCTGCTGCGCATCATGGCCGGCATCGATACCGATATCGAAGGGGAAGCGCGCCCGCAGCCGGGCATCAAGATCGGTTATCTGCCGCAGGAGCCGCAGCTTAACCTCGAACACACCGTGCGTGAATCGGTGGAAGAAGCGCTGGCGGAAGTGGTCGGCGCGCTGAAACGCCTGGACGAAGTGTACGCGCTGTACGCGGAAGAAAGCGCAGACTTCGACAAGCTGGCCGCCGAACAGGGCCGCCTGGAAGAGATCATTCAGGCGCACGACGGTCACAACCTCAACGCCCAACTGGAACGCGCCGCCGATGCGCTGCGCCTGCCGGACTGGGACGCCAAAATCGCCCACCTGTCCGGGGGTGAACGCCGCCGCGTCGCGCTGTGCCGCCTGCTGCTGGAAAAACCGGACATGCTGCTGCTGGACGAACCGACCAACCACCTGGACGCCGAGTCCGTGGCCTGGCTGGAACGCTTCCTGCACGACTTCGAAGGCACCGTGGTGGCGATCACCCACGACCGTTACTTCCTGGATAACGTGGCCGGCTGGATCCTCGAACTGGACCGCGGCGAAGGCATCCCGTGGGAAGGCAACTACTCGTCCTGGCTGGAGCAGAAAGACGCGCGTCTGGCGCAGGAAGCGTCCGCCGAAGCCGCTCGTCGCAAGTCGATCGAGAAAGAGCTGGAGTGGGTGCGTCAGGGTGCCAAAGGCCGTCAGTCCAAAGGCAAGGCCCGTTTGGCCCGCTTCGAAGAGCTGAACAACACCGAATACCAGAAACGTAACGAAACCAACGAACTGTTCATCCCACCTGGCGCTCGCCTGGGCGATAAAGTGGTCGAAGTCAGCAACCTGCGCAAGTCCTACGGCGACCGCCTGCTGATCGATGACCTGTCGTTCTCGGTGCCGAAAGGGGCAATCGTCGGCATCATCGGCCCGAACGGCGCGGGTAAATCTACGCTGTTCCGCATGATGTCCGGTCAGGAGCAGCCTGATTCCGGCAGCATCGTGTTGGGCGATACCGTCAAGCTGGCGTCCGTCGATCAGTTCCGCGACAGCATGGACGGTTCGAAAACCGTGTGGGAAGAAGTCTCCGGCGGGCAGGACATCATGCGCATCGGCAACACCGAGATGCCGAGCCGCGCCTATGTCGGCCGCTTCAACTTCAAGGGCGTCGATCAGGGCAAACGCGTGGGCGAGCTGTCCGGCGGTGAGCGTGGCCGTCTGCACCTGGCCAAGCTGCTGCAGGTTGGCGGCAACGTGCTGCTGCTCGATGAACCGACCAACGACCTGGATATCGAAACCTTGCGCGCACTGGAAAACGCCCTGCTGGAATTCCCTGGCTGCGCCATGGTGATCTCGCACGACCGTTGGTTCCTCGACCGTATCGCCACCCACATCCTGGACTACCAGGACGAGGGCAAGGTGGAATTCTTCGAAGGCAACTTCACCGAGTACGAAGAGTACAAGAAGCGTACGCTGGGCGCCGACGCGCTCGAGCCGCACCGCATCAAGTACAAGAAGATCGCCAAGTAATACCCAAGGCGCCGCATGCGGCGCCTTTTTTTACTCGCGCGCCAACTCGCGCGCGTAGTCGTCGAACGCCGGATGCTGCAGCACCACATCGATGAAACAGGCCAGCGCCGGGGAATTCAGCTTGCGGCTCGGGTAGACCAGATACAGCTCGTTCCCTTCCGCACGCCACGCCGGCAACACCTCCACCAACAGCTTCTGCGCCACCACCTCGCGGCTGAGAAACGCCGGCAGCAGCGTGATGCCGGCACCGGCAATGGCACATTCGCGTGCATACAGCAGGTTGTCGGTGGTGTGCGCCAGCGGCAGCTGCCAGCGGTAATAATCGTCGCCGCAGCGCAGGTTCCAGGCCGTCCAAGCCCGATGGGCGATGCAACGATGCTGCTGCAGTTGCTGCGGGTGTTCGATCGGCGGATGCTGCGCCAGATAGGACGGCGCAGCCAACAGATAGCGCGGCGCGTACCCGAGGCGGCGGCCGATCAGTGAAGAATCCTGCGGCTTGCCGGTACGCAGTGCGGCGTCGTAACCTTCCTGCACCAGATCCACCATGGCGTCGGACACCGACACCTCCAGCGAAACGTCCGGGTACTGGCGCTGAAAATCCGCCGCCAGCCGCGCCACCAGGGTTGCCCCTAGCCCGGCAGGCGTCGAGATGCGCAGGCGGCCGCTCGGGTTATCGCGCAGCCGCTGCAGCGCCAGATCGGCGCGTTCGGCGGCGGACATCATCGCCTGACAATGCTCCAGATAACGCTCACCGGCGAAGGTCAAGTTCAGCTGGCGCGTGGTGCGATTGAGCAATCGCAGCCCCAGCGTTTGTTCGAGCTGGCTGATACGCTGGCTGACGCTGGACTTCGGCAGCCCGACGCGCTGCGCGGCGGCGGTAAAACTGCCGCACTCCGCCACCAGCGCGAACAGCGCCATGTCCTGCAGCTGTTTGAATTCCATTGTTCACCTTAAACGAACACTCCGTTAGATATTGTCCATCTTATCACTCCACTGCTGCGGGTCTACACTGGGGGCATCATTTGAAAGGAGTACAATCATGTCGATAAAAGCCATTGCCGTAGACCCGCAGAACCCCGCCGGTTTCATCGAAATCTCACCGGAGATGCCGGTACCCGGTCAGTACGATCTGCTGGTGGAAGTGAAAGCGGCGTCGGTCAATCCGGTGGACACCAAAGTGCACGCCGGTCTGCAGAAAAGCGGCCTGCAGCAGCCGCGCGTCCTTGGCTGGGACGCCAGCGGCATCGTGGTGGGCGTGGGCAGCAGCGTCAGCGGCTTCAAGCCCGGCGATGAAGTGTGGTACGCCGGAGACATCACCCGGCCCGGCAGCAACAGCAGCCACCAGTTGATCGACTCACGCATCGCCGCTCACAAACCGCGCAGCCTGAACTGGGCCGAGTCCGCCGCCATGCCGCTCACCGCCCTCACCGCCTGGGAAGCGCTGTTCGAACACCTGAACATTCAGGACGCGCCGGAGCACAAGACGCTGCTGATCATCGGCGGCGCCGGCGGTGTCGGCTCGCTGGCCATTCCGCTGGCCGCATTGCGCAGCAAGGTGAAAGTAATCGCTACCGCATCAAGACCGGAATCCGCCGCCTGGTGCCGTGAGCGCGGCGCCGATCTGGTGGTGGATTACCGCGATCTGAAGGGCAACCTGGCGCAGCAGGGCATCGAGCAGGTGGATTACATCCTGTGTCTGAACGACACCGACGGCCACTGGCCGGCGATGGCCGAGCTGGTCGCGCCGCTCGGCCATATCTGCACCATCGTCGAGAACGCGCAGCCGTTGGATCAAAACGCGCTGAAGCTGAAAAGCGCCGCACTGCACTGGGAATTCATGTTCACCCGCAGCATGTTCACCACCCCGGACATCGCGCAACAGGGCAAGATCCTGCAGCAAGTGGCGCAGCTGCTGGACGAGGGCAAGCTGAGCACCACGCTGAGCGAAACCCTGCACGGGCTGTCGGTAGACACGCTGACCGCCGCACATCAACAGCTACTCGGCGGCCACATGCAAGGCAAGCTGGTTATCGCTTACTAAGTTCGCATCGCGGCGGCGTTCTGCGCCGCCGTTATTGCGGACGAACGAAACCGACGCACAGCGTTTGCTCATCGGCCTGCGGATCGGCGCGGAAGGTCAGCGTCTGCTGCCAGTCGAGGCGCAGTTTCGGCCAGTGGGCCAGCTCCCCGCCGAAATCGCTATGCGCGCAGTCTTCACCCAACCGCCCGAACAGGGCGACGCCGTGCTGCGCAATCTGCGGATAGCTGATGTTGACGTTGTAGATATTCGGCCGCGTATGATTGGACCAGCGCGTAATGGTCTGCGGCCGGGAACCGGCGTACACCGTCATCCACTGCGACAGGTATTCGCCGCCGACGTAGCGTAGGTCGACGCCATACCGCTCCCGCCACAGCCGCTCCACCCCGGCGCTGAACGCCTTGATACCCACCATCTTCTGGCCGGCGTTGCGCACGTTGCCCAGCATCACCGCGGCATACCCCAGATAGACCGCCAGCGCTGCGCACATCAGCCCGAGGGTCGCCGCGCGCAGCGAACGCACCGGCGGCTGACGCACGCAACCGACCAGCAGCGCGGGCGCCAGCATGAAGAACGGCTGCAGCCATTCGGTCAGCCGGCCGCCGACGTTGAAAGAGAACCAGAAGGTAATGATGCCGAGCGGCAACAGGTAGACCCACAGCAACACCCGCATCGGCAAGGCCGATGGCCAGGCCAGCACCGCCCCGCTGCGCCGCAGGATCCCCCACAGCACCAGCGACGGATAAAACACCAGCAGCAGCGACTGCAGCATGTCGAGATTGAGCTGCATCTTGATCTGCGAATCCACCCACTTAAAGGCGGCAAAGTCGTGGTTCCACAACCAGAACACGTTCGGCAGCACCAGCGCCAACCAGATCGCCACCGCTAGATAGAACTGCGGCTGGCGGTAGCAGCGGCGGATCTGCGGTACGAACAGCGTCGACAGCGCCGCGAAATAGACGAAGGCGAAGGTCGAGTACTTCGCCATCATCGCCAGCCCGGCGGCCAATGCGAAGGCCGGCCACCAGTTGGCCGAACGCGAGATCGCCAGGTGGAAGAACAGCGCCATCCACGGCCACAGCATCACCAACAGGTAGTTGTCGTTGTAGGGAATGATGTCGAAATTGATGATGCCGGACAGGTTGAGCGTCAGCAGCGCCATCCAGGCCAGCGAGGTGCTGCCGCTCAGGCGGCGCGCCAATAGCCAGACGCCCAACATGCCGATGGCGATGGCGATGAAGTGGCCGCCGTACCAGTAAACGTTCAGCGGCAGCCACGAGAGCCCGATCGCCGGCTGCATCGCCGCACCGACCAACCAAGGATTTTTCGGTGAGCCCCACTCGCCGTTGAGGCCCCAGTTGAGCGCCTCAACGGCGTCGTAAGGCAGGGTAGGATCGAGATGAACGGTCAGCAGCGTCCAGGCTGCGGCATAGCAGACCAACCAGAGAGCGAGTAAGCGATAAGACATGACTTCTTCTGAGCGTTATTGTAAAGAAAATCTTAACTTAGTCGCTGTCGAATGAACCATGTTTAAACAAGCCGTTAAATGTGCGCCCGGGCGGCCGTTTCTGCCGCCGCGATCGCACATTACGCTAATTTCCCTCAGCCTGCGGCGTGGCGATGGGCGGGCGCATTCGCCAGCCGGCCGGCGTCCGCCGCCAGCAGTTGTTGCACCAGCTCGACGCAGCGCAGGAAGCGCTCTTCGTAATCGCTGGACTCAACGTGCACGTACTCGATGTTGTTGGCGCGCAGCATCTCCTCCAGCAGGCGCTGGAACGCCAGGCGATCGGCGCTGCTGCCGAGGCTGCGCAGGCCGTCCGCCACCCACGGCGTGTTGTTTTCCAGCAGGATCACCAGATCGAAACGGTATTCGTCGATCAGCGCCTGCACGAAGGGGTGTTCACGCCCTTCGTACTTTTTGCAAAACGCCTGCGTAGTCACGAAATCGGTATCGATAAACGCCACCTTGTTGGCATATTTGACTGCGAAGTCCACGTATTGCGCCTGCCCGAGGGCAATTTTGTCGTAGTCGGAGTACTGCAGCGCCATCTCGTCGCCGCCCAGGTGCGAAAACACGTAATCGCGGCCATATTCCCAGGCGCTGGTGGTATTGAAGATGTTGGCCAGCTTGTTGACCAGCGTCGACTTGCCGCTCGACTCACCGCCGAGGATCGCCACGGTGCGCACGAAGAACGGCTTCACCTCGGTCGGGATGTAATCCCAATAGCGGAACGGATCCTGGCGGATCTGATTGCCGCTGATGTTCATGAACGACCGTTCGGGATCGACCAAAATGGTTTCGATGCCCAGATGCTCGCGGTAGCGCGGCGCATCCTGCGCTTCGCTGGAATAGATAAAGCTCGGCACGATGCCCTTCTGTTCCATAAAGGCCTTCATGCCGTCGCTCCACACGTTCCAGCCGTGCGGATAGGGTTCGATACCCTGCTCGTCGAACGAGTGGATATGGATGTTTTTCTGGTACTTGAAGGTCTGCAGCAGCCAGCGCAGGCGATCGCTGACCGTCGGCTGTTGCGACATCGAACTGTTCTCGAACAGCTCGCGGTCGCGCGGTTCGTCGTGGCACAAAATAACGTGCAACTCGTCCACCTGGCTGCAGGCGCGCTGAATCAGATAGATGTGGCCGGTGTGCAGCGGGTAAAATTTACCAAACACTACGCCGACTTTAACCTCTTTGCGCGGGAACTCCAGCCCGAGAAAACGGTGCAGCGCCTCGAGCTTTTGCGCGCTCGGGCTTTTGATTTTGTCGTTCAACAGCTGGCTCAGATAGCCCTTGGTCATGCCGCTGGCATCCGCCACCTGCTGCAGAGTACAACCCTTTTGCTTGATGGACGTCTTCAGGTAATCAAATTGCGGCATGGCCACCTCCGTTTAATATGCTAAACAAAATAGCATATCTTGCTCGCCGTCAGCGACATTAATAAAACTCTTCCAGCACGTCCAGCGCGTCCGCCAGCTTCTTGACCCCGAACACCTGCATGTTGGCCGGCGGCTTCTTCGGCATATTGCCGTGCGGCACGATGGCGCGCTTGAAGCCGTGCTTGGCCGCTTCGGAGATGCGCTCCTGGCCGCTCGGCACCGGGCGGATCTCCCCCGCCAGCCCCACTTCGCCGAACACCACCAGATCGTTCGGCAGCGGCCGATCGCGCAGGCTCGAGACCAGCGACATCAGCAGCGCCAGATCGGCGCTGGTCTCGCTGACCTTCACCCCGCCGACCACGTTGACGAACACGTCCTGATCCGACATCTGCAGCCCGCCGTGCCGGTGCAGCACCGCCAGCAGGATCGCCAACCGGTTCTGCTCCAGGCCCACCGCCACGCGGCGCGGGTTGGACATCATCGAGTGATCCACCAGCGCCTGGATCTCCACCAGCAGCGGCCGGGTGCCTTCCCACACCACCATCACCGAGCTGCCGGAAGTGACTTCATCGCCGCGGCTAAGGAAGATCGCCGAAGGGTTGCTGACTTCGCGCAGCCCCTGTTCGGTCATGGCGAACACGCCCAGCTCGTTGACCGCGCCGAAGCGGTTCTTGTGGCTGCGCAGGGTACGGAAGCGGGAATCGGCGTCGCCGTCCAGCAGCACCGAACAGTCAATGCAGTGTTCCAGCACTTTTGGCCCGGCCAGCGAGCCATCTTTGGTGACGTGCCCGACCATCACGATCGCCACGCCGCGCGTCTTGGCGAAGCGCGTCAGATAGGCGGCGGTTTCCCGCACCTGCGCCACGCTGCCCGGCGAAGACTGAATGTCCGCCATGTGCATCACCTGAATCGAGTCGATCACCATCAGCTTCGGCTGCTCCTGCTCAGCGATCAGGCAGATCTGCTCGATGCTGGTTTCCGACAGCATGTTCAGGCCGCCGGTCGGCAGCCCCAGACGGTGAGCACGCATCGCCACCTGCTGCAGCGATTCCTCGCCGGTGACGTACAGGGTTTTCATCTGTTCGGACAGTTTGCACAACACCTGCAGCAACAGGGTACTTTTGCCGGCGCCGGGGTTGCCGCCGATCAGAATGGCGCTGCCGGGCACCACGCCGCCGCCCAGCACGCGGTCGAACTCGAGAAAGCCGGTAGTGAAGCGAGGCAGCGCCTCCAGGCTGATTTCCGACAGCTTCTGCACCTTGCTGACGCCGGCGTCGCCGGCATAGCCGCTGAGGCGATCGTTGCGCGCCGCTGCGGGCGACGCGGCCAAACGCACTTCCGTGATGGTGTTCCAGGCATGGCAGGCGCTGCACTGCCCCTGCCAACGCGGATAGTCCGCCCCGCACTCATTGCACACAAATGCCCGTTTTGCCGCTTTTGCCACGTCTTACCTCAATCTTTCGTTATCGCACTTCGTGTTTCAGGCTGCCGGTGAGAATACACAGCACGCCCATCAGATCCGCATGCCGGATCGCCACCTGCGCTTTTTCATACACTTTCGGCTTGGCGTGGTAGGCGATGCCCAACCCCGCCGCCTGCATCATTTTCAAATCGTTGGCGCCGTCGCCGATGGCCACGGTCTGCGTCAGCGGGATCTCCAGCTTTTCCGCCAGCCGCAGCAGCGTATCGGCTTTGAACTGTGCGTCCACCACCGGCCCCAGCACTTCGCCGGTCAGCTTGCCGTCGCGGATCTCCAGCTCGTTGGCCGCCGCCGCCACCAGCCGCAGCCGGTTGCGCAGGTATTCGGCGTAGTAGGTGAAACCGCCGGAGGCGATCGCCACATGCCAGCCCATCGCCTGCAGCTTACCCACCAGGCTGGTCAGCCCCGGCATCAACGGCAGTTCGTCGCGCACCTGCTTGAGGATATTGGCGTCAGCCCCTTTCAGCGTGCCGACGCGCTGGCGCAGGCTGGCGGTAAAATCCAGTTCGCCGCGCATCGCACGTTCGGTGACTTCCGCCACCTGCTCGCCGACGCCCGCCAGCTTGGCGATCTCATCGATGCACTCGATCTCGATCGCCGTCGAATCCATATCCATCACCAGCAGCCCCGGCGTGCGCAGGTGCGGGATTTTGCCGAGCGGCGCCACATCCAGCCCGCTCTCCGCCGCCAGCAGCTTGGCGCGCGGCGTCAAGGTTCCCGCCAGCCGCACCACCTGATAATCGTCCACGCCCCAGGCGGTGACGATCACCATCGCCGCGCCCAGCTTGCGTTGGAATTGGGTAATGCGCGCCTTGTCCAGCTTTCTGCCATATAACAGCCACCCGGTATTACCCGCCCGGTAGTCCAGCGGCATCACTTCGTCGCCGCTGAGCGAAAGGGGAAGACCCGGCCATTGAGAGATCTCCGCCGGAAGATCGCAATAGGTCAGACTGTTTGACATCATTGACTCCTGAATGGACAAAAACGCTGCATGATAAAACGACGCATCAAGCTATCCTATCGCCAGCGGTTCTGGCAACATAAAGTGTCCCCGATGCCCAAGGAACCTGCATGGCTCGCGCTAAACTGAAATTTCGCCTGCACCGCACCGCTATTATCCTGATTTGCCTGGCTTTGCTGGTGCTGCTGATGCAGGGCGCCTCTTATTTTAGCCTGAGTCACCAAATGGCGCGATCCGAGCAGGTGGAAGAGCTGGCGCAGACGCTGACCAAACAGGTCGCCTACAGCCTGGCGCCGCTGCTGGACGACGACGGCAACACCCCGCGCATCGACGCCATCCTCAAGCAGCTCACCGATCACAGCCGCATTCTCGACGTCAGCGTGTATCAGCAGGATGGCACGCTGGTCTCCCACGCCGGGGAACAGATAAGTATACGCGATCGCCTGTCGCTCGACGGCAAGCGCGCCGGCAGCTATTTCAACCACCAGTTGGTCGAATCCATTCAGGGCAAAGACGGCCCGATCGGCTTTATCCGCATCACCCTCGACACCCACGTGCTGGCGACCGAATCCAAGCAGGTGGACAACACCACCAACCTGCTGCGCCTGATGATCCTGCTGGCGCTGGCGATCGGCATCATTCTGGCGCGCACCCTGCTGCAACACCGCCGCAGCCGCTGGCAGCAGTCGCCGTACCTGTTGACCGCCAACACGCCGTTGGCAGAAGGCAATACGGTGGAAGACGACGAAGAGGATGCGCCGGAGACAAAGCAGGAAGCGCCGAAGAAGGAATAACTCAGGCCAGGCGTTGAATGCGCTCGTGCCGTTTTCTTGTCCTTTCGGTGAATAGATTGTCCGTAACAACGGGATCCACAACCAATTGAAAGGTAAAGCGTTAGCCAAAAATGGCCGTGCGGAATGAATAGATTGACAGGCGGGCGCCATGACGACGCCCGCCGCGGTATTACGCTTTGTCGCCCAGCAGCACGGATTCCAGCGCGATAACGATCATTTCGTTAAAGGTGGTCTGGCGTTCCGCCGCCGTGGTCGCTTCGTGACGCAGGATGTGGTCGGACACGGTGCAGATGGTCAGTGCCTTACAGCCGAACTCTTCGTACAGCTCCGCCGCCACGCCGTAGATGCCGGCCGCTTCCATTTCCACGCCCAGGATGCCGTACTTCTTCATCACCTGGAACATGTCCGGATCCGGGGTGTAGAACAGGTCGGCGGAGAAGATGTTGCCCACGCGCGCCGGGATGCCCTGCGCCGCCGCCGCGTCGACCGCGTTGCGCACCATGTCGAAGTCGGCGATCGCCGCGTAGTCGTTGTCCTTGAAGCGCAGACGGTTCACCTTGGAGTCGGTGCACGCGCCCATGCCGATCACCACGTCGCGCAGTTTGATATCGTCACGCACCGCGCCGCAGGAACCGACGCGAATGATCTTCTTCACGCCGAATTCGGCAATCAGCTCGCGCGCATAGATGGAGCAGGACGGGATGCCCATACCGTGGCCCATTACGGAGATGCGGCGGCCTTTGTAGGTGCCGGTGAAGCCCAACATGCCGCGCACGTTGTTCACTTCCACCGCGCCTTCCAGGAAGGTTTCGGCGATGTATTTTGCGCGCAGCGGGTCGCCCGGCATCAGTACTACGTCAGCGAAATCACCCATCTCAGCATTAATGTGCGGCGTAGCCATAATTTTCTTCCTTTAGAAATCTTATTTAATAAAAACGTCAAACATCTAAGCCTTGAATGTCGAGTTGCAGCCAGGCAGCTAGCGGGTGAATCCCCAGTCGCTTACTTGAGTAAGCGACTGGGGTTCACGCGTGAAGCTAACAACGCTACGGCTTGAAAGACAGAGCTTAGAACAGGGTCTTACCGTAATCCATCGGCGACAGGCCAAAGTAATTGGCGACGGTCTGGCCGATGTCGGCGAAGGTCTCGCGGTGGCCCAGCGAGCCCGGTTTCACTTTCGGGCCGTAAACCAGCACCGGGATGTGCTCGCGGGTGTGGTCGGTGCCCGGCCAGGTTGGGTCGCAGCCGTGGTCGGCGGTGAAGATGATGATGTCTTCGTCTTTCACCAGCTTCAGCAGCTCCGGCAGGCGGCGGTCGAACAGCTCCAGCGCGGCGGCGTAGCCCGCCACGTCGCGGCGGTGCCCGTAAGAGGAGTCGAAGTCCACGAAGTTGGTGAACACAATGGTGTTATCGCCGGCCTTTTCCATTTCAATCAGGGTCGCGTCAAACAGCGCATCGATGCCGGTCGCCTTCACCTTCTTGGTGATGCCAACGTTGGCGTAGATGTCGGCGATTTTACCGATCGACACCACTTCGCCGCCCTTCTCGTCCACCAGCTTTTTCAGCACGGTCGGCGCCGGCGGCTCTACCGCCAGATCGTGACGGTTGCCGGTGCGCTGGAAGTGGCCCGGCTTATCGCCGACGAACGGACGCGCGATCACGCGACCGATGTTGTAACCGCCTTCGGTCAGCTCTTCACGCGCAATTTCGCACAGCTCATACAGACGATCCAGGCCGAAGGTTTCTTCATGGCAGGCGATCTGGAACACCGAGTCAGCGGAGGTGTAGAAAATCGGCTTGCCGGTTTTCATGTGCTCTTCGCCCAGCTGATCGAGGATCACGGTGCCGGATGAGTGGCAGTTGCCCAGGTAGCCCGGCAGCTTGGCGCGTTCGACCAGTTTGTCCAGCAGCGCCTGCGGGAAGCTGTTGTGCTCGTCCTTGAAGTAACCCCAGTCGAACAGCACCGGCACGCCGGCGATTTCCCAGTGGCCCGACGGCGTGTCTTTACCGGAAGAGAGTTCGCTGGCGTAAGCGTAAGCACCGATGATATCGGCGTTGCGATCCAGCCCCTGCGGGAAGTTGCCGGTGGACTCTTCCGCCGCTTTGCCAAGGCCCAGACGGCTCAGGTTAGGCAGCGTCAGCGGGCCCTGGCGGCCCACGTTGGCCTCACCACGCGCGCAAACTTCGGCAATATGGCCCAGGGTGTCGGAACCCCGATCGCCAAAACGTTCGGCGTCTTCGCTGGCACCGATACCGAAGGAGTCCAATACCATAATAAATGTACGTTTCATCTGTGCTCTCCTGCGTGTTCTCACGCTTTGGACGGCCGCGAAAAAGCCGCGGTCGTTCCTGATTCTTGGGTTATTCCGTGATGCGCTTATACACCACCGGCGTCGCTTCCGGCGCCTTGTCGCTCAGCGTCATTGCGCTGCGCACCGCATCGGCCGCCAGCTGCCAGCTCTCTTCATCGTTGGCGTGGATCATCGCCAGCGGTTGCTGGGTATCCACCTTATCGCCCAGGCGTGCCACCTCGGTCAGGCCAACGCTGTAGTCGATGGCATCGCTCGCCCGGCGACGGCCGCCGCCCAGCGACACCACCGCCATACCCAGCGCACGGGTATCCATGGCGCTGATGATGCCCGGCTTTTCAGGATACACCGGCTTGCTCAGCGTTGCCGCCGGCAGATAGCTATCATAACGTTCGACGAAGTCTATCGGCCCTTGCTGCGCTGCCACCATGCGGCCAAACACCTCAGCCGCTTTGCCGTTGTCCAGCACCGCCTGCAGCTTGGCGCGCGCATCGGCCTCGTCTTGCGCCAGGCCGCCGGACAGCAGCATCTCCACGCACAGCGCCAGCGTCACTTCCAGCAGGCGCGGGTTGCGGTATTCGCCGGTCAGGAAGCGCACCGCTTCGCGCACTTCCACCGCGTTGCCGGCGCTGGAAGCCAGCACCTGGTTCATGTCGGTCAGCAGCGCGGTGGTCTTGCAGCCCGCGCCGTTGGCTACGCCGACGATCGCCTGCGCCAAATCCTGCGACAGGGCATAGGTCGGCATAAAGGCGCCCGAGCCCACCTTCACGTCCATCACCAGCGCATCCAGCCCTTCCGCCAGCTTCTTGGCCAGAATGGAGGCGGTGATCAGCGGGATCGAATCCACGGTGGCGGTGATATCGCGGGTGGCGTAGAAACGTTTGTCCGCCGGCGCCAGCGAGCTGGTCTGGCCGATGATCGCCACGCCGACGTCCTGAATAATTTTGCGAAAGGCGTTATCGTCCGGGAAAATATTGAAGCCCGGAATGGCTTCCAGCTTGTCCAGCGTGCCGCCGGTATGCCCCAGGCCGCGGCCGGAGATCATCGGCACATAGCCGCCGCAGGCCGCCACCATCGGGCCGAGCATCAGCGAGGTCACGTCGCCCACGCCGCCGGTCGAATGCTTGTCGACGATAGGGCCGTTCAGCGCCAGGCTCTTCCAGTCCAGCACGGTGCCGGAATCGCGCATCGCCATGGTGAGCGCCACGCGCTCCGGCATGCTCATGTCATGGAAATAAATGGTCATCGCCAGCGCGGCGATCTGCCCTTCCGACACCACGTTGTCGCGAATGCCGTTGATGAAGAAGCGGATTTCCGCTTCGCTTAACGGCTGGCCGTCGCGTTTCTTACGAATAATTTCTTGAGCCAGGAACAAGGCATCCCCCTGTGTCGCCGAGAGTCGGTGCAGACGGGCGCGCCTGGCGCCCGCCAACGAAATCGATCAGTAACCGCCGCCGGCGGTCTGGGTCTGGTGGCCCAGCGCGGTCAGCAAGCTGGCCAGCAGGCTGGAAGCGCCAAAGCGGAAATGCCGCGCGTCGGCCCACCCCTCGCCCAGAATACGATCGGCAAGTTGCAGATAATGCAGCGCGTCTTCCGCGGTGCGCACGCCGCCGGCCGGCTTGAAGCCCACGGTCTTCGCCACGCCCATATCTCGGATCACCGACATCATCAGCTCGGCGCTCTCCAGGGTGGCGTTGACCGGCACCTTGCCGGTGGAGGTCTTGATAAAGTCCGCCCCGGCCTTGATGGCGATCTCGGACGCCTTGCGGATCAGATCGGCCTGCTTCAACTCACCGGTTTCGACGATCACTTTCAGCAGCACGTTGGCCGCCTGGCATGCCTGCTTGCACTGTTTCACCAGCTCGAAGCCGACCTGTTCGTTGCCGGCGATCAGCGCGCGGTAAGGGAACACCACGTCCACTTCATCCGCGCCATAGGCGATGGCCGCGCGGGTTTCCGCCAGCGCGATGTCGATATCGTCGTTGCCATGCGGGAAGTTGGTCACGGTGGCGATACGGATGTCCGGCGTGCCTTGCTCGCGCAGCGCCTTACGCGCCACCGGGATAAAACGCGGGTAGATGCAGATGGCCGCCGTGTGGCCGGCCGGGCTGTTGGCCTGACGACAGAGGGCGATCACTTTCTCGTCGGTGTCATCATCGTTCAGCGTGGTTAAATCCATCAAGTTCAGCGCACGTTGCGCTGCTGCGGTTAATTCGGTCATAAAACTCTCCAACTGAGTACCTGGGTGTTGGCGAGCGGACTTGGTTCCATGAAGATAGCGCAGGGGAACGGCGTTCCCGCGGCGGCAACTGAGATCCTTCTCACCGCACATGGCCACCCGCCTTGCGGCCGGCCAGTAATAGCTATTTGAACACGAATGCCGAGGGCGATTCGCGTTCATCGTCACACTATATGAAATAGCACTGTAACAGACCGGAATTATATGTGAAGAACATCACAAAATAACGCGATATCGTTCACAAATTCGCTAAAGAAGCGGCTGAAGATCGCGGGTGCGACAAACACCCACGTTGCTTAGAGTATAGGCGGAGTCCCGCGATCGGTCGCGCCGTCGCGGGCTCCGTGAAGGCTTACAGCGCCAGGAAGAAACCGGCGATGGTGGCGCTCATCAGGTTGGACAGCGTGCCCGCCGCCACGGCTTTCAGACCGAAGCGCGCGATGTCATGGCGACGGTTGGGCGCCATGCTGCCCAAACCGCCCAGCAGGATCGCCACCGAGGAGAGGTTGGCGAAACCGCACAGTGCAAAGGAGATGATCGCCTTGGTGTGCGTTGACAGCACCTGCAGGCCTTCCGCCGCCACCACATCGTCCGGGCGCAGATAGGCGCCGAAGTTCATGTAGGCGACAAACTCGTTGACGATGATCTTCTGGCCGATAAACGAACCGGCGGTCATCGCTTCACTCCACGGCACGCCGATCAGGAAGGCGATCGGTGAGAACACCCAGCCGAGGATCAGCTCGAGCGACAGCTGCGGGTAATCGAACCAGCCGCCGATGCCGCCGAGAATGCCGTTGAGCAAGGCGATCAGCGCGATAAACGCCAGCAGCATCGCGCCGACGTTCAGCGCCAGCTGCATGCCGGAAGCCGCGCCGGAAGCCGCCGCATCGATCACGTTGGCCGGACGCTCTTCTTCGGCGATCAGCTTCATCGCATCGTCTTTATCGTGGGTCTGCTCGGTTTCCGGCACCATCAGCTTGGCGAACAGCAGCCCGCCCGGCGCGGCCATGAAGGACGCGGCGATCAGGTATTCCAACGGTACGCCCATCTGCGCGTACCCCGCCAACACCGAACCGGCCACCGAGGCCAGGCCGCCGCACATCACGGCGAACAGTTCTGACTGGCTCATGGTGGCGATATACGGGCGCACCACCAGCGGCGCTTCGGTCTGGCCGACGAAAATGTTGGCGGTCGCCGACAGCGATTCGGTGCGCGAGGTGCCCAGCAGCTTGTGCAGGCCGCCGCCCAGCACACGGATCACCAACTGCATGATGCCGAGGTAGTACAGCACCGCAATCAGCGAGGAGAAGAACACGATCACCGGTAGAACGCGCAGCGCGAACACGAAGCCGCCGCCGCCGAACACTTCGAACATCTTGTCGGACACCAGCCCGCCGAAGATGAACGAAATGCCCTGATTGCCGTAGGCGATAACGTTTGCCACGCCGTTAGACATACTGCCGAGGATGCTGCGGCCCAGCGGCACGTAGAGCACCAGCGCGCCGATGCCGATCTGAATGATGAACGCCCACACGACGGTGCGCAATTTGATGGCCCGGCGGTTGCTGGAGAGCAGCACCGCAATGGCGATCAGCACCGCCATGCCAACCAGACTCATGATGAGTTGCATGCAAAGTTTCCCTGTTGCAAAAAATAAAATACATCCCTGCTCATGAAGAGAGGTCTGCTATTGGAGAGTTTCGGGGGGATTATACTGAGCGAGGTCACCCTCGCACCGATTTATGTCACAAATGTATACAACGAGACGCAAATGAAAATCTTATAACGTGATACAAGTCACGTTATGTTGACTTCAATTTGGCATGGCGAACAGCGTTTGGGTATTGCGTTGCAGGTGGGCGGCGATCTCGTCGGCCGACTCCGGCCGCAGTTCACACAGCGTCTGAAACACCTCGGCGGCGCGTTCGGGGCGATTCGGTTGCCCCTGATAGCCGGCCAGCGGCATGTCCGGCGCATCGGTCTCCAGCAGCAGCGCCTCAAGCGGCAGCTGCGCCATCACGGCGCGCGTTTTCTGCGCCCGCTCATAAGTGATGGTGCCGCCCACGCCGATGTAATAGCCGAGGCGGATAAACGCCTGCGCCTGCGACAGGCTACCGGCAAAGCCGTGCACCACACCGCGACGCGGCAGCTGCATGCGCCGCAGCGCGGCGGCCAACTGATCGTGGGTGCGGCGCGAATGCAGGATCACCGGCAGGTCATACTGTTTCGCCAGCTTCAACTGGGCCAGCAGCAGGCTTTGCTGCCGCTCGAACTGTGGGTTGTCCATATACAGATCGAGCCCGATCTCCCCCACCGCCACCAGCTTGTGCGGCCGTTCGGCCAACAGCATCGCCAGCTGTTCCAGCTGCGGCTCATGATGCTGCGCGATATACAGCGGGTGCAGACCCAGCGCGGCGAACAGCGGCGCATGCTCCTGCGCCAGCCGCAACACCCGCGCGAAGCGATCGGCAGTGACCGTCGGGACGATGATGCGCTGCACGCCGGCGCTTGCCGCCCGCGCCAGGCTCTCGACTTCATGCCCGGTAAAGGGCGGGAAATCGAAATGGCAGTGGGTATCGGTAAAGGCGTAACTCACAGCGCCCCCCCTTCACCCGGCGGCAGATCGCCCGGCAGGATGATTTTCGGCGCCGCTACTGCCGCCTCCGGCTGCGCCGCCCGCTCGGTGGGCATGGCGATGTCGGTCACGATCGGCGAAGGCATTCTGACGTTCTCCGGCTGGATCAGGCGGCGCGACAACGCTTTTCGCACCTTGATGCCGTCGGGCTCCGGCTGTGCCATCCACTGGCCGACGGTGGCCAGAAAGTAGCGGCCACAGCGGCGCCCCAGGTGATAATCCTGATTGAGCGCTCCCAATCGGCTGCCCAGCGCATTGCTGGCCAGCGGCTTCGGCGGGAAGATCTCGAAGATGCGCAGCTTGCCCGGCGGCTTTTCGATAAAGCGCTGGATGCGGTGATAGCTTTGCTCGTGATGCTGCAGGATGCGCACCATCTGCTGCAGGCTGCTGTCGCTCAGCCAATGCTCCATGCGCTTCATCCACTGCGGGGTGTAGTACATCTGCGAAGGCACGGTGCGGATCACCACGATAGTGTCAGCGCCGCGGCGATAGGCCTCTTCCACCGGGATCGCATCACTGATGCCGCCGTCCTGATAGCTGACGCCGTCCAGCTCCACGCCCTGGCGATAGAAGCCGGGAATGGCGCTGGATGCCTTGATGGCCGGCAGCCAGCGTTCGCGCTGCGCAGGCAGATAGGTCGGCTCGAAATCGTCGCTGCGGCAGGCGCACAGTAAGAATTCGCGCCCGTCGGTAAAATGCTGTTCCGCCACGTCCATCGCCAGCGGCATCTGCGCCGCCGCCGTATCAACCAGCCAATCGAGATCGATCAGATGCCCGCCACGCACGAAGCGCAGCGGATTGAAGAACTGTGCCGAAGTGGTGTAACGGGTGATCACCCGGCGCGCGTAGCCCATCTGCCCGCAGATATAGGCAGACAGATTCTGGGCGCCGGCCGACGTGCCGATCAACAGATCGAAAGGGTTAAAGCCCGCGCGCTGAAACTCGTCCAGCACGCCGGCGGTGAAAATGCCGCGCTGGCCGCCGCCTTCGCAGACCAGCGCCATTTTGCCTGGCCGAAAGGGTTTAGACGCCAGCGGTTCTATATTGCCGAGCGTGATGGGTATTCTGTATCCCAACTTGGCATCCTCAGTGAGACGTTTTCTCCGAGGATACCGCGTCTCGCTCTCTTCCGTAATCCTCTTGCAGTACGCCGGCGAGGAAATCGTTGCTGCCGGCCAGCCAGGCGCAATCGCTGCCGGACCATTCGGCCCACGCCTGCCATACCTGGCCTTTCAGCTGTTTCCAGCGCCCGACGATGATGTCGCTGTTCATGTCCGGCCCTCCCCGACGTGAGAAAAGGAGTTAAGCTTTGTTACAGTTTACGGGAAAATGCCGGCCGGCTAAGGGCGCCGGCGGCCGGTGAACAGGCTGACCAGGAACAGGATGATGCCGACAACGAACACGATTTTAGCCGCCCAGGCGGCGGTGCCCGCCAGCGAACCGAACCCCAGTGCCGCAGCGATAAGCGCGATAACTAAAAAGATAATGCCCCAACGAAACATAAGCTTCTCCTTACCATTGTGAAAAAATTCGCTGCCGTCTACCGCCCCGACAACGGGACATCGACGGCAAATCAGTTTCTTTTTTTGGTGGTACACGTCGGGCCGCCTTGACGGCCCGACAGATGCGGCTTGTTGTTACTTGTTACGGGCGCCTGGCGGGATTACTGCTTAACCACCAGGTCGTTTTTCACGCTTTTCACGCCATCGATAGCCTTGGCGATGCTTTCGGCACGCTCAGACTGCGCCTGCGTTTTCACTTCACCGGAAAGCTGCACCACGCCATCGGTGGTTTCCACTTTCACATTGCGCGACGGCACGATGTCATCGGCCAGCAGCTTGGCTTTCAGCTCACTGGTGGTGGCGGTGTCGCCGGCATACGATTTGATCGATTGATTGGCTTCATCTTTCACGTGCAGCTTGTCGCTAACGGTTTTGACGCCTTCCACCTTGCCGGCAACCGCAACTGCATGCTCCGCCTGCGCCTGGCTGCCGACAAACCCGCTCAGGATCACGGTGCCTTTTTCGGTTTTCACCGAAATGTCAGTGCTTTTGATGGTCTTATCGTCCACCAACGCACTTTTAACTTTAGCCGTTATCGCGCTGTCATCCATGTAACCGTCAACTTTTTTCATGGAGCTATCGATTTTGGCACCGGCACTGTCCGCGGCGTTAGACGCCTTGTTGAGCAGACTGTCTTCGGCTAGCGCAGTGCCGCTCACCAAAACAGAACCCAAAACAACAGCCATCAGCGAGTGTGCAAATTTGGTCTTTTTCATCGATCTCTTCCTTTTGTTGGGGGCCCGCAGCGCCAGAGTGCCGGAACCCTTCAGCCACCTTCACGCGGCCTCTCGGTAAATACTTCATCATCGCTATACGATTAAGCGTTCACGATAGGAATATTGCAACAGCCGTGCCAACTCAATAAACACCTTTAAAATCAAGCAAAAGAAGCGTTGAGTCGGATTTTTAATCAAAAAACTGTCGCCTATTGACGACAGACTAAGTGACACGAAACGGTAAAATAGTCATCTCATTGATATTTAAGGAAACAGACTGTCTCCTATCGGCAACACATCAGAATAACTCACCAAACAATCAGCGTATTGCAGTGATTTACTCTCAAGCAATGTGCGGACATCTCGTTAAAGATAGACCATGCGGCGGAAAGCGCAGGCCAATCGCGTCTCGCCTTGGCGATGTCGATTCGCAGGATAAAATATGAGGAAGTTTTATTAATTAGCGGAGTGAGAATACGGGGAGCTGGCAGGGCGCACCGGGCGCCCTGCAGAGTTATCAGTGTTCGCGGGTTTTGCGGAAGGTCACGTCAGGATAGCGTTCCTGCGTCAGGTTGAGGTTCACCATGGTCGGCGCGATGTAGGACAGGTTGTCCCCACCGTCCAGCGCCAGGTTGATCTCGTTCTTGCGCTTGAACTCTTCGAACTTCTTCACGTCGTCGCACTCGACCCAGCGTGCCGTCGACACGTTGACCGACTCATACAGCGCTTCCACGTTGTACTCGCTCTTCAAACGCGCCACGACCACGTCGAACTGCAGCACGCCGACCGCACCGACGATCAGATCGTTGTTGGCGATCGGGCGGAACACCTGCACCGCGCCCTCTTCGGACAGCTGCACCAACCCCTTCAACAGCTGTTTCTGCTTCAGCGGATCGCGCAGGCGAATGCGGCGGAACAGTTCCGGCGCGAAGTTCGGGATGCCGGTGAACTTCATGTCTTCGCCCTGGGTGAAGGTATCGCCGATCTGAATGGTGCCGTGGTTGTGCAGACCGATGATGTCGCCCGGGTAGGCTTCTTCCACGTGCGAACGGTCACCGGCCATAAAGGTCAGCGCGTCGGAGATCACCACGTCTTTGCCGGTGCGCACCTGGCGCAGCTTCATGCCTTTCTCGTAACGGCCGGACACCACGCGCATAAAGGCCACGCGGTCGCGGTGCTTCGGATCCATGTTGGCCTGGATCTTGAACACGAAACCGGTGAATTTCTCTTCCGCCGCCGTTACTTCACGGGTGTCGGTTTTACGCGGCATCGGCGCCGGCGCCCAGGCCACCAGGCCGTCCAGCATATGATCCACGCCGAAGTTGCCGAGTGCGGTACCGAAGAACACCGGCGTCAGCTCGCCGCTCAGGAAGGCCTCCTGATCGAACTCGTGGGAAGCGCCCTGCACCAGTTCCAACTCATCGCGCAGCTGCGCCGCCAGATCTTCGCCCACGGCGATATCCAGTTCCGGGTTGTTCAGGCCTTTGACGATGCGCACTTCCTGAATGGTGTGGCCTTTACCGGTCTGGTACAGGTAGGTTTCATCCTTGTACAGGTGGTAAACGCCTTTGAACAGCTTGCCGCAGCCGATCGGCCAGGTGATAGGCGAACAGGCGATCTTCAGTTCGCGCTCGACTTCGTCCATCACCTCCATCGGATCGCGGATGTCGCGGTCCAGCTTGTTCATGAAGGTCAGGATCGGCGTGTCGCGCAGACGGGTAACTTCCATCAGCTTGCGGGTACGATCCTCAACGCCCTTGGCGGCGTCGATCACCATCAGACAGCAGTCGACGGCGGTCAGGGTGCGATACGTATCTTCGGAGAAGTCTTCGTGCCCCGGGGTATCCAGCAGGTTGACCAGGCTGTCGCGATACGGGAACTGCATCACCGAGGTGGTGATCGAGATCCCACGCTGCTTTTCCATTTCCATCCAGTCGGATTTGGCGTGCTGGCTGGAGCCGCGGCCTTTTACCGTACCGGCGGTCTGGATCGCCTGTCCGAACAGCAGCACTTTTTCGGTAATGGTGGTTTTACCGGCATCGGGGTGCGAGATGATGGCGAAAGTTCTTCTTTTGGAGACTTCGCGGGCAAATTCACTAGGAGACATGGTTTTCAGGTTCTACGGTTAGTCCGCCCTGCGACATCATCAGAACGCGCCGATCGCGGCGCCAGGCAAAGCGGTGAATAAAAGATAACAGCCGGGCATTTTCGCCGATTTGCCAACCGGTGACAATCAATGGATCCGATTTCCCGCTAACGCAGGCGGAAATCGGGAGACAAAGCGGCCCAATGCCGGCGCAATACCGATTTGTGATCGTCCGCCATCGGCAGCTCTTCCAATAAGGCCGGCCACAAATTTCGCGCCTTGTCGATTGCATCCACCAGGTGCACCCGTATCGCAGACCAGGGAATATCGACCCGCTCAGCCCAGCGTTCGAAGGTTTGCATTGAGATCCTATCCCAGCGCTTTTCCTTCGCCATATTGAGCGCAGCCTCAGACTCACCAGGAATATAAGCCAACGTAGTGACGATGTCATAAGCGGGAGAAAGCCGAATATCAGTCTGGTTTGGATAGAACATGGACCAATTTTTTACGTGCGCATCGCCATTGGCGAGCAAAATATTCGCCAACAGACGGCGCGCCATTTGCTGCACATCCGCTAAAGATTCACTGCCATACTCATAGAGATAAGCCGCTATTTGATCGTAATTTTTGCCGCGGTATTTATCGTGCGCGTAAATCTCGAATATCTGGGCAAAATCTTCTGCATGCACTCGCCCGCTTTCGCTGCGGTCAAAACGACGGGTGGCATAAGCATAGGGTTCATCCGCCAAGCGAATATCAGGCAAGTGTTCAAGTCGTGTCAGTTCAACCAGCTCAATATCAGGAATATCCACGCCGATGGCTTGCGCCAAACGCATTGCCGTATATTCATTTTCAGGGAGATGACGATGAACCGTTGAAGGCGTTTTAATGATCCAGCTATCAGCGCCCACCTGAGAAGAAATGTTGAAGCGGCCCTCTTTGCGCACAGAGGAAAATTTCATTTGTACCCCTGCCAGAGAAAACTTTTGCGCCTCCATCCCAACATCAATTTGCACGGCTTCCAACTCGCCGCGCGACCTTAACGCCCAGGCGGGTATGTCACTGGCAGCCAACGGCCGTGCTTCAAGCGCTCCCGGCAAGTTTCCACCGGCCCAGGCAATTAAAGGAAACTCCTCATTCACATGGGCTTTCAACGACTGTGCCACCCAAGCGCGCAGTGCGCCTTCGGGTAACAAGTTGGATAAAACGGGCGGCAGACGCTGCGATGACTGTAAAACTTGCTCAAGATACCCCGCGTGCGCCTTCTGCCTGAGCGTAAACAAAGGACGAACACGCTCCGGCAAAGCGAGGTAGTGTGGATCAAACGTCAGGATGTTTCTGCCGCCGCTGTAATGCGCCAGCACGCCAACACGCACGCCATGCAATATCAAGGCTAATGCCTGTACCGATTCAACCTGTCGCAGCCCTTTCATCAGCTAGTCCTCGAGATCTTTCAGTTTTTTTTCAAAATCCTGCGGCTTACCGACTTCCGGTGCGCTACTCACTTCCTGTTGCAGCAGGCACTCCACATCACGGGCAGACTTTTTTGGCACGATGACATATTCCAAATTCATCGCCGCCAATATTCGTAGCAACGTGCTTACCCGCATATCGCTCCCCGCTTCAATACGCTGATATTGCTGTTGGGTCATGCCAATCTTCATTAAAAAGTCTTTTTGACTCCAACCCAACTCACTGCGTTTTTCTTTCAGCAACGCTGATATTTCGGATAGTTTTCTCATCCGCGCCTCCAAACAACGCATTGATTGTCTCACCAGCAATAAACAACAAATTAGTTGTCGAGACAGTGAAAAACAACTTTTTTGATGTAAATTAATGAAGAAACAACTTTTTAGTTGTAAAAGGGAATGCAAACAATAAACAGGATGTTTTAGATTACCCCAGCGGCAGCGCCATCACGATCGCGTCTTCGCGGCCGTGGGCGCTCGGGTAATAATTGCGGCGCACGGTGACCTCGTTGAAACCGAGATCTTCATACAGCGCGATCGCCGCCTGGTTGGAAGCGCGCACCTCCAGCCACAGCGTAACCACGCCGCGGCTCTCCAGCTGTTCGATCACCGCGTTGAGCAGCAGGCGGCCAAAGCCCCGGCGCTGGTACTGCGGATGGATGGCGATGTTGAACAGCGTGGCTTCGTCCAGCACGATCTGCGTGATGGCGAACCCCGCCATCGCCCCGTCGGCGCTCAGCTTCAGGTTAAGGTAGCGATCGCCCTGATTGCTGGCGAAGGTGGTTTCCGTCCAGGGAAAAGCGTGGCTGGCTTGCTCAATGGTGAAGGCCGTGGCCAGATCGGCCGCCGTCAGGGTAGAAATCGTGTTCATGATGACAAATCTGCTGCCAGAGGGCGCGTTTGGCCCCCGCGTCTTGGGAAAGCTCGGCCAGCGCCGGGCTGTGTAGCTGCACGCCGGCGACCGCGAGCGGTTCCGCCACGCCCAGCCGCCAACTGTTGCATGCGGTCTCTTCAGGCAGCATCGCCGCCTGTTCCGGCGTCAGGCTGTAAGTTTGCGCCGGCGTCAGCCCCAGGCTGTGCAGCACGTCGCAAAACAGCGGATCGTCGGGTGCGGGCAGCGTCTGCGCCACCACCAGCAGGCGCGCCTCGGGCGGCAGACTGACTGCCACTTCGCCCTGCAACACGCTCGGGCGGCGCAATGTCCACTGCGTAATACCCAGTTGTTGTAACAGCCAGTCGCGTTTTGATGCCATGCCGATTCCTACCCGTTGTGGTGCGCCATGCCTGCCATGCGCCGCGCTATGCTAACAAACCCGCGCAGCCCGCGCCAACAAACCCGTCGAACATATCGCCACAAAGCTCTATAATCCCCGGTCTCATTTCCAGGAGCCAATATCTGATGTCTGCATTAACCCCCGCCAGTGAAGTCATGCTGCGCCACAGTGATGAATTTATCGAACGCCGCGTGCTGTTTGCCGGCGACCTGCAGGACAGCCTGCCGGCCCAATTCGAGGCCGCGGACGTGCGCGTCCACACTCAGCAATACCATCACTGGCAGTTACTGAACCGGACGATGGGCGATAACGTGCAGTTCGGTTTGACCGTCGATCCCGCTTTCGTCGCCGACTGCGACACGCTGGTTTACTACTGGCCGAAGAGCAAGCAGGAAGCGCAATTCCAGCTGTGCAACCTCCTGGCGCTGCTGCCGGTGGGCGCGGACGTGTTCGTGGTCGGTGAAAACCGCAGCGGCGTGCGCAGCGCCGAGCCAACGCTGGAAGGCCACGTCACGCTGGTGAAAATCGACAGTGCGCGCCGCTGCGGCCTGTATCATGGCCGCCTGGACGCGCAGACCGAGTTCGACCTGAACGACTGGTGGGACAGCTATCAGCTGCACGATCTGGAAGTGAAAACGCTGCCGGGCGTGTTCAGCCGCGACGGTCTGGACGTCGGCAGCTCGCTGCTGCTGTCGACGCTGGAAAAACACATGAAAGGCAAGGTGCTGGACATCGGCTGCGGCGCCGGCGTCATGGCCTCGGTAATGTCCAAGCTGTCGCCGAAGGTGAAACTGACCCTCAGCGACGTCAACGCCGCCGCGGTGGAATCCAGCCGCGCAACGCTGGCCGCCAACGGCATCGAAGGCGAAGTGATCGTCAGCAACGTTTACTCCGACATCACCGGCCGTTTCGACATGATCATCTCCAACCCGCCGTTCCACGACGGGCTGCAGACCAGCCTGACCGCTGCTGAAACCCTGATCCGCGGCGCGGTGAAGCACCTGCCGATCGGCGGCAGGCTGCGCATCGTCGCCAACGCCTTCCTGCCGTACCCGGACATTCTGGACGCCACCTTCGGCAGCCATGAAGTGCTGGCGCAGAACGGCCGCTTCAAGGTGTATCAGGCCACCGTCGGCCGCCCGCCGCGCGCGCCGAAGAAGAAATAATTCGCCGTTGGCGGAAAACGACAGAGCGCGGCCTGAGGCCGCGCTTTTTTTTAACCGTTGATGTAGGTCATCGACTCGGCGCCGTAGCGTTCGCCGGCCGCCGCACTCAGTGGGAACACCGCGTCGATCGCCGCCAGCTCAGCCGCGCTCAGCGTTATCTCCGCCGCCGCGACGTTCTCTTCCAGATAGCGACGGCGTTTGGTGCCGGGGATCGGCACGATGTGCTCACCCTGCGCCAACACCCAGGCCAGCGCCAGCTGTGATGGCTTGACGCCCTTCTGCGCCGCCAGCTCACCCACCTTCTCCACCAGCGCCAGGTTGCGGGCGAAGTTTTCCCCCTGGAAACGCGGGTTGCTGCGGCGGAAATCGTCCTCGGCCAGATCCTCCGGCCGCCGGATAGCGCCGGTGAGGAAACCGCGCCCTAACGGGCTGTAAGGCACAAAGCCGATGCCCAGGCGCTCACAGGCCGCCAGCACGCCCTGCTCGGCGTCGCGCGTCCACAGTGAATACTCGGTCTGCAGCGCCGTGATCGGATGTACCTTGTGCGCCCGCTCCAGCGTGGCCACCGACGCCTCACTCAGGCCGATATGGCGGATCTTGCCTTCGCGGATCAGATCCGCCATCGTGCCGACGACGTCTTCGATCGGCACTTGCGGATCGACCCGGTGCTGATAATAAAGATCGATCTCCTCCACGCCCAAGCGCCGCAGGCTGCCCTCGACGGAGCGCCGGATATACTCGGGGCGGCTGCTGACGCCGCGCGCCGAAGGATCCGCCGGATCGCGCAGGATGCCGAACTTGGTGGCCAGGAACACCTGTTGCCGTTTGCCTTTGATCGCTTCCCCCACCAGCGCTTCGTTGGTGTGCGGGCCATACATGTCGGCGGTGTCGAGCAGCGTGATGCCCAGCTCCAGCGCCCGGTGCAGCGTGGCGATGGCTTCCTGCCGATCGGCGCCGGTGGAGTAGAAGTCGCTCATGCCCATGCATCCCAGCCCCAGGGCGGAGACGACGGGACCGTGGGAACCCAGTTTACGTTGTTGCATTGTGCTGCCCTCATGCGGTGAATGGATAACGCAGCAAAGTCTGGTTGTTTACACTACAAAGATAAATAATGCAGATTGCACATCACTGTTCAAAAATCACCAACAATCCGGAGTGGACATGGATCAGGTTCAAGCCATGCGCATTTTTACCCGCATCGTCGAACTGGGCAGCTTCAGCCGGGCGGCCGAACGCCTGCAGCTGCCGCGCGCCACGGTCAGCAACGCGTTAAAACGGCTGGAGCAGCGGCTGGGCGTTCGCCTGCTGATCCGCACCACCCGCCAGGTACAGGTGACCAGCGAAGGCAGCCTCTACTATCAACGCTGCGTGCAGTTGCTGGGGGCACTGGAGGAGGCGGACACGCTGTTCAGTCACCATAAGCTGCAGCCGTCCGGCAAGGTGCGCATCGATATGCCCCATTCGCTGGCGCGCCAGATCGTCATTCCGGCGTTGGACGACTTTTACCAGCGTTATCCCGACATCACCCTGGCGCTGGGTGCCAACGACACCCACGTCGATCTGTTGCGCGAAGGCGTTGACTGCGTGCTGCGCGCCTGGGAAACCGAAGACGACAGCCTGGTGGCGCGGCGCATCGCCCAGTTGCCACAGATCACCTGCGCTTCCCCCGCTTACCTGCAGGCCTGCGGCACGCCGCTCGACATCGATAGCCTGGCGCCGCACCGCGCGGTGGGGTATTTTTCGCTGGCCAGCAACCGCGATTACCCGCTGGAGTTCTGCCGCGGCGGCAAGCTGGAACTACGCGAACTCCCCGCCCGGCTGAGCGTCAGCGGCGCCGACGCCTATATCGCCGGCGCGCGAGCCGGCATGGGATTGATACAGGCGGCGCGCTATTCGCTTGCCCCCTGGCTGGAACAGGGCGAACTGGTGGAAGTATTGACGGACACGCCGCCCCCGCCGATGCCGATTTACATCATGTATCCGCCTGGCCGTTTCCTGGCGCCACGGGTCAGGGTGTTGATTGATTGGCTGATTTGGCTGTTTGACCAGCAGAAAAGCGGCGATATGGCTGTTTTTCCAGCAAACGCCCGCAAAGCGGGGAAATAACTGTTGACGTGTCCGCCAAAATCTCTAGAATTCGCCTCCGTGGTAACGTTACTCCGGTAATGTTTCTGGTACGCGAAGGTGGCGGAATTGGTAGACGCGCTAGCTTCAGGTGTTAGTGTCCTTACGGACGTGAGGGTTCAAGTCCCTCTCTTCGCACCAAATAACCACATGATTTATATTGCACTCAGCATCGATGCGAAGGTGGCGGAATTGGTAGACGCGCTAGCTTCAGGTGTTAGTGTTCTTACGGACGTGAGGGTTCAAGTCCCTCTCTTCGCACCACGCTGGCGACGTAATATAAATCAAAGCAACAACATCGACTGTGCGAAGGTGGCGGAATTGGTAGACGCGCTAGCTTCAGGTGTTAGTGTCCTTACGGACGTGAGGGTTCAAGTCCCTCTCTTCGCACCAATTGATGTTCTCTCCGGTAGTCTCCCCGAAAAAATCCCAACGCATTGATGAACAACACGCTTAAGCGTGGTTTTACCGTTTCCAGCGTTTACGCGAAGCTGAAGTTTAGGCTGACAGCCGCCAGGCCGCCCGCCAGCGCCATACAGGAAGGCAGCAGCAGATAGTGGCGCAGCCGGCTGTTGAACAGCATCACCAGCGTGGCCAACATCGCTATCACGATCAGGGTGCGCAACTGCAGCATATCCAGGTTGATCAGGGCCAACAGCGGCATCAACGCACAAGGCAGCAAAACGCCCCAGGCGCTGGCCAGGCGATCGCCGAGGCACCAACTGACGCCCCACAGCCCGCACGCGGCAATCATGGCAGTGAGCATGACAACCCTCCTCAAGTGATAATGATAACCAATATCATATAACACTTTTTTGGCCGCCGCATCATTTTCACTGCGCTGACCAAACTCAGATGACACCAGCAGGAAAAAATGATAATTTGACATAAGAAAATTCCTAGTCCTGTTTGCATGATAATAATCACAATCCTCAACCATGCAATTCAAGTGGATATTCGCGCCAAGGGAATGCTTCTCAACCTTAATTATTCGACAGAACGACTTTGCAAAGAGTGACCTCCGTATGAACGCCCGTTCTTATCAGGAATTACTGAACAGCAAGCAGCGCCTGGCATTATTTCTTTTTCTGATAATGAATGCCGCCTCTTCCGTATTTACATTATTGTTCCCTTTTAGGGATACGCCCGCATTTACCCTACCTTTATTATGTATACCGCTATTTTGTCTGGTAGCAGCGCTATTTTCTCTGCAAACGCCACGTAAATATTTGTGCAAACTCAACCTGTTCTCCAGCGTGCTTGGCCTGCTGTGGGCCGCACATATTTACGTTAAAAGTCAATATTGCTTGCCGAATAACCAAGATTTTTTATTAATTAGTTTGTTCAGCATCTTTTTTATCAGCGCTATTTCTCTGACGGATAACTTTACCGCCTTTTGTTTACACGCCGTGCCTTCCGCAATGGTGATCCTGGCTTTAGACGGCATGCATAATACCCTGCGGATATTATTCACCACGCTATTACCTATTATCGCTTTCTCCATTCATCACCTGATGTTGAAACGCAGTGAAATCTTTACCCACGCGCTGGTGGCCAACCTGTATAACGAGCGGGACAAATTCAATAATTTGAGCATGCTCGATCCCCTGACCGGCCTTTATAACCGGCGTGGCCTGGAAAATAAGATCACTATGCTGCTGGAACCGCAAACCGGCCGCCACTACGTGCTGCTGCTGGATATCGACCACTTCAAGGTCTACAACGACAGCTACGGCCACGCCATGGGCGACCGGGCTCTGGTGCAGGTAGCGGTCGCCATTCGCGATGCGGTGCGTTCGCGCGACATCGTGGTGCGTTACGGCGGGGAAGAGTTTTTGGTGCTGCTGACCAACGTGCACGAAGGCTACGCGGCGCAGCTGGCCGAACGGGTGCGCCAGCGGGTGGCGGAGCTGAACATCCCGCACGGCGCCAGTCCGCAGCACAGCGGCACGCTGACGCTCAGCGCCGGCATCTCCGCGCTGGAAAAACTGGACATCGAATCGGCGATAGGCGCAGCCGACGCCGCGCTCTATCTGGCGAAGCACAGCGGCCGCAACAATATTCAGCTGGCGCAAAACGTCGAGCCCGCCGCCGTTCACCCTTAAGCCGCCGCCGTAACGGCGCGGTGGCTGACATCAACACTTATACGGCTATACGGCGGTGGAACGCAGCCCGTTCAGCAACAGGTTCAAACTGGCCAAGGCTTGTTCCAGCCCCACGTCTTTTTCCGGATGATGGGCGACCCACAGCGCGGCATCCATCAGGCCGCCGTTGATTAAATGCGCCAGCGATTCCGGCTCGGCGACGGCGATGCGCCGCTGCGCCATCAAGGCCTGCAATGCGCCCGTCATCCAGCTGATGCACGCCAGCTTGCTGGCCCGCAGATATTCAGCTCCCAGCACCGAAGGTGAATCACGCAACAGAATGCGTTGCGCTTGCGGCTCCGTCATCATGATCAGATAACCGCGGCAACGCGCCGCAAAAGCCTCCCAGTCATCCGCAGTACTCGCGGTTATGTCAGCCAGATGCGCATCCATCTCCGCGTCTATCGCCTGCACCACCGCCAGGAACAGCCCCTTTTTATCGCCAAAATGGTGATAGAGCGCGCCGCGCGTCAGGCCGGCCTGGGCGGTGAGATCATCCATCACCGTCTCGGCATACCCCACGCTGCCAAACTGCCGGCGGGCCGCCGCCACCAGCTTTTGTCGGGTTTCTTCAATCATTTCGGTGCGCGCTTTACGTGCCATGGGTCCACTCCGCCTCGTTATTGATGACGTTATAATTGACATACGCCATGTATGTCAATTAACGTAACATACGTGGCGTATGTCAATGATGGACATTGAGCGAATACCGAGCCGCCAACATTCCGGAGCCCTTTCCATGGCAAATCCTTATTTCAAACTGTTCAACGCCCCGGGCAGCAAGGCGTTTTCCTCTGCCGGGCTAATCGCGCGCCTGCCGGTCTCGATGACCGGCATCGGCATCATTACCATGCTCTCGCAGGTACGCGGCTCTTATTGGCTGGCGGGCGCGGTGGCAGCGACGTTCGCCTTTTCCATGGCGCTGCTTGCGCCGCAAATCGCGCGCGCGGCGGATCGTCACGGCCAAAGCCGCGTGTTGCCGTATGCCACCGGGATCAGCGCGATCGCCCTCTTGCTGCTGTTGCTCTGCACCCACTATCGGGCGCCGGACTGGACTCTGTTTGTCTTCGCCGCGCTCGCGGGCGGCATGCCCAGCATCTCCGCGATGGTCAGGGCCCGCTGGAGCGAAATTTATCGCGGCACGCCACAGCTGCACACGGCATTTTCATTCGAGTCCGTATTGGACGAGGTGGCCTTTATCGTCGGCCCACCGATCGCCGTGGGGCTTAGCGTTTCACTCTTCCCAGAGGCCGGCCCTCTGGTGGCCGCGCTGCTTCTGGTGGCGGGCGTTGCGGCATTCGCCGCGCAAAAAAGCACCCAGCCCCCGGTTTACGCCCACAATAACCAGCGGCAGCGCGCCATCCTGACCATGCCGTCGATGCAGATCCTGGTGCTGGCGCTGATCGCCCTCGGCACCATCGTCGGCACCGTGGACGTCATCAGCGTGGCCTTCGCCGAGCAGCAAGGGCAGCCGGCCGCCGCCAGCATCGTACTGTCGGTTTACGCGTTCGGCTCCTGCCTGGCCGGGCTGATTTTCGGCGCAATGAAGATCCCCGTCCCCTTGCCTCGTCTGTTCTTATACGCGGCGTTCGCCACCGCTTTCACCACCTTGCCGCTGCTGTGGGTGCACAATGTCTTAACGCTGGCGGCGGCGATGTTTGTCGCCGGATTGTTTTTTGCGCCGACCATGATCGTTGCCATGGGGCTGGTTGAAAACATCGTGCCGCCCTCCCGGCTGACGGAAGGATTGACCTGGATGGTCACCGGCCTGGGGATAGGCGTGGCACTCGGCGCCGCATTGGCGGGCCTGGCGATCGACGCTGCGGGGATAACGGCCGGCTTTGGCGTCACGCTCACGGCCGGCCTGGTCGTACTGCTGGTGGCGGCCGGCGGCTACCGCTTAATGCAGCGAACGCTGGCCTTGAAAGCGGCGTGAATCGCCCGCGCTAAGCGGTTTCCCAAATCGCCTTGCCCTGCCAGCGCCGTTCGATCGCCGTCAGAAACAGTTTCACCTTGGGGGAGAGATGGCGCCGGCTGGGATAGACGGCGCAGATCGGCGGCCCCGGGCGACAATAGCGCTCCAGCACCGGCACCAGCGTGCCGGCCGCAATCTGCTCGCCGACCAGAAACGCCCCCACTTGGCACAGACCCGCCCCGGCGACGGCGGCATCCCGCAAGGCCTCGACGTTGTTGAAACGCATCCGGCCGCGCACCGGCTGTTCGTGCAGCTGGCCGTTGACCAAATAGCGCCAGGGCGCCGGCAGCCCCTGATGGCTGAAAACCAGCGTCTCGTGATCGCCCAACGCCTCCGGTTTTGCAGGCGTACCGTGCCGCGCCAGATAGTCCGGCGCCGCGCAGGTGATCAGGCGATGCGGCGCGAGCACTCGCCGCACCAGCCGGCTGTCGTCGCTGCCGCCGACCCGGATAGCTACGTCGATGCCGTCGCGCACCAGATCGCTGTACTCATCGGAGAAGCTGACGTCGGCGTCCACCTCCGGCCACTGTGCCAAAAACTCCCGTAAAATCGGCAGGATATGCAACCGCCCCAGCGAGACCGGCAGATCCAGCCGCAGCCGCCCGCGCGGGGTTTGCCGCCGGGTATTGAGCGCCGTTTCCGCCTCTTCGGCCTGCGACAGGATGCGCTGCGCATACTCGTAAAACACCGCGCCGTCTTCGGTCAGGCTGACGCTGCGCGTGGTGCGCTGCAGCAGCCGGGTCGCCAATCGCTCCTCCAATCGGTTCACGCATTTGCCCGCCGCCGATCGGGAGATGCCCAGCCTCTCGGCCGCCAGCGTGAAGCTGCAGGCGTCGGCGACGCGGATGAACACCAGCAGGTCAGTCAGGTTATCCAACGGCATAGACGGTAAATTAGCCACGATTTGTCCCCAATATTGCGCAATCAGGCCAGTTTATCAGCCATTTTGGCGCGGATACACTGAGGTTATTCATCTGTTGGGAGGATCCTTATGAATGCCTTACACGCCGACGGCGGCGCAAAACCCTGGCTGGCGACCTTCGCGGTCGGCCTGTCCACCTTTACCGTCGTCACCGCAGAAATGCTGCCCGTCGGGCTGCTGACTCCGATCGTCAGCACCTTGAACGCATCGATAGGCCGTGCCGGGCTGCTGATTTCCCTGCCGGCCCTGTTCGCCGCGCTGTTCGCCCCGCTGGTGGTGCTGGGCGCCCGGCGCACGGATCGCCGCAGCCTGTTGGTGGGCTTTCTGCTGCTGCTGATCGCCGCTAACCTGCTGGCCGCCGCTGCCACCTCCCTGGCCCTGCTGTTCGCCGCGCGCATCCTGCTAGGCTTTTGCATCGGCGGTATCTGGGCCATCGCCGGCGGGTTGGCGGAACGCCTGGTGCCGCCGGCCTCCGTCGGATTAGCGCTGTCCGTCATCTTCGGCGGCGTAGCGGCGGCCTCGGTGTTCGGCGTGCCACTCGGGGTGTTCCTCGGCGAAGCGCTGGGTTGGCGCATGGCGTTTCTGGCCGTCGCCGTCCTGGCGGCGCTGGCCCTGCTGTTGCTGCTGTGCGTGCTGCCGTCGCTGCCGGTCACGCAGGCGATAAGCTGGCGGTCGTTCACCGCGCAGCGCGCGAATCGCCGACTGCTCCTTGGGCTGCTGCTGACGTTTCTGCTGGTCGCCGGCCACTTTATGGCTTACACCTTTGTTCGCCCGCTGTTGCAGACGGTCGCCGGCATCGAGGGCCGCTGGGTGGGGCCGCTGCTGTTCGCCTACGGCGTCGCCGGTATCGCCGGGAATTTCATCGCCGGCCAGGCCGCCGCCAAACGGCTGCGCCGCACTCTGGCGCTGATCGCCCTCGGGCTGGCGCTCGCCGTCCTGCTGCTGCCGCTGCTGGGCCACGCGCCGCTGAGCGGCAGTGCCTTCCTCCTGCTGTGGGGCATCGCCTACGGCGGCGTTTCCGTTTCACTGATGGCATGGATGCTCAAGGCGGCCCCCGACGCGGTAGAGGTCGCCTCTTCTCTGTATATCGCGCTGTTTAATCTGGCGATTTCCTGCGGTTCGCTGGCGGGTGGGCTGGTGGTGGACACCGGAGGCCTGACGATAAACGGCGTGCTGTCCGGCATGGTGCTGCTATTGGCGTTGGCGATCCTGATACGAACCCGCCCGCAGACGCTGGCAACGGCGGCGAAGGCCGATTCGCCGCCGGGTTGAATCAAGCGCGGCGCTGCCGCAGGCCGTAAACCAGCACCACCGCGAAGCACAGCAGCGGCAGCAGATAAGAGATCGCGGTGCTGTAACGATCGGCCAGCGCCCCCATAAAGTACGGCATGATGGCGCCGCCGACGATCGCCATGATCATAAAGGAGCTGGCGCGCTTGGTGTGTTTACCCAAATTTTTCACCCCCAGGGCGAAAATGGTCGGGAACATGATCGACATAAAGAAGAACACCGCGATCAGCGCCACCACCGATACGCCGTCGACGCTCAGCATCACCACGCCGCACAGCGCGATGTTGATCAGCGCATAGGCCGCCAGCAGCGTCGCCGGTTTGACTCGCCCCATCAGCCAGGTGCTGAAGAAGCGCCCGACCATAAAGCAGATCATGGCGATCGACAGCAGGTAAGAGGCGCTCTGGTTAGACACCTCGCGCCAGTGCTCGGTGGCGTAGTTGATGAAGAACGCCCCGACGCCCACCTGCGCCGCCACGTAGAAGAACTGTGTGATAACCCCGCCGACGAAATGCGGATGCTGCCACAATCCTTGCGCTATCACGCCGTGCACCGGTTTTTCCTCTTCGCGGATCGCCGGCAGCCGTGTGCGGCTGAACAACAGCGCGATCAGCAGCACCAGCACGGCGATCGCCACATAGGTCATCTTCACCGCGCTCTGATCGCCGCCGCCGGCGGACTGGCTGGCGGAGAAGAACAGCGTGCCGCCGATCAGCGGGCCGATAAACTGCCCGAGGCCGTTGAACGACTGGGCCAGATTCAGCCGCCGTTCGGCGCCCTGCGCATCGCCCAGCACCGTGGCGTACGGGTTGGCCGCCGTTTCCAGGCAGCCCAGGCCGCTGGCGATAACGAACAGCGCGAACAGGAATACGCCGAAGCTGTTGGCCGACGCCGCCGGCACGAACAGCAGCGCCCCCAGCGCATACAGGCACAGCCCGACCAGAATGCCCGCCTTATAGCCCTTGCGATCCATAAAGTACCCGGCGGGCAGCGCCACCAGGAAATAGGCGCCGAAATAGGCCGCCTGCAGCAGCCCCGACTGCGCCTTGGTGACGTGCAACGTCTCCTGAAAATGTTTGTTTAATACGTCCAGCAGGCCATAGGACAGCCCCCACATGAAGAACAGGCTGGTGACCAGGATAAAGGCCCAGCGCAGATTGGCGGTCACGGGGACGCCCGGCTGCGCGGAGGCCGCACTTTTTTCAGCAAGCATGGTGATACCCTCGTATCGTCTGGCGATGATGATATTGGCGTTATTGCTGTTGCAGAGAGAAAATCCGCGCCATTTCCACCCATTTTTCGCCCTGCGGCGTCCAGGGGGTGGCGGCCTGGTAGTGCCACATCAGCGCTTCCCATCGCTGTACTTCAGGGTTGTTCAGGCTGGCGGCGTCAAAACGCGCGGCGTCGAAATCGGCGCTGACCTCCACGATCATGAACAGCCGGGTGCCCAACCGGTAAATTTCCATGTCCAGAATGCCGTGCTCGCGCAAATGCGCGGCGATGCCCGGCCAGATGCGCTGATGATGCTGCTGGTACTCCGCAATCAGCGCCGGTGAGTCAATCAGATCGAGCGCCTGGCAGAAACGGCGCCGCCCTGCCGCCGCGCCGCTCACGTCAGCGCCCGATCGAGATGCAGGTAGCCGCCGTCCACCGATAGCCACTGCCCGGTGGTATGCGATGACCGCGACGACAGCAAAAACGCCACGGTATCGGCGATCTCCTGCGGCGTGGTCATGCGCTGCCCGAGCGGAATGCGCGCGGTGATTTTCTCCATCTGCCGCTGCGGCTCGGCGAAGGTGTTGAGCCAGCGCTGGTACTGCGGGGTGATCACCTCCGCCGGCACCACCGCGTTCACCCGCACCCCGTCATGGCGCAGCGACACCGCCCATTCGCGCGTCAGCGCCAGCACCGCGCCCTTGGCGGCGGTGTAGCCGCTGGTGCCCCCCTGCCCGCTGAGCGCGGTCTTGGAGGCGATGTTGACGATGGCGCCCCGGCTTTCCTGCAGCGCCGCCTGGCACAGGTGCGCCATCAGGTAGTAGTGCACCAAGTTCTTCTCCAGCGAGCCGACGAACGCTTCACGCCCCGCCTCCAGCCCGACGCCGTCATTGACCCCGGCGTTGTTCACCAGTCCGTCGATGCGGCCGAAGGTCGCCAGCGTCTGGCTGACCGCCCGGCGGCAGGCCGCCTCGTCGCACAATTCGGTGAGGATCACCTCGGTGCGCGGCTGCAGCCGCTGCAAATCGGCCAGCAGCGCCGCCTCCGGCGCGGCGTTGGTGACCAGCACCGGGATCGCCCCCTCCTCGGCCAGCACATGAGCAATCGCCGCGCCGATGCCGGCACCGCCGCCGGTGACCAGCACCACCTTATCTTGCAGATACAGATCCATAACCAGACTCCGTTAAACCGTAAATTCGCCAGGCGGTGCCGCCCCAAATCGCCGCCTGCTCGGCGGCCCCCAGCGTCGACAGCGCCCGTTCGCACAGTTGCACCACCTGGCGGTAGTCGCCGGCCAGCAGGCACACCGGCCAGTCGGAGCCGAACATCAGCCGCTCCGGGCCGAACGCCTCCAGCGCGGCGTCGAAGAACGGCAGCAGTTCTTCCGCCCGCCACCGGCCGCCCGGCGCCTCGGTGATCAGCCCCGAGAGCTTGCAGGCCACGTGCGGCAGCGCCGCCAGCGGCCGGATTTGCTGCGCCCAGTGCCGCGCGCCGCGCGCGATGTCCGGCTTGCCGAGGTGATCCAGCACCAGCCAGTGTTTGTCATGGCGGGCGGCGAACGCCGCCGCGGCCGCCAGATGCCGGTGCGTCACCAGGATCTCGTACACATACCCGGCGCGCTGCAGCGTTTGCATGCCGCGTTCCACCTCCGGCCGCGCCAGCCAGGCCGCCGGATCCGCTTCGTCCTGCACCTGATGGCGCACCCCGCGCAGCGCGGCACGCGGCCGTAAGGCCTCCAGACGCTGCGCCAGCTGCGGCGCGGCGATGTCCAGCCAGCCCACTACGCCGCATACGCCCTCGCTCTGTTCAGCCAGCGCCAGCAGGGCCAGCGTCTCGTCCTCGCTGGGGCGCGCCTGCACCGCCAGCGCGCCGTCGAAACCGTGTTCCTGCAACAGCGGCCGCAGCCGGGGCGGATCGAAATCCTGCCGCAGCACGCACATCCGCTCGTCGATCCACGGGTAGTGCCGTGGGTGATAGCGCCAGTAGTGCTGATGCGCGTCGATGCGCGGCATGCGATCCTCCCGCCTCACCCGCGGAACCGATACTGCTCGATCGACGACGGATGCATCTCGATCGAATAGCCGGGACGGCTCGGCGGCATGTAGGCCGCGCCGTTGATCACACAGGGATCGACAAAGTGTTCATGCAAATGATCGACGTACTCGATCACCCGGCCTTCGTGGGTGCCGGCAATGCACAGGTAGTCGATCATCGACAGGTGCTGCACGTACTCGCACAGCCCGACGCCGCCAGCGTGCGGGCAGACCGGCAGCTGGTATTTGGCCGCCATCAGCATCACCGCCAGCACTTCGTTGACGCCACCGAGGCGGCAGGCGTCGATCTGCACCACGTCTACCGCGCCGCGCATGATGAACTGCTTGAACATGATGCGGTTCTGACACATCTCACCGGTGGCTACCTTGACCGGCGCCACCCCTTCGCGGATGCGGCGATGCCCTTCCACGTCGTCCGGGCTGGTCGGCTCTTCGATAAACCAGGGTTTGGCGAACGCCAGATGCTTCACCCACGGAATGGCTTCGTCCACTTCCCACACCTGGTTGGCGTCGATCATCAGCCGGCGATCCGGGCCGATCACCTCGCGGGCGATGCGCACCCGGCGGATGTCGTCTTCCAGATCGCGCCCGACCTTCAGCTTCAGGTAGGAGAAACCGGCGTCGACCGCTTCCTGGCACAGGCGGCGCAGCTTGTCGTCCGGGTAGCCCAGCCAGCCGGCGGAGGTGGTGTAACAGGGATACCCCTCCTGCAGCAGCCGCTCCAGGCGCCGTTCTTTGCCCTCGGCCCGCTGTTTCAGCAGCGCCAGCGCTTCCTGCGGCGTGATGCAGTCGGTGATGTAACGGAAGTCGATGCAGCGTACCAGTTCCTCCGGCGTCATCTCTGCCACCAGCCGCCACACCGGTTTGCCGACCGATTTGGCCCACAGATCCCACACCGCGTTGACCACCGCGCCGGTCGCCAGGTGAATGGCACCTTTGTCCGGCCCGATCCAGCGCAGCTGGCTGTCGCTGGTGAAGCGCCGCCAGAAGGCGCCCATATCGGCGGCGATCGTCTCCAGCCGCTCACCGACGATCTGATGCTCCAGCGCGCGGATCGCCGCGCAGCAGATCTCGTTGCCGCGGCCGATGGTGAACGTCAGTCCGTGGCCGCTGAGATCCGCGCGATCGGTCTCCAGGATCACGTAGGCGGCGGAATAGTCGGGATCCGGATTCATGGCGTCGGATCCGTCCAGCCCCAGCGACGTGGGGAAACGAATGTCTTCAACCCGCAGTGCGGTAATGGTGGTCATGGCGGCGCTCCCGGTTAAGCCTGTATGGTTTGCTGGCGCTGTTCGCCCAGCCCTTCAATGCCCAGACGCATCGTCTGGCCCGCCCGCAGGTAGATGGGCTGCGGTTTCTGCCCCATGCCGACGCCCGGCGGCGTGCCGGTGGAGATCACGTCGCCCGGCTGCAGGCTCATAAAGCGGCTGAGGTAGCTGACGATCTGCGGAATGCGGAAGATCATGGTGCTGGTGTTGCCGTCCTGATAGCGCTTGCCGTCCACCTCCAGCCACAGGTTCAGGCTGTGCGGATCGGCGATTTCGTCGGCGGTCACCAGCCAGGGGCCGATCGGCCCAAAGGTGTCGCAGCCTTTGCCCTTGTCCCAGGTGCCGCCGCGCTCAATTTGATATTCGCGTTCTGAGACGTCGTTGATCACGCAATAACCGGCGACGTGGCGCATCGCATCCGCTTCGCTGATGTAGCGCCCGCCCAGGCCGATCACCACGCCCAGCTCCACTTCCCAGTCGGTTTTCTGCGATCCGCGCGGGATCTCCACCCGGTCGTAGGGGCCGACCACCGCGCTGGTCCATTTGTTGAACACCACCGGTTCCTCAGGAATGGCCGCACCGGTCTCCGCCGCGTGATCGGCGTAATTCAGGCCGATGCAGATGAACTTGCCGATGCCGCCGACGCAGGCGCCGAGACGCGGCTGCCCCTCGACCAGCGGCAATGCGGCGCTGTCCAGCGTGCGCAGTTTGGCGAGCGACGCCGGCGATAACGCGGCGCCGCCCACGTCGGCGATATGCTGCGACAGATCGCGCAGGCGGCCCTGCTCATCCAACATGCCGGGGCGCTCTTGCCCGGGTTCCCCATAACGTAAAAGTTTCATGCGTTCCTCTCTCAAAACTGGCGGCTCAGTTGCTCCAGCCACCGTCGATGATCTGCACCGTTCCTGTGGTGTACGAGCTGGCGTCGGAGGCCAGATACAGCGCCAATTGGGCGATTTCCTCGGTGGTGCCGATGCGCCCGATCGGCTGACGGGCGACGAACGCCTGATACACCTCTTGCTCGCTGCGCCCCTGTTCGCGCGCCTGCTCGGCGATGCGCTGGCGCAGCGACGGCGATTCCACCGTGCCGGGGCAAATGGCGTTGCAGCGGATGCCCTGGGTGACGTAATCCGCCGCCACCGAGCGCGTTAGGCCGATCACCGCCGCCTTGCTGGCGCTGTAGGCGAAGCGGTTCGGCACCCCTTTCACGCTCGAGGCCACCGAAGACATGTTGATGATCGAGCCTTTGCCGCGCGCCAACATGCCCGGCAGGAAGGCGCGGATCATGCGGAACATCGCGGTGACGTTGAGATCGAGCGCGAACGCCCACTGATCTTCGCTGCAGTCGAGGATCGATCCGCTGTGCACCACGCCAGCGCAGTTGAACAGCACGTCGATCGGGCCGATCGCTTCCGCCGCCGCCGCGATGGCGGCCGGATCGGTGACGTTCAGCGTCAGCGCGCGGATCCCGACGGAGCCCTGCAGGCGCTCGAGGTTGATGTCGCTGGCGATCACTTCAGCGCCGGCGGCGGCGAACAGCCTGGCGGTGGTGAATCCGATCCCTTGCCCGGCGGCGGTGATCAGTACGCGTTTCCCGGTTAAATCCATCTTGACTCCTCGGCCTAAAGGTCTAATGGTCAGGCCACTAAAGGCGGTTAAAGGTCAGGCCTCTAACATGACAAAAGACGCTTTACGCGTTATCGTTGGGGGAAGAAGTTAATAAAAACAGCCTTGAAACCGCATTTCAATTAACCATTTTTTTACACTTGAATAACGATTACTCAAGCGCCTTATCGCATAATTGTGCGCCAAATCACTGAACGCCGAATCGTCAAAGGTCAAAAATGCCGATTACCCGACTGGAAAACCCAAGAATTTACAGACAGATAGCTGACCAACTCAAACGTCTTATCGAAAATAACGAATTTCCGCCGGGCAGCCGTCTGCCCTCGGAGCGCGATCTCGCCCAGCAATTGCAGGTCAGCCGCGCGTCGGTGCGCGAGGCGCTGATCGCGCTGGAAGTGATCGGCCTGGTAGACGTCAAGGTCGGCAACGGGGTGATCGTGCGCTCGCCAACGCCGCTGGCGCCGTCGCAGGAGCCGGTGATGGCCCAAGCCGGCCGCAACCAGTGGGCGGAGATCGACGACGAACTGAACATCGAGCTGGATTTCAACGCCGAGTTGCCGCCGTTTTCTCTGCTGCAAACCCGCCTGCTGATCGAACCGGAGACCGCCGCGCTGGCCGCGCGCCACGCCACCGACGAAGAGCTGGCGGGTATCCGCGCCGCCTATGAACAGAACTGCCGCGATAACCGCGCCGGTTCCGCCACCCACCCCGGCGATCGGCTGTTCCACATCCGCATCGCCCAGGCCAGCGGCAACCCGGCCTATGCGTTCATCATCGGCCACCTGCTCGGCCACCGTTACGGCAGCATGTTCCGCGTGCTGCAGCGCCACTATACGCCGGACGACATGCCGCACCGCTCCGAGCTGGAACACCGGGCGATCCTGGCGGCGATCGAAGCGCGCGACGTGCGCGGCGCCCGCAAGGCGATGAAGGCGCACCTGGACGAAGTGATCGCCATTTTCGCCCGCGCGCAGTAGGCCGCCGGCGGTGAAAAAATTTTATCGCCACCGCTCTTTTTTCTACATGCAGCCGGGGCCTGGGGGCATTACACTGGGCGACGAATAAGCCCTTTCCCCGCTGCATTGTTAAATGGATAACGACCGTTGAAGAACTCTGTCTCCGCTTTATTGCTGGCGCTGGGCCTGTGCGCCGCGCCGCTGGCCGTGCAGGCCGCGCCCCCGCAGCTGGCTTCGCAAATCGTCGACCAGTATGCCGAACATATTTTCTACAACAGCGGCGCCACCGGCATGGCGCTGGTGGTGATCGACGGCAATCAGGTGGTTAACCGCAGCTTCGGCGACACCAAGCCCGGCAACAACCTGCGCCCGCGCCCGGATTCGCTGATCCGCATCGCGTCGATCACCAAGCTGATGACCAGCGAAGTGATGGTAAAAATGGCGGCGGCAGGCCAGGTCAAACTGACCGATCCGCTGCGCAAGTACGCCCCCAAAGGCGCCTATGTGCCGGCTTACAACGCCGGCCAGCCGATCACCTTATTGAACCTGGCCACTCACACCAGCGCGCTGCCGCGCGAGCAGCCGGGCAAGAAGCCGCCGAAAACGCCGGTGTTCACCTGGCCGACCAAGGCCCAGCGCTGGCAGTGGCTGGCGCATGCCAACATCACGACGCCGCCGGGCGTGCACGCCGCGTATTCCAACCTGGCGTACGATCTGCTGGCCGATGCGCTGTCGCGCGCCGCGGGCAAGCCTTATAACGCGCTGCTGAAAGAGAAAATCACCGCGCCGCTCGGCATGGTGGATACCACGCTGACGCCGAGCCCTGAACAGTGTTCGCGCCTGATGGTGGCGGCGGCCGGCCCGAGCGCCTGCCGCGACACCACCGCCGCGGCCGGCAGCGGCGGCGTCTACTCCACCCCGCGCGACATGCAGCGCTGGATGCAGCAGTTCCTCTCCTCCAGCGCCAGCGGCCCGCGCAAAGCCACCGCTGCCAGCGAACAAACCATGTACTTCCAGCGCCACGATCTGGTGTCGCTGAAGGGCATGGACGTGCCGGGGCAAGCGGATGCATTAGGATTGGGCTGGGTGTATATGGCGCCGAAGGACGGGCTGCCGGGCATCATTCAGAAGACCGGCGGCGGCGGCGGATTCATTACCTACATGGCGATGATCCCGGCGAAAAATGTCGGGGTGTTCGTGGTGGTGACCCGCTCGGAGCTGAGCAAGTTCACCAACATGAGCGATCCGGTCAACCGCCTGGTGAGCGATCTGGCGGCCAACAAGAGTTGATATGCGGGGCGCAGCCTGCTGCGCCCCCACGTCTCAGGCCAGCACCGCCATCTGATGGATCACCGGATGGAAGTTGCGCTTGAAGTAGATCAGGCCGTTGCCGGCTTCGCTCAACGCGATCTGCTTGATCTGCACCAGGTACATCTGGTGGGTACCGATGCTCTGGATCTGCTCGATTTCCCCTTCCAGGCTGGCCAGGGTATTGCGCAGCACCGGCTGCCCCAGTGCGCCGAGCTGCCACTCTTCCAGCCGGAAACGATCTTCCATGCTGACGCCGGTCATGCCGGCGAAGTGGCGCGCCATCAGCTCCTGCTCGTGGTTGAGCACGTTGACGCACAGCCTGCGGTTTTCCTGAAACACCGGGTTCATCGCGCTGTTGCGGTTGATGCACACCAGCAGCGTCGGCGGCGTATCGGTTACCGAGCACACCGCCGTGGCGGTGATGCCGCAGCGCCCCGCCGGGCCGTCAGTGGTGACGATATTCACCGCCGCCGACAGGCTGGCCATGGCGTCGCGAAAGCGCAGCCGCTGTTCATTTTCCTGAGACATACAACCTCCTCCTGAATTACTTCAGCAGATTATCCAACTGATTAATATCGTCATTGTTCCGCAGGTGCGGCACCTTCCAGCCGTGCTGATCGTAATCGGCCAGGCACTTGTCGACCATCTGCATCATGCGATCCATATTGCCGGATCCCTGCGCATGGCGCAGGCACTGCAGGCGGATCTCATCCTGGCTGCCGGCGTAGTTGATCTCATACAGCTCGTGGCGCCCGCCGAACTCACTGCCGATCGCGTCCCACATCAGCTTGAGGATCTTGATGCGCTCGACGTGATCCATGCCGTCCGATCCGCGCACGTAGCGCGCCAGGTACTTGTCGATCTCCGGGTTGTTCATGTCGCGCACGCTGGACGGCAGGTAGATCAGGCCGCTGGTGACGTTCTTCTCGATGATGTGTTTCACCTTGGTGTAGGCCATCGGCGCCATCACGCGGTAGGTTTGCAGCGCGGCGGAATCCGGCAGGTAGGCGCCGTTTTCCCATTGCGTGGCTTCGGCGCACATCGCGTCGCTCAGCGACCAGAACAGGTTGCGCCAGGCCACCACTTCGCCCAGATCGGCCTGCACGCCGCGGAACTCCAGCACGCCGGTGCACGAGAGGCTCTTTTGCAACAGCGCGGTGATGAAATCCATCTTCACCGCCAGGCGCACGCAGGCCTGCAGCGGGAACAGCCGGGCGAAACCGCCCTGGGTGCTCCAGCGGCGGCAGCGGTCGAAATCGCGGTAGATCAGCACGTTTTCCCACGGGATCAGCACATGATCCATGATCAGGATCGCGTCGTTCTCGTCGAAGCGGCTGGTGAGCGGATAGTCAAACGGCGATCCGGTGGCGCCGGCCACCAGCTCGTAGGAGGCGCGCGAAATCAGCTTCACTCCTTCGGCGTCCATCGGCGCCACGAACATCAGCGCGAAGTCCGGGTTATCGCCCATCACCTGCGCCGAACCGAAGCCGATGAAGTTGTAGTGGGTCAACGCCGAGTTGGTAGCCACCACTTTGGCGCCGCTGACCACGATGCCGGCGTCAGTTTCTTTCTCCACCTGAATGTAGACGTCCTTCACCTCATTGACCGGCTTATGACGATCGATCGGCGGGTTGACGATGGCGTGGTTGAAATAGAGCCCGGTTTCCTGAATGCATTTGTACCAGTGGCGCGCGTTATCGGCGAACTGGCCGTAGAACTCCGGATAAGCGCCCAGCGCGCAGCCGAAGGCCGCCTTATAATCCGGCGTGCGCCCCATCCAGCCGTAGCTTTGGCGTGACCAGTCGGCGATGGCGTCACGCTGCTGGCGCATCTCTTCCGGGCTGCGGGCGTAGCGGAAGAATTTGTGGGTATAGCCGCCGTTGCCGGTGTCGGTATTCCAGCACAGGCGATCCTGGCTGGCCGGATCGTGCAGCGCGTCGTACAGCTGGCCGACCGACGCCGCCGCATTGCGGAACGCCGGGTGGGTGGTGACGTCTTTTACGCGTTCGCCGTAAATGTAGATTTCGCGGCTATCCTGCAAACTTTTCAGGTATTCGGCGCCGGTGAACGGGCGTTTGCTGTCGGCACGAAAGTCTTCTGGTTTCATCGGGTCTTCCTCGTCATCGGCATTTTTCAGGCCGTGGAGTCGGCCATTTGTTAAAATAATGTTTTCTTTTGGTTGCTTAATTGAAGCTGCCAAAGCCGGTTTCGAGAAGAGACTTTTGCGGCAATCGCCGGTACTTTTCAGGTCAGTTTGCCGCTTTCGCGGCAAACTGTGATCGCGGTTACGAAAGGGCGTGTTGCGCCGCGCGGTAGGTCGAGGGGGAACAGCCTTCCAGCCGATTGAAAAAACGGGCGAAATAGGCCGGATCCTTGAAGCCGAGGCTGTAAGCGGTTTCATGCACCGTGCAGGCGCTGAACAGCAGCATGCGCTTGGCCTCGCGCAGCAGCCGATCGAAAATCAGCCGTTTGGGCGGCCGGTTGGCGAAGCGCCGACACAGGTCGTTGAGCCGCGATTCGGTCACCCCCAACGCCTGCGCATACTCCGGCACCGGCAGATGCTCGCGAAAACGCTCGTCCACCATCTTGTTAAACCGTTGAAACAGCTGCAGTTCGCCGCGCACGCCGCTGTTGGCGCTGTCTTCCAGCGCGGTGTTGCGCAGCAGCAGCGTGAACACCGCCTGCGCCAACAGCGCCAGCGTCTGTTCGCGCCCGGCCAGGTTCTGCGCGAACTCGCGGCGGATCAGCGCCCAGTAGTGGCTGAGCGCCGTCAGCTCCTGCGGCGCATCGGCCAGCGACAGGCAGATGCCCGGCATGTCCAGCGCCAGGTTGCTGCCGGGGTACAGGCGCTCCAGCAGCGGCCAAATCAGCTCCTGGCGCACCGTCAGCACGTGGCCGTCGCTGTCCGGTTCGGTGAAGAACGCATGCGGCACCGACGGCGGCGTGAGGATGAACAGCGGCGCCTGCACCGAATAGTGCTGATCGTCGAGCTGCAGCTCTATCTTGCCGGTCTCCAGGAAATGCACCTGGAAGAAGCAGTCGTGCCAGTGCACCTGCATGTCGCGGCCGAAGAATGCCGCCAGCCCGGCGAAGGTTTCGTAGTGCACCTCGTCGGCGGCGTAGCGCGCGTCATACTCTTTGCAAATATCGATGTTGGCGATAAAGCCGGTACTTTTCCGCACCTCATGACCTCCTGCAATCATGCCCACTTGCGCATCAAGGCGTCGCTCTCGGGCGCGAATCCTTCATCGGAATGCGCCACACCAGCACGGCGCCGACGATCAACAGCGCCGAAACGAAATACAGCCCGGAGTTGAAGCTGCCGGTCAGATCCTTGAACCAGCCGATCAGCAGCGGGCTGAGCGCCGATCCGATGTTGCCGGTGGCGTTGATCACCGCGATCCCCACCGCCCGCGCTTCCAGGCTGATCGACTGATCCGGCGTGGTCCAGAAGATCGCCATGGCGGTAAAGGAGCCAACCGAGGCCATCACGATCCCCAGCAGTTGGATCAGGCTGTGATCGGTGGCGGACGCCAACAGCCAGCCGGCGGCGGCGAACAGGTACGGCAGCGCGGTGTGATGCTTGCGCTCCTGCAGCCTGTCGGATCGTTTGCTCCACCACACCATGCCGGCGATGGTGCAGATCTGCGGGATCGCCGCCAGAATGCCGATCGTCACGTTGCTGCTGCCCTGGTTGAAGCTCTGCAGGATCTGCGGCGTCCAGATGTTGATCGCGCTCAGGGTGTTGGTCAGGCAGAAATAGGCCAGCGTGTACATCAGCACGATCGGCGTGCAGATCTCACGCCACAGGCTGCGCTGCTGCAGCGCGCGGTGGCTGCTCGGCCCGTTGGGCTGCACCAGCTGCAGCTTGTCGGCCTCCATCATCGCCTTCAGGCTGGCTTTTTCCTCGTCGGTCAGCCACTTGGCCTTGGCCGGGGTGTCATCGAGGTAGAACCACACCACCACGCCCAGCAGCACCGATGGAATGCCTTCCAGCAGGAACAGCCACTGCCAGCCCTTCAGGTTCATCACCCCGTCCAGCGCCAGGATATAGCCGGAGACCAGCGAGCCGATCGCCATGGTCACCGGCATGGCGATCATGAACAGCGCGTTGGCGCGGGCGCGGTAAAACGCCGGGAACCAGTAGGTGAGGTACACCAGAATGCCCGGCAGGAAGCCGGCCTCGGTGATGCCGACAATCATGCGCAGCACGTACAGACTGGTCGGCCCGGTAGCGAACATGGTGCAGGTGGAGGCAATGCCCCACAGCACCATGATGGTGGCGATCCAGCGCCGCGCACCGACCCGGCTCAGCATCATGTTGCTCGGTATGCCAAAGATCACGTAGGTGACATAGAACAACGTCGCCGCCAGCCCGAACATGGTCGAGCTGAGGCCGAGATCTTTGCCCATCGTCAGCCCGGCGAAGCCGATGTTGATACGATCGAGGAAAGAGAAAACAAACAACACGAACAGGAAAATGATCAGGCGCCGAAACAACTTTTTAATCACCGATTGCTCGGCGGCGGTTAACGCTTTATGTTGCTGCGCCGGGTTGGCCGGCGGCAGCGAATCGACGTGGTTCATGGTTCAGTAGACTCCCGATGAAGGCGCTTGCGCCCCGCCCTGTTTGAACTCATCCGCCAGGGCTTCCGCCGCCCGCGCCAGCAGGGTGGTGTCCACCCCCACCGCGACGAACAGCGCGCCGGCCTCCAGATAGCGCTGCGCCAGCGCCTTGTTGGCCATCAAAATGCCCGGCGCCTTGCCGGCGGCGCGGATACGCGCGATGGCGTCGTCGATGGTGCGCTGCACCTCCGGGTGCTGCGGATTACCGGCAAAGCCCATGTCGGCGCTGAGATCCGCCGGGCCGATAAACACGCCGTCCACCCCTTCCACCTGCAAAATGGCGTCGAGGTTTTTCACCGCTTCGCGGGTTTCAATTTGCACCAGCACGCACATCTGCTCATCGGCCTGCTGCAGGTAATCGGGCACCCGGTTCCAGCGTGAGGCGCGCGCCAGGGCGCTGCCGACGCCGCGCACGCCGTGCGGCGGATAGCGCGTGGCGCGCACCGCGTCGCGCGCCTGTTCGGCATTCTGAATCATCGGGATCAATAAGGTTTGCGCGCCGACGTCCAGCAGTTGCTTGATGATCACCGCGTCGTTCCACGGCGGGCGCACCACCGGCTGGCTCGGGTAAGGCGCGACCGCCTGCAGCTGCCCCAGCACCGTTTGCACGTTGTTGGGCGCATGTTCGCCGTCGATCAGCAGCCAGTCGAAACCGGCGCCGGCCAGCAGCTCGGCGCTGTAGCTGCTGCACAGCCCGAGCCACAGCCCGATCTGCGGGCGTTTTTCCTGCAGCGCTCGCTTGAAGTGGTTGGTTAACATCGCATTCTCCCTGACAAGCGGGCGCGGCGCGTGGCCCCCGCCCGATTATTGCGGCCCGGTTCGCCGAGCCGGCTTATTAGACGAAGCGGCAGCTGATGCAGCCCATCGGGCCGTAATCGACGTGGAAAGTATCACCGCGCCGCGCCGGCACCGGCCGGGTGAAGGAACCGCCGAGGATCACCTGCCCCGCTTCCAGCTCCACCTCATACGGCGCCAGCTTGTTGGCCAGCCAGGCCACACCGTTGGCCGGATGATTGAGCACCGCCGCCGCCACGCCGGACTCTTCAATCACGCCGTTGCGGTACAGCAGCGCGGAGATCCAGCGCAGATCCAGCGCATCCGGCTTGATTGGCCGCCCGCCCATCACCACCCCGGCGTTGGCGGCGTTGTCGGAGATGGTGTCGAACACCTTGCGCGGCCGCTGCGTCTCGGGATCGACGTTGTGGCTGCGCGCGTCGATGATCTCCAGCGCCGGAATGACGTAGTCGGTGGCGTTGTAGACGTCGAACAGCGTGCAGTTCGGCCCGCGCAGCGGCTTGGCCAGCACGAACGCCAGCTCCACCTCCACCCGCGGCACGATAAAGCGATCGATCGGAATGTCGCTGCCGTCGTTGAAGAACATGTCGTCCAGCAACGCGCCGTAGTCCGGCTCGGTGATCTGCGAGCTCACCTGCATGGCGCGCGACGTCAGGCCGATCTTGTGGCCTTTGAGCGTGCGCCCCTCGGCGATCTTCAGCGCCACCCACTGCCGCTGAATGGCATAGGCGTCTTCAATGGTGATCTCGGGATGATCGAGCGACAGCGCGCGGATCTGCTCACGACTCTTTTCCGCCTGATGCAGGCGCTGCACGGCGCGGTTAACCTGCTCTTTATCCAGCATTTACGACCCCTTATTCACGCCTTGTTGAACAGCGCGTGGACATTGTTCTGTTTGTAATTCAGCACCGGATCCAGCTCTTCCATGGTGAAAGAGAGCGCCAGGTAACGCTGCGCCATCAGCGCGGCAAAGTGTTCCTTGATCAGCGCAAACAGCAGCTCGCCCACCTGCTGCCGGCTTTCCAGACTGCGGCCGTGGCCGATCTTCAGCGTCATGTGCACGAAGGCGTAATCCTGCTTGCCGTCGGCCATCTGCCAGGTATCGAGCCAGATGGCGCGGCTGCGCACGCCGGCCAGCGGGAAGATACCGGTCGCCGCCAGCGCCTCGTTGACCTTGGCGAACAGGGTGGGCAAATCCGCCTCGCGGCGGATGTTGTCGGTACATTCAGCGTAAAAATGGGGCATAGCGTTCTCCAGACGGCGCATAGACGCGGGCAAGGCCCGCGCAGCGGCATTTACAGCGTATTGCCAAGTTTGAAACCTTTTTCCGTATCGCCCTCGCGGGTATAGGAAAAACCGTCTGCGCCGATGGTGACGGCCATTTCGCTGGGCGCACTGCGCTCGATGACCGGCTGCGGCTGCCCATCGAGATCCAGCACCAGCGATCCTTCGGTGTACCAGCTCGGCACCACCGGATTGCCCCACCAGTCGCGGCGTTGGTTGTCATGCACGTCCCAGGTCACGGTCGGGTTGTCCGGATCGCCGGTGTAGTAATCCTGCGTGTAGATTTCCACCCGGTGGCCATCGGGATCGCGCAGGTAGAGATAGAACGCGTTGGAGACGCCGTGGCGGCCAGGGCCGCGTTCGATCAAATCGGATTTGCGCAGCGCGCCGAGCTTGTCGCAGATGGCCAAAATATTGTGCTTTTCATGGGTGGCGAAGGCGATGTGATGCATGCGCGGCCCGGCGCCGCCGGTCATCGCGGTATCGTGTACCGTCGCCTTGCGGCGCATCCAGGCGGCGTAAACCACGCCGTCTTCATCGCGGATGTCTTCCGTCACGCGGAAGCCCAGCCCCTGGATGTATTCCACGGCGCGCGGCACGTCAGGGGTGATTTGGTTAAAGTGGTCGAGGCGCACCAGCGCGCCCGGCGTATACAGATCGTAGCGCCAGGCCAGGCGCTCGACGTGCTGCACGTCGTAGAAAAACTCGTATGGGAAACCGAGCGGATCCTCTACCCGCACCGCATCGCCGATGCCTTTGGCGAACCCGTTCACCCGACGCTCGGTGCGGCAGCCAAGCGCCTTGAAATACGCTTCGGCGCGGTCGACGTCTTCCGGCGTGCGCACGCGGAAAGCAAACGCCGCCACGGCGGCGACCGGGCCTTCGCGCAGCACCAGGTTATGGTGAATAAACTCCTCCATCGAACGCAGATAGAGGGTTTTATCCTCTTCGGCGGTCACGACCAGGCCGAGGATATCGACGTAAAATTCGCGTGCGGCTTTAAGGTTCGTGACCTGAATTTCCATGTAGGCACAGCGCACGACGTCGGGAGCAGGGACAGCATCAGTGGTAAGTTTTGTCGTCATTGTTCTCATCTCTTTCGTTATTATTGTGGCCTGAGGCTCAAACGCCCCATTTCGGGATCGGGTGGTTGCCCATGGAAATGCACACGTTCTTCATTTCGGCGAATACTTCGAAGCTGTATTCGCCGCCTTCGCGGCCGGTGCCGGAGGCTTTCACGCCGCCGAACGGTTGGCGCAGATCGCGTACGTTTTGGGTGTTGACGAAAACCATGCCGGCTTCGATGCCGCGGGCCAGGCGCAGAACCTTGCTCACATCCTGCGTCCAGATGTACGACGCCAGGCCGTACTCCACGTCGTTGGCCATGCGCAGGCCGTCTTCTTCCGACTTGAACGGCAGCAGGCAGGCCACCGGCCCGAAAATCTCCTCCTGCGCCACGCGCATCCGGTTATCGACATCCGCCAGCACCGTCGGGCGCAGGAAGTTGCCGTGGCTCAAACCGGCCGGTTTGTCCGGGCCGCCGGCCAGCAGGGTTGCCCCTTCTTCCACCCCGAGGCGGATATAGCCGGAGACTTTTTCCCAGTGCTGCGGGCTGATCAGCGCCCCCACCTGGGTGTTGGGATCTTGCGGATCGCCCACGCGCAGACGGTTGGCGCGCTCGGCGAAGCGTTTGACGAATTCCGGGTAGATGCTCTCCTGAATGAAGATGCGCGAACCGGCGGTGCAGCGTTCACCGTTGATTGAGAAGATGGTGAATAGCGCGGCGTCGAGCGCCCGCTCGATGTCCGCGTCTTCAAAGATCAGCACCGGCGACTTGCCGCCCAGTTCCATGGAGAATTTCTTCAGCCCGGCGCTTTCGATGATGCGGCGGCCGGTGGCGGTGCCGCCGGTGAAGGAAACCGCGCGCACGTCTTTATGGCGCACCAGCGCGTCGCCGGCAGTGGCGCCGTAGCCCTGCACCACATTCAGCACCCCGGCCGGGATGCCGGCCTCCAGCGCCAGCTCGCCCAGGCGGTCGGCGGTCAGCGGCGACAGTTCGGACATCTTCAGCACCGCGGTGTTGCCCAGCGCCAGGCAAGGCGCGGTTTTCCAGGTGGCGGTCATGAACGGCACGTTCCACGGCGATACCAGCGCACACACCCCCACCGGCTGCACCAGCGTGTAGTTGAGCATCTTGTCGTCCACCGGGTAGGTCTTGCCGTTCATCTGCTGGCACACCTCGGCGAAGAACTCGAAGTTGTGCGAGGCGCGCGGGATCAGCACGTTTTTGGTCTGGTGGATCGGCAGGCCGGTGTCGGCGGTTTCCAGTTCGGCGATCTGCGGCACGTTCTGGTCAATCAGCTCCCCCAGGCGGCGCATCAGGCGCGCGCGCTCTTTCATCGGCGTGTTGGCCCATTTGGGGAACGCCTCTTTCGCTGCCGCCACCGCCTGGTCGATCTCCAACTGACCGCCGGAAGCCACCTCCGCCAGCACCTCGCCGTTCGCCGGGTTGGTGGTGGTGAAGTACTCTTTGCTGGCGACGTTCTTGCCGTTGATCCAGTGGTTGATGGTTTTCATCGCAGGCTCTCCTCGTAATCTTTTTCACTGATAATGTGGTTAACCAGACGGCCGATGCCCTCGATCTCCACCACCACTTCATCGCCCGGCTGCACGTCGGCCAGCCCTTTCGGCGTGCCGGTGGCGATCATGTCGCCCGGCTGCAGCGTCATGAATTCGCTCAGGTAGGCGATCAGGAACGGAATGTCGAAAATCATGTCGGCGGTGCTGCCGCGCTGGCGCAGCTCGCCGTTGACATAGGTGCCGAGCGCCAGCCGGTGCGGATCGGCGACATCGTCGCGATCGACGATATACGGCCCGATCGGCGTCAGGGTGTCGCGGCTCTTCACCCGCAGATTTGGCCGGTAGTAGTTCTCCAGGTAATCGCGGATGGCGTAGTCGTTACACAGGGTGTAACCCGCCACGTACTCCATGGCGTGCTCACGGCTGACGTTGCGCGCGGTCTTGCCGATCACCGCCACCAGCTCGGCTTCGTAATGCATGTACTCCACGCCGGCCGGGCGTACCGACACCTGACGGTGCCCGGTCAGGGTGTTCGGCGCCTTGAGGAACACCAGCGGTTCTTCCGGCGCCTTGAATTCCAGCTCGCTGGCGTGGTCGGCATAGTTCAGCCCCAAGGCGAACACCGTGCCCTGCGCCGGCGGCAGCCATTCCACTTCGCGCTCCTGCAGCACCTCGCCGTTCGGCAGCGTGACGCGCAGCTGGTCATCCACCTGCACGTTGAAGACCTGGCCATGATGGCGAATACGAGCATGTTTCATGATGCGGCTCCTGCCTGGGTGACGCGGTTGGTCAGAGTGGGCAGGCCGGCGGCACGCACCGTCACCTCATCTCCCGGTTTGATCTCCACCCGCTGGTGCGGGGTGCCGATCAGCACCGCATCGCCCGGCTGCAGAGTGATGAAATCGCTGATGGCGGCGATCAGTTCCGGCACCGAGCGCACCAGATCGGCGGTGGACCAGCGATCCCGCTCCACGCCGTTGATCTCGGTGACGATCTCCAGCCGATCGGCAGTCGCCAGCTGGCCGATCTCCCCCAGCGGGCAGAACCCGTCGCGGCATTTGGCCTTGATCGCCGGGCGGTAAAAGCTGCTTTCCGGCAGGCTGACGTCGTTGGCCAGTGCGTAACCGGCCAGATAACGGCCCACCTGCGCCGCCGGCACCTTGCGTGCGGTGTCGCCGATGATCACCGCCAGCGTGCCGCCGCTTTGCACGGTTTCACCGGCCGGAAACGGGATCGCCCCGCCGTTGGCGAGGTGGGTGTTGCGCGGTTTGATAAACCACACCGGGGTTTTGGGCGGGGTTTGATACGGTGGCTGGTGAAACGCCTGATCCCAGGCGTCCAGTTGGCTGCGGTGGTTCAGCGCAACGGAAAATACGGTGCCTTTCATGCGAACTCCTCCAATGGCAAAACATGACAACCGGCATTCATTAATATATTAATGATTACTTTTATACGCTGTGCAGCTTTTACGCAACGCGCTTGGAGTGATTTGTGATCGTGATAACAAAATATTCACAAACAACGAACATTAGCGTGATTATTCAGCGTATTAATCATTTTTATCGCCATTTTTCGCTGCCCCGCGCATTTTTGCTTTATCCCTGCGGGTAACTTTGGCTACTATTAAGTTATTAACAAAATCGGGCCTGGCGGGGTAACAGCCCTGCGGTAAGCGCCGTGACAACGAACACCTTGATAGCTAAGGCCAAACTTATGCATGAATCGTTAACCATCGCCCTGCTGCAGGCGCGCGAAACCGCCATGGGGTTCTTTCGCCCGATCCTGAAAAGCCACAACCTGACCGAGCAGCAGTGGCGCATCATCCGCGTGCTGGCCAACAGCCGTTCGATCGAATTCCACGAACTGGCGGCGGAAACCTGCATCCTGCGCCCCAGCCTGACCGGCATTCTGTCGCGCATGGAGCGTGATAAGCTGATCTTCCGCCTCAAGCCGGTTAACGATCAGCGCAAGCTGTACGTGTCGCTGACCCAGCAGGGCCAGGATCTGTATGAAGTGGCGCGCCACCAGGTGGAACAGGGCTACGCCGAGATTGAAGCCGCTTTCTCGCGGCAGAAAATGGACCAGCTGATGACGTTGCTGGACGAGCTGATCACCCTGGGTGACAGCCTGCCTGCCAACGTCGCCGCGCATCCCGCCAAGCAGTGATTTAACCAACCGGAATGCTCAAATTAATTGGCGTTGCAGCCAACAACGCTGCAGCGTCAAGTAAGCAGAGAATTCGTTTCCGGCAACAGCGCGCCGCCGTCCACCACCAGCGTCTGGCCGGTGATGTAGGCCGCCGCCGGCGAGGCGAGAAACACCATCGCCGCGGCGATGTCTGCCGGTTCCCCCAGCCGCCCGAGCGGCACTGAGGCGGCGATCGCCTGATTCACCTGCGCGTCGCCCAGGTTGGCCATCGCCGGCGTGCGGATCATCCCCGGCTCCACGCCGTTGACGCGAATGTTCTCCGCCGCCAGCTCCAGCGCCGCCGCGCGAATAAACCCGTTCACCCCGGCCTTGGAGGCGGCATAGTGCGCCAGCCCCGGGTAGACTACCCGCGGGCCGGTCACCGACGAGGTCACCAGAATGCAGCCCCCGCCCCGGTGGCGCATCCACGGCAGCGCCGCCTGCGCCAGAAAGAACGGCGCCATCAGATTGACGCTCAGCGTGCGTTGCAACAGGGCCGCGTCGATGGCGGCGAACGGCGTCAGCGGAAAATAGGCGGCGTTGTGGATCACCACGTCCAACCGTTGGTGCCGCTCGCCCACCGCCGCCACCAACTCGGCAATCTGCCCCGGCTCGGCCAGATCGCAGACCAGCGCCTGTACGCTCAGCCCTTCGTCCCGCAGCGTTTGCGCCGCCGCCTGCGCCTGCGGCAGCTGCACGTCCGCGATCGTCACCTCGGCGCCCAGCCGGGCAAAGGCGCTGACGATCGCCAGCCCAATGCCCTGAGCGCCGCCAGTCACCAGCACCACCTGCCCCGCGAAGGCATTGGCCGCATAGGTTGCGCTCATCGGCCTATCCTCGCGGGTGGTGCGTGGTGTTCAGCACCTGAGCGTGGGCGCCGACCGCAAAGTTGCTCAGCGCGCTGAAATCGCTGCCCTGATAGCCGAGGATCTTGCCGTCGGTGCGCATGCCCTGCAGATCGATCATCACCACGCCCAGCGTCGGGATGATCTTCTCGCGCCAGACGAACAGATAAAGCTGCTCTGCCACCTTCACGTAGTGGCAGCGATCGACGTCCGCCAGCCCTTTCTCCACCCCGTCCAGACACTGCCAGGCGTAGAAGTTGTCGTTCAGGTAGATGTGCTCGTACCGCTCGGTCGGGCTGTAGGTGTACATATTGCGCATGCCGATCAGCTCATCGGTAAAGCCCGGCGGTGCCGCGTCGGCGTCGTCCAGCGTGCCGAAGCGGAATTCGGCCTCGACCGCGGTCAGCGGTAGCCCCTGCTCCACTCGGCTGAAGGCATCGAGCCGCGTCTGCGCTTCGTCCGGCAGTTGGCCGTACACCGCAGTGAAGTTGCCCTGATTGCGGTCACACACCAGCGTAATGCTGGCGTTGGCGCGGGTAGGATCGAGAAAATCGATGAACAACACGCCAGGGCGAATGCTGGTAGCGCGATAGGCGACGCCGCGCCGCTCTCCCCACTCCAGCGTCTGCTCGTCGGTAAACCGAAAGCGCTGCGTCGCACCGTCGCTAAAGCGCAGCGTCAGCGTGGTGCCCGCCAGGCCGTGCTGGCGTTCCAACGTATTGCTGTGCGGCGCAAAGCCTTCCGCCAGCGCGCCAACCTGAATGAATACCGCTTCTGAACTCATGGAAATGCTCCTTACAGGGAAGTGAAAGCCAGGGTCGGCACATCGACGATGGTGGAGCCGCCGTCGGCCACCAGCGCCGCGCCGGTTATGATTGAAGCTTCGCTGGAACAGAGGAAACGGCAGACGCGGGCGATCTCCTCGGCGCTGGCCGGCCGGCGCAGCGGTACGTCGCGACAGACCATTTGGTAGGCCTGCTCCAGCGAAATCTGATGGGCGTCCATCAGCAGTTGCATCTCTTCGTCCGCCATCGGCGTGGTCACCCAGCCCGGGCACACCGCGTTGGCGCGCACGCCCAGCGGGCCATAGTCGCGGGCGATGGAGCGCATCAGCCCGATCAGCGCATGTTTGGCGGTAACGTAGCCGCAGACCTCCGGCCCGGCGGCCAGCGAAGCGATCGAGGCCACGAACAGCAGGTTGCCGCCGCTTTTAATCAGCTCCGGCAGGCAGGCGCGCGCACTGGCGAAAGCGCTGTTGAGGTTGCTGTCCATCGCCCCTTGCCACTGCGCGTCGGTCATCTCGGTGATGCGCTTGAAGCCCATGCCGCCGGCGCTGCCGATCAGGCAGTCGATGCGCCCGGCGTCGCGCAGAATCGCCGGCAGCAGCGTGTGGTTCCAGCTCTCGCCGCTGGCGGCATCGCCCACCAGCGCCTGCGCGCCGATCTCTTGCGCCAGCGCCGCCAGCGGTTCCGGGCGGCGGCCGATGATGAACACCCGATCGCCCTGCGCCACCAGCAGACGGGCGCAGGCGGCGCCGACGCCGGTGCCGCCGCCGGTAATCACAACCACTCTATTCATGATTCAGCTTCTCCATCAGTTGGCCGATCATCAGCAGGCTGCTCAACAGCAGCCGCCGCTGTTCGGCATCCAGCCGCAGATAGCGGCGGCCGGCCGGCAAACGGCTGACCACCTCCGACGCGGCGAAATGCTCGATATCCACCTGCCAGCGCCCGTCGTTCACCGTCAGCCGCACGCGGCGAAAATCCAGCTGCGCCAGCGTCTCGCCGATCTGCGGGTAGCGCTGCAGCCCTTCCAGCACTCGCTGCGCGGCTGCATGGCGCTGGCGCAACAGATAGCGCACCCCGCGCCGCCGCAGCCAGCCGCCGGTCACCACGTCCAGCGTCAGCGGAGGCTGCGCTGCGCATGCGCCCTGCAACCGAAAACGGTGGCTGACGATATGCGCCATAAACAGCCCCTGCACCTGTTCGCCGATCTCGATCTGCGGCCCCTGCGGCAGCGTCAGCCGCAGCAGGCCCGGCGCCAGGCGTTCGCACGCGTAGGGTTCCAGATTGCGCGCCAGACGATCCAGCGCGGCGCCCGGCCGATAGCCCGACGGCGCGCGCTGCCAGGCGCGATTAAGTGAGGGAAGTAAGCCGATCAAACTGCGCCTCCTCGTTTTCACCCTTGGCAAATGCGTTCTCCAGCACCTGCTCGACCGGCACCGGCTTGAACGGGTTCACTTTCTGCACGCACAGCGTCCAGAACAGCGCATAGGCGGCGGTCAGGCCGATCATCCAGCCGAAGGGAATGTAGATGTCGCTCGGGTTCATCCCCGGCGGCGTGATGTAGACGATGGCCAGCACGATGCCGACGCTGGAAACGATTTGCGGCAGTGGGAACCACGGCGATTTATAGGCACGCGGCAGGTCGGGGCGGCGCACGCGCAGGATCACCACCGAGCAGGTCACCAGCAGGTAGGCCACGCCCCAGGCGCACACCGCCGCCAGCACCAGCGGAATGATCCTGTCGAGGTTGCCCTGAATGGCGAAGGCGTGTACGCAGGGGATCAGGACCGCCACCAAAATGCCGACCACCGGCGTTTTAAAGCGCGGGTGCAGATAAGCGAACATGCGCGGCAGCGCGCCGTCCAGCGCCATGCCGTACAGAATGCGCGGCACCGCCGCCATCAGCGTGTTGATGGTCGCCGCGCCCGCCAACAGCAGGCCGACGCCCAGCCAGTATTTGCCGAACTGGCCCATCACCTGGCCGGCGAACGCCGGGATGGCCATCGGCGTTTCCAGCAGGCGCGTGCCGCTGGCGGCGTCGATCACCACGTTTTCCACCTGGTGGCTGAGCGCCGCGCCATACAGCGCCATGCACACCGCCACGCCGCACAGCCCGAGCGCCATCGCGCGCGGGATCACCCAATCGCAGCGTTTGATCTCCGGCGCCATCGGTGTCACCAGCTCACAGCCGACGAACATGAACATCGCCATGCCGATCAGGCTGAACACCGCGAACGGATCGTTCAGGCTCAGCGTGCTGCCGAACCAGCCCTCGAGCGGCACCGCATGCGGCGACAGCAGCCCGACGATGCCGAAAATCACCAGCGTGCTCCACATGGCGAAGGTCAGCACGATCTCCGCCTTGCCGAAGGCCTCGATGCCAAACGCGTTGAGCAGGCCGAACACGACAACCAGCCCGACGCCGACCATCCAGGAGGCATTGTGGCTTTCCATCAGGGTGTTGAGGTGCTCGAAGTTCACCAGCGCCATGATGCCGGAAAGAATGGTCTCGGCGGTGCCGGCGAAGATATGCACGATCAGGTAGGCCGACAGCGCGCCGGTGATGGCGAAAAAGCGCCCCATGCCGCAGGAGATGTAGTCGTAAACCGAACCGGAGGTCGGCAGCAGCGACGCCGCTTCGGAGAAGGTGGTGAGCTGCGCCTGCATCATGATGAAGGCGATCAGCATCGCCAGCGCGAAGGTGTCGCCGCCGATGCCGAAGCCGCTGGTGACCGTCAGGATCACCGGGCTGGCCATGATCACCCCGACCGAACTGGCCAGGGTGGTGGGAAAGCCGACCTTGCCTCTAGCCAGGTGGGCGTGCAACCGCGACGACAGGTTCATGGTTATTTCCTCTTATAGTTTTGGCCTGATGCATGCAGGTGCTTGCAGGTTTTTCACCGCCAGCGGCGGTAATCTCACTATAGAGAGGAAAGGAAAATGCTGACTATCGTCCTTAAGGACGAGACGGTTTCAACCTGCGGCGGCGCTCACGGCGGCGCGCCATTGCATCGCCCCCTGCGGGCTGCGCGGGTAGGCGCGCAGCGGCGCCAGCAGCGCGGAAAAGAAGGCGTAATAACCGGCACACAGCCGGTTATAGCGATCTTCGCCCACATGCGCCGGGCAGCCGCCCTGGCAGACGCTTTTCACGCTGCAGCGTTGGCACTCGCGGCGCAGGCTCTTGTTTTTACCGAACGGCATCTCCGCCGCCCTTGCCGCCAGGGTGGCGAGCGGCGTGTGGCGATCGGCATGGCCGAGCAGATGCTGCGCATTGATCAGATGATCGCAGGCGTAAAGCCGCCCGTCCGGCTCCATCACCAGATTGCCGCCGCAGCGTTCGGCGTGCACGCAGCTGGGGCTGACGTGGGTGAAATACTGCGCGTAGACCTGTTCGATGTTCATCACGAAGACCTGGCCGATATGCCCGCGGCTGCGCCAGCGGCGATATACCGCCAGCATAAAGCGCCCCCAGTTGGCGGCGCTCAGTCCGTAACCGGCGGTGGGCGCATCCCCTTCCAGCATCAGCGGCTGAAACTGCAGATAACGCGCCCCGATCGCCACCGCATGATCGTAGATCGCCTCGGCGCGATCCGCGACGCCCTCGTGCACCACCATCAGCAGGTTGAAGTCGATCTGATGGCGCTGCAACAACGCAATGCCGCGCAGCGCGGCGTCATAGCTGGCGCCGCCGCGCTTGTCCGGCCGATGGGCGTCCTGCACCTCGCGATCGCCGTCCAGGCTGACGCCGAGGATAAAGTGATGTTGCCGGAACAGCCGGCACCAGGCGTCGTTCAGCAGAGTGCCGTTGGTCTGCAGGCTGTTGCTGATCCGCACGCCCGGCGGCGCATAGCGGCGCTGCAACGCCAGCGCCCGCTTGTAAAAACCGATCCCCGCCAGCAGCGGCTCACCGCCCTGCCAGACGAAGTTGATCTCGCGGCTGTAACGCGGCTGGGCGGCGATGTAGCTGCGGATAAATTCCGCCAGCAGGTCGTCGTCCATCTTGCGCGTCCGTTCTTCCTGGCGCTGCGGATAGTAGCAGTAGCGGCAACCCAGGTTGCAGCCGGCGCCGATCGGCTTCACCAGCAAATGAAAAGGCGCCGCCGCGCGCGGTTCGCTCTCCACCGGGATCTGCTGCGCACGCAGTTGGGCCAGGTTCATGGTGCCGCCTGCGGCAACGGTTTGTGGGTCTGCGGATCCAGGCCGATGTAGTCACCGGTGCTGGCGTCAACGCCGAGATAGTCGATCGCTGCGCCTTTGGCTTCAATAATCATGCTCTGCTGCGCAAAGCGGCGATACGCTTCGCTCAGCCGTTTGACCCGTTCCGGGTTGGCGGCGGCCAGATCGCGCGTTTCCAGCGGATCGTCATGCAGGTTGAACAGCCCCCACGGTGCCATCTGCGCCGTCGGCCCGGCCTTCACCAACCGCCGCAGCTTCCAGATGCCGTCTACATAGGCGGCCTGGTTATGCAACTCCACGCCGTAGGTCGCGCGCGGCACACCGTCGGCCTCGCCGCTGAAATAGCGCTTGAAGCTGACGCCGACCATCGGCAGCGTCGGTTTGGCCTTCAGCGGTTTGTTGGCGTCGATGCCGGCATAGTCATACAACGTCGGGGCGATGTCATACACCGCCATCGGCGTGCGGTCGATGCCGCCGCGCCCCTTCAGCCGCGGCGCGGAGATGATGAAATCGGTATTGATGCCGCCCTGTGCGCTGGTGGTTTTGTGGTAGTTGGCGTACGGCGCATTGCTGACGTTGGCCCAGTGCGGCCCGTAAGAGATGAACGATCCCTTGCGGCCGAGGTTGGCGTAACTGTTGTCGAACTGCCGCCAATACTCCGGCTTCGAGCCGTAGTAGAAGCCGCTGGCCGGGTTAGCGCCGTTGTCGGTGGCGAACACGATCACCGTATTTTGGTCACGGCCGGTCTGCTTCAGGGTGTTCAGCACCGCGCCGACCTGATCGTCCATATAGGCAATCATCGCCGCGTATACCTGCATGGTCTTGGCTTCATATTTTTGCTGCTCGGGCGTCAGCGCGTTCCAGGCCTTATCCAACGCCAGCGTCGGCATCGGCGTGCGATCGGAAATCAACCCCAGCGCCTTCAGGCGCTGAATGCGCTGCTGATAGGCCTGCTGATAGCCGGCGTCGTATTTGCCGTCGAATTTAGCGATCCAGTCATCCGGCGCCTGCAATGGATCGTGCGGCGCGGTGAACGCCAGATAGGCGAAGACGGGCTGATTCTGCGGTGTATCGCGGATCCACTGTTCCAGCTGATCGGCATAGGCCTTGCTGGAGTAGAAATCTTTGGGCAACGACACGCGTTTGCCGTTCAGGGTGTAGAAGGTGTGGAACGCCTCCACGGTGCCCAGCGGTTTCGCATCGTCGAAATGGCTGGTGCCGCCGCCCATGAAGGCGAAGGCGCGCTCGAAGCCGCGATCGGTCGGTTTGGCGCCGTCGACATAGCCCAGGTGCCATTTGCCCGCCATCATGGTGGCGTACCCCGCGTCGCGAAAGCGCTCCGGCAATGTGGTCACGCGGTCGGTCAGCCGCATTTCATAGCCCGGCTGCGCCGCGGTGCTCTCATACCACCACATGCCGCCCATGCCGGCCTGCTGGTTGGTGTTGCCGGTCATCAACATCGACCGCGCCGGCGCCGACATCGGCGAGGTGTAGTACTGGCTCATGCGCACGCCCCGCTCGGCCAGCGCCTGCAGGTTGGGGGTCGGTATCTCGCCGCCGAACGGGCTGATGTCGGAGTAGCCCATATCGTCCACCAGAATGATCAGCACATTGGGGCGATCGGCGTCCGCCCCCTGTGCCAGGCCCGATAAGGCGCCGCTCAACGCCACCGCCAACGTTTTTTTCTGCATCGTTCGTTCCCCGTATGGTCATGCGGACTGAACAACCCGACGCCTCAGCCCGAGAAAGGTCATCATTTTTTCGTCTTATACGTTTGGCGCCGCCTGGCGCTATCTTCAATTCGCAGTGTAGGAAGCGGTGGAAAAGCCTGGCTATCGTTCTTAAGAACGAGGGACGGCGACGGTCGCGCCGGTTGTAGCACGCGCAGAGCGGCGAGAGCCTCGCCCAGGCAAGCAGTGAAAAGCGCTGTAAATTCAGCGGGAAAAGCGGCGAATTATTTCATTAACCTATTAATGAAAATCGCGGAAAATCCGCTCTGAAAAGCCCTGATTAACGCAGTGTCATCTTGTTATTTATGTGTTTTATTGCAATCGGCCTCACGTTGTTAATATGTTTTTATTGTGTTGCCAAATTGCTACAACTATGCTTGTATCGTTCATATATTGACCGCCAACATTCTCCAGATTGAACGATAAAGGGAGGAACACGAATCATGCACAGCACCGCATCCGATGCCTTTATCAACAGTTGTTTGGCGACCATTACGCACCTGATCCCGGTGTCCGCCGGGGTGTTTTATCTGGTCGATCGCGACCTGCGGCCGGATCACTACATCCTGCACGGCATGCCCGATAAAACGCACCAGCAGTACCTGAACCACTTCCAGCAGATAGATCCGCTGCAGCCGGCCAATTTCCATCGCCAGGACATCACCATGGTCGGCATGAGCCCGGCGGCGATCGCCGGCAACCGCCGCTATTACCACGACTTTATGTTGCCGAACGACATGCGCGACATGACGGAGATCTTCATCCGCCAACGCAAGCGCATCGTCGCCGGGGTATCGCTGATCCGCGATACGCCGTTTACCGAAGTGGAGCGCGGCCGCCTGCGCGCGGTGCTGCCGCTGATCGAGCTAGCGACGCGCGATCTGCTGCCCGACGGCGAGGCGCAGCTGTTGACCGCCAAAGAGCAAGAGATCGTCAACCTGGTTCGCGAAGGCGCCAGCAATAAGCGCATCGCCCTGAAGCTGGGCATTTCGCTGTCCACGGTGAAAACCCATATGCGCAATATTTTCGCCAAAACCGACGTGGTGAACCGCACCGAACTGGTCGCCGGCGGCTTTCTCGCCCACGGTTAACGCCCGATAACGGCCGCCGCTGCCGACGGCCGGAAAATAACGCCAAAACGTATTCGCCATTTATGGCGCGGCCTCCCCCTGCCCGCAATCGGGCCGGGAGGGATATTTCATCGTCACTCAACGCTTGGGGAAAAGGTTTATGTCCAGTGATTCGGTTTCCGCGCCCGCCGTCGGCGCGGCGCTCCCCTGCCCGCCGCGGCTGTTGACCGCCATTATCGTCTTCGCCGCCATCGCGCCGGGCATTCTGATGACCGCCCCCGCCGTGGCCGCCCAGCTCGCTACTCAGTGGCAGCTCGGCCCGGCGCAGATCGGCCACCTGTTCTCCACCGAACTCGGCGCCATGAGCCTGGCCACGCTGCCGGCGTGGTGGTGGATCGGGCGCATCAACTGGCGGCGGGTCGCTACGCTGTCGGCGCTGGTGTTTATCGCCGGCAACCTGGCTTCGGCGCTGGTACAAGATTTTACCTTGCTGCTACCGCTGCGCTTTATCGCCTCGCTGGCGGGCGGCACCCTGATGATCCTGTGCATCACCTGCGCTGCCGGCACCGCCAATCCCAGCCGCGTCTATGCCTTCTGGGTGCTCGGCCAGCTGGTGCTGGGCGCGGTCGGGCTGCTGGTGCTGCCACCGCTGTTTGCGCACTTCGGCCTGATGGCGGTCTACCTGATTTTGGCCGCCATCATGCTGTGCTGCCTGCCGCTCATCCCGGCGTTCCCCAACGGTTTCACCGCCGCCCGCACCGCCCGCAGCGGCCCCGCCGCCTCGCTGGCGCGCAAGCTGTGCGCCGTGCTGGCGGTGCTGACCTTTTACATCAGCCTGAGCGCGGTCTGGACCTTTATCGGCGGCATCGCCGCCGGCGCCGGGCTGTCGCCGGCCCACAGCGGCCAGGTGCTGGCCGTCGCCACCTTGCTCGGCATCGTCGGCGCGGGGGCCGCGGCGCTGATCGGCGCGCGCTTCGGCGGCGGACGCCTGATCGTGCTGGGGTACGCCCTGCTGCTGGCCAGCGTGGCGCTGCTGACGGGCCAGCCCCTGCTCCTGCGCTTCGCCCTGGCCGCCCTGCTGTTCAAATTCACCTGGACCTTCGTGCTGCCGTTCATTCTGGCGCGGGTCGCCGGGCTGGATAACGACGGCAAGCTGATGAACGGCATCAACCTGGTGATCGGCGGCGGCATGGCCATCGGCCCGACGTTGGCCGGCTCTCTGATCGAATCTTCCGGCGGTTTCAACGCCTTGCTGTTCGGCGCGCTGGGCTGCGCGCTGCTGTCGCTGCTGTTGATTTCGCTGGCTTCACCGCGCGCACCGCGCCGTATAACAGGAGGAGAAAGGTGAAAAGAACAACCGGTTTCTTGTTTGATGAACGCTGTTTCTGGCACAGCACCGGCCTGCACGCCACCACCCTGCCGGTCGGCGGCTGGGTGCAACCGCCCTCGGGCGCCGGCCATGCCGAATCGCCGGAAACCAAACGGCGTATGAAGAACCTGATGGACGTATCCGGCCTGTCGCGCCAGCTCACCCTGCTGAGCGCCGAACCGGCGACGGAAGAAGACCTGCTGCGCATCCACCCCTCCCACTACCTGCAGCGCTTCAAACAGGTGAGCGACAGCGGCGGCGGCCTGCTGGGGGAGGAAGCGCCGCTGGGGCCGGGCAGCTATGAAATCGCCAAACTCTCCGCCGGGCTGGCCTGCGCGGCGGTGGAGGCGGTGCTGCAGGGCGAGCTGGATAATGCCTATGCGCTGTCGCGCCCGCCGGGCCACCACTGCCTGCCGGATCAATCGATGGGCTTCTGCTTCCTGGCCAATATTCCCATCGCCATCGAGCGCGCCAAGGCCCGCTACGGCCTCGGCAAAGTCGCGGTGCTCGACTGGGACGTGCACCACGGCAACGGCACCCAGCACATCTATTGGCAGCGCGGCGACGTGCTGACGCTGTCGCTGCATCAGGACGGCTGCTTCCCGGCGGGCTATTCCGGCGAGCAGGATCGCGGCGAAGGCGACGGGGCGGGCTGCAACGTTAACGTGCCGATGCTGGCCGGCGCCGGCGACGACGGCTACCTGCACGCCATGCGGCGCATCATCATCCCGGTACTGGAAAAATTCGAGCCGGAGCTGATCATCGTCGCCTGCGGTTACGACGCCAACGCCCTCGATCCGCTGGCGCGCATGCAGCTGCACAGCGACAGCTTCCGCGCCATGACCGCGCTGGTGCAGGAGGCCGCCGACCGCCTGTGCGGCGGCAAACTGGTGATGGTGCATGAAGGCGGCTACGCCGAATCCTACGTGCCGTTCTGCGGGCTGGCGGTGATGGAACAGCTAAGCGGCGTGCGCACTGAAGTGCAGGATCCGCTGCTGACGTTCATCCAACAGCAGCAGCCGCGCGACGCCTTCAACCGCTTCCAGCGCGAAGCGCTCGACGAGCTGGCGCGTCAGTTCGGCCTGTAATCCCCTCTCTGCGGGCGCCGCACCCGGCGCCCCTGACAACCTCGCCGCCAGCCGCTACGCTGAAAGGCAACCCTACCACCATGAGAACAATAACATGTCCGAACAAACCGTCAGCTTTATCAAAGGCCGTCACGGCGACATCGCCGTGCACGACTGGGGAAACGACAAGCCGCGCTATCTGGCGCTGCTGGTGCACGGCTACGGCGAGCACCTCGGCCGCTATCAATACGTGGCGCGCACGCTGCAGGCGCAGGGCGCGCGGGTGTTCGGCCCCGACCATCTCGGCCACGGCCTGTCGCAGGGCGAGCGCGTGCTGATCGAAGATTATGACGCCGTGGTCGACGACGTGCAGCGCGTGGTCAGCCATTTCCGGCAGCAATACCCCACCTTGCCGCTGGTGGTGATCGGCCACTCGATGGGCGGCATGATCGCCACCCGCTACGTGCAGCGCCATGGCGAGGAGGTACGCGCGCTGGTGCTGTCCGGCCCGCTGCTCGGCGACAGAACGGCGATTTCCGATCTGGCTGAACTGCCGACGATCCCCGACGCGCCGCTGGATACCGCGACCCTGGCGCGCGATCCGGCGGTTGGCGCGGCGTATCAGGAAGATCCGCTGGTGTGGCACGGGCCGTTCAAGCGTCCCACCCTGCGCGCCATGCAGCGGATCCTCGCCGCCATCAACGCCGGGCCGGGCTTCGGCGCGCTGCCCACGCTGTGGATCCATGGCGACGACGATCGGCTGGTGCTGATGAGCGAAACGCAAACCGCGCTCGATCGTCTGCGCGGCGACGATTTCGAACGGATGATCAATGCGGGCGGGCGGCACGAGAGCTTTAACGAAACCAATAAGGATCAGATCCTCAAGCGGGTGACTGATTTTATTACGCGGACGTTAGGCTAAGGCGCTCCCCCTCGGCATTCAGCCTGCTGAGGGGGGCATGACGGCGTCAGCCTTCGACGATGGCGAGGTAGTGTTTGACGAAGCGATCCGAGGTGATGTCCCAGCGCACCGGGGTGCCTTTCTCGACGAACCAGGAATCGCCGGCCTGATACTGCACCGATTCGCCGGTGCGTTCGTTGGTCAGGGTCGCACTGCCTTCCCACACCGTGGCGTGCTCGGCGAACGGATACTCCATCACGAAGCTGCCGCGGGTGCAGCTGAACACGCCGCAGTTCAGGTTGTCGGTCGGTTCGCCGAAGATGCTGGCCACGCCGACGTTTGGCGTACCGGCGATCACCGTGGCGCCCAGGTTGCTGACGCTTCCGATCTCCAGCAGTTCTGGCAGCGGTTGTTTAAGCAGTAACGGTTTCATGTGATTCTCCTCTGAGGGTTAACGGCGGCCTTTCCAGTAGCCGGATGTCTGGTGCCAAACCTTACCGGCGGTGGTCATCACCCGCCGCAGCTTGTCCTTGCCGAAGATGTTGACGTGCGGGATCGAGCTCATCAGATCGTACCGATCGGATCCTTCGCTCATGCCCTCCGCCAGCACCTTGCACACGATGTGGCTCGGCGTCACGCCGAAGCCGGAGTAGCCCTGCACGTAAAACACGTTGTCGCGATCCGGCAGCGTGCCGATCTGCGGGAACAAGTTGGCGCTGCAGCACAGCGGACCGCCCCAGGCCAGATCGATCTTCACGTCTTTCAGGTACGGGAACACCTTCAGCATCAGGTTGCGGTTCCAGGCCTTGAGATCCGACGGGAAATATTCGATCAGGCGGGTGGCGCTGCCGAACAGCAGCCGGTTCTCGTTGGTCACCCGGTAATAGTCGATCACCGGGCGGATGTCGCTGTAGGCGCCGCGGATCGGGCTGATCTGGCGGATCAGATCGTCAGACAGCGGCTCGGTGGCCAGCTGGAAGGCGTAGGTATTGATGGTCTTGCGGTAGATCTGCGGCTCCATGCCGTTGAGAAAGCCGTTGCAGGCCCACAGCATCTTGTTGGCGCGCACCGAGCCCATGGCGGTGTGCACCGTAATGCGCGGGCCATACTCCACGTTGAGCACGCTACTGTTCTCAAAGATTTTCACCCCGTAGCCGCTCAGCGCCTTGGCCTCGCCCAGCAGCAGGTTGAGCGAATGCACGTGGCCGCCGCCCATGTGCTTCAGCGCGCAGGTGTAGGCGTCTGAGCCCACCACCTGCTTGACCTCCGCCCCGGTGTAGAGCTCAATTTCCTCCTGCGGCGCTACCGCCTTGAACTCCTTCAGCCAGCCGCGCAGGGTCTTCTCCTGGCGCGCGTTGCTGCCGAGATAGCCGTAGCCGAAGCAGAAGTCGGCGTCGATGTCATATTTCTTGATGCGCTCGCGGATAATGCCGGCGCCGAGGTTACTGATTTTGAAGATGGTTTCCAGCCCGGCCGGGCCAACGTGGCGCTTGATCTTCTCCAGATCGTGGCCGATGCCGGCCATCACCTGGCCGCCGTTGCGCCCGGTGCCGCCGTAACCCAGATAGCGGCCTTCGAGAATGGCGATGTTGGTGATGCCCTTCTCCGCCAGCTCCAGCGCGGTGTTGATGCCGGAGAAGCCGCCGCCGATGATCACCACGTCGACGTCCAGATCCTCTTCCAGCGTCGGGAAGCGCAGATCGTATTTTTTGGTCGCCGCGTAGTAGGTTAAGGACTCGATTTCGTTGTTCACTGCCGCACTCCCGATTGCCTATGCCATGACATCGGATTATCGGGAGCAGTGGGATCGTTCGCTATGTCCCCTTAGGGACATTCGCTACAAAAAATTAACATTCACGCGCTGCGCCGCTGCGGGGCGGTCAGCAGCAGGCTAAACAACTCGGCCTGAGAGCCGATGTTCAGCTTGCCGTAGATGTTCTTGCGGTGATTTTTTACCGTGCCGAGGCTGATGAACAGCCGGTCGGCAATCTGCTGCGAAACGCAGCCGGCGAGGATCAGATCGACGATCTCGCGCTCGCGCGGCGTCAGCAGATAGCGCGCCTGGGCGCCGTCATCGTTCACCGTCGCGGCCTCGGCCGGTGCCGCCACCACTTCGCCGTGCAGCCGCGCCACGCTTTTCACCAGCGTCAGCGCACTGCGCAGATCCGCCCGCTGCGGATAGCGTACCGCCACCGTGCGGCGCACCGAGCCGAAGAATACCCCCAGCCCGCGCTCCGGCGTCAGCTGCAGCAGCACGCCGGCCTCGTCGTGCCAGCCGGTCTTGCGATAAAAATTACGGTAATAATCGCTGTGATAAAACCCGCAGGGTGCCAGCTGGCGCAGCGTGAGCACCTCGCCTTCGCCGCCGTCGCTCAGCGCGCGGTAAAACGGATCCTGCAGGTAGGCGCCCTGTTGGTAGATCTGATTGACCGCATCGCTGTTTTCCCGCTCGGTTTTGATCAGGCAGCGCGGCGGCCGGCCGCGTTCGAAGGCATAGACGATGGCGTTGTCGAAGGCGAAAAATCCCTCCAGCCAATTCAACAGGCTGGGATAAAAACGCGGGCTAGCCACCGCATCGATCACCGCAGACAAGCGTTCAACCTGAATTTCCATACCCGCCTCGCCATTATTAACACATTAACAATCTACCGATTTCGGATGGGGTTGGCCGCACGACGGCCGGTACTGTTAAAAAAAGCACCCAAAACGCCGAAATGCAAGAGCGCGATCGTTTACATGTTAAACAACTCACAGGTTGCCGCGGCGGGGAAAGCGGTGGCCGCTCCGCGCCCGCTGGCTTATGCTGTGGCATCGCGCTCTGCAACGTCGTCAAGGAGACCTCATGTCCGTCAGCCACATCATCGCCAACCGCCAGACCTGGTTCGGCCACGGCAGCATCCAGCAACTGCCGCCGCTGCTGCTTGCCGATCCGCAGCCGACGCTGCTGTTCAGCTGCCGATCTTTTCTCAACGGCCCGGTGTACGCCGGCCTGCGCGAATCGCTGACGCCGCTGCTTATCGGCACTGAGATCGTCAGCCACGAGGCGTCGCCGCAGGAAATAGACGCCTGGGTGGCGCGCTGGCGCGGCCAGGCGCGGCGCGTGGTGGCCATCGGCGGCGGCAGCGTCCTGGACGCCGCCAAGGCGTTCTCCGCGCTGGTGGAGCATCCGCTGCCGACGCTGCGCTATATGGAAAAAGTCGGCGACAGCAAAATCAGCGGCGCCACCCTGCCGCTGATCGCCATTCCCACCACCGCCGGCACCGGCAGCGAGGTGACGCAGAACGCGGTGATCACCGATACCCAGGTCAGCAAAGTGAAGGCCTCGCTGCGCCACAATAACTTCGTGCCGCACACCGCCATTCTCGATCCGCAGCTGCTGGCGGGCGCGCCGGACAAAGTGTTGGCCTACTGCGCTATCGACGCCTTCACCCACCTGTTCGAGGCCTATCTGTCGAAAACCGCCGGCGCCATGACGCGCGACATGTCGCTGAACGGCATACGCCACTTCCTCGCCGCCTGGCCGGCGCTCAACCGCAGCGATGCGGCGCGCGAGGCGATCATGCAGGCTTCCTACCTCGGCGGGCTGACGCTGAGCGCCGCCGGGCTGGGGGTCATTCACGGCATCGCCGGCGAGATCGGCGCGCTGCGCGACTACCACCACGGCCAAGTCTGTGGCCGCCTGCTGCTGCCGTTCCTCGCCCTGCTGGAAACCAGCGAACAGCCGCAGCAACGCGCGCTGATGGCCGAGCTGGCCGCGCGCCTGTACCCACACTGGCAGGGCAGCCCGGAGAGCTACCTGACCGATTTCATCACCCGCCACGCCATTGCGCCGTTCTGGCAGGACGATTTGCCGATTTCCGGCCAGGAATTGGCGGTGGCGCTGGAGAAATCCAACAGCAAGAATTCCTGGATCGACTATGCGCCGGCGCAGCGGCAACGGATGATCGAAGAGGCGTTTCGCGTCGAATGATTATATAATCAGATCAACGCACTAGCAGGAGTTAAGAAAATGGGCATCATCGGCTGGATCTTCGCCGGCATCGCGGTCGGCATCCTGGTCGGCGCGCTGATCAGGATCTTCGGCAAGAAGAAAGAGCAGTAAGCGTCACGCTGTTCCGTGGGCCGCCAGCAGGCACTCATGGAACAGCTTCACCACCCGCTGCGGCACCGGCGAGCGGCGCAGCACGCTGGAGTATTCGCAGTGATAGCGGAACAGCGCCGGTTTGATCGCCCGCATCATATTCTGCGCCACGAAAAACGCCGCGTAGTGATCAGGCAAAAAGCCGACGTATTTGCCGGACAGGATCAGCGTGGCGATCGACTCCTGCGCAAACCCCGTCGCCTTGCGATGCAAATGTTGCTGCAGGCTCAGTTCCATATTCGGCGAATGATAGCCTAATCCGGCGAAGGCATAATTGTGCAGCAGATCCCAATTTAATGTTTCATGGGGGCCGGAAAATAATTCATGCTGCGCGCCGCAATATAAGAACATCCTCTCACTGAATAACGGATGATAAGATAAACTTTCCGCGCTGCGGTGCATGGGAATAACGCCAACCTGAAATTGCCCGTCAATGACGCCGCGTTCAATGGTATTAATCGGCTCCACGTACATTTGCAAAGAAACCTCCGGCGCGCGCTCGCTGAATAACGCGATGGCCCGGCCGATCTGCGCCTGCGGATTGCTGACCGTATGGTCGAATATCGCCACGTGCAGCTGCCCGCCCATGCGCTGGTGCACCTCGTCCACCCCGCGCCGGAACGCCTCGGTGGCCGCCAGCAGGTTGACCGTTTCCTGATAGATCAACAGCCCCTCGTCGGTAACCGCAAAACCCTCGCGCCCGCGCTGGCACAGCGTCAGGCCCAGCCGCTGCTCCAGATCCTTGATGTGCTTGCTGATGGTCGACAGGCTGATATTCAGCTCCAGTTCGGCGGCGCTCATGCCGCCGCAGTCGACCACGGCCTTGAATACCCGCAGCAAACGCAGATCCATATCCGACAATTGCCCTAACAGCGCGCGCTTTTTTACTTGCATAAAACCTTAAGTAAGTTTCGACATATGATTATTCACAGTAGAGAACAAGCGGTACATAGTCAATTTCGCACAACAATTCGTTAACAACTCATTTTATTTAATTAATCGCACTTATTTTCCTGCCCGGAGGAAAACATGGCCGCTGAAAATTATTCGCTTAATCGTCTCGATGCCGAAGGGTTAGAGGCCCATTGGATGCCTTTTACCGGCAACCGTAATTTTAAAGCGCAGCCGCGCATCATTACTCAGGCCGCAGGGGCGTATTACACCAGCCACGACGGCAGAAAGATTTTCGACGGCCTGTCCGGATTGTGGTGCTGCGGATTGGGGCACGGCCGGCAGGAAATCACCGACGCCGCCCAGCGCCAGCTGGCGACGCTGGATTACTCGCCGGCGTTTCAGTTCGGCCACCCGCTGTCGTTCGAGCTGGCCAACAAGATCAAGGCACTGACGCCGGCGGGGCTGGATTACGTGTTCTTCACCGGCTCCGGATCGGAAGCGGCGGACACCTCGCTGAAAATGGCGCGCGCTTACTGGCGCGCCAAAGGCCAGGCGGGCAAAACCTGCTTTATCGGCCGGGAAAAGGGCTATCACGGCGTTAACTTCGGCGGCATCTCGGTCGGCGGCATCGCCGGCAACCGCAAGACGTTCGGCGCCGGCGCCGAGGCGGACCATCTGCCGCACACCCTGCTGGCCGGCAACGCCTTTTCGCGCGGCATGCCGCAACAGGGGGCGGAGCTGGCGGAAGAGCTCAACCGCATCATCGCGCTGCGCGACGCCTCGACGATCGCCGCGGTGATCGTCGAACCGTTCTCCGGCTCCGCCGGGGTGATCGTGCCGCCGGTCGGCTACTTGCAGCGCCTGCGCGAAATCTGTACCCAGCATGACATCCTGCTGATCTTCGACGAAGTGATCACCGCCTTCGGCCGCTGCGGCGCGATGACCGGCGCCGAGGCGTTCGGCGTCACGCCGGACATCATGAACATCGCCAAACAGGTGACCAACGGCGCGCAGCCGATGGGCGCGGTGGTGGTACGGCCGGAGATTTACCACACCTTCATGAACGGCGGCGAGCCGGACTACCAGCTCGAATTCCCGCACGGCTACACCTACTCCGCCCATCCGGTCAGCTGCGCGGTCGCGCTGGCGACGCTGGACATCCTGCAGCGCGAACAGATGGTGGAGCGCGTACAGGCGCTGGCGCCCTACTTCGAGCGCGCGGTGCACAGCCTGCAGGGGGCCAAACACGTCGCCGACATTCGCAATATCGGCCTGGCGGCCGGCATCACGCTGGCGGCGCGGCCCGGCGAGCCGGCGCGGCGCCCCTTCGAGGCGGCGATGCGCTGCTGGGAAAGCGGATTTTACGTGCGCTACGGCGGCGACACCCTGCAGCTGGCACCGCCGTTCATCAGCAGCGAAGCGCAGATCGATGCGCTGATCAACGCCGTGGGCGACGCCCTCAACGCCACCGAATAAGGAGAGAACCATGACCATCACCCATTGGATCAACGGCGAGCCCGCCGCCGGCGGCGAACGCAGCCAGCCGGTTTACGACCCGGCCACCGGCCAATCGGCGCAGGAGGTGCAGTTGGCCGACCGCGCCACGGTGGAGCGCGCCATCGCCGCCGCCGAACAGGCTTATCCCGCCTGGCGCGATACCCCTCCGCTGAAGCGCGCGCGCATCATGATGAAGCTCAAGGATCTGCTGGAGCAACACGCCGACGCCATCTGCCAGTTAATCACCGCCGAGCACGGCAAGGTGCTCAGCGACGCCCTGGGCGAACTGCAGCGCGGCATTGAGAATATCGAATACGCCAGCTATGTGCCGGAACTGCTGAAGGGTGAACACAGCAAAGAGGCAGGCCCGGGCATCGACAGCTGGAGCGAGTTTCAGCCGCTGGGGGTGGTGGCGGGCATCACCCCGTTCAACTTCCCGGCGATGGTGCCGCTGTGGATGTGGCCAATGGCGGTCGCCTGCGGCAACACCTTCGTGCTGAAACCTTCCGAGCGAGTGCCTTCCGCCGCGCTGTATATCGCCCGGCTGGCGGCGGAAGCCGGGCTGCCACCGGGGGTGCTCAACGTGGTCAACGGCGATCGTGAAGCGGTGGAGACGCTGCTGCATGACGGGCGCGTCAAAGCGATCAGCTTCGTCGGTTCGACGCCGGTGGCGGAGCACATCTATCACACCGGCTGCGGCCAGAACAAACGGGTGCAGGCGCTGGGCGGCGCCAAAAACCACGCGGTGGTGCTGCCGGACGCCGATATCCCCGGCGCGGTCGGCGCGCTGATGGGCGCGGCGTTCGGCTCTTGCGGCCAGCGTTGTATGGCCATCCCGCTGGTGGTGGCGGTGGGCGACGGCACCGCCGACGCGCTGATCGCCGGGCTGCGGCAACAGATGGCCGCCATGCGCGTCGGCCCCGGCAGCGACAACCGCAACGACATGGGGCCGCTGGTGACCCAACAGCATTATCAGAAGGTAAAAGGCTATATCGATCAGGGCGTGGCCGAAGGCGCCGAGCTGCTGGTGGACGGCCGCGAACTGAGCGTGATCGGCGCCGACGGCCGCCCCAGCCAGGGGTATTTCCTCGGCCCGACGCTGTTCGATCGCGTGACGCCCGGCATGCGCATCTATCAGGAAGAGATCTTCGGCCCGGTGCTCGGCGTGGTGCGCGCGGCCTCGCTGCCGGAGGCGATGGCCATGATCGACGCCCACGAATACGGCAACGGCACCTGCCTGTTCACCCGCGACGGCGAAGCGGCGCGCTACTTTTCCAGCCGCATTCAGGTCGGCATGGTGGGGATCAACGTGGCGCTGCCGGTGCCGGTGGCCTACCACTCGTTCGGCGGCTGGAAGCGCTCGCTGTTTGGCGATCTGCACGCCTACGGCCCGGACGCCGTCAGGTTCTACACCAAACGCAAGACCGTGACCCAGCGCTGGCCGGCCTCCGGCGATGCCCGCCGCGCCAGCTTCAGCTTCCCGTCGGGGCAGGGGTAACACATAAGAACAATAAACTTCCGGGGAGCAACGCTCCCCGGCATTTAGCGCGCTCCATTTGATTCCTGCGTACAGCCTGTGCAGCAAAACAATAACTCACTCACACGTTAATGGAGTCGTTATCCCATGAAAGAGTCCGCCCCTGAACACACCTTCAAAGGCAATCTCAGCGTCCTCGACGTGGTGATGATCACCGCGTCCGGCGTGACGCCGGCCAGTTCGATCTTCGTTATCGCGCCGCTGGCGATCGCCAACGCCGGCAGCGGCGCCTTTCTGTCGTTTCTGATCGCCGCCTGCGTCGCCGCCGCCATCGCGTTGTGCTATGCCGAGCTCGGCGCCGCACACCCCAGCGCCGGCGGCGAATACAGCATCATCAAGCGCCTGTTCGGCACCCTGTGCGGGTTGCAGACCTACCTGTTTATCCTCAGCGCCTCGCTGTTCGTGCCGGCGGTGCTGGCCACCGGCGCAGTGCCTTACCTGAACACCGCGCTGGGCACCCAATTCGACGCCTCGACCGCCGGCATGCTCACCGTGCTGGTCGGCGGTATCTGCGCCATTTTCAACATCAAAGCCAACGCCCTGCTGACCGGCGCCTTCCTGGTGGTGGAAGTGGCGGTGCTGGCGCTGATCGCCTGGCTCGGCTTCAGCCACCCGCATCAGAGTACGGAGATCCTCACCGCGCCGGTGATGCTGGACGCGCAGGGCAGCCTGGCGCCGGTATCGCTGCCGCTGATCGTCGCCATGGTCGGGGTCGCGCTGTTCTCCTACAACGGCTACGGCGCGGCGGTGTACATGGCGGAAGACATGCGCGAACAGGGCAGGCCGATGGCGATCGCGATCATGCTGACGCTGGTCATCGTGGTGCTGGTGGAACTGGTGCCGTTCACCGCCCTGCTGATCGGCTCGCCGTCGCTGACGGAGATGGCCAAACAGGCCGATCCGGTCGGCTACGTGGTCACCCAACTCGGCGGCCCGACGCTGGCGCGGGTGGTGAGCGGCGCAATCTATCTGTCGGTATTCAACGCCATCATCGCCATCGTGGCGCAGTTCAGCCGCATGATGTTCGCCAGCGGACGTGACGGCTTCTGGCTGCCGGCGTTCAACCGGGCGCTGAAAATCATCCATCCGCGCTTCGGCACCCCCTGGATCGCCACCCTGCTGTTCGGCGTGCCGTCGGCGCTGCTGGCGTTTTGCTCCGATCTCGAATCGCTGACCTCGTTCACCGTGATCCTGCTGCTGCTGGTGTACATCATTATGGCGGTGGCGGCGCTGATCAGTCGCCGTCGCCGCCACTTCCACCACCCGTACCTGATGCCGCTGTGGCCGCTGCCGGTGGTGGTGGCGCTGCTGTGCTGCCTGTACGTGCTGTGGACGATTTTGATCGCCAGCAGCCTGAAAGACTTTATTATCATTGCCGGCATCATCGGCTTCGGGTTGGCGCTGAACCATCTGCGCGGCCGCCAGACGGCGCCCCTCGCCGCCCCCTCAATAGAAGGAGAATAACCATGACGCAGCGCGCTCAGGATCTGGGCATCATCATCGGCCAGGGCACGCCCGGCCCGCTGAACGCCATCACCGACGTGCCCGGCGTGCGCGTCGGCCATGCCAGCCTTCATGCCGACTTGGCGGACGGGCGCAGCGTGCGCACCGGCGTGACGGTGATCGAACCGCGCCCCGGCTCCGCCCGCCACGCGCCCTGCTTCGCCGGCGTGCACGTGCTGAACGGCAACGGCGACGCCACCGGCCTGGAATGGGTGCGCGAAGCGGGCCTGCTGACCAGCCCGATCGCCTTCACCAACACCCACAGCGTGGGCGTGGTGCGCGATGCGCTGATCGCGCTGGAGCGTGAAGCGCTGCCCGCGGGCGACAACGCTGTGTATTGGAATATGCCGGTGGTGATGGAAACCTTCGATGGCCTGCTCAACGACATCAACGGCTTTCACGTCAAGGCCGAGCACGTGCGCGAGGCGCAGCAGGCGGCCCAGGGCGGCTTGCCGCAGGAAGGCGCGGTCGGCGGCGGCAGCGGCATGATCTGCCATGAATTCAAAGGCGGCAGCGGCACCGCCTCGCGCCGCTTGCCTGCCGATCAAGGCGGCTGGACGGTGGGCGCCATCGTACAGGCCAACCACGGCAAGCGCGAGTCGCTGCTGGTCGGCGGTTACCCGGTGGGCCGGCATCTGGGGCATATCCCCTCGCCGTTCACGCCGCAGTTGCCGCATCCCGGCATGGGCTCCATCGTGGTGGCGCTGGCGACCGACGCGCCGCTGCTGCCGCACCAGTGCGCGCGGCTGGCGCAGCGCGCCAGCATCGGCATCGCCCGCACCGGCGGCGGCACCGAGGATTCGAGCGGCGATATCTTTATCGCCTTCGCCACCGGCAACGACGGCCTGCCGCCCGCCGACTACGCCAATAAAGGCGCTTTTACCACGCCGCTGCGCATGGTGAACAACGACTACATTTCGGCGCTGTTCGCCGCGGCGGCGGAAGCGGTGGAAGAAGCGATCGTCAATGCACTGCTGGCGGCCAATACCGTTAGCGGTAACGGCCACCGGGCGGAAGGGTTAAGCGCCGAACAGCTGGTGACGGCGCTGGAGAAGGCCGGCTGGCGGCGATAAACAACGCGGGGCGCGGGTTAACGCGCCCTGACCGTCAGGATTCGCCGCCCGGTTTGGGCGTCGGGTAGTCGTAATCCAGCCGCAACGGTTCGGCGTAGACGCTGTTCCACAGCTGTTGGTACAGCTGGTCCAACCGCCCGCTCATCGCCGCGCTGTGCATCACCAGCTCCAGATTGCGCGAGTTGTCCAGATAGCCGCCGGTCCAGTTGCTGGTGCCCACCCAGGCAATCTCGTCGTCGATGGTCATCAGCTTGCTGTGGATCACGCGGGCAAACGGAATGAAGCCGCTGCTGGCCGGCGGAATGGTCACCACCTTGACCTGCACGTTCGGCACCAGCGCCAGGCTCTTCAGCCAGGCGATATCCGGCTTTTTGGTGTTCCAGTTGGCCACCATCAGCTCGATCTGCACGCCGCGCGCCGCCGCGCTGCGCAGCGCGTTGTCGATGACCGCGTAGAAGGGGCGACTGCGCTCCGGGCCAAACGACAGCGGCGCGTAGTCCATCACCTGCACCCGCACCCGCCGTTTGGCGCCGGCCAGCAAGCGCGGCAGCTCGGCCTGCGAGTCAATCACCCCCGCCGGGTTGTAGGCGCGCGGGCTGGCCACCAGATAGTTGCCCTGCGGCTGCGCCGTCGGCGGCGAATCGGGCAACGCCGGCACCGGCTTATCCTGCGCCAACAGCGCCTGCGCCCGCCAGTCCTGTTCGAAGATCGCCTGGATCTGCCCCACCACTTTAGCATCGCTGATGCGCAGCCCGGTTTCGTGAATATGCTCCAACGCGCGCCAGTCGAAATTCTGGCTGCCGACAAACGCCTGCTCGCCGTCCACCAGCAGATATTTGGCGTGCAGGATGCCGCCGCTCAGCTTCTGGTAAGGAATGATGCGCAGCTCCAGATTGGGGATCGTCTTCAGCTGTTCCAGCGTTTCGGCGGTAGAAATGCGAATGCCCTTCTCTTCCACCAAAAAGCGGATTTTCACCCCGCGCTCACCGGCCGCCTTCAGGTGCTGCAGCACGCCGTCCAGCAGCGAACCGTCCTGATTCGCCACGTAAAACTGCCCCAGGTCGATGCGGGTTTTCGCCGCGTCGAACATCTCGCGCCACACCTCGGCGGTGTTGCGCAGGTCGTCGGCCTGCAGCGCGGTTTCCACCGGCGCGGTGTACACCAGCTCATAGCCGGGAATCGCAAAACGCGCCGCAGCGCTCTGGCTCAACATCAACAAACAACCGCTCCACAATGCCGCATAAAGGCGGCCGAGCGGCCGCCGTACTGGATGGCCATTAGGCATAGCGCGGCGCTCCGCTGTCAACCCATTGTTCGCCGCTGCCGTTCTCCGGGCGGCTGGTCGGCTGACCGGCGCGGATCAGCAGCACCTTCAGCAGCTCGTTGATGCGCTCCATGCGGCTCTGCAGGAAGTTGTTGGCCACCAGGCACAGCAGCGCGATGGCGATGCCGAGGCCAGTGGCGTACAGCGCGGTGCCCATCCCGGCCGACACCAGGCTCGGCTCGGACACCCCCGAGGCGGCCAGCGCCTTGAAGGTTTCGATGATCCCCATCACCGTGCCGAGCAACCCCAGCAGCGGCGCGGCGGTGACCACGGTTTCCAGCAGCCACAGGCCGCGCGCCATCGGCGGCTTGCTCAGCAGGTACTGGGCGTCGATCAGATCGCCGATCGCCTCGCGGTCGCCGGCGCGGTGCTTCTGCGCCAATACCGGCGCGATCACCGCCATCGGCAGGCTGTTGCGCTGGGTCAGCTCGTCCGGCAGATCGGCGGCGCGGCGTACGTCCGGCGTCAGCGCCTGCTCCAGCCGGCGCGCCTGGCGTTGGGTATAGGCGAAGTACAGCGTGCGTTCGATGATGATCACCAGCGCGATCGCCAGCGCGGCGTACATCACGTAGAAAATAATGTCGTGCAACAGATTGGCGTCCATACAGGGCTCCTCTTCCCCGCCGCCGGGCAGGCGGCGGGGTATTCAGTTAAAAGGTGGCTTCCAGCGAGACGCTGAAGGTGCGTTCTTCGCCGACGTTGTAATACGGCGTGCTGGCCTTCACGCCGCCGTACGGCGCCGCGTTGAAGGTGGTGGTGCGCACCGAGGTCAGGTATTCCTTGTCAAACAGGTTGCTGATGCCAAAGCGCAGCGCGGCGCTTTTGACGATTTTCTTGTCCACCGGCAGATGCACCCCCGCCGCCAGATCGAACACCGTGCGGCCGCCGATCTTCTCGTCGTTGGTTAGATCGCCGTAGAACGCACTGACGTACTTGCCGCTGACGCTGCCGTAATACAGCCCGTCGTCATAACCCAACGTCATGTTCAGCAGGTTTTTCGGCACGTTCGGCACTTCTTTGCCGGAGGTCGGCAGCGGCTGCCCGCCGTTGCTGACGATGTCGCTCTTCTGCTTCGATTGGGTATAGGTATATGAGGTGTAGTAGTTGAAGTTATGCGGCAGTTGGCCGCTCCACTCCAGCTCCAGCCCTTTGTTCTCCACATTGCCGATGTTCATCATCTCGTAATCGCCGGCCGAGTTGGTGGTGGAGATCTGGCGATCGCTGTAGCGCATGTAGAACAGCGTGGCGCTCAGCAGCATGTCCTCTTGCTGGAAACGCCAGCCCAGTTCGTGGTTCCAGCTGAGTTCCGGCTTGGTGCTGAGCGAGTCGCCGACGTTGTACAGCACGTAGTTTGGCGGCGTGCGCATGTTGCGCGTCAGGTTGTAGAACACCTGGTTTTCCTGGTTCACCTTATAGCTGGCGCTGAAGTTCGGCAGGAATTCGTGATAGGTGGCTTTGCGCTTCTCCGGCACGTTGTACAGGCTGCCGCGGTTGTCCCCTTTGCGCTCCACGTACTGATAGGCCAGGCCGCCGACGAAGGTCCAGTCCGGCGTGGCGAACCAGGTGTCCTGCAGCCACACCTTCTGCGCCGGGGTGATGGTGTACTGGTTGCGCCCCTGCACCGTATTGCCGTTGGCGTCCTTCACCTGATCGGATCCGCCCGGTTTGCCCGAGATTTGCGCCGGATTGCCATCATCTTTGATGCTGATGAACGGTTGGGTCTGCAGCTGGCGCGCGCGCTCGTACCAGTAACCGATGTCCAGGCTGTGCTGATCGTTGATGTCCCACTTCAGCTTGGTGGTGATGCCCGGCCGCCAGGTTTGGGTCCACGACGGGCGGTAATAGGTGTTGGACTGCAGGTTGCTGAGGTCATACTGCCCGGCCTTGTCCGACGTGCTGGACAGCACCGAGGCCGTCTGGCCGTTGAAGCTGCCGCCGTTGCCCCAGTAGTAATACGGTTGCAGAGTCAGCGACAGGTTATCGCGCAGCTGCAGCTTCTGGGTGAACGACAGCGTGAAGGTTTCGAACGGGTTGCGTTCAATCTTGTAGTACTTGTTCAACTGCCCTTTGCTGTTGTACTCCGGTGTGGTGACGTAGTCGGTGTCACGGCCGTCGTTTTGGAACTGCGCCTTGCTCAGAGTGTTGTAGTTGGTGTTGTTCTGGCGGTTGTACTTCATCACCAGGTTGCTGCTGTTGCCGTTGCCGTCTTCGTACAGCGAGTTCATCTCGAATTTGTCGGAATACAGTCGCCCCTCGCCGCGCCACTTCTTCGCCTCGGTGTGCGAATAAGAGAGCCAGTTACTGAAGCCGTTGTACTCGCCGGTCTCCAGGCGGGCAAAGGTTTTGCTCAGGCTGTTGCTGCCCAGCGTTTGCTTGACGAAACCGCCGAAGTCTTTCGCCGGGCGGCGCGTCACCAGGCCGATGTTGCCGCCGCTGGAGCCGATGTGCGGGCCGTCCGCTTCGGAAGACCCTTGGGTGACGAACACCTCCTCCAGGTTTTCCGCATCGCCGAGCAGGTTCGGGTATACCGCATAGTTGCCGGAGTCGTTGATCGGAATGCCGTCCATCGACAGGCCGATCTGATCCGAGTTCATGCCGCGCATGGTGTAGTCCACGCCGCTCAGGCCGCTGGCGTCGTTGCTGTTGACGTTCAGGCCCGGCGTGTATTTCAGCTTGTCGATGGCGTTGGCCGCCGACGGCATTTTATCCATCGCCTCTTTGGTGACGGTAGAACGCGCCTTGGCGCTGTCATCCTGCACCATCATGCCGCCGCCGAGCGACTGCCCCTTGACGCTGATGGTGCCGACATCGGTGGCGTCGGCCGCCAGCGCGGCGCCCGGCAGCATCGCCGACATCACCGCCAGATAGATCCCAGAACGATTAAACGATTTCATTGTGTACATCCCATAAAAATCAAACGATTAACCCTTGCGCTAAGGCGCCTGATAATTGAACGTCGCGGTAAATCTTTTGGTTGTTTGCCCGGCGAACGCCTCGCTCGGGAACGGCTTCACTGAACTGATGCTTTGCAGGCTGCTCATCGCCGCGCGGTTCAGCAGCATGCTGGCGGCTTTGTTGGCGATGCCGGAAGAGAGCACCCGCCCACTGCGATCGACCTCCAGCCACACTTCGACGTTGCCCTGCGGGCGCTCGAGCGAGGCCTGGCGCCCGCTTGGGTAGCGCTTGCGCTGTTCCAGCTCGCGGCGCAAGGCCAGCAGATAGCCGTTTTCAATCGCCTGCGCGTTCACCTTCGGCGCCGCGGGGGCGGCCGGTGCGGGCTGCGCCGCCGGTTTGCTGACCAGCGCGCGCGGCGCGGCGGGCGCCGGCGTCGGTTTAGGTTTCTCTACCGGTTTGGCTTTCTCTTTTACCGGCTTGGGCTTCGGCTGCGGTTTCGGCACCGGCTTGGCTTCCACGATCGGTTCCGGCGCCGGCACCACCGGTTCGGGGATCGGCTCCGGCTCGGGCGGCGGCGGTTCGGGCTGAGGTTCCGGCGGCGTTTCCGGTTGAGGTTCAGGCGCCGGTTCAGGCTCCACCAGCGCCAGTTCGATAGCAGTTTCGTCGTAGCGCGGCTGGATCTTCAGCGCCGCCTGCTGGCTGGCGAACAGCAGGCAACCGGCGACAATCAGCGCCGGCAGCCAGCTGAAAAGATGACGTGAGCGATAGAGCAGATACATGTCACAGCTTCCGTGTCGCGATGGAGACGGAGAAGAAACCGCCCTGGCGCAGGTTGTCCATAACCGCCACCAGCCGCTCGACCGCCACGCCCTTGTCGCTGTTGACGATGATGGTGGTGGTCTGGTTGGCCTGCTGCTGTTGCTTGAGCGTAGTGACCAACGCGCCGAGCGCGATCGGCTGGCCATCCAGCTGCAGCTGTTCGTCGGCCCCCAGCGTGATAATCGCTTTCTTCTGCGGTTTCAGCTGCTGCGCACTGCCGGCGGACGGCAGCTGCGTTTTCAGCCCGAGCGCCGGAATGACGTTCAGGCTAATCAAGACGAAAAACACCAATAAAAACATCATCACGTCGATCATCGGGATCAGTTCGATGTGCGCTTTGTTTTTTTTCGGTTCGTTCCAGTTACGCATGACACTCCCTCCCAAAAGCGAAGCAGCCAATATAGGAGGGGTATGTTTACCTTTTGTTACGCTTGTGTGATCTTATTTTCACAGTGTGGTTTTTTTGCGAGAATTTTTTCAATGGCAGGCGATAAGGGAGAAGATATAACTTATTAATTAGCGATAGTTTTTATTGGAATAATTGCGATTCGGGCATTTCAGAGAGCCAAAGCCAGAGAGGATAATGTGAGAATAGTGACAGCCCAAACGGTCACTACAACAAGACCTCAAGCCCGTGCTTGCGTACGATCGAAAGCAGCTTAAGCGACACGCCGCCCGGCCGCTTCACCCCCGTCTCCCATTTCTGTATGGTCGACACGCTGGTATTCAGATAACGGGCAAAAACCGGTTGGCTTAAACATAGCTGCTCACGCAAGGCTTTGATCTCTTGGGGCTGTAACATCTCGACCGGAGCAAGGCAAGACTCGTCGAAACTGCGTAGGGTTTCCAGAGAAATGGCGCCAGTACGATGCAATCCTTCAGCCGCGCTGTGAATCGCCTCAAAGGCCGGACTCCGAAACGTTTTTTCCTTCTTCATGACAAATCTCCATCCATTCGTTCTTCACGACCAAGGATTGGAGCATTTCATCGCTCAACGCGCCAAAATGCACCGCCAACTTGCGAAAAGCTTGCGATTCCGCCCCAGAGATATTGGCCTGGACCTGTTTGGCAAACAAAAAAACATACACCCAATGCCGACCGTTTTTCGCTAATACCAACGCACGGTCCCGATTGTGATTAAGACGTTTTTTAAATACACCACCGCCTAAATCCACAGCCAAGCCCCGTTGTACATCGTGTACCGCCCGACATAATGCCTTATCGGTAATGCCGTGCGCCTGAGCCTTCTTGCTAAACCAACGAGTGTTAAATGTACGCATTGCAATGAGTTTCCCGTAAAAATATAGCACTGAGTGAAACACTTTCCCAGAGCATTCCTTCTCGCCAGCATCACCTCAAACTCGATGATGGCCACCATGGGAAACCCGATTTGCATGATGGCGCGCATCATGGCTTCTTTCTGTGCAACGCTGAGGGCATCATTGCGAACGCACACACAACAACATGTTTTACAAGCATAAAAAAAGACGCCCGCAGGCGTCTTCTTGGCATTTTCACTGAGGCCGGAAGGCTTTCAGTTCACTTTCACCGGCATACCGGAACGGGCCTTGATCGCCGCGTCCACTTCGCTCTGGTTAACACCGGCGTCCATCAGCACTTTGCCGACTGGCGCGGAAATGGTCAGCGGCACCGGATCTTTCGATTGCAGCTGCTCTTCGTTGGCCGACAGCGGGTTGTGCACTTCCACATAGCGCGAGCCGTCCGGTTCGACGGTGGCTTTCATCGGTTCGTTGATGAACTGCACGCGGGTGCCGACCGGCACGTTTTCGAACAGGTACTTGATGTCGTCGGCGCGCAGACGCACGCAGCCGTGGCTCACGCGCAGGCCGATGCCGAAGTTGGCGTTGGTGCCGTGGATGGCATACAGGCGGCCAACATACAGCGCATACAGCCCCATCGGGTTGTCCGGGCCGGCCGGGAACACCGCAGGCAGGATTTCGCCGTCAGCCGCGTATTCGGCGCGCATTTTGGCGGTCGGCGTCCAGGTTGGGCCGTCTTTCTTGCGCTGCACGGTGGTGGTCCAGTTCAGCGGGGTGTCTTTACCCAGCTGGCCGATGCCGATCGGCAGCACCACGACGGTGTTGGAACCTTTCGGGTAGTAGTACAGACGCATTTCGGCGCTGTTGATGATGATGCCTTCACGCGGCGCGTCCGGCAGGATCAGCTGTTGCGGGATGGTCAGGGTGCTGCCGGCCTTCGGCAGGAACGGATCCACGCCCGGGTTGGCCTCCAGCATGTTGCTCAGCCCCATCTGATACTGGGCGGCGAAGCTCTCCAGCGGCAGTTTGCTGTCTTCCGGTACGGTGATTTGGATATTCTCGCCCACCAAACGGCTGTCTTTTGGCGGCAACGGGTAAACGACGGCGAAGGCAGCCTGGCTGAAAGCAACCAGTGCCGTAAACAGGGTTAATAACGCGCGAATGCTCATTTTCATCTTCGTGTTGGTCAAGGCCACTGGCGATTAGGGATATCGGTTTCTACGGCCACTTTACCCCGTTGAATTTCAGCCGACAGCCAACGGCGCTGCGGCCTGAAAAGCCAGGGGGGTTTGACCGGATGCGCATTATATGTGCACATCAATCAAAGTGTGAACCATTACCGATGTAATATCGCAATTTTTTGTAACCTGACGCGCCACGAAGGCGATTTTTTGCGAGAACCGCCGCCTAACTGGCGGCGGCCAACGCTTCCCCCCGCCGAATGGGGATCAGATATTCACAGCGGATCGCCGCGCCGCCGAGCGGGCAACAGCCCTCCTGCGCCGGGTAGAAACGCTCGATATCCTGCCCCGGCCGGCGGATGGCGTTCATCTGCGGCATGGCAGTGTCATACAATCGGACAATAAAGTTTTGTAACCCTTCCGCCTGCCCCTGATAGGTGAAACGGGCATACTCTCCCTGTTCGATAGTCACCCGCTCCCCCATCGCCCCTTCGTCCGGCAAAGCGGCGGTATACGCCATACGCGGGCAGCCCCGGCGTTGCCTGTCGACCTCCAGGCTGGTGAGGCCGTACACCACCTCCGGCAGCGCCTGCGGCCGCAGCAGTTGCCGCCAGGCATGGCGGCGCAGCTCGCACTTGGAGTCCGCCAACTGCCCCAGCGTGAAGCTGCGGCGCTGGGTGTTGCCCACCAGCTGCATGGCGGGCAGCGTCACGATGTCGGCCTGCGGCAACGGCGCTTCGGTCAGCCGCAGCGGCGGCTGCAGGCCATAGCTCGACCAATCCTGGCTGCGGCGATAGCTGGCCGGCGGCAAACCGAATTGCTTGCGGAAGCAGCGGGTGAAGGTCTGCTGTGAATCGAACTGGTAAGTATCGGCGATGCAGGCCACGCTGGTGCCGGTCAGGCGCAGTTCGCGCGCGGCGGCGGTCAGCCTTCTGCGGCGCGCGTAAGTGCCGAGAATATGGCCGGTATGCTGCTTGAATATCCGCTGTAAATGCCACTTGGAGTAGCCGGACTTGGCGGCAATGTCGTCCAGCGTCAGCGGCTGATCCAGGCTCTGTTCGATCCAGGCCAGCAGCTGTTCAATCACCTGTTGCTGGTGCATGGTATTCCCCTTATTTGCTCAGTAATGTCTGCGCCAGCATCCGGCCTGTGGCTTCATCGGTGGCCACCAGTATCGGATAACCCCAGAATTTGGCGCCGTATTCGGCGAATTCTTCCGCCGCCGCGCGTTTGGCGTCGTCCGGCTCCAGCATGATCATGCCTTTCACCCACTGCTTCAGCGCCTCGCGGTTATCGCGTTTCCACAGCGCCACCTGGGTGCGGGCATCGCGATCGTGCTCTTCACCTTCATCGCCGACGCTGCGGTCGGTCATCAAGACAAAGGGTTCGGCGCGCGCCAACAGCGCGCTGAATTCAGCCAGCTCGGCCTGGGTATCGCGCCCGTTTCGGCGCATCCACACCAGCGGAAAAGTGGCGGTATCGAGTGACATAATCAGTTTCCTCGCGAAAGGGTTTTAGGACTGGCGCTTACTTTATCGGCACCGACGCTAGACCACATTGCGCAATCAGGACATAATACTTTTCAATTCCGCCAAATTGAGAATTATTCTCATGAAAGTACAGATCCCTCGCCGCAATCTCGATATCGATCAGGTGCCGCGCCCGCTGTTCGCCGTACAGAGTTCCACTATCGAACAGGACTGGGAAGTCGAGCCGCACCGTCATCAAAAGGCGCAGCTGATCTATACCGTGCGCGGCATGATCCGCTGCGAAGTGGAAAACGGCCTGTGGCTGGTGCCACCGCAGTGCGCGCTGTGGATGCCGGGCAACGTGTTGCACAACGCCCAAGGCGCCGGCTCAACGGAAGCTTACTGCCTGTTCGTCGATCAACACGTCGTCGCAGGCTTGCCGCAAAGCTGCTGCACGCTGTCGGTCTCGCCGCTGCTGCGCGAACTGCTGCTGCAGGCCACCACCTTCGAGCCGCTCTACGACGAACAGGGCGCCGAAGGGCGCCTGACGGCGGTACTGCTGGATCAGCTGGTGGCCGCGCCGATCGAGAATCTGCACCTGCCAGTATCAGACGACGCGCGCATCCGGCAGTTGACCGAAGGCATGCTGAGCTGCCCAGCGGACAAATCCACCCTCGGGCAGTGGGCGCAGCGCATCGGCATGAGCGAGCGCTCCCTCAGCCGCACCTTGCAACAGCAGATGGGCATGAGCTTCGGCCACTGGCGGCGCCAGCTGCACGTGATGCTGGCGCTACAGCGCTTGACGCAGGGCGAGAGCGTACAGACGGTGGCGCTGGATCTGGGCTACGAAAGCGCCAGCGGCTTCGTCACCATGTTCAGAAAGGCGGTGGGCAAACCGCCGGCGCGTTATCTGGCGGAGCGCAACGCCTCCGGGCAGCCCCTGGGCGGCGCGATCAGCATGTGAACGGCCGGCGTATGCCGGCCTGGCAAGAGGCGGATCAGAAGTCGTAGAACACCGTAATCCAGGTGGAGTCCGGCTCGTTGTCGCTGCTGTTGGCCAGCGTGCGCTCCACATACACCGACAGACCGTAACCAATGGTGGTGCCCGCGCCAAGGTAAACGTGGTTGGCGTGATACGCCTCGTCACCCTTCAGCCGCAGCGAGTCCGCCGCCACGTAAGGCTGGATCGATTTGAGGAACGGCTTGTCGATATTGAAGGTGTAACCGACAAAACCTTCCAGCCCGTAGCCGTCACCGGCGAAGAAGTGCGACAGCGTGCGCTGGCGGGTGCTCGGCACATAGTCTTTGTAATAGCTGGCGGTGCCGACGATGTACCAGTTGTTCGGCTGCCAGGTCAACGCGGTGCCGGACAGCTGCTGGTGATAATCCTTTTCGCTGTACAGATTGTCTTTGATCTTCGCATCGGTATAACTGTAGGCCGCGCTGAAGGTGAAGTCTTTCGTCACCTTGTAATCGAAGCCCAACCCACCTCCGCCCTTGCGGCGGTAAATCAGGTTATCCGCAGTGTGCAGATCGTCTTCCGGCAATAAATAGTTGGCATACAGCGTCACCGGCCCGAAATCATTGGTGTACTTGATGCTGTTTTTCGGTTTATTGCCGCCGTCGTAGTCGCCGGAAATACCGATACCGGTGCCGCCCGCATGGCCATCGTTATCCCAGACGTCGCTTTTGATGCCGACCACCGAATAATAGATGCCGTATTGATGGCCGTAGGTCAGGGTACCGTAACGATCGTCCTTGAAACCGGCGTACAGCTGGCGCTGATAGTCGCGCTTGCCGTCTTCGTTATAGTGCCCGTCCCAGCTGAGCGCGTGCGCAAGATCCACGCCCCACTCGTAATAGCCGATGATCGAGGTGTCCTGCGTCAGCGCATAGTCGCCGCTGAAGCGAAAACGCGTGCCGCCGTCGTGGCCGTTTTTGTCATAGCCCGGCTCCGGGCCGTTATTGAAGATCCACTCGGGGCGAATGCTGCCGCCCACCTTTAAACTGAGCGGCGCCAGCAACACATTACTCTGCGGGTTTTTATCCAGAATGGTGATCTCGGCCTGTGCGCCGGCGGATAACGCCGACAGCAAGACGCCGCCAATGAATATTGGCGTTGTATTTTTTCTCATTATTACCCCTGCCCGAAAAAATTATTGTTATAAACACGGTGGTCTTAAGCCACGCGGAAATAATTACCCGATGTAAACAGCGCACGCAAGATATAAAAATTCACGTCATAATCTGCCATTATTCCAGGTTGGCTTTATTTTCAGCATAAACGTGTTCATCTGTAACGCGAAGAAAAACAATGTAATAACCGCAGCACGAAATAAACCAATCCGCATCTTTTATCCAAAATAACCCGGCGTGATTATCCGGGAATAAAGATAGCAAATAACAAATAAATATTATTGCCGCAGGTAAACCGTCACGCAGGGGAATTAACTAAAGGCGGGAAATAACGACGGAGCGCGTTGCGCGCTCCGGGAGAGAGAATTCACTACTGCGCCAGCCAGCCGCCGTCCATGTTCCAGGCAGCGCCGCGCACCTGCGCCGCCGCATCACTGCACAGGAACAGCGCCAGCTCGCCGAGCTGCTCAGGCGTGACGAACGCTTGCGAAGGCTGCTTCTCCGCCAACAGCTCATCGCATGCCTGCTGCGGATCGGTCCCGGCGGCAATGCGTTTGTCGATCTGCTGCTGCACCAGCGGCGTCAGCACCCAGCCGGGGCAGATGGCGTTGCAGGTGACGGGCGTGCGCGCGGTCTCCAGCGCCAGCGTCTTGGTCAGCCCCACCACGCCGTGCTTGGCCGCCACATAGGCCGACTTGTCTTTCGACGCCACCAGCCCGTGCACCGACGCCACGTTGATGATGCGCCCCCAGTTGCGCTCGCGCATCCCCGGCAGCGCCAATCGGCAGGTATGGAACACCGCCGACAGGTTGATGGCGAGAATGGCGTTCCATTTCTCCACCGGGAACTGATCCAGCGGCGCCACGTGCTGAATGCCGGCGTTGTTCACCAGAATATCCACGCCGCCGAACTCGCGTTCGGCATAGTGCATCATGTCCGCTATCTGGGCCGCATCGCCGAGATCGGCGCCGTGATATCCCGGCGCGGCGCCCAGCCGCGCGACCTGCATTTGCGCCTGCTCCACGTCGCCGAAGCCGTTGAGGATCACGCGCGCGCCGGCGGCGGCCAGCACGGATGCTATCCCGAGGCCGATGCCGCTGGTCGAGCCGGTCACCAGCGCGGTTTTGCCTTGTACACTCATGGTATCGCTCCTTTAAACAATGCCGGTCAGGTAGAACACGCCGATCACGAACAGCACCGCGGCGCTCTTGATCAGGGTGATGGCGAAGATGCCGCCATAGGCCTGCCGGTGGCTGAGGCCGGTGATCGCCAGCAGGGTGATCACCGCGCCGTTGTGCGGCAAGGTGTCCATGCCGCCGCTGGCCATCGAGGCCACCCGGTGCAGCACCTCCAGCGGAATGTGTGCCGCATGGGCGGCGGCGATAAAGCTGTCGGACATCGCCGCCAGCGCGATGCTCATGCCGCCGGAGGCCGAACCGGTGATGCCGGCCAGCAGGGTGACGCTGATCGCTTCGTTCAGCAGCGGGTTGGGGATTGCCGACAGCGCCTGCGACAGCACCAAAAAGCCCGGCAGCGCGGCGATCACCGCGCCGAAGCCGTATTCGGAGGCGGTGTTCATCGCCGCCAGAATTGCACCGCCGACCGCCGTCTTGCTGCCTTCCGCCAGCCGGCCGCGAATATTGCGAAAGCCGAACACCACCACCAGCAGAATACCCGACACCAGCGCCGCTTCCACCGCCCAGATGGCGGTGATCTTCGCCACATCGGTGGTGATCGGCTTGGCCAGCCCCGGCAGCGTCAGGTCGTGGCTGGCGCCGTACCACTGCGGGATCCAATGGGTGAAGCCAAGGTTGAATACCCCGACCAAAATCAACGGCAGGATGGCGATCAGCGGGTTCGGCAGGTTGATGTCGTCCGGGGTTTCCGGCTCGTTCAGCAGATCGGTACCGTAACCCTCCCCCTTCAGCTGCGCCTTGCGCCGCTGGCGTTCAAGATACAGCAGACCGACCGCGATGATGAACAGCGAGCCGATCAGCCCCAGCCAGGGCGCAGCCCAGGCATTGGTGCCGAAGAAACTGGTCGGGATGATGTTTTGGATCTGCGGCGTGCCGGGCAAGGCGTCCATGGTGAAGGAGAAGGCGCCGAGCGCTACGGTGGCCGGGATCAGCCGCTTGGGGATGCCGCTCTGGCGGAACAGCTCGGCGGCGAACGGATAGACCGCGAACGCCACCACGAACAGCGACACCCCGCCGTAGGTCAGCAGCGCGCACACCAGCACGATCACCGGAATGGCGTGGCGTCGGCCGAGAATGCGGATCGCCGCCGCGACGATCGAACGGGAAAAGCCGGACAGCTCGATCAGCTTGCCGAATACCGCCCCCAGCAGGAACACCGGGAAGTAGAGCTTCACGAAGCCGACCATCTTCTCCATAAACAGCCCGGTGAAGGTCGGCGCCACCGCGCCGGGATCGGTCAACAGCACCGCGCCCAGCGCGGCGATCGGGGCGAACAAAATCACGCTGTAGCCGCGGTAGGCGGCCAGCATCAGTAATCCCAGTGCTGCCAGGGCAATCAAAACGCTCATCAGGCACCTCGCTATCGTTGTTATTGTCAGGTACGGCGTGCGAAATTACGGTTTCAGCGCAAAGCGCAGCTGATGCGCCCGTCGACGTTGAATGCGTTCCCTGCGCGCTTCATCCCAAAGATAAAATCCCCGGCCGCTGCGCTGGCCGGTATCGCCGCGCCGCAGCCTCTGTTCCACCAGCGCCATCATCTCGTCGCCGGTCGCCAGTTCCGGGAACAGGTGGCGGGCAATGTCCGCCACCGTCGCCAGCCCGGTCATGTCGGCGGCCTCCAGCGGGCCGACCATGGCGTAGCGCCGCCCCAGCGAGGCGCGCATCACCTGATCCACCACCTCGGCGCTGGCGATGCCGCTGTGGACGATGTGCAGCGCCTCGCGCAGCACCGCAAACTGCAGCCGGTTGCCGACAAACCCCGGCGCGGCGCGTTCCAGCAGCACCGCCTCCAGCGCCATCCCGCCGAGCAGCGCCTGCACCGCCGCCAGATGGCGCGGATCGGTGGCGCGGCCGGGCACGATCTCCACCAGCGGGATCAGGTGCGGCGGGTGCCAGAAGTGGGCGATCAGCAGCCGCTGCGGATGGGTCATGCGCGCCGCCAGCTCGTCCGGCGGCAGGCCGCTGGTGTTGCTGGCAATCACCGCGTCGTCGGCGATCAGCCCCTCCAGTTGCTCATACAGCGCGTGCTTCAGCTCGAGCCGTTCCGGGATCGCCTCGATAAGCAGCCGGGCGCGCGCCACGCCATTCAGATCGCCGGTCACGCGCAGGCGCGCCAGCGCTGCTTCGCGTTCGCCGCGATCAAACTGCCCGACGTCGCTCAGCTCGGCCAGAATGCCGCTCGCTACCGCCGGCGCTTCCGCCAGGCGCTGCGGATCCGGGTCATACAGCAGCACCTCATGGCCGTGGCGGATAAAGTGGGTGGCGATACCCACCCCCATCAGCCCGGCGCCCAGTACCGCATAGTCAGATGACTGCATGGTGCCCTCCTCGGTTGTTTACGGGCGCTCTACCGCCAGCGCCACGCCCTGCCCGCCGCCGATGCACAGCATCGCCAGCCCCTTGTTCACCTCGCGGCGCTGCATTTCGTACAGCAGCGACACCAAAATGCGGCAGCCGGACGCGCCGATCGGATGCCCCAGCGCGATCGCCCCACCATTGACGTTGACCCGCTCTGCCTCCCAGCCCAGTTCTTTGCCCACCGCCAGCGCCTGCGCGGCGAAGGCTTCGTTGGCTTCGATCAGATCGACGTCCTCCAGCCGCCAGCCGGCTTTCTCCAGGCAGCGGCGTGCGGCCGGCGCCGGGCCGATGCCCATGATCGCCGGATCGACGCCCGACGACGCGTAACCGGCGATGCGCGCCAGCACCGGCAAGCGCAGCGCAGCGGCTTTTTCCGCGCTCATCAGCAACACCACGGCGGCGCCGTCGTTGAGCGACGAGGCGTTGCCGGCGGTCACCGTGCCCTCCTTGCGAAACGCCGGGCGCAGCCGCGCCAGCGCTTCCAGGCTGGTGTCGCGCGGCTGTTCGTCGCGCTCTACCCGCAGCGCTTCGCCCTTCGGCTGCGGCACCGTCACCGGCGTGATCTCCTGCGCGAAACGCCCGGCCTGCTGCGCCGCCTGCGCCTTCTGCTGCGAGCGCAGGGCGAACCTGTCTTGTTCTTCCCTGCTGATGGCGTATTTCTCCGCCAGGTTCTCGGCGGTGATGCCCATGTGGTAGTCGTTGAACACGTCCCACAGGCCATCGTGGATCACGCTGTCCACCATCTGCGCGTGACCGAGGCGCAGGCCGGCGCGCGCACCGGCCATCAGGTAAGGCGACTGGCTCATGCTTTCCTGGCCGCCGGCGATCACCGCGTCGGCGTCACCGCTGCGGATCGCCTGCACCGCCAGATGTACCGCCTTCAAACCGGAGCCGCACACCTTGTTGATGGTCAGCGCCGGGGTCGTCACGGGCAGCCCGGCGTTCAGCGCGGTCTGACGCGCCGGATTCTGTCCGCAGCCGGCGGTCAGTACCTGGCCGAGGATCACTTCATCGATCTGCTGCGGCGGCACACCGCTTTGCGTCAGCAGCCCCTGCACCGCCGCCGTGCCCAGTTCCACCGCCGTCAGCGGCGCCAGCGCGCCGTGAAAACTGCCGACCGGCGTGCGCGTCGCCCCCACGATCACCACTTCACGTTGTTGCACATTCACCTCCCGTTTCAGAAACGCATTTCCGGCACTTGCTCTGGCACGATCAGCCGGCCGGCGGTTTTGGCGACAATCTCCGCCACGCTGACGCCGGGCGCGCGTTCGCGCAGCACGAAGGCGCCGTCTTCTATTTCCAGATAGGCCAGATCGGTCAATACTTTGCGGATGCAGTTGGCCCCGGTCAGCGGCAGCGTGCAGCGCGGCAGCAGCTTGGACTCGCCGCCCTTCGAGGCGTGGGTCATCACCACGATGATGTTCTCCGCCCCCGCCACCAGATCCATCGCGCCGCCCATGCCCTTGACCATCTTGCCGGGGATCATCCACGAGGCGATGTTGCCCTCGATGTCCACTTCAAACGCCCCCAGCACGGTCAGATCGACGTGGCCGCCGCGGATCATGGCGAACGACTGCGCCGAATCGAAGATCGACGCGCCGAGGCGCGCGGTGACCGTCTGCTTGCCGGCGTTGATCATGTCGGCGTCCAGCTGCTGCTCGGTCGGGAACTCGCCCATCCCCAGCAGGCCGTTTTCCGACTGCAGCATCACGTCCATGCCCGCCGGCACGTAGTTGGCCACCAGCGTCGGAATGCCGATGCCCAGGTTGACGTAGTAACCGTCCCTCAGCTCTTGCGCCACGCGCTGCGCCATTTGTTCACGGGTAAGCATGCGAATTCTCCTTATGCCCGCAGGGTGCGTTGTTCGATACGCTTCTCGAAGGTGCCCTGGATCAGCCGATCGACGTAAATGCCTGGGGTGTGGATCGCCGCCGGATCCAGCTCGCCCGGCGCGACGATCTCTTCCACTTCCACCACCGTGATACGCCCGGCGGTCGCCATCAGCGGATTGAAGTTCTGTGCGGTGTGGCGGTAGATGACGTTGCCGAAGTGATCGGCCTTCCAGCCTTTCACGATGGCGAAATCGCCGGTGATAGCGGTTTCCATGATGTAGGGGCGGCCGTTGAACTCGCGCACCTCTTTGCCTTCGGCGATCGGCGTGCCGTAACCGGTGGCGGTGAAGAATGCCGGGATACCGGCGCCGCCGGCGCGGATCTTCTCCGCCAGCGTGCCCTGCGGCGTGAGATCCACCTCCAGCTCGCCGCTGAGCGCCTGCTGCTCGAACAGCGCGTTTTCACCGACGTAAGATCCCACCACCTTGCGGATCTGATGGGTTTCCAGCAGCCGCCCGAGGCCGAACCCGTCGACGCCGCAGTTGTTGGAAACCACCGTCAACCCGCGCACGCCGCGCCGGCGGATCTCTTCGATCAGATTCTCCGGGATGCCGCACAGGCCAAAGCCGCCCGCCAGCACCGTCATGTTGTCCGTCAGGCCTGCCAGCGCTTCCTGGTAGCTGCCGACGCGTTTGTCGAGCCCTGCCATATCGTTGCCCCTGCATGTTGCGGCGCAGGGCGAAATGCCCTGCCTTGCGTGAGGGCATCTTCAGGTCACAAAAATGATTTGTTAATTTTGTTTTTATGCCGCATTCATTTAGAATTTTTATTAATCACTCGTTAACCGAAAATTAACAAAGAGTTAACGCCAACCAAAATGAAAATGAGCATCAAACAGTTACGCGCGTTTTTAGCGGTAGCTCACACTCTGAATTTCGCCCAGGCCAGCGAGCGGCTGAATATTTCTCAGCCGGCGCTCAGCCTGGCGATCCGTGGGCTGGAAGACGCGCTGGGCGGGCCGCTGCTGCTGCGCACCACCCGCCGGGTGACGCTGACGCCGGAAGGAGAAACCTTCTTCCCGATGGCGCGCCAGCTGCTGGCGGATTGGGACAACGCGGAAGAGGCGATGCGTCAGCGCTTCACCCTGCAGATGGGCAAGGTGGCGATCGCCGCCATGCCGTCGTTCGCCGGCAACCCGCTGCCGCCGATCCTTAAGGCGTTTCGCGATCGCTATGCCGGCATCAACGTGGCGGTGCATGACGTCATCAACGAGCAGGTGTTTGAAATGATCCGCGAAGGGCGGGTAGAGATGGGCATCGCCTTCGAGCCGGAGCCGAGCGACACCCTGCACTTTACCCCGCTGTGCCGCGATCGCTTTCTGGCGGTGGTGCCGAAGGATTCGTCGCTGGCGCACAAGGCGCAGGTCAGCTGGAAGGAGCTGCTGACGCTGGATTTCATCACCCTGCAGCGGCCATCGGCGGTGCGGCTGCTGCTGGAGCAGGAACTGGCCCACAGCGGGCGAACGCTGGAGGTGGCGTTTGAAAGCCACCAGCTGGTGACGGTCGGGCGCATGGTGGCCAACGGCCTCGGCGCCAGCGCGGTGCCTGCGCTGTGCGAGCGACAGATGGATGAGCTGGGGGCGGTCTGCGTGCCGCTGATCGGCCCGATCATCGAACGGCGCGTGGGCCTGATCCGCCTGGCACAGCACCAACTCTCTTCCGCTGCGCAGGCGCTGGCGACGGTGATCGAACGGGAAATGGCGGGGAGTGGCGGGCAGCCTGCGCTTAAACCGTAAACCCGACGTGCTTGCCGCCCGGCAGTTCAATGTCCAGGCGCAGCGTGCCGCCCATCGCTTCCACGTAGCCACCAACTACAGCGGCATTATTGGGCCAGACATCAAAAAACGCTATGAATGGGTATTGCGAGCTTTCCTGAAAAATCCAAAGAACCGGAACACCTTATTATGACAAGACGTTATCTCTCTTTGCTGTGCGTACTGCTACTGAACGGCTGTCAATCCACTCAGCCCTGGTACCATCCGTTGGATGTCTCGCTCAAAGACAATCAACCTTGCTTTGCCGTGCCTATCAACAGCGTTCGCAGCGGCGACAGCCTGCAAAACCGGGGGGTGATCGTCTCACGACAGGAACAACAGCAATGGCATATCGTCTGGGCCTCACCAGAAATCACTCCGTTGCCTGACCTGAAACCAGGACAATGCGTCACTTATCCGCAGGTAAACTGGGCAGCGGGAGAATACTCAGTCTTGCTCGGCATCTCGATGAATAACGACACGGAAAGGCGTAAATACATGAAAGAATTCAACTTAAGAATTAATCCCAAGGGAGAAATACAGCTACAGTAAGGAGACTGGGATTATTTATTCCCCCTCCACCGCCTGCACCGCCGCCTTCTGCGTGGCGCGCTGATATAAGCACAGCTCCCTGCCCGGCTGGTTTTTCATAAACGGCTGCGGGTAGCGCCCACCGATAAACAGCGCCGAATAGCCGACGTCATCGCCGTAGTGAATAATCTCCCCTTCCACCCTGGCGTTTTTTAGCCCGCTGGCTTTCAGGCAGGCGGCGCGCATCGCCCGTTCGCTCTCGGCCCACGCCTGTGGGGAAGACGCGGTGGCGTGGAACGCGGCCAGCGCGGCGATAAGCAGCCCTATTCTCTTCATCGTTATCTCTCCTTCTACGGCCCATCTCGCCAGTATAGACCGTGCCGACCCGGCCAGCCCGCCGCGCTCTTTACGGCATTTTTATTCCGCGCCCCGTTAACGTTACGGCGTTTTTACAGACAGTTTTTGCCGCCGCAGATACCCTTTTCACATCGCCGCTATGGCCTCACAAGAGAGTTGTCTCATGCGTTTATCCCTGCCTCTGGCCGTGACCGGTCTTCGTTCTGGAGCGCGCCATGCATTCTAATATCATCGGCTTCAATCCTCTGCTGGCGGAGCTGCCCGCATCGCCGACGCGCACCTTCCGCAAAGAGCTGGAACACTACCTGCAGCGCTATCCGGATACCGAACAGTTGGATATTTATCTGCACGATCTGAACGGCCAGCTGCGCGGCAAGCGCCTGCCGATCGCCGAAGCCTTTGGCCTGGAAAAAGGCTGCTACTTCCCGCTGTCGATCTACGCCCTGGATCTGCACGGCCGGGTGATTGAAGAAAGCGGGCTGGGGCAACGGGCGGGCGAGCCGGATCGGCTATGCCTGCCGGTGCCCGGCACGCTGCGCCCCTGCGCGCGCGATCCCGAACGCCACGCCCAGCTGCTGCTGACGATGCAAAACGCCGACGGCGGCGCCTGCGAGCTGGAGCCACGCGTGGTGCTGCAACGGGTGCTGAAGCGCCTGCACGAGCGCAACTGCTTCCCGGTGGTGGCGGCCGAACTGGAGTTCTACCTGCAGGATCCGCAGCGCCCCGCCGAGGCGGAAGCCTGCCCGACGCAGAGCTTCGCGGTGGATGCGCCCGAGCGCCACCATGCGCTGCTGAGCGACATTGAACGGCACGCGCGGCTGCAGAGCCTGCCGCTGACCGGCGTGGTGGCCGAAGCCGCTTCCGGCCAATACGAGCTGAATCTGCATCACAGCCGGCGCGTGCTGGAAGCCTGCGACCAGATCATGGCGCTGAAACGCCTGACGCGGCAGATTGCCGAGCAGCATCACCAGCACGCCTGCTTTATGGCCAAGCCCTGCGCCCACGCCGCCGGCAGCGGGCTGCATTTCCATATCAGCTTGCAGGACGAGCACGGCGAGAACCTGCTGACCGGCGCGCCGGGCGAACTGAGCGATAACATGCAGCAGGCGATGGCGGGCATGCTGGCGCTGATGCCGGCATCGATGGCGATCCTGGCGCCCAACATCAACGCGTTTCGCCGCTTCCGCCCCGGCATGCACGTGCCGCTGCGCACCTCCTGGGGCCACAACAACCGCACGGTGGCGCTGCGCCTGCCCTGCGCCGACAGCGCCAACCAGCGTATCGAATACCGCCTGGCCGGCGCCGACGCCAACCCTTATCTGGCGCTGGCGGTGATGCTCGGCGGCCTGTTGCACGGGCTGGAACACCCGTTGCCGCTGCCGCCCGCCGCCAACGGCTGCGAGAGCGATAACGCCGCGCCCTTGCCGCTCGGCCAACAGGAGGCGCTGGCGCTGTTCCGCCACAGCGATCCGCTGCGTGAGCTGCTCGGCCCGGCGTTCTGCACCCTGTGGCACACCTGCAAAAGCGCCGAACTGCGCCGCTTCGAGGAACAGGTCACCGCCGCCGAGCTCGGCTGGATGCTGTAACCGCCCACTGATTCGTTAACTTAAGGATAATCATGAACATGCAACCACAACGGGCGCCCGCACAGCCGCTGCTCTGCTGGCGCAAAGGCGTTTTTCATATCAGCACCGATCGGCAGTTGTTGGATATCGAGGCGATCCAGCGTTTCCTCAGCCTGCAGGATCGGGCGGCGGCGGAGCGCCTGGTACACCACGGCCTGTGCTTCGGGCTGTACCGCAAGCGCCACCTGCTCGGTTTCGCCCGCATGGTGACCGACTACGCCACCTTCGCCTCGGTGAGCGAACTGTTCGTCAGCGCCGAGTACCGCGGCGTCGGGCTGGGAAGCTGGCTGACGCGCTGCTGCCTTGCGCACCCGGCTTTGCGCGGCCTGCGCGTCACGCTGCCCGCTCTGCAAGCGCCCTGGCGCGCCGATGGTTCGGCGCACGCCCTGCGTGCCCTTCACTGATAAGGAGACCCTCATGTCTCGTTTGGTGCTGATTTCCAACAAGCAGTGCGACGGCAAGGATCTGGCCTGCGCCGGCCAGACGCTGGCGGCCGACGCCGAACCGGGGCTGTGGCTCGGCTGGAACGGCGACGTGCAGAATTTCGCGCAGCGCCCGATCAGTTGCCGCCAACGTGCCGGTTATGATCAGGTGACCTTCCCGCTGTCGATCGAAGAGTTCCGCCGCCACTATCAGGGCTACTACCACGACGGCCTGTGGCCGGTGTTCCACAACCAGCCGGAGAAGGCGCACTTCACGCCGGAAAACTACCGCGCCTACCGGCAGCTGAACCGCCGTTTCGCCGATATCGCCTGCGAACACCTGTGCCCGGGCGACATCGTCTGCATCGACGACTACCAGCTGCTGCCCTGCGCGCAGGCGCTGAAGGAACAGGGGCTGCTGAACGCCTGCGCGTTCTTCTTCCACCTGCCGTTTCCGTCGGCGGCGCTGCTGCGGCGCATCCCGGAACATCGCCAGCTGATCGCGTCGCTGCTGTTCTACGATTTGATCGGTTTTACCACCACCGACGATCGCAACGCCTTTCTCAGCTGCCTGGCGGGCGAATTCCCGCTGGAGATGCTGCCCGACGATCAGATCCAGGCCAACGGGCATCTGTTCGCCACCGGCATTTTCCCCGCCGGCATCAACGGCAGGCAGGTTTATTAATGTTACGGCGCGCGGTATTCAGGCGCGCCGTTTTATTTCGCCGTGATTTATTTTCACCGTATTTACCGCCATCAAAATAGGTTATTTCACTTTCTGAATATAGCGATTAAAAAATAAATATTCATCCTGTTACATATCAACCGTAAAAACCCTACGCCGCCAATTGCTTTTTATCAGCAAAACACATTACCCTCTCCGGGCCATATTTAAACCGAGGAGGGCCCTATGGGCGATGAAAGTTTTAGTTTTATGCTAATGCTATTGGGCACCTTTCAGTAATGCCATCCACGTTGCATTCTGAAAGATACGGAATGCGGCAACCGCTCCCCTTCTGACGGCCTTTCCCGCTCTGCCTGCCCGCCCATCGCCCCGCTGCGAAAACAACGTCTGTCTCAACCGCTACAGCGGTATTTATCTGGTGTCGCCGGGCCTATTACCCGAGCGGCGACGGATTTCTTATGGGAAAAATAAGGTATTGCGTTATGCAAAATAACCGGGGTACATCTATTTTCAGAAAGTCTTATTTAAATGACTTTATCGTTATCGCCATCGGCGTTTTCTTCATTGCCTTTTTTATTCGCGCGTGGGGCGACATGCACGGCGACTTCAATGAACAAAACGTCTCTGCCATTAGTCTCGATGCCTGGAACCTGCTTTATTATTCGCTCAGAACCAGCATGCGTTTTCTCCTCGGCATGGCCTGGTCGCTGCTGTTTTCTGTGGTATTCGCCGTGCTGGCCGCGCGCTATGCGCCGCTGCGCCGGGTGATCCTGCCCTTCGTCAACTTTATGGAGTCGGTGCCGCTGGTGGGGTTCCTGACCTTCACGACCGTGTACTTTCTCAATCTCTACCCGCACAGCGTGATGGGGCTGGAGTGCACCGCCATCTTCGCGGTGTTTACCGGCCAGGCCTGGAACATGATGCTGACGCTGTATCAGACGCTGCGCATCGTGCCCAAGGAGCTGGATGAAGCCGCCCGCAGCTTCAATTACAACCCGTGGCAACGCTTCTGGCGGCTGGAATTCATCTATTCGGTGCCGGGCCTGCTGTGGAACGCCATGGTGTCGCAATCCGCCGCCTGGTTCGCCCTGGTGGCCTCCGAAGCCATTCCGGTCGGCGATCGCTCGGTCGAACTGCCCGGCGTCGGCTCCTATATCGCCGAAGCGCTGGCGCAGCAGAACGTGCCGGCGATCCTGTATGCGATCGTCGCGCTGGCCGCCAACATCGTGCTGCTCGATCAGCTGGTTTTCCGCCCGCTGGTGCGTTACACCGCCCGCTTCAAATACGAAGACGTCACCGCCAATCGCCCACTCGGCAATCCGTGGTTTTACAACAGCCTGGCCTTCTCGCACGTCGGCGCGGCGCTCGGCCGCACGCTGCGCGCGCTGGCTGACCTGTGGCTGTTCAAGCTGCCGCGGCTGTGGTACGCCCTCGGCCTGCACCGCCTGTTTCGCCTCGCCGCCAAAGGCAATTGGCTGTGGCGCAGCCTGTGGTATCTCGGCGTGGTGCTGGCCTGCGTCTGGTTCGGTTACCGGCTGTGGGAATACTTCCCCAAACAGTACTTCGCCATGCTGCCGGAATGGATGCTGCTCACCACCGCGCGCGTGGCCGCGGCCATGCTACTTAGCGTGGCTATCTTCACGCCGCTGGGGGTGTGGATCGGCATGAATCCACGGCTGGTGAAGATCTTCCAGCCGATCATCCAGATCCTGGCGGCCATTCCGCCCAACATTTTCTACCCGCTGATCGCCGCCTTTATCGCCATTTATCATCAGGATCTCGGCTGGTGGGCCATCCCGATGATCATGCTGGGCACCCAGTGGTACGTGTTGTTCAACGTGATCGCCGGCGTTTCCGCCATTCCGACGCAGATCACCGAGGTCAGCGAAACCTTCGGGCTGCGCCGTTTCCGCTGGTGGCGCTACTACATGCTGCCGGCAATTTTCCCCTACATCGTGACCGGCATCATCTCCGCCGCCGGCGGCGCCTGGAACAGCGCCATCGCCGCCGAAGTGATCCAGTGGGGCAGCACCACCCTCAGCGCCACCGGGCTGGGTGCGTTCATTTCCGTCGTCACCGACGCCGGTAAGAACCCGGAGTCTGCGCTGGGCTGCGCCGCCATGTGTGCGCTGGTGGCGCTGTGCATCATCTTCGTCTGGCAACCGCTGTATCGCATCGCGGAAACCAAATTCAAATATGACTGATCAAGGGGGAACAACATGCTGACTCAAGAGGTAATTATCAGCGCCCGCCGGCTGAACAAGACGTTTATCGGCGAAAACAAGCGCCCCACCCCCGTGCTGCGCGACGTGTCGCTGACCGTGCACGCCGGCGAGTTCGTCACCATTCTGGGGCAATCCGGTTCGGGTAAGTCCACGCTGCTGCGCATGCTGGCCGGGCTGATCCCGCCGGACAGCGGCACGCTCACCCTGGCGGGCAAACCGATCAATGGCCCGAGCGCGAACGCCGGCATGGTGTTTCAGTCCTACGCGCTCTATCCCTGGCTAACGGTGTACGACAACATCGCCTTCGGGCTGCTGGCGCAACGGCTGCCGCCGCAGACGATCGCCGAGCGGCTGGGGGCGCTGCTGCGCCTGGTGGGCCTGACCGGCTATGAGCACGCCTGGCCGCGCGAGCTCTCGGGCGGCATGCGCCAGCGCGTGGGCTTCGCCCGGGCGTTGGCGGTAGAGCCCGATGTCTTGCTGCTGGACGAGCCCTTCTCCGCCCTCGATATCTTTACCGCGCAAAAACTACGCAGCGATCTGCTGGCGCTGTGGGGAGACAACCGGCTGCGCACGCGCGCCATGGTGATGGTGACCCACGACGTCGAAGAGGCGGTGCTGATGTCCGATCGGGTGCTGATCCTGGACGCGACCAGCAAACGGATCGATGACGAATTCAGCGTCAATATCCCGCGTGCGGCGCGCAACCGGGAAAGCCTGCGGCACCTCACCGATCGGATCCGCAGCTGCCTATACAAAAAAATCGCGCAAGCGCAATCGGCCGGTTAACGGCCCTGTTTTCATCCACTTGGGGAACTGAAATGAACCATAAAAGCGTGCTGATGACGCTGATCATCCTGCTGCCGGCCGCCGCCGCCGGCGCGGAAATCATCAATAAAGACGGCAATAAACTGGATCTGTACGGCCAGCTGAACGGCGTGCATTACTTCAGCAGCGACGCCGACAATAACGGCGACCGCTCCTATACCCGCTTCGGTTTCAAAGGCGAGACGCAGATCGCCGACGGGCTGACAGGGTATGGCCAATGGGAATATCAGGCGGGGCTCGATCAGCCGGAAAGCGCCGGGCCGGGCAATAGCTATACCCGGCTGGGCTTCGCCGGGCTGACGTTCGGCCGCTGGGGCAGCCTGGACTACGGTCGCAACTACGGCCTGCTGTATGACGTGGCCGGCTGGACGGACGTGCTGCCTGAATTCGGCAACGACAGCTACGAAGCGGCCGACAACTTTATGACCGGCCGCGCCAACGGCCTGCTGACCTACCACAACCGCAGCCTGGGCGGCCTGGTCGACGGCCTGGATCTCGGCCTGCAATATCAGGGGAAGAATCGGGGGGACGACGCTCAAAGGGCGAAGGATATCCAGACGCAAAACGGCGATGGCTACGCCTTTTCCGCCACCTACGACACCGGCGTGGGGCTCAACGTTGGCGGCGCCTACGCCAACTCTGCGCGCACGCTGGCGCAACAGCGCTTCGGCCTGGCTGACGGCGATCGCGCCCGGGCCTGGACCCTGGGGCTGAAATACGACCAGGACAACCTCTACCTGGCGGCCAGCTACGCGCGCACTGAGAACATGACCTACGTCGACGGCGATCGCTACGCCGGCTTCGCCCCCCGCGCGGACGCCGTCGAGGCGGTCGCGCAGTATCACTTCGATTCCGGCGTCACGCCCTCGGTAGCCTACCTGCAAACGCGCGGCCGTAACCTGCCCGGCATCGGCGACGCCGATCTGGTCAAATACCTGGATCTGGCGCTGAACTACAGCTTCAACGCCAATATGTCGACCTACGTGGAGTACAAGCTCAACCTGCTGCAACGGCAGAACGCCGTCGGCGCCGGCGCCGACGACATTGTCGAAACCGGCATCATGTATCAGTTCTGACCCGATA
>NZ_JBJNLL010000004.1:0-313003 GCF_052169095.1 Serratia sp. CY33802
ATTTCGCTTTTCTCTCGCTGACCCGGCGGCTTGTCAGTCGTTGTTCCCGGTCAGTGGAGGCGCATTATAGGGAGTTCTCGGCGGGCCGCAACCCCTAAATGCAAAAAACTTTTCAAGCGCGGATTTTTTCGGCAAAAGGGCGAAAAAGCGACGAATTTATGTCACTTTTTCAGGCAAACAGCCATAAAAGCTGGCGATCGCTGGAGTAAAATAGAAATAACGATGTCAGTAAGGACCCGCAGCCATGCCGTTAAATGCACAACAACAGGCCGCCCAACGCAATCTTTCTTATCTGCTTGCAGAGAAACTCGGCCAACAAATTCTGGCGGGCGATTATCAGGCCGGTAGCATCCTGCCCGGTGAAATGGAACTGGGCGAGCAATTCGGCGTCAGCCGCACCGCAGTACGCGAAGCGGTAAAGATGTTAGCCGCCAAAGGCATGTTGCTACCGCGCCCGCGCATCGGCACCCGCGTGATGCCGCAGAGCCAATGGAATTTCCTCGATCAGGATTTACTGACCTGGTGGATGACGCGGGAAAACTTCGATCAAGTGATGCAACACTTCCTTATCTTGCGCACCTCGCTGGAGCCACAGGCCTGTGCGTTGGCAGCAAACCACGCCAGCCCACAGCAAACCAAGCTGCTGGCGGAGCTGATGGCGGAAATGCGCGCGCTGCATACCCAGTTTGACCGCGAGCGCTGGATCCAGGTCGATACCCAATTCCACCAGCTCATCTATGAGGCCAGCGGCAACCCGTTCCTGACCTCGTTCGCCAACCTGTTCAGTTCGGTGTACCAAAGCTACTTCCGCGCCATCACCGGTAATGAAGTGATCAAGCTGCGCCATCATCAGGCTATCGTCGATGCGATACTCGCCGGGGACAGCGCCGGCGCGCTCGTCGCCTGCCAGGTGCTGCTGAAAGAGAAAGACTAGACACGCTCCCCGCTTATATATAGAAGAAAGAGACGAGGGACAGACGACCATTTAACCAGGACCGACCATGACCCAATCCGCGCGCAGTATGGCAGGGCTACCGTGGATCGCCGCAATGGCGTTCTTTATGCAGGCGCTGGACGCCACCATCCTCAACACGGCGCTACCGGCGATCGCCCAAAGCCTGGGGCGATCGCCGCTGGCGATGCAATCGGCCGTCATCAGCTACACGCTGACGGTGGCAATGCTGATCCCGGTCAGCGGCTGGCTGGCGGACCGCTTCGGCACCCGGCGCGTGTTCATCTTCGCCGTCACGCTATTCACCCTCGGCTCGCTGCTGTGCGCCCTCTCCCCCACGTTGAGCGCGCTGGTCGCCTCTCGCGTGCTGCAGGGCATCGGCGGCGCGATGATGATGCCGGTCGCGCGGTTGGCGCTGCTGCGCGCCTACCCGCGCAGCGAACTGCTGCCGGTGCTGAACTTCGTCACCATGCCCGGCCTGGTCGGGCCGATTCTGGGGCCGCTGCTGGGCGGGTGGCTGGTCACCTACGCCACCTGGCACTGGATTTTCCTGATCAATATCCCTATCGGCCTGCTCGGCATCTTCTATGCGCGCAAATACATGCCGGACTTCACCACGCCCAAACGCCGCTTCGATTTTCTTGGCTTCATGCTGTTCGGCCTAAGCCTGGTGCTGATCTCCACCGGGCTGGAGCTGTTTGGCGAGCGGGTACTGGCAAGCTACGTTTCGCTGGGTATTCTGCTCAGCGGCTTTGTGATGCTGTTCGGCTACATCGCGCACGCCCGCCGTCACCCTCAGCCGCTGATCGGTCTCGACCTGTTCAAAACCCGTACCTTCTCGGTCGGTATCGCTGGCAACGTCGCCTCCAGGCTGGGCACCGGCTGCGTGCCATTTTTAATGCCGCTCATGCTGCAGGTGGGATTCGGCTATACGGCGATCGTCGCCGGTTGCATGATGGCGCCAACCGCCATCGGCTCGCTGATGGCGAAATCCACCGTCACTCAGGTGCTGCGCTGGTTCGGCTACCGTAAAACGCTGGTCGGCATTACCGTTATCATCGGAGTGCTGATCGCCCAGTTCGCCCTGCAAAGCCCGGGCATGCCGCTGTGGCTGATGATCCTGCCGCTGTTCGTGCTGGGCATGGCGATGTCCACCCAGTTTACCGCCATGAACACCATCAGCCTGGCAGATTTGAACGACGCCAACGCCAGCGCCGGCAACAGCGTCCTGGCGGTCACCCAGCAGCTGTCCATCAGCTTCGGCGTGGCGATCAGCGCGGCGGTGCTGCGTTTTTACGAATCCCTGTCGTTAGGCACCATGATCGACCACTTCCATTACACCTTTATCACCATGGGGATCGTCACCGTGGCGTCGGCGCTGGTGTTTATGTTGCTGAGAAGGAAAGATGGCCGCAATTTGATCAGCGGCCAGGAAAGCAAGAAAGAAGCGAAGGTGGCGAGCTAACGGCGGCCCACCGAGGCGCGTTCCACCAGCTCGGGCGTCAGCACCAGCACCTGGGGCGCGCGCTCCGGGTTTTGCAGGCGGTTGATCAGCGCATCGATCGCCAGTTCGCCCAGCGAATCCTTCGGCTGATGAATGGTGCTCAGCGGCGGCGCCAGATAACGGGCCAACTCAATGTCATCGTAGCCCATCACCGCCATATCCTGCGGCACGGAAAGCCCGGCCTGATACAGCGCCTGATAAACGCCTACCGCCACCGCGTCGTTGCCAGCGAACACCGCATGCGGCGGCTCGTCCAGCGCCAGCAGTTGGCGCATGGCGTTTACCCCGCCCTCAAACTCAAAATCGCAATGCACTTCATACCCTGGCGAAACCGGCAATCCGGCGCGACGCATTGCGTTGCGATAGCCTTCCAGTCGGTGACGAGCGGTGGTTTTATCCTCCGGGCCAGCAATGCAGGCAATCTTGCGGTAGCCGCGGGCGATCAGATGATCGGTCGCCATCTCGCCGCCCAGCAGCGAGTTATCCTGAATAATGTCGTTAGCGCCCTCGAACGGCGCCCAGTCCATCATCACGATCGGCAATGACGGGTAGCGGCTCAGGGCATCTTGCGATGGCCGGTGGTTTTCGGTGCACATCAACAACAAACCGTCGACGCGCTTTTGCAGCAGCGTCTCCATGCTGCGGTTCATGCGCGCGGCGTCTTCTTCGGTATTGCACAGGATTAAACTGTAGCCACGTTCATAGCAGCTGCGCTCCACGCCGCGCACCACTTCGGCATAAAACGGGTTGTTGCTGGCGGTCACCAGCATGCCGATGGTGCGCGTCTGATTGAGCTTCAGGCTGCGCGCCAGCGCAGAAGGCGCATAGTTCAGCTGTTCCACGGCCGCCATGACCTTGTCGCGCACGCTGTCGCTGACAAAACGATTATTGTTGACCACATGCGACACGGTAGAGGTTGAAACGCCCGCCAGGCGGGCGACATCTTTCATGGTGGCCAAAGGATCACCCCTGCTGCTGCAAGAAGGCGTCGATCTCTTCACGCCAGGGCACCGAAGGTTGCGCGCCGGGGCGGGTCACGGCGATCGCCGCCGCCGCATGGGCGAAACGCACCGCATCGGCCATGATCTTGCCTTCCAACAGGGCGGTCACCAGCGCACCGTTAAAGGTATCGCCGGCGGCGATGGTATCCACAGCTTGCACCTTAAAACCGGGCACCCGTTTGCCGTTGCCGTTTTCGCTCAGCCACACGCCGCGGCTACCGAGGGTGATGATCACCGTCGCGATGCCCTTGTCGTGCAGCGCCTGCGCCGCACGCGCCGCATCCGCTTCGTTGTCCACGGCGATGCCGGTCAGGCGCTGGGCTTCGGTTTCATTCGGGGTGATCATATCGATCATGCCCAGCAGCTCGTCCGGCAGCTCACGCGCCGGGGCCGGGTTGAGGATCACCTGCGTTTGATGTTGTTTCGCCAGGCGGGCGGCGGCGATCACCGTCTCCAGCGGCGACTCGAGCTGCATCAGCAGGGCATCGGCGTCGATCACTTTTTGTTGGTAGCGCGCCAGGTAATCCGGCGTTACCGCGGCGTTGGCGCCGGCATCGATGCCGATCACGTTCTCGCCTTCGGCGTTGACGAAGATCAGCGCCACGCCGGTGGTGGTGTCGGCGATGGCTTCAATCGGCTGGGTATCAATGCAATCGCTCGCCAGCTGCCGGCGGACACGTTCGCCGATATCGTCGGCGCCCACGCAGGCGATAAAGGCGATCTTCGCCCCGCTGCGCCCGGCCGCCACCGCCTGATTCGCGCCCTTGCCGCCAAACGCCACCTTATACTGTTTCCCGATCACCGTTTCGCCCGGGTGGGGGAACTGTTCAATATTGAGGATATGGTCGGCATTGATGCTGCCAAGAACCACCAGCTTACCTGTTTCCATCGCATTGATTCCTGAATTGCGCGCCATCGTAAACGCCCCGTTCCGATGGCGCTGGTATGACTTACTGAGTGACCAGTTTCAAATCGACCGGGATGGTCGCCGGCACTTTTTCGCCTTTCAGCACTTTATCGGCGGTTTCCACGCCGATCACGCCGATCTGATCGGGGCGCTGCGCCACCGTCGCCGCCAGCTTGCCGCCTTCGACCGCTTTCACGCCGTCAGCGGTGCCGTCGAAGCCTACCACGATCACGTCGGTTTTACCGGCGGTTTGCAGCGCGCGCAGCGCACCCAGCGCCATTTCATCGTTCTGGGCGAACACCGCCTGCACATCCGGGTGCGCGGTCAGCAGGTTCTGCATCACGTTCAGGCCCTTGGTGCGATCGAAATCGGCCGGCTGACTGGCCAACAGTTTGAATTTATTCTGATCCAGCGACTGCTTGAAGCCTTCACCGCGTTCACGCGCGGCAGAGGTGCCAGCGATGCCTTCCAGCTGAATCACCTTGGCATCGGCGCCCGCTTTCTTGGCGATGAAATCACCGGCCATTTTGCCGCCCACGCGGTTATCCGAAGCGATGTGGCTCACCACGTCACCCTTGCTCGCCACGCGGTCCAGCGTGATGACCGGGATCTTAGCCTGGTTGGCCATCTTGATGGCGTTACCCACCGCATCGGAGTCGGTCGGGTTGATCAACAGCAGCTTGGGCGCCCGCACCATCAGATCCTGCACGTTGGCCAGCTCTTTCGCCGGGTTGTTCTGGGAATCCAGCACCACCAGGTTGTAGCCCAGCTTGTTGGCCTCTTGCTGCGCGCCGTCCTTCATCGAGACGAAGAACGGGTTGTTGAGGGTGGACACCACCAGCGCGATGGTGTCTTTGGCCATGGCATTGGCGCTCAGGGTGGCGCTCAGCGCGATGGCGGAAGCTAAGGTTGCCAGTTTTTTCATTTTCATCATCGTGATTCCTGTAGGGGGAGGTTACTTGTTGCTTTTGTTATCTACCAGAACCGCCAGCAGTATCACCACTGCCTTCACGATCATTTGGTAGTAGGAAGAAACACCCAATAAATTCAGGCCGTTGTTCAGGAAGCCGAGGATCAGCGCCCCGATCAGCGTGCCGACGATGCGCCCCTTGCCGCCGGCCAGGCTGGTGCCGCCCAGCACCACGGCGGCGATGGCGTCCAGCTCATAGCCGGTGCCGGCGGTCGGCTGCGCCGACGACAGGCGCGCCACTTCGATCACCCCGGCCAGCGCCGCCAGCAGGCCGCACAGCGAGTAGACGATAATCTTCACTTTATCGACGCTGATGCCGGACAGGCGGGTCGCCGCTTCGTTGCCGCCCAGGGCATAAATATAGCGGCCCAGGCGCGTATGGTGCAGCATATACCAGGCGGCGATGAACACGATCGCCATGATCCAGATCGGCGTAGGCACGCCCAGCGGACGGCCGATGCCGAACCAGCCGAAGGTGTCGGCCACGTCGGTGAAACCGGTGTTGACCGGGCTACCGTTGGTGTACACCATGGTGACGCCGCGCAGCAGCAGCATCATCACCAGCGTGGCGATAAAGGCCTGCACTTTGCCTTTGGCGACGATCACCCCGGTGCAGGCGCCAATCGCAGCGCCCAGCGCCAATGCCGCCGCCACCGCCACCAGCGCGTTGACCTCAAAGCCGACGATCGACGCCGCCACCGCGCCGGTCAGGGCCAACAGCGATCCTACCGACAGATCGATGCCGGACGTGAGGATCACCAGCGTCATCCCCACCGCCATGATGGCGTTCACCGAAGTCTGCTGCAGAATATTGAACAGGTTGTTCAGGGTGAAGAAGTTCGGGCTCATGGAAGAGACCACGGCGATCAGCACCAGCAGCGCAATCAACGACTTCTGCTCTAACAGCCACTCTTTACTGAACCAGCGCTTGGCTGCGATAGTCTGGGAACTCATATCTGATTACTCCTGCTTTACGCCGTATTGCTTGCCGACGGCTGCCGCCATCAACGCTTCCTGGGTGGCCTGTTCAATCGGGAACTCGCCGCTGAGATGCCCTTCGTGCATCACCAGAATGCGATCGCTCATGCCCATCACCTCCGGCATTTCCGAAGACACCAGAATGATGCTCAGCCCTTCCTGCTTGAACTGGTTGATTAACTGATAGATCTCTTTTTTGGCGCCGACGTCGACGCCGCGCGTCGGCTCATCGAGGATCAGCACTTTCGGCCGGGTCATCAGGCCGCGGGCGATCGCCACTTTTTGCTGGTTGCCGCCGGAAAGCAGGCCGATCGACTGCTCCATCGACGGCGTTTTGATATTGAACAGGCGGATGAAATCCCCCACCGCCTGCCGCTCATCGGCCTGTTTCAGGCTGCCGTCGGCGCGGCTGAAGTAGCGCAGCGCGGTCAGAGACATGTTTTCCTTTACCGACATGCCCAGCACCAGGCCGTCGCGCTTACGGTCTTCCGAGATATAGACGATGCCGTTCGCCAACCCGTCCTGCGGCGAGTGGGTGACCACGTCGCGGCCGTCCAGGCTGACGGTGCCGGCCTTACGCGGCGCGGCGCCGTACAGGATCTTCATCAATTCAGTGCGCCCGGCGCCCATCAGCCCGGCCACGCCGAGGATCTCGCCGCGGTACAGCGTAAAGCTGACGTCTTCAACGCCGGGTCCGGAAAGGTGGCTGACGTCCAGCCGCTTTTCCCCGCGCGGCAAATCAAGGCGCGGGTATTGTTCTTCCAGCTTGCGGCCGACCATCATCTCTATCAGCGAATCTTCCTGCAGCTCGCTCACCGGCCGCTCGGCGATGAACTGCCCGTCGCGGAACACGGTCACGTCGTCGCAGATTTCAAAAATCTCTTTCAGGCGGTGCGAGATATACACGATGCCGCGCCCTTCGGCCTTCAGCTCGTTGATCACCTTGAACAGCGAGGCGGTTTCGGTGTCGGTCAGCGCATCGGTCGGTTCGTCCATGATGATCACTTTCGATTCGAAGCTCAGTACCTTGGCGATCTCCACCATCTGCTGATCGCCGATCGACAGCTCCCCCACCAGCCGGTGGCTGCTGTAGCGCAGGTTGAGGCGCGCCAACAAGCGATCGGCCTCGGCGTACATGCGCTTCCAGTCAATGCGGCCGAAACGGTTGACGAACTCGCGGCCGAGGAAGATGTTTTCCGCAATCGTCAGCTGCGGGATCAGGTTCAGCTCCTGATGAATAATGCCGATGCCCGCTTCCTGCGAATCCTTAGGCCCGTTGAATACCACCTCTTTACCGAGAAAATACTGACTGCCGGCGTCTTTCTGGTAGATGCCGGTCAGCACTTTCATCATGGTGGACTTTCCGGCGCCGTTTTCCCCCACCAGCGCCATCACCTTGCCGGGATAAACGCTGAGAGCGGCGCCGGAAAGCGCCTTCACGCCGGGAAAGGCTTTATCAATCCCTTTCAGTTGCAGTAAAGGTTGCATAAACGCCTCAGAAAGTTACGCCTGCGCACAGGATCACGTTCGCGTAAGGCGAACACTCCCCACTGCGGATCACCGCCCGGCTGTGCTCGGTTTGCGCTTTAAACGCCTGATGGCTGATATAACGCACGCCGATGGTATTGCCCTGGCGTTGGCCCAGTGCGGTCAGTTCCGCCAACAATGCCTCGTGGAGCGACGGATTTTGTTTCACGATTTCTTCCGCCAGGATGGCGCTTTCTACCTGCATCTCTTGCGTGACCGCCGCGAACACCTGCATGAAGGTCGGCACGCCCTGCGTCAGCGCCAGATCGATGCGCTGCGTCGCCGCCGGTATCGGCAAACCCGCATCGCACAAGGTGAGCTGATCGGTATGCCCCAGCCGGGCAATCACGGCAGACACGTCGGAATTCAGTAATACGCCTTTTTTCATCTTCTCACTCCGCTAGCGAAACGTTTCGCTCTCTGGAGGAGTTTAAAAAAACGGCAGGGGAAGGCAACCGGGACAATGCAGAAGTGTGATCGCTATCGAAACGTTTCGTTCGCGCGTGGAAAAAGTGCAAACAAAAGGGGCTCAGCCATGCTGAGCCCCTGTCAGACGGGTTAGATCTCGACCTGCGTGCCGAGCTCGATGACCCGGTTCGGCGGGATCTCAAACTGATCCGGCGCCCGCAGCGCGTTGCGGCTCAGAGCGACGAACAGCTTGCCGCGCAGGTAGAGGTACCATGGCCGCTTGGTGAGGATCAGCGATTCATGGGACATGAAGAACGACGTCTCCGACATGCGGCACGGCAACCCTTCCAGCCCGCAGCGGTGGAACACTTCCTCCACGTTCGGCGTTTCGCGCCAGCCGTAGCTGGCCACCACCCGCCAGAAGGTCGGCGACAGCTGCTCGATGGTCACCCGGCGCACGTTGTGCACGTAAGGCGCATCCTCGGTGCGCAGCGTCAGCAGCACCACGCGCTCATGCAGCACCTTATTGTGTTTCAGGTTATGCAACAGCGCAAAAGGAATGACATTGGTGGCGCGCGACAAGAAGACCGCGGTGCCCGGCACCCGTACCGGCGGCGATTTCTCCAGCGAGGCAATCATCGCCTCCAGCGAGTTGCCGTGTTCGTGCAGGCGGCGCAACAGGCGGAAACGCTCGCTCTTCCAGGTAGTCATAATGATGAACATTACCAGCGCCAGGGTCAGCGGCAGCCAGCCGCCGGAGAACAGCTTCAGGGCGTTGGCGGAGAACATCGGCACGTCGATGATCAGCAAGATGGTTACGATGCCGATCGCCAGGAAGCGGTTCCAGTGCCAGTTATTAATCGCCACCGAAGTGACCAGAATGCTGGTCAGCACCATGGTGCCGGTGACGGCGATGCCATAAGCCGCCGCCAGGTTGCTGGAGTGCTCGAACCCGATGATCACCAGCACCACCGAGATGTACAGCGTCCAGTTGATCACCGGAATGTAGATCTGGCCAGATTCCATTTCCGAGGTGTGAATGATGCGCATCGGCGAAAGATAGCCCAGGCGCACCGCCTGGCGGGTCAGCGAGAAGACGCCGGAAATCACCGCCTGCGAAGCGATAACCGTCGCCAGAGTCGCCAAAATCAGCAGCGGGATCAGCGCCCAGTCGGGCGCCAGCAGGAAGAACGGGTTTTTGATCGCCTCAGGGTTTTTCAGCAGCAGCGCCCCCTGCCCGAAGTAATTGAGCACCAGCGAAGGCAGCACCACGGTGAACCAGGCCAGGCGGATCGGGAACTTGCCGAAGTGCCCCATGTCGGCATACAGCGCCTCAACGCCGGTGATAGACAGCACCACCGCCCCCAGCGCGAAGAACGACACCTTCTTATATTCCATAAAGAAGTTGAGCGCCCATTTGGGATTCAGCGCCTGCAGCACTTCCGGGTTCGAAATGATGCTGCGCGCGCCCAGCACCGCCAACACGATGAACCACAGCAGCATTACCGGGGCGAACAGCTTGCCGACGCTGCCGGTGCCGTGTTTTTGGATAACGAACAGCAGGGTCAGCACCAGAATCGAGAGCGGGACGATATAGGCGTCGAGCGCAGGCGCGGCGATTTCCAACCCCTCTATCGCCGACATCACCGAGATCGCCGGGGTGATCACCACCTCGCCATAGAAGAAGCTGCCGCCGATCAGGCCCAGTATCACCAGCACTGCGGTGGTGCGCGCCGAGGTATTTCGCCCGGCCAGCGACATCAGCGTCAAAATGCCGCCTTCGCCGGCGTTGTCCGCCCGCATCACGTAGGTAAGATATTTGAGGGAAACGATCACGATCAGCATCCAGAAAATCAGCGACAGGAAGCCGAAAACCACGTCTGGACGAACATCGAAGCCGTAATGGCCGGAGAAACACTCTCTCAACGTATAGAGAGGACTGGTGCCGATATCACCGTAGACCACGCCGATGGCAGCCAGGGTTACCGCCGATAGGGACTGCTTATGCTCTGCGCTCATAATTCGTTTCTTTATCAGAACATCCGTTAGCGATGCATCCGCATCAGGCAAAATACGGGCTCAAAGATCCGTCACGCCCACCAGAAAGCCGCACAGTATGCACCATTTATACGGCTTGCCTACCCTTATATCAGAGCCGAAAAATAAACAAAATGTGAACCGGATATCCGGCACAACTGAGAAAAATATTACTAATCAATGAGCTATACCATTAAAAATAATGGTGGTTTATCATCGGATTATCGACCAAGATTGGCTAACTCTCGGACAATGCGACGATTATATGACGCCATCATCCCTTCTGGCAGAACGAATTTCCCGCCTCAGCAGCGCGCTGGAGAGCGGCCTTTATGAGCGGCAAGAGGCAATCCGCCTGTGCCTGCTGGCGGCACTGAGCGGCGAAAGCGTATTCTTGCTCGGCCCGCCCGGCATCGCCAAGAGCCTGATCGCGCGCCGGCTGAAGTTTGCCTTCCGCAACGCCCGCTCCTTTGAATACCTGATGACGCGCTTTTCCACGCCGGAAGAGGTCTTCGGCCCGCTCTCGATTCAGGCGCTGAAAGACGAAGGGCGCTATCAGCGCCTGACCGCCGGCTATCTGCCGGAAGCGGAGATCGTGTTTCTGGACGAGATCTGGAAGGCCGGCCCGGCGATCCTCAACACCCTGCTGACGGCGATCAACGAACGGCGCTTTCGCAACGGCAACAGCGAAGAACCGATCCCGCTGCGCCTGCTGGTCACCGCCTCCAACGAACTGCCCGAAGCGGACAACAGCCTCGAAGCCTTATATGACCGTATGCTTATCCGCCTGTGGCTGGACAAGGTGCAGGATAAACAGAATTTCCGCTCGCTGCTGGTCAACCGCCAGAGCGAAAGCCAAAACCCGGTGCCGGCGGCGCTGAGCATCAGCGACGAAGAGTTTCTGCAGTGGCAACCGCAGATCGACAAGGTGGCGCTGCCGGAAGCCTGCTTTGAGCTGATTTTCCAGCTGCGTCAGCGGCTGGACGCGCTGGAGCAGGCGCCATACGTCTCCGATCGGCGCTGGAAAAAAGCCCTGCGTCTGCTGCAGGCCTGCGCCTTCTTCAGCGGGCGCGATGCCATCGCCCCGCTCGACCTGATGCTATTGAAAGACTGCCTGTGGCACGATCTCACCTCGCTGAAGCTGCTGCAACAGCAGATCGATCAGCTGCTGACCGAGTCGGCCTATCAGCAGCAGTCGATGCTGATCCAGTTGCAACAGATCCATACCCGCTGGCTGCAGGACCAGCAGCAGCAAAGCGATCGGCAGGCCATCAGCCTGGTGAAAAAGGGCGGCATGTTCAGCCGCAAACCGCAATATGCGCCGGCCACGCCGTTCGCCGGCGGCACCCTCACCCTGCTGCTGCAAAAACCGCTGCAGCTGCATGACATTCAGGTCAACCATCTGAGCATTGAGAGCAGCGTGCTGGATAACTGGCTGCAAAAAGGCGGCGACGTGCGCGCCAAGCTGAACGGCATTGGCTTCGCGCAGCCGATCGATTTGAACGTCGATGACCAACTGCACCTGACGGTGCTGGACGTCAGCCGCCAACCTTCGCTGCTGGCGCTGCCGGGCAAACAGGCCACCGCCACGCCGCAGGCGCTGCTGGATGAAATGGACGCATTGGCCCAGCGCCTGGCGGAGCAGCGCCGCGCCTTCAGCCAACATCAGCCCTGTCTGTTCACGCCCGCCGCCGGCCTGGCCAAGATCGAAGCCAGTCTGCTGCAAGTGGCGGAACAGGTTAAACAGCAACAGCAGCAAATGCGCGGCCAGTAACCATGCTCAGTCTGGAGACGCTCGATCTGCTGCTGGCGATCACCGAAGGCGAGATGATCGAGGAGATGATCGTCGGCATGCTGGCGGCGCCGCAGCTGTCGGTGTTCTTTAAAAAGTTTCCGGCCCTTCGCCGGGCGCTGGATCGCGATCTGCCACGCTGGAAACTGCAGCTCAAGGAGCGTCTGCAGGAGGCTATGGTGCCGCCGGCGCTGGCGCAGGAGTTTTACCGCTACCAGCAGTGCCAGCTGGAGAACAACACCCAGTTCTATCACAACCTCAATGACACGATGGAGCTGCTGCGTCAGCTGGTCTCGCCGTTTTATGAACAGGCACGCGCGCTGGTGGACGCCGCCGATCTGCCCAACCACCCGCTGGACGACAGCTTCCAAACCCTGTTCTTGCAGCGCTGGCGCATCAGCCTGACGCTGCAGGCCACCATGCTGCACCACCAGTTGCTGGAACAAGAGCGCGAGCAGCTGATGGCGGAACTGCAGGAGCGCCTGGCGCTGAGCGGCGCGCTGGAGCCGCTGCTGTCGGAAAACGACACCGCCGCCGGCAGGCTGTGGGACATGAGCAAAGGCCAGCTGCAGCGCGGCGATTACCAGCGGCTGGTGGAGTATGGAAACTTTTTGCAGCAGCAGCCGGAGCTGAAAAAGCTGGCGCAGCAGCTGGGCCGCAGCTATCAGGCCAAGGCGGTGCAGCAACAGGACGCGCAGCCGGAGCCGTTCAGGGTCATGGTGCAGGTGCCGGCCACGCTGCCGGAAGAAGTGAGCGGCATTCATCAGAGCGACGACATCCTGCGTCTGCTGCCGCCGGAGCTGGCGACGCTGGGGATTGAAGAGCTGGAATTCGAGTTTTATCGCCGTCTGTTGGAAAAGCGACTGCTGAGCTACCGTCTGCAGGGCGACGTCTGGCAGGAACAGATCCTGATCCGTCAGGTCACCCACCAGCAGCAGGATCAGCAGCCGCGCGGGCCGTTTATCGTCTGCGTGGACACCTCAGGATCGATGGGCGGCTTCAACGAACAGTGCGCCAAGGCGTTCTGTCTGGCGCTGCTGCGCATTGCGCTGGCGGACAACCGCCGCTGCTACATCATGCTGTTCGCCAACCAGATCGTGCATTACGAACTCACCGCCGCCAGCGGCATCGAGCAGGCCGTGCGTTTTCTCGGTCAGCAGTTTCGCGGCGGCACCGATCTGGCGGCCTGCTTGAACGCCACCGTCACCAAAATGGCGGAGAGTGGCTGGTTCGACGCCGATGCGGTGATCATTTCCGATTTTATCGCCCAGCGGCTGCCGGAGGAGGTAATAAAGAAGGTGAAACAACAGCAGCAAAGCCACCAGCAGCGTTTCCATGCGGTGGCGATGTCCGCCTACGGCAAACCCGGCATCATGCGCATCTTCGATCATATCTGGCGCTTCGATACCGGGCTGAAAAGCAGGTTGATGCGCCGCTGGCGGCGCTAGGCGGTTAGAGCAGGCCTTCGACCGCGCCGCGCACTTCCGGCGACCACACGCCGCACTGCACCTGGCCGATATGCGACAGCTGCAACAGCAGCATCACCAAACGCGACTGACCGATGCCGCCGCCGATGGTCTGCGGCATATCGCCGCGCAGCAGCGACTGGTGCCATTCCAGCTTCATGCGCTCTTCGTCGCCGGTCAGCGCCAGCTGATGTTTCAGCGCCGCGGCGTCGACGCGGATGCCCATGGAAGACAGCTCGAAAGCGTCCTGCAGCACCGGGTTCCACACCACGATATCGCCGTTCAGGCCCGCCAGGCCATCCGCCGTCGGCGTGGTCCAGTCATCATAATCCGGCGCCCGCACATCGTGCGATTTGCCGTGCGACAGCTTGCCGCCGATGCCGATCAGGAACACCGCGCCCAGCTCTTTGGCGATCGCCCGCTCACGCCCTTTGGCGTCCAGATCCGGATAGCGCTGCAGCAGGGTTTCGCTGTGCACGAAGTGGATCTGTTCCGGCAGAAACGGGGTCAGGCCATGCTCACGGCTGACTTCCGCTTCCGTCGCCTTGATCGCGGCGTAAATGCTGCGCACGGTACTTTTCAGGTAGTCCAGACCGCGCTCACCGTCGCCCATCACCCGCTCCCAGTCCCACTGATCGACGTACACCGAGTGGATTGGCGTCAGGCGGTCTTCATCCGGGCGCAGCGCCTTCATATGGGTATACAGGCCCTCGCCGGCGCCGAAATCGTAGCTGCCCAGGGTTTTGCGTTTCCATTTCGCCAGCGAATGCACCACTTCGAAGGTGGCGTCAGGCAGAGTTTTGACCTTAACCTGCACCGCTTTCTCGCTGCCGGAAAGGTTATCCTGCGTGCCGTCGCCCAGACGGCTGAGGATCGGCGCTTGCACTTCGATCAGGCCGAGCTGTTGCTCCAGCTGGCGGGAGAAGAAGGATTTGACCTGGCTGATTTGTTGTTGTTTTTGGATGAACTGTTTTTTCATTGCCGTATCTCTTGTAAACCTGTCTCTGTTGACATCGATTAAGCAACAAAATGACACGTCAATTCAATATCCATTAATCAATATTGCCTTTTCACTTTTAATCGTTCATTTTTACCCGGACAGAATTCAACAATCGTTAATTAATGGGGGATTAAATGGCGGAAATTTATCAGATCGATAATCTCGATCGCGGCATCCTCAACGCCCTGATGGACAATGCGCGCACACCGTACGCCGAACTGGCGAAAAACTTCGCCGTCAGCCCCGGCACCATTCATGTGCGGGTGGAGAAGATGAAACAGGCCGGGATCATCACCGGCGCGCGCATCGACGTCAGCCCCAAACAACTGGGCTACGACGTGTGCTGCTTTATCGGCATCATATTAAAGAGCGCCAAGGACTACCCTTCGGCGCTGAAGAAGCTGGAAAGCCTGGAAGAAGTGGTAGAAGCCTATTACACCACCGGCCACTACAGCGTCTTTATTAAGGTAATGTGCCGATCGATCGACGCGTTGCAACAGGTACTTATCAACAAGATCCAGACCATCGACGAGATCCAGTCTACCGAAACGCTGATCTCGCTGCAGAACCCCATTATGCGCACCATCGTGCCGTAACCCGTCAAATTGCATACCCACATTATCCACAGGTAGATCCCAGCCGATTCACAGCGTACAATGCAGCCACTTTGAGTGAGAAGGTTGGGATCGTTGGTTCATGGCAGACATTACTCTGATCAGTGGCAGTACGCTTGGCAGCGCCGAATACGTGGCTGAACATTTGGCTGAAAAACTGGAAGACGCGGGTTTCTCTACCGAGATGCTGCACGGCCCTGAACTGGATGAACTGCCGTTGACCGGCCGCTGGCTGGTGGTCTCTTCCACGCACGGCGCCGGCGAACTGCCGGATAACCTTCAGCCGCTGTTGGAACAGATCGCAGATCAGCAGCCGGATCTTTCCGAGGTGCAGTTCGGCGCCGTCGGTTTGGGCAGTTCGGAATACGACACCTTCTGCGGCGCGATCAAACAGATCGACGATCTGTTGATCGCCAGAGGCGCTAAAAGGATCGGCGATCGTCTCGAGATCGACGTGACCGAGCATGAAATTCCCGAGGATCCGGCCGAGGAATGGGTAAAAACCTGGATTAATTTACTCTAATTCGTCTAAAGATCGCGCGAACGATTGTGGATAACTAAGCTTAAAAGCAGGGTAAAAGCCGTAGTTATCCCAATAACAACCGTAGTGCGCTTTTTGTCCTGTGCATAACAAGCCTTTTAGATCCCAACTTATCTGCGTCGGGATCACCGATCATTCACAGCAAACGATCCTCCTTAATCTGCTGATCTTCATCGTGAATAGTCACTTATCCACAGAGGATCGCGATCCTAATAAGAGATCTAATAAAGAGATCTTTAAATAAAAAAGATCTTCTTTTAATTACCGACGATCCTGACCACTTGGTCGATCGTCTAAACTTGAGTAGAATCCCCGACCCCAGGGCAAATACGATCGTTCGCAATACGGCGAGGTGCAGTTCCATGTTTTATCCAGATCAATTTGACGTCATCATCATCGGTGGTGGCCATGCAGGTACCGAGGCCGCCATGGCCGCGGCGCGCATGGGACGTCAGACTTTATTATTGACACACAATATCGATACGCTGGGACAGATGTCCTGTAACCCGGCGATTGGCGGTATTGGTAAAGGGCATCTGGTTAAGGAAATTGATGCACTCGGTGGCCTGATGGCAACGGCGATCGACCACGCCGGCATTCAGTTTAGGATACTAAACGCCAGCAAAGGCCCAGCCGTTCGTGCCACACGCGCTCAGGCGGATCGCGTACTGTATCGCCAGGCGATCCGTACCGCGTTGGAGAACCAGCCCAACCTGATGATCTTCCAACAACCTGTTGAGGATCTGATCGTCGAAAACGATCGCGTAGTCGGCGCCGTCACCCAAATGGGCCTGAAATTCCGCGCCAAGGCGGTGGTATTGACCGTAGGCACCTTCCTGGACGGCAAGATCCATATCGGTCTGGAAAACTACAGCGGTGGTCGCGCCGGGGATCCACCTTCGATCTCGCTGTCGCAACGTTTGCGAGAACTGCCGCTGCGCGTTAACCGCTTGAAAACCGGTACGCCACCGCGCATCGACGCCCGCACTATCGATTTCAGCGTACTGGCGCCACAACACGGCGATACGCCGGTGCCGGTATTCTCGTTCCTGGGCGATGCCAGCCAACACCCGGAACAAATGGCGTGCTACATCACCCACACCAATGAAAAAACCCATGACGTGATCCGCAATAACCTCGATCGCAGCCCGATGTATGCCGGGATCATCGAAGGGATCGGCCCACGTTATTGCCCGTCGATCGAAGACAAGGTCATGCGCTTTGCCGATCGCAATGCGCACCAGATCTTCCTCGAGCCGGAAGGCCTGACCAGCAACGAGATTTACCCTAACGGGATTTCCACCAGCCTGCCGTTCGACGTGCAGATGCAGATCGTCCGTTCGATGGAAGGAATGCAAAACGCGCGTATTATTCGCCCTGGTTATGCTATCGAGTACGATTTCTTCGATCCACGCGATCTGAAGCCGACGCTGGAAAGCAAATTCATTCAGGGGCTGTTCTTCGCCGGTCAGATCAACGGCACCACCGGGTATGAAGAAGCCGCTGCGCAGGGCCTGCTGGCCGGTCTGAACGCCGGGCGTTTCGCCGACGAACAAGAAGGCTGGGCGCCACGCCGCGATCAGGCCTACCTGGGCGTGCTGGTGGACGATCTCAGCACCCTCGGCACCAAAGAGCCGTACCGCATGTTTACCTCACGCGCCGAGTATCGTCTGATGCTGCGCGAAGACAACGCCGATCTCCGCCTGACGGAAAAAGGCCGCGAGCTGGGTCTGGTGGACGATGTGCGTTGGGCGCGTTACAGCGAGAAGCTGGAGCGAATCGAACGCGAACGTCAACGCCTGCGCGACATCTGGATGCACCCGCACGCCGAGAACGTCGAACAGGTCAATGCCTTGCTGAAAGCACCGCTGTCGCGCGAAGCGAACGGCGAAGAGCTGCTGCGCCGCCCGGAGATGGATTACGCGCAGTTGACCGGCACCGACGCCTTCGCACCGCCGCTGGACGACGTACAAGCGGCCGAACAGGTCGAGATCCAGGTCAAATACGAGGGCTACATCGCTCGCCAACAGGAAGAGATCGAAAAACAGCAGCGCAACGAGAATACCGTGCTGCCGTTGGATCTCGACTACCGTCAGGTTTCGGGACTGTCGAACGAGGTGATCGCCAAGTTGAACGATCACAAACCGAACTCCATCGGCCAGGCTTCGCGCATCTCCGGCATTACGCCGGCGGCGATCTCGATTTTGCTGATCTGGCTGAAAAAGCAGGGACTGCTGCGCCGCAGCGCATAAATCTTGCATCCAGGCGGCCGTTTGTTCATCCCGTAGCCAAACGGCCGCTGACATCACTTGCGCCCTGAATTATCATAGTCGCCTCATTGCGCCAGCTAACCATCCGCTGGTCGTTCAGCGCCTGCCAGAGGATCCGTTGTGCAAAAAAAATTAGACTCGCTGCTTGCGGCGGCAGGCATTGAGCTGCCCGATCAGCAAAAACAGCAGCTGCTGGGTTATGTCGGCATGCTGGATAAGTGGAACAAGGCTTATAACCTCACGTCGGTGCGCGATCCGCAGCAAATGCTGGTGCGCCACATCCTCGACAGCATCGTGGTCAACCCGCATTTGCAGGGCTCACGTTTCATCGATGTCGGCACCGGCCCCGGCTTACCGGGCATTCCGCTGGCGATCGTGCGCCCAGACGCGCATTTCACGCTGCTCGACAGCCTGGGCAAACGCGTGCGCTTCCTGCGCCAGGTGCAGCATGAGCTGGGCCTGAACAATATCGAGCCGGTGCAGAGCCGCGTCGAAGCGTTTCCGGCCGAGCCACCGTTTGATGGCGTGATCAGCCGCGCGTTCGCTTCGCTGCAGGATATGCTGTCCTGGTGTCATCATCTGCCGGCGAAAGGGCAGGGGCGTTTTTACGCGTTGAAAGGCGTGCGCCCGGATGAAGAATTGGCGCACTTGCCGGAAGGCGTCAGCCTGGAATCCATTGTGCGGCTTCAGGTGCCTGAATTGGAAGGTGAACGCCATCTGGTGGTGCTTAAGGCAAACTGAGTTTGTTTTTGATCAAACAAGCGTGAATTAAAGGTAGTACTAAGCGTAAAAATAAGCAGGCTAATTAATTGGTCGCTTTTTTTAGTTAATTTACTTTCTATTAACACAAAAAACGCGGCTAATTAGCGACAATAGAGTAATTGCATTTGGAAATAGTCACGTTAGCAATCATGTGCGAAAGATTGGCCTTTGCTGCTAATGTTAATTGGCTGTTGGAATATTGCCTCGCTGCTTGTCAATAAAAGGTTTTCGTCGGGTATACGGATTGTTTTTGAACAGTTAACTGATAATGTTTTGATTTATATAATCTTTTGATCGCTCAAATTGCTAAAGACGGTTTGGTTGACCATCGGCTATAAATCAGGAAGGGGTATTACTGTGATCGGCTTCGCGTTTCTAAACGCAACGCTGGAATAATCAGACAATTAAATGCGTCCTATTATTCCGACCGTTTTCTTGTGAAAATAGGCTGGAATAGGGAAATTTAAATAATTGTTCACCTTTTCGCTACTTATCGATTGAATTCGTTGGTATGCCCCGTATAATTTGCTCGTTTTTTGCTGCTTGACTCAGGACAGCAAAAACAGTTGTATACGTCACTCAGCATACCCCCTCAGGGGTACGGAGAGAACAAACGTCATGTCTGTGTCCCTTTACAGCGGGAAAGTCGCACGCAAACTGCTGTTTTTGCAGTTAATGACTTTTGTTCTGATCAGCGTTGCTTTCTGGCTGAAAAGCCCGGAATGGAGCGCTTCGGCGCTGGCAGGCGGTCTCGCCGCCTGGTTGCCGAGTGCAATGTTTATGCTGTTTGCCTTGCGCCATCAGGCGCAAACGCCGGCGCCCGGTAGGGTTGCCTGGTCGTTCGCCATCGGCGAGGGGCTAAAGGTCGTGATCACCATCGTTTTGCTGATCGTGGCGCTGGGGGTGTTCAAGGCGGAGTTTATACCGCTTGGCCTGACCTATTTAGCGGTGTTAGTGGTGCAGATAGTGGCACCGGCCGTGATTAACAGTTACCGAAATTAACTAAATAAAGGGTAGAGGCATCATGTCTGCAGAGGGATACAACAGTCCACAGGAGTATATCGGTCACCACCTGACGCAGCTTCAGGTCGGGACTGGGTTTTGGTCGATTAACCTCGACTCGATGTTTTTCTCCGTCGTCCTCGGGGTTTTGTTCCTGGTGATTTTCCGCAAAGTGGCTAAAAACGCCACCAGCGGCGTGCCGGGTAAACTGCAAACCGCCGTGGAGCTGGTGGTTGGTTTCGTCGACAGCAGCGTGCGCGACATGTACCACGGCAAGAGCAAGGTGATTGCGCCGTTGGCGCTGACCGTGTTCGTCTGGGTGTTCCTGATGAACCTGATGGACCTGATTCCGGTAGACTTCCTGCCGTTCATCGGGGCGCATCTCGGTCTGCCTGCGCTGCGCGTGGTGCCTACCGCTGACGTGAACGTCACGCTGTCTATGGCGCTGGGCGTGTTTATCCTGATTCTGTTCTATAGCATCAAAATGAAAGGCGTTGGCGGGTTCGTTAAAGAGTTGACCATGCAGCCGTTCAACCACCCTGTATTCATTCCTATCAACCTGATTCTTGAAGGTGTCAGCCTGCTGTCCAAACCTGTTTCACTGGGTCTGCGACTGTTCGGCAACATGTATGCGGGTGAGTTGATCTTCATCCTGATTGCCGGCCTGTTGCCGTGGTGGTCACAGTGGGTCCTGAGCTTGCCTTGGGCTATCTTCCACATCCTGATCATTACGCTTCAAGCCTTTATTTTCATGGTTCTGACGATCGTCTATCTGTCGATGGCGTCTGAAGAGCACTGATTTTCTTAAAACACTTGCACTTTTAAACTGAAACAAACTGGAGACTGTCATGGAAAACCTGAGTATGGATCTGCTGTACATGGCTGCCGCTGTGATGATGGGTTTAGCGGCAATCGGTGCTGCGATCGGTATCGGCATCCTGGGTGGTAAATTCTTGGAAGGCGCTGCTCGTCAGCCTGACCTGATTCCTCTGCTGCGTACACAGTTCTTTATCGTTATGGGTCTGGTCGACGCCATCCCGATGATCGCTGTAGGTCTGGGTCTGTACGTGATGTTCGCCGTCGCGTAAGTAGAGTAACCCTCTACGACGTAACCAAACTATTAACTTTTAAAGAGGCATTGTGCTGTGAATCTTAACGCAACAATCCTCGGCCAGGCCATCGCGTTCGTTCTGTTTGTCTGGTTCTGCATGAAGTACGTATGGCCGCCGATCATGGCTGCCATCGAGAAACGTCAGAAAGAAATCGCTGACGGCCTCGCTTCTGCAGAGCGTGCCAAAAAAGATCTGGACTTAGCGCAAGCCAATGCGACCGACCAGCTGAAAACTGCTAAAGCAGAAGCTCAGGTGATCATCGAGCAAGCGAACAAACGCAAAGCTCAGATCATGGATGAAGCGAAAGCCGAAGCCGAGCAGGAACGTAACAAAATCGTGGCGCAGGCTCAGGCTGAGATCGAAGCCGAACGTAAGCGCGCTCGTGAAGAGTTGCGTAAGCAAGTCGCGATGCTGGCAATTGCCGGCGCCGAGAAGATCATCGAACGTTCCGTGGATGAAGCTGCTAACAGCGACATCGTTGATAAACTGGTCGCTGAACTGTAAGGAGGGAGGGGCTGATGTCTGAATTTGTAACTGTAGCTCGCCCCTACGCCAAAGCAGCTTTTGACTTTGCCGTTGAGCACCAAAGCGTAGAGCGCTGGCAGGAGATGCTGGCGTTTACGGCTGAAGTCACTCGCAATGAACAGATTTCTGAACTGCTGTCTGGCGCGGTTGCGCCAGAAACGCTGTCCAAGACGTTCATCGCGGTTTGTGGCGATCGGCTCGACGAACATGGCCAGAACTTTATCCGTGTAATGGCCGAAAATGGACGTTTACTGGTTCTTCCTGCCGTGCTGCAGCAGTTCATCGAACTGCGCGCCTCGCTGGAATCCACCGTCGAAGTCGAAGTGCTCTCTGCGAGCGCGCTGAGCGACGAACAGCAGGCGAAAATCGCCGCTGCGATGGAAAAACGTCTGTCACGCAAAGTTAAGCTGAATTGCAAAATTGACAAGTCTGTACTGGCCGGCATCGTTGTTCGCGCCGGCGATATGGTGATTGATGGCAGCGTTCGCGGTCGTCTTGAACGCCTGACAGACGTCTTGCAGTCTTAAGGGGACTGGAGCATGCAACTGAATTCCACCGAAATCAGCGAACTGATCAAGCAGCGCATTGCTCAGTTCAATGTAGTGAGCGAAGCTCACAATGAAGGTACTATCGTTTCCGTCAGCGACGGGATCATCCGCGTACACGGCCTGGCCGAAGTTATGCAGGGCGAAATGATCGCGCTGCCTGGCAACCGTTACGCAATCGCATTGAACCTGGAGCGCGACTCTGTCGGTGCCGTGGTCATGGGGCCGTACTCGGATCTGGCCGAAGGCATGAAGGTTAAATGTACTGGCCGTATCCTGGAAGTTCCAGTCGGTCGTGGTCTGCTGGGCCGCGTAGTTAACACCCTGGGCGCACCTATCGACGGCAAAGGCCCGATTGAAAACGACGGCTTCTCTCCGGTAGAAGCTATCGCGCCAGGCGTTATCGAGCGTCAGTCCGTTGATCAGCCGGTTCAAACTGGCTACAAATCCGTTGACGCCATGATTCCAATCGGCCGTGGCCAGCGTGAGCTGGTGATCGGTGACCGTCAGACCGGTAAAACCGCGCTGGCGATCGATGCGATCATCAACCAACGCGACTCCGGCATCAAATGCGTTTACGTGGCTATCGGCCAGAAAGCGTCCACCATCGCTAACGTGGTGCGCAAACTGGAAGAGCACGGCGCACTGGCCAACACCATTGTGGTGGTGGCGACCGCTTCCGAATCCGCTGCACTGCAATACCTGGCGCCATACGCCGGTTGCGCAATGGGCGAATACTTCCGTGACCGCGGTGAAGATGCGCTGATCGTGTACGATGACCTGTCCAAACAGGCCGTTGCTTACCGCCAGATTTCCCTGCTGCTTCGTCGTCCGCCAGGTCGTGAAGCTTACCCAGGCGACGTATTCTACCTGCACTCCCGCTTGCTGGAGCGTGCAGCGCGCGTTAACGCCGAATACGTTGAAGCCTTCACCAAAGGTGAAGTTAAAGGCCAAACCGGTTCACTGACCGCTCTGCCGATCATTGAAACCCAGGCGGGTGACGTTTCCGCGTTCGTTCCGACCAACGTAATCTCGATTACCGATGGTCAGATCTTCCTGGAATCCAACCTGTTCAACTCCGGTATTCGTCCGGCAGTTAACCCGGGTATCTCCGTATCCCGTGTTGGTGGCGCCGCGCAGACCAAGATCATGAAGAAACTGTCCGGTGGTATCCGTACCGCGCTGGCACAGTATCGTGAGCTGGCTGCGTTCTCCCAGTTCGCCTCCGATCTGGACGACGCGACCCGCAAACAGCTGAGCCACGGTCAGAAAGTGACCGAGCTGCTGAAACAGAAACAGTATGCGCCGATGTCGGTTGCACAACAGTCTCTGGTGCTGTTTGCCGCAGAACGCGGTTACCTGAACGACGTCGAAGTCGCCAAAGTGGTGAGCTTCGAAGCCGCGCTGGTCGCCTATGCGGACCGCGAGCACGCCGAACTGCTGAACCACATCAACCAAACTGGCAACTTCAATGATGAGATCGAGGGCAAGTTGAAAGACGTCCTCGAGACCTTCAAGAAAACCCAGTCCTGGTAACGCCGAACGGTCCTGCTGTTGAAAGACAGCAGGCCGTCTGGCACTGAGGAGAAGCAGAGATGGCCGGCGCAAAAGAGATACGTAGTAAGATCGCTAGCGTGCAAAACACGCAAAAGATCACTAAAGCGATGGAAATGGTCGCCGCCTCCAAAATGCGTAAATCGCAGGATCGCATGGCGGCCAGCCGTCCTTATGCAGAGACCATGCGCAAAGTGATTGGTCACCTTGCGTTAGGGAATCTGGAGTACAAGCACCCGTACCTGGATGAGCGTGACGTTAAGCGCGTCGGGTATCTGGTGGTGTCTACTGACCGTGGTCTCTGCGGCGGCTTGAACATCAACCTGTTCAAAAAGCTGCTGGCGGAGATGAAAGCCTGGTCCGAAAAAGGCGTCGAAACCGATTTGGCGCTGATTGGCTCTAAAGCGGCCTCTTTCTTTGGTTCCGTGGGCGGCAACGTGGTTGCCCAGGTGACCGGCATGGGGGACAAACCTTCCCTGTCGGATCTGATCGGGCCGGTGAAAGTGATGCTGCAGGCCTACGACGAAGGTCGTTTGGACAAGCTGTACATTGTCAGCAACAAATTTGTTAATACGATGTCCCAAGAGCCACAGGTGCTTCAGCTGCTGCCGTTACCGCCAGCCGATGACGAAGAGCTGAAGAAAACGCCTTGGGATTACCTGTATGAACCCGATCCAAAAGTGCTGCTTGATACCTTGCTGCGCCGCTATGTGGAGTCGCAGGTTTATCAGGGCGTCGTGGAAAACCTGGCCAGCGAGCAGGCCGCACGAATGGTCGCGATGAAAGCCGCAACCGATAACGGCGGTAGCCTGATCAAAGAGCTGCAGTTGGTATACAACAAGGCGCGTCAGGCCAGCATCACTCAGGAACTCACCGAGATCGTTTCGGGAGCCTCCGCGGTTTAAGCTAGGTTTACGAATTACGTAGAGGATTCAAGATGGCTACTGGAAAGATTATCCAGGTAATCGGCGCCGTGGTGGACGTCGAGTTCCCTCAGGATGCCGTACCAAAAGTGTACGATGCCCTTGAGGTAGAAAACGGCACCGAAAAACTGGTGTTGGAAGTTCAGCAACAGCTGGGCGGTGGCGTGGTTCGCTGTATCGCAATGGGGACCTCCGACGGTCTGCGTCGCGGTCTGAAAGTGAACAACCTGGACCACCCGATTGAAGTGCCGGTGGGTAAAGCTACCCTGGGCCGTATCATGAACGTATTGGGCCAACCGATCGACATGAAAGGCGACATCGGCGAAGAAGAGCGTTGGGCGATTCACCGCGCGGCGCCAAGCTACGAAGAGCTGTCCAGCTCCCAGGAACTGCTGGAAACCGGTATCAAGGTAATGGACCTGATTTGTCCGTTCGCCAAGGGCGGTAAAGTTGGTCTGTTCGGCGGTGCGGGCGTAGGTAAAACCGTAAACATGATGGAGCTGATCCGTAACATCGCGATCGAGCACTCCGGTTATTCCGTGTTTGCGGGCGTGGGCGAGCGTACTCGTGAGGGTAACGACTTCTACCACGAAATGACCGACTCCAACGTTCTGGACAAAGTATCCCTGGTTTACGGCCAGATGAACGAGCCACCAGGTAACCGTCTGCGCGTTGCGCTGACCGGTCTGACCATGGCGGAGAAATTCCGTGACGAAGGCCGTGACGTTCTGCTGTTCGTTGACAACATCTACCGTTACACCCTGGCCGGTACCGAAGTGTCCGCACTTCTGGGCCGTATGCCATCCGCGGTAGGTTATCAGCCAACGCTGGCGGAAGAGATGGGCGTTCTGCAAGAACGTATCACCTCGACCAAGACCGGTTCCATCACTTCCGTACAGGCCGTTTACGTTCCTGCGGATGACTTGACTGACCCGTCACCAGCCACCACCTTTGCGCACTTGGACGCAACCGTGGTACTGAGCCGTAACATTGCTTCTCTGGGTATCTACCCGGCCGTTGACCCGCTGGATTCTACCAGCCGTCAGCTGGATCCGCTGGTTGTTGGCCAGGAGCACTACGACGTAGCGCGTGGCGTGCAGTCCATTCTGCAACGCTACCAGGAACTGAAAGATATCATCGCGATCCTGGGTATGGACGAGCTGTCTGAAGAAGACAAACTGGTCGTATCCCGTGCGCGTAAGATCCAACGCTTCCTGTCTCAGCCGTTCTTCGTGGCAGAAGTCTTCACCGGTTCTCCGGGCAAGTTCGTATCGCTGAAAGACACCATCCGTGGTTTCAAAGGCATTATGGACGGCGACTATGACCACCTGCCGGAGCAGGCGTTCTACATGGTTGGCACCATTGAAGAAGCAGTGGAAAAAGCCAAGAAACTGTAACGCCTTGAGAGGAGGGTGATATGGCTATGACTTACCATCTGGATGTAGTCAGCGCGGAAAAACAGATGTTTTCCGGCCTGGTGCAGAAGATCCAGGTGACAGGCAGCGAAGGTGAACTGGGGATCTTCCCTGGCCATGCGCCGCTGCTGACTGCCATCAAGCCTGGCATGGTGCGTATTGTTAAGCAGCACGGTGAAGAAGAGTTCATCTACCTGTCCGGCGGCATCCTCGAGGTGCAGCCGAGCGTGGTTACCGTGCTGGCGGACACTGCTATCCGTGGTACTGACCTCGACGAAGCGAGAGCGTTGGAAGCTAAGCGTAAAGCTGAAGAACACATTCGCAGCTCTCATGGCGATGTCGACTATGCTCAGGCATCCGCTGAACTGGCGAAAGCGATCGCAAAACTGCGCGTTATCGAGCTCACCAGAAAAGCGATGTAATGTTTGGGTGCTCTGCACCCAACTTTAAGAAAGCGGCCTATAGGGTCGCTTTTTTTTTACTTTAAAATAAGCATTTCAGCCCGGCGGGCGGTGTGGTGTATAACCCCTGATATCGGGAAAGAAACGTCGCCGAACGCCGACAGTTTTTTCGTCCTGAAGCCGAATCGGCCATGATGGCGGCAGGCCAAGAGGCGCGCGGCCTGCGCCGGGTTCGTGATGAGAAATATGTAGTAATATCGTCGCTAAACGGTTTTACTTTCGTCTATCAAAATGGAGTTATCAGGTTGCTTATGTCGAACAGCGCAATGAGCGTGGTCATCCTCGCCGCGGGCAAGGGTACGCGCATGTATTCCGATCTTCCCAAAGTGTTGCATCCGTTGGCCGGTAAGCCGATGGTGCAGCACGTCATTGATGCCGCGATGAAACTGGGCGCGCAACATGTTCACCTGGTATACGGCCACGGCGGCGATTTATTGAAAAGCACGCTGACGGACGGCGCGCTGAACTGGGTGCTGCAGGCGGAGCAATTGGGCACCGGCCATGCAATGCAGCAGGCGGCGCCGCATTTTGCCGACGATGAAGACGTGCTGATGCTGTACGGTGACGTGCCTTTGATTTCCGTGGATACGCTGCAACGCCTGATTGCGGCCAAGCCGCAGGGCGGCATCGGTCTGCTGACGGTGAAACTGGACGATCCGAGCGGTTACGGCCGCATCGTGCGCGAGCAGGGCAACGTGGTGGGCATCGTTGAACACAAGGACGCCAGCGAGGCACAGCGTCAGATTAATGAGATCAATACCGGCATCCTGGTGGCGAACGGGCGCGATCTGAAGCGCTGGCTGGGGATGCTGAACAACGACAACGCACAGGGCGAGTTTTACATCACCGATATCATTGCGTTGGCCCATGCCGACGGCAAGAAAATCGAGGCTGTACACCCGTCGCGCCTGAGTGAAGTGGAAGGTGTGAACAACCGCCTGCAACTGGCGACCCTGGAACGCGTATTCCAGTCGGAACAGTCTGAAAAGCTGCTGTTGGCCGGCGTGATGCTGCTGGATCCGGCGCGTTTCGATTTGCGCGGGGAACTTGTTCACGGCCGCGACATCACTATTGATGCGAATGTGATTATCGAAGGTCACGTCAAGTTGGGCGATCGGGTGAAAATCGGCGCCGGCTGCGTGCTGAAAAACTGCGTAATCGGTGATGATTGCGAGATCAGTCCTTACAGCGTGCTGGAAGACAGCGTGCTGGAAGTCGGCTGCACCGTGGGGCCATTTGCCCGCCTGCGCCCAGGCGCGGAGCTGGCGGCAGGGGCCCACGTCGGCAACTTCGTGGAAATGAAAAAGGCGCGTCTGGGCAAAGGCTCCAAGGCCGGCCACCTCAGCTACCTGGGCGATGCCGAAATCGGCGATGACGTGAATATCGGCGCCGGCACCATCACCTGTAACTACGATGGCGCCAACAAGCACAAGACGCTGATCGGCGATGGGGTGTTCGTCGGTTCCGATACTCAGCTGGTGGCGCCGGTATCGGTCGGCAAAGGCTCCACCATCGCCGCAGGCACCACGGTGACGCGCGATATTGCCGAGAACGAATTGGTGCTGAGCCGCGTCAAGCAGGTGCACATTCAGGGCTGGCAACGTCCGGTGAAGAAGAAGTCATAGTGTGTTTTGCGTTGGGCTCTGTTCACGAGCCCAATACAAAACATAATAACCCCCACCATCTACAGGCTCGGGGGACGCACGGTAAAAACCGGCAAAAATCAGGTCAAGGCATCGAAAGCGCCCATGAAGGGCGTTCATTAGGAATATAACTGATGTGTGGAATTGTAGGCGCAGTAGCGCAACGTGATATCGCAGAAATCCTGTTGGAAGGTTTACGTCGTCTTGAGTACCGCGGTTATGACTCCGCCGGTCTGGCGGTGGTCGATGAAAAAGGCAACGTCAGTCGCCTGCGTCGCGTAGGCAAGGTACAAAAACTGGCCGAAGCGGCGGAGCAAACCGATCTGCACGGCGGTACCGGCATCGCTCACACCCGCTGGGCAACGCACGGTGAACCGACCGAAGCGAACGCGCACCCGCATGTTTCCGACTACATTACCGTGGTGCATAACGGCATCATCGAAAACCACGAACCGCTGCGCGAGCTGCTGATCGAACGTGGTTACCGTTTCAGCTCCGAAACCGACACCGAAGTGATCGCGCACCTGGTGCACTGGGAACAGTTGCAGGGCGGTACGCTGCTGGAAGTGGTTCAGCGCGTGATCCCACAGCTGCGCGGCGCTTACGGCACCGTGGTGATGGACAGCCGCGATCCGAGCGTATTGGTTGCGGCGCGCTCCGGCAGCCCGCTGGTTATCGGCCGCGGCGTTGGGGAAAACTTCATCGCCTCCGATCAGCTGGCGCTGCTGCCGGTCACCCGCCGCTTCATCTTCCTGGAAGAAGGCGATGTGGTGGAAGTGACTCGCCGCACCGTCAACATCTTCGACAAGCAGGGCAACGCCATCGAGCGTCCTGAGATCGAATCCCAGGTGCAGTATGACGCCGGCGACAAGGGCGCTTACCGTCACTACATGCAAAAAGAGATCTACGAACAGCCGCTGGCGCTGAAAAACACCCTGGAAGGGCGTTTCAGCCATGGCCAAATCAACCTGAGCGAGCTGGGCCCGCACGCCGACGAGCTGCTGGCCAAGGTGCAACACGTGCAGATCATCGCCTGTGGGACTTCTTACCACTCCGGGATGGTGGCGCGCTACTGGTTTGAAGCGTTGGCCGGCGTGCCGTGCGACGTCGAGATCGCGTCCGAATTCCGTTACCGCAAATCGGCGGTGCGTCCGGGTAGCCTGATCATCACCCTGTCGCAGTCCGGCGAAACCGCCGACACGTTAGCGGCGCTGCGCCTGTCCAAAGAGCTGGGTTATCTTGGTTCGCTGGCCGTTTGTAACGTTGCGGGCTCTTCGCTGGTGCGTGAATCCGATCTGGCGTTGATGACCAAAGCGGGCACGGAAATCGGCGTAGCCTCGACCAAAGCCTTCACCACCCAGCTTACCGTGCTGTTGATGCTGGTGGCGCGCCTAGGCCGCCTGAAAGGCATGGCGGAAAGCGTGGAGCAGGAGATCGTGCACGGCCTGCAGGCGCTGCCGGCGCGTATCGAGCAGATGCTGTCGATGGATAAAGAGATCGAAGCGCTGGCGGAAGGCTTCTCCGACAAGCACCATGCGCTGTTCCTCGGCCGCGGCGATCAGTATCCGATCGCCATGGAAGGGGCGCTGAAGCTGAAAGAGATCTCCTATATTCACGCCGAAGCTTATGCGGCGGGCGAGTTGAAACACGGCCCGCTGGCGCTGATCGACGCCGATATGCCGGTGATCGTGGTGGCGCCAAACAACGAACTGCTGGAAAAGCTGAAGTCCAACATTGAAGAAGTGCGCGCGCGCGGCGGCCAGCTGTACGTGTTCGCCGATCAGGACGCCGGCTTTGTCAGCAGCGAAGGCATGACCATCATTCCTCTGCCGCACGTCGAGGAAATCGTCGCGCCGATCTTCTACACCGTGCCGTTGCAGCTGCTGTCTTACCACGTGGCGCTGATCAAAGGCACCGACGTTGACCAGCCACGCAACCTGGCGAAGTCTGTCACCGTAGAGTAATTTGCCGCAGGTAAACTGCAAAAGCCGGCCTTCGCGCCGGCTTTTTTCATGAGTGGCCTTAAAGATGACAGCGCGACCGATTCGGCGATAAACGTTGTCATATTCAAGCGGATAGGCCGCGCCAAAACGGTTTTTTTATTGCTTGGCAAATGTGCTGTTTAACAACTAACTTTTTGATTTATAGATAAAACAATACCCATCAAACGCACTGTAATATAACTGTCATATTGCGTACATTTTTCTGTCACCAAACTGTCCTATTTTCCCTCCTGCAGCAATACTTACTCTGATTAAAACGACTCGAAGTCGATTTTAAGTATCCCATTAGGAGGGATTATGAAACTGATGCGTACCACCGTCGCCAGTATTGTGGCAGCGACCTTCTCCCTGACCGCCGTGTCCGCGTTCGCTGCTGCCAGCCTGACCGGTGCAGGTGCGACATTCCCCGCTCCGGTTTACGCTAAGTGGGCAGATTCTTATCAGAAAGAAACCGGCAACAAAGTTAACTATCAGGGCATCGGCTCCTCTGGCGGCGTGAAGCAAATCGTGGCCAACACCGTTGACTTTGGCGCTTCCGATGCTCCGCTGTCTGACGACAAACTGGCGGCCGATGGCCTGTTCCAGTTCCCGACCGTGATCGGCGGCGTGGTACTGGCGGTGAATATCCCGGGCATCAAATCCGGCGAACTGACGCTGGACGGTAAAACCCTGGGCGATATCTACCTGGGCAACGTCAAAAAGTGGAACGATCCGGCTATCACCAAGCTGAACCCTGGCGTGAAACTGCCTGACCAGAACATCGCCGTAGTGCGCCGCGCCGACGGTTCCGGCACCTCGTTCGTGTTTACCAGCTACCTGTCCAAGGCCAACGCGCAGTGGAAAGAGAAGATTGGCGCCGGTTCTACCGTTAACTGGCCGACCGGTCTGGGCGGCAAAGGCAACGACGGCATCGCCGCCTTCGTTCAGCGTCTGCCTGGCTCTATCGGCTACGTAGAATACGCTTACGCCAAGCAGAACAACCTGGCTTACACCAAGCTGGTGTCCGCCGACGGCAAACCGGTCAGCCCGACCGAAGAGAGCTTCAGCAACGCGGCCAAAGGCGTGGATTGGAGCAAGACCTTCGCTCAGGATCTGACTGACCAGAAAGGCGACAACGTGTGGCCAATCACCTCCACCACCTTCATTTTGGTGCACAAAGAGCAGAAAAACCCTGCTCAGGGTGCCGAAGTGCTGAAGTTCTTCGACTGGGCTTATAAAACCGGCGCCAAGCAGGCGAACGAGCTGGATTACGCCACCCTGCCGACAGAAGTGGTTGAGCAGGTGCGCGCGGCCTGGAAAACCAACGTAAAAGACAGTTCAGGTAAAGCGCTGTACTAACAACGCAGGGGCGCGGGTTCGCCGCGCCCCACACAGTTCTTCAGGCTCCGATCCCGGTTGGGGCTGCCAGGGTTCAAACAGAGAGTAATCTATGGCTGAGTACAAGCCGACCATCAAAGCACCGGGCAAAAACGGTGACATCATTTTCAGCGCGCTGGTGAGACTGGCTGCGCTGATTACCCTATTGTTGCTGGGCGGCATCATCGTTTCGCTGATCTTCGCCTCCTGGCCAAGCATGCAGAAATTCGGCTTCGCCTTCCTGTGGACCAAAGAGTGGGATGCGCCGGCGGAGCAGTTCGGCGCGCTGGTGCCTATCTACGGTACCGTGGTCACCTCGCTCATCGCGCTGATCATCGCCGTGCCGGTGAGTTTCGGCATCGCGCTGTTCCTGACCGAACTGGCGCCGAACTGGTTGAAGCGGCCGCTGGGCATCGCCATTGAGCTGCTGGCGGCCATCCCGAGCATCGTCTACGGCATGTGGGGCCTGTTTGTGTTCGCCCCGCTGTTCGCCGAATACTTCCAGACGCCGGTGGGCGACGTGCTGTCGGGCATTCCTATCGTCGGCGAGCTGTTCTCCGGCCCGGCCTTCGGCATCGGTATCCTGGCTGCCGGGGTGATCCTGGCGATCATGATCATTCCTTACATCGCTGCGGTTATGCGCGACGTGTTCGAACAGACGCCGGTAATGATGAAAGAGTCGGCCTACGGCATCGGCTGCACCACTTGGGAAGTCATCTGGCGCATCGTGCTGCCGTTCACCAAAAACGGCGTCATCGGCGGCGTGATGCTGGGCCTGGGCCGTGCGCTGGGGGAAACCATGGCGGTGACCTTTATCATCGGCAACACCTACCAGCTCGACAGCGCTTCGCTGTATATGCCGGGCAACAGCATCACCTCGGCGCTGGCCAACGAATTCGCCGAAGCTGAGTCCGGCGTGCACACCGCCGCGTTGATGGAGCTGGGCCTGATTCTGTTTGTTATCACCTTTATCGTGCTGGCGCTGTCGAAACTGATGATCATGCGTCTGGCCAAGAATGAGGGGCGTTAACATGGCGACGATGGATATGCAAAACGCAGTCGTTCTGGCGGAAAGCCGCCGCAAAATGCAGGCCTGGCGCCGGCAGAAAAACCGCCTCGCGCTGTTCCTGTCGATGGCGACCATGGCGTTCGGGTTGTTCTGGCTGATCTGGATCCTGATCGCCACCGTCACCAAAGGCTTCGACGGCATGTCGCTGGCGCTGTTCACCGAGATGACCCCGCCGCCGAATACCGCAGGCGGCGGCTTGGCCAACGCTATCGCCGGCAGCGGCCTGTTGATCCTGTGGGCGACCCTTTTCGGTACGCCGCTGGGCATCATGGCCGGCATCTACCTGGCGGAATACGGCCGTAAATCCTGGCTGGCGGAAGTGATCCGCTTTATCAACGACATTCTTTTGTCCGCACCGTCGATCGTGGTGGGCCTGTTCGTTTACACCATCGTGGTGGCGAAGATGGAACACTTCTCCGGCTGGGCCGGCATCGTGGCGCTGGCGCTGCTGCAGGTGCCGATCGTCATTCGTACCACCGAGAACATGCTGAAACTGGTACCGGATACGCTGCGCGAGGCCGCTTATGCCCTGGGTACGCCGAAATGGCGCATGATTTCCGCCATCACGCTGAAGGCGTCGGTGTCCGGCATCATCACCGGCGTGCTGCTGGCGATTGCACGCATCGCGGGGGAAACCGCACCGCTGCTGTTCACTTCGCTGTCGAACCAGTTCTGGAGCACCGACCTGATGCAGCCGATCGCCAACCTGCCGGTGACCATCTTCAAATTCGCCATGAGCCCGTTCGCCGAATGGCAACAGCTGGCCTGGGCCGGGGTGCTGTTGATCACCCTGTGCGTACTGTTACTGAATATCCTGGCGCGCGTGGTTTTCGCCAAGAAAAAGCATTCATAAAATTTTGAGCGCCGCTTTGGCGGCGCTGATGAAAAGAGAGAAGTCTTGATGAGTATGGTTACTGACGCTTCCAGCAGCAAAATTCAGGTACGCGATCTGAACTTCTACTATGGCAAATTCCATGCGCTGAAGAACATCACGCTGGATATCGCCAAGAACAAGGTCACCGCGTTTATCGGCCCGTCCGGCTGCGGCAAATCTACCCTGCTGCGCACCTTCAACAAGATGTACCAGCTGTACCCGGAACAGCGTGCGGAAGGCGGCATCCTGCTGGACGGCCAGAACATCCTGACCGACAACTCGGATATCGCGCTGCTGCGTGCCAAGGTCGGCATGGTGTTCCAGAAGCCGACGCCGTTCCCGATGTCGATTTACGACAACATCGCCTTCGGCGTTCGCCTGTTTGAAAAGCTGTCGCGCGCCGATATGGACGAGCGCGTGCAGTGGGCGCTGACCAAGGCGGCGCTGTGGAATGAAACCAAGGACAAGCTGCACCAGAGCGGCTACAGCCTCTCCGGCGGCCAGCAGCAGCGTTTGTGCATCGCCCGCGGCATCGCCATTCGTCCGGAAGTGTTGTTGCTGGATGAGCCTTGCTCGGCGCTGGATCCGATCTCCACCGGCAAGATTGAAGAGCTGATCAGCGAGCTGAAGGCTGATTACACCGTGGTGATCGTGACGCACAACATGCAGCAGGCGGCGCGCTGCTCCGACTCTACCGCATTTATGTATCTGGGCGAGCTGATCGAGTTCAGTGATACTGATAACCTGTTCACTGCGCCGCAGAAAAAGCAGACTGAAGACTACATCACTGGCCGTTATGGTTGATAGGAAGCATCATGGATAACCTGAATTTAAACAAACACATTTCCGGCCAGTTCAACGCAGAGCTCGAGCATATCCGCACCCAGGTGCTGACCATGGGCGGGCTGGTGGAGCAGCAGCTGACCGACGCCATCACCGCGATGCACAATCAGGATGGCGAGCTGGCCAAGCGCGTGATCGAAGGCGACGCCAAGGTCAACATGATGGAAGTGGCGATCGATGAAGCTTGCGTGCGCATTATCGCCAAGCGCCAGCCGACCGCCAGCGATCTGCGTCTGGTGATGGCGATCATCAAAACCATTTCCGAGCTGGAGCGCATCGGCGACGTGGCGGACAAGATCTGCCGCACCGCGCTGGAGAAGTTCTCGCACCAGCACCAGCCGCTGCTGGTCAGCCTGGAGTCGCTGGGGCGCCACACCGTGCAGATGCTGCACGACGTGCTGGACGCCTTCGCGCGCATGGATCTGGACGAGGCGATCCGTATTTACCGGGAAGATAAAAAAGTCGACCAGGAATACGAAGGCATCGTGCGTCAGCTGATGACCTACATGATGGAAGATTCGCGCACCATTCCGAGCGTGCTGACCGCGCTGTTCTGCGCCCGTTCTATCGAGCGTATCGGCGACCGCTGCCAGAACATCTGCGAATTTATCTTCTATTTCGTCAAAGGGCAGGATTTCCGTCATTTGGGTGGCGATGCCCTGGAAAAGCTGCTCTCCCCGGGCGGTAAAGACGACAAAGCCGACTAACCCTTTCCGGGTAATATCCTTCAAAGGCGCGGTTTCCCGCGCCTTTATTCCATCTTAAGCGCGTAAAGATAAAAAGGTTATAAATATAGCTTTTTATATTATTTCCTGACCTATGTGGCGCTTGCTAGCTTATCCGCCAGCAGGACATCAACCACTTAGGAGCTTTCTATGAAACATCGCGCTTTGGCCTTAACGTTGTTAGCCAGTCTGACCGGCCTCGCCGCCGGTGCCGCGCACGCGGACAAACTTGACGATATCAAGCAAGCCGGCGTGGTGCGCATCGCGGTGTTCGACAGCAACCCGCCGTTCGGCTACATCGATCCGCAGAGCAAGAAGCTGGTGGGCTACGATGTGGATGTCGCCGACGCGATCGGCAAAGCGCTGGGGGTGAAAGTGGAGCTGCGCGCCACCAACCCGGCCAACCGCATTCCGCTGCTGGTGTCGAAGAAGGTTGACCTGATTGCCGCCAACTTCACCATTACCGACGAGCGCGCCAAGGAAGTGAACTTCAGCGTGCCGTACTTCGCCACTGGCCAGAAATTCATCGCCCGCAAAGGCGTGTTGAAAACGCCGGAAGACATCAAGAAGCTGCGCATCGGCGCGGATAAGGGCACGGTGCAGGAAATCACCCTGCGCGAGCGTTTCCCGACGGCGAAAGTGATCTCCTACGATGATACCCCGCTGGCGTTCGTGGCGCTGCGTAACGGCAACGTGCAGGCGATCACTCAGGACGACGCCAAGCTGGTCGGCCTGCTCGGCAACCTGCCGGCGGCGCAAAAGGCGGAGTTTGAAATTTCGCCGTTCAGCCTGACCAAAGAGTATCAGGGCGTCGGCATTCCCAAGGGTGAAGATCGCCTGACCGCCGCGGTGAACGAGACGCTGATCAAGCTGGAAAAAGACGGCGAAGCGGTTAAGATTTACGATCGCTGGTTCGGGCCGGAAACCCAATCCGCTCAACCGCGCGGCGATTTCAAAATCGCGCCTTTGGATCAGCAACCAAAAGCCTGACTTAACCGCTTGCGGTGAGATAGGCACGGAGGGGCGCAGCTTGCTGCGCCCCTGATGCATTCTGCAAGACAAGGATTGAACATGAACCTGGACTGGCTGCTGGCGCCGCAATACCTGAGCTGGCTGTGGCACGGCTTTCTGCTGACGCTGTGGCTTTCCGCCTGCGCGGGCCTGGCGGCCACGTTGCTGGGCTTTGTGCTGGCGGCGATGCGCGACAGCAGCCTGCGGCCGTTGCGTTGGCTGGCGATGGGATACAGCTCGCTGTTTCGCAATACGCCGCTGCTGGTGCAGCTGTTCTTCTGGTACTTCGCCGCCGGGCAGATCCTGCCGTCCGCCGCCATGCAGTGGCTGAACAGCTCACATCAGGTCGGCCCGCTTGAGTGGCCGTCGTTCGAGTTTCTCGCCGGTTTCTTTGGCCTGACGCTCTACTCCACCGCCTTTATCGCCGAAGAGATCCGCTCCGGCATTCGCGGCGTCGCCGGCGGGCAGAAATATGCCGCTCAGGCGCTGGGACTGACCGGCTGGCAGGCGATGCGCTACGTGGTGTTGCCGCAGGCGCTGAAAATCGCGCTGCCGCCGCTGCTGGGGCAATACATGAACGTGATCAAGAACTCGTCGCTGACCATGGCGATCGGCGTTGCCGAACTCTCTTACGCCTCGCGTCAGGTCGAAACCGAAACCCTGCGCACCTTCCAGGCGTTCGGCGTGGCGACGGTGCTGTATATCGCCATCATCGCGCTGCTGGAAGGTTGGGGCATGTGGCGACAACAGCGTAAACCGCTGGGAGGACATTGAGATGGATTTCAGCGTGATTCACGACAACCTGGGTTACCTGCTGTGGGGCACCTGGCCGGACGGGCCGCTGGGTGGCGCGGCGCTGACGTTGGCGATCAGCCTGATGGCCGGCGTGGCCTCGGCGGTGCTCGGCACCTTACTCGGCGTGGCGCTGGCGATGTCACGCGGCGTCGCCGCCGGGCTGCTGGCGGCGGTGTTGGGCTTTTTCCGCGCCATTCCGGTCATCATGCTGATCTTCTGGACCTATTTCCTGCTGCCGATGGTGTTTGGCGTCGAGATCCCGGAAATCACTACCGTGGTGTGCGCGCTGGCGCTGATCGCCTCGGCCTATCTGGCCCATGCAGTGAAGGCCGGCATCGCCGCGATCGGCCCCGGCCAGTGGCAGGCTGGGCTTTCTCTGGGGCTGACGCGTTGGCAGACGCTGCGCATGATCGTGCTGCCGCAGGCGCTGCGCATGATGGTGCCGTCGTTCATCAACCAGTGGATCTCTCTGATCAAGGACACCTCGCTGGCTTATATCGTCGGCGTTGGCGAACTGACCTTCCTGGCGACCCAGGTCAACAACCGCAGCATGGTCTATCCGATGGAAGTGTTCCTGTTCGTGGCGCTGGTCTACTTCGTGTTCTGCCTGGCGCTCGATCTGCTGGCCAACGCGGTCAACCGCCGCTTCGGCGCGCAAACCCGCGCGCTGAAACGGTCCTGGCGCTGGTGGCGCAACAAGCCGCCGTTGCCGGCCAGTTAATCGGCCGTGAGCCGCCAGCCGCGTTCGCGCCACAGCGCGGGCAGTTGGGCCAGGTCGTCAAACGTGGTCACCAGCGGGTGGTCAATCGGCGGGTTATGCGGATCGGCGCAGAAGTAAAAGACCGGGATGCCGGCATGGATGCCGGCCTGCGCGCCGGCGGGCGAATCGTCCACCAGGATGCAGCGCGTCACCGGCACCTGCATCTGTTCGGCGGCGTGAAACACGATCGCCGGATCCGGCTTCCAGCGCTGAATGTCATAGCCGCTGAATAACCGGTCATCAAAATAAGGCAGCATGCCGGTTAGGCCGAGCGAATGCTGCATCTTGCTGACCGGCCCGTTGGAGACGGTGCAGACAGGCACCGTTATCTGCGCCAGCAGCTCACGGGCGCCGGCAATCTGTTGCAGTTCGCTGTCGAACAACCGCGCCACTTCCTGCCGATACAGCGGCTCCAGTGTCTCTTTGGCCAGGTCAGTGCCCTGCTCGGCGTTGACCCGATCGATGATCTCGTACAGCTTCACCCCTTTGTATTTCTTGAATACCTCTTCCAGCGACAGATGAATGCCGTAGTGGGCGAACATGTGCACATAGGCTTTGCTGCACAGCACTTCGCTGTCTACCAGCGTGCCATCGCAGTCGAACAAAATGCAGTCAATCTGATTCATGCGGGACAGGTTCCTTCGGGTTAACGCCGCTGAGGCCGCTCAGCGATCACTTGATCAGGTTACGCGCCTTGAGATCGTGCAAAATTAGCGCGGCGACGTGTGAGCACTGCGGCAGATCGCGACTGTCGCACCACTTCAGCTCGGCGATTTCGGCGGCCGGCTGCAGCTGCCCGGTAAAGTCGGCCTGGTAGCAGCGAATGCGCACCTGGGTGCCGTCCTGCTTGCCGTCCGCCGGGCCGGTGAATTCGCCGTAAAACGCGATGGATTGCGACAGCAGCGCAACGGTCAGCTCTTCGTCGATTTCGCGGCACAGCGCCTGTTCGTCGGTTTCGCCCGCTTCGCGCTTTCCGCCCGGCATATAAAACAGCGTCTTATTGTGTGAGCGCACCAGCGCCACTTTGTCATCTTTCAGCGCGATCAACGCCAGCTTATCGATAAAGGTCGAAGACATGCGGATTCCTGTTTTTAACGGATAGGGATAGAGGGGCGATAGGCCATTTTATCGGCCGTGCCGGCAAACGGCAACGCAGCGGGCGGCAAGGGGGATGAATGCCTGTAAATACAAGCCGTTGACGCGTTTAGCCGTAAAGACGGCGAAAAAAACCTGTGACCGACATCAAAAGCCCCACTTTTTGTTATAGGATAGCCGGCGACTGTCCATTCCCATTTTCGGAATTCTGATAATGACCAAACCAGTATCTGGCCTTGACGCTGAGCAAGGCTTGCTTGGGCGCGTGTTTAAACTCAAGCAACATGGCACGACGGCGCGTACGGAAACGATTGCCGGTATCACCACCTTTCTCACCATGGTGTATATCGTGTTCGTTAACCCGCAAATTTTGGGCGCGGCGGGCATGGATACCCAGGCGGTATTTGTCACCACCTGTTTGATCGCCGCCTTCGGCAGCATCTTTATGGGCCTGCTGGCGAACCTGCCGGTGGCGCTGGCGCCGGCGATGGGCCTGAACGCCTTCTTCGCCTTCGTGGTGGTCGGCGCGATGGGCATCTCCTGGCAGGTGGGCATGGGCGCCATCTTCTGGGGGGCGGTCGGCCTGCTGTTGCTGACCATTTTCCGCATTCGCTATTGGATGATCGCTAACATTCCGGTCAGCCTGCGGGTCGGCATTACCAGCGGCATCGGCCTGTTCATCGGCATGATGGGGCTGAAAAACGCCGGCATCGTAGTGGCTAACCCGGACACGCTGGTGACCATCGGCAGCCTGACCTCGCACAACGTGCTGCTGGGGGCGCTCGGCTTCTTCATCATCGCCGTGCTCTCTTCGCGTAACTTCCACGCGGCGGTGCTGGTGTCGATCGTGGTCACCACCCTGATCGGCTGGATGCTGGGCGACGTGAAATACGGTGGCCTGTTCTCCCTGCCGCCGAGTATCACCTCGGTGGTGGGCCAGGTCGACGTGGCCGGCGCACTGAACATCGGGCTGGCCGGGGTTATCTTCTCGTTTATGCTGGTGAACCTGTTCGACTCTTCCGGCACCCTGATCGGCGTTACCGATAAAGCCGGCCTGACCGACAACCAGGGCAAATTCCCGCGTATGAAGCAGGCGTTGTACGTTGACAGCATCAGCTCAGTGGCCGGTTCGCTGGCGGGTACCTCTTCCGTGACCGCTTACATCGAAAGCTCGTCCGGCGTCGCCGTCGGCGGCCGCACCGGTTTGACGGCGGTGGTCACTGGCCTGCTGTTCCTGCTGGTGATCTTCCTGTCGCCGTTGGCGGGTATGGTGCCGGCTTACGCTGCCGCCGGCGCGCTGATCTATGTCGGTGTACTGATGACCTCCAGCCTGGCGCGGGTGAAGTGGGACGATCTGACCGAAGCGGTACCGGCATTTGTCACCGCGGTGATGATGCCGTTCAGTTTCTCGATCACCGAAGGTATCGCGCTCGGCTTTATCTCCTACTGCGTGATGAAGCTCGGCACCGGCCGCTGGCGTGAAATCAGCCCGTGCGTGGTGGTGGTGGCGCTGCTGTTCGTACTGAAAATCGTCTTTGTCGACGGCCATTGACAGCCAAAGGGCCGACGTCTGTCGGCCCTGAACGCTAGACTCCCGGCGTCGCGTCCGGCGCCTGGTCCAACACCCACTGCAACGGCCGCCTGAAGCGCGCCTGCCAACTGCCGGCGGCATCCTCGCCCTGGGCGAAGTGCAGCGTCTCTACCTGGTTATCCTCTCCAAACAGATTGGCGAAGTGCAACGCCAGCGCCTGCTCACTGAAGTTCTGCCGATCGTAATACGCCATCACGATTTTCTTTTGCGCCGCCAGCGACTGCTGGGCCGGCTTGATCTCCCCGTTGGGGGCGATCAGGAGCGCGCCGGCGTAAAACTGCGGGTACTTCGCGATCAGGTTGGCGGCGTGCAATGCACCCTGGCCGCGGGCGCTGAGGTAAATCCGTTGGGTATTCAGCTTTAGCTGCGGAGCCAGCTGTTGCAGCGTACGCTGAATGGCGGTTTGGGTGCTCTCATCGCTGTAATTCGACCAGCGGAAGCTGTTTTCCGACAGCATCTGCGTGCCGTTGATCTCGATGTAGGCTACGCCCATTTCGCCGAACAGCAGCCGTTCTTCGGGGCTGATAGCGGCGGCTTTGCCGTAGGTATGCAGGAAGATCACCGTTGGCCAGCCTTCGGGCGGTGCTTCGCCGTCCGGCATCGCGTAGCTGGCTTTGCCTTCATAGCGGCGAGCGTGCTGCAGATAGCGCGCTTTGGTGGCGGCCAAAATGGATTGGTAGGTGGCGGAATGTTGAATGCTGTTGAAGGCGTCGTCCTCCAGCAGGTTGTAGTAGTACCACAGGCCGCGGTCGGCGCTCAGCTGCAGGTAGCGTTCCGCCAGCTCGGTTTGCCCTTTCTCTGCCGACGACACCGCCAACTGGTAGGGCGCCCAGACATTGCGGCCGTCTTCGCGCATCAGCGTCAGGTACAGCGACATGGCGCCCAGCTTTTTGTCTTCCTGGTTTTGCGCGGATCGCGACAGCTGGGCGTTGAGCGCACTGTGTGCCGGCAGCTCCAGCGGTTCTTCACCGGCGGGATAACGCATGTCTGCGGCGAAAGCGGGACTGGTGATGGAAACAAAAAATAACGCTAAAATGAAAAAATACATGATGCTATGGCTTTAATTTTCAATGAATTGACGGACTTCATGTCCTGTTGCGGCGCCCGGTGGGCGCCGCGAGACGGTCACTCCACGCGGCGAATAAAATCGCTGAACGCGGACAGCTGGCCGGTCAGGAAGTCCAGCGTTCCCTGATCGCTCAGTTCACCGGCCTGTTCATCGACCTTGCTCTGGATCACGCCGCCCATAAACTCAGGCTTGTTCATTACCATCGCATCGAGGAATACCAGGATCTGGCGCAGATGGTATTGGCAGCGCGCGCCGCCGATCGGCCCCATCGAGCTGGTTTGAATGGCGACCGGCTTGCCGGCCAGCGGCTGATTCGGCAAGCGAGACAGCCAGTCGATGGCGTTCTTCAACCCGCCGGGCACGGAATAGTTATATTCAGGGGTGACGATGATCACGCCGTCGGCCTGGCGGATCTGTTCGGCGATCGCCTCGACAGCGGCAGGGAAGCCTTCACCCTGTTGCATGTCGGCGTCGTACAGTGGGATATCGCGGATGGAAGGTAGCGCTTCAATGGTGACGCCCTGCGGAGCCAGCCCTGGCAGGGCGCGGGCCACCATGGCGTTGTAAGAGCCTTTACGCAGGCTGCCGAGCAGAGTGACGATTTTTAAGGCTTGGTCTGACATGATGATTCTCCCTTTCGAATGAGCAGATTCAGCGTACAACATGGGCGAATAGTAGGCTAAAGCGCGGGTCGAGAATAGGCGATTGCTCAACATTTAGCTGTCTTTACAATTTAATCCAGCGACTCGAGCGGTAAAGACAGCGTTATCCGCTTTGCGCCGCGTTAACCGGGCGTCTTCAGGCCCGTCAGTTTAACGAAGCGCGAGGACGCCGCCGGGCTGCGCGGTGAGATTTCCCCGTCTTTGTGCAGTCCACCGCGCTCTTCGTAGCGCCAGCACAGCAGGCGATCCAGCCCAGGGCTGCCGGCGCAGGCCCAGCTCAGGTATTCGTCGGCGTCGCTCATCACCTGAACGTCCGGCGTGGCACTGGAGCGCAGGTGGCCGGAGAAGGGATGCAGACGCAGCGTAGACTGGCCGCTGTTACCGAGGCCGGAAATTTTCAGCACGCTTTGCCGGATGCTCCACAGCTGAGTTTCTGCCTCCAGCCGATCGTCCTGCGCACCGATCCAGGCACTTTCCGCCGGTGTCTGATGCGCGTGTTGCAGCGCGCTTTGCCGGGTGCCGCGCGCCCGCATCACTTCGATATCCAGTCCGACCTTGCCCTCGTCGCTAAGCAGTACGCCCACGGTGTTGCTGGCGTAGGCGAGGCTAAAATCGGGCAGCTGATGATCGGCGAAACAGGGGCGGCCGGTCGGCGTGGTGGCTATAGGGGGGAGCGTCGGCAAGCCGTACAGGTAGAACATCATTTCGGCGAGCAGAATGCGCCCTTGCAGGTAGCGCGTGCGGCGCTTAACGGAAAAGGTGCGGGTGGCGGCTATCACTTCGTCGGAGAGTCTCTGGGTATCCAGGACAGCGGAGGCCGGGGTCCATCGGGCAAAATGACACGCCATTGTTCACTCCATGACAGAGGGTCGCTAAGAACGCAGGGGTGTTAGATTAAGACTAAGTTGAGGATTTATCATCAAAAAACACTATGCGGATTATCCTATTTATTAACGATGGAAAAGGTATCGTCCGACGCGGCATCGCTCCACCATTGGATCATTGATGCGTTCGGTGCCAAATCAAAGTATGGCTTGCCCAGCAAGTGATTGAGGATGCGCGCTGAACGCCAGGCCATCAGGCTCAGTCCGCCTTCTGCGCTGCCGTGGCTGTGTATCCCGGCATTTACCGCATAAATTCGATTTTGCTCCGGCCCGAGCCATTCAAGATTAAAATTCGGCAGCAGCGGTAGATGCTGCTTCGAATCGAGCGGGATGCGTGGCACCAAGGGTTTCAGGTACGCGGGCAGAGAGGCGCGATAACCGGTGGCGAGAATGACGATATCAGCCCTGAAACTTTCCCGGCGATTTTCCAGACCGTGAAGCGTGCGCAGATGAAAAGCCTCATCCATTGATTCGACGGTCAGTAGAGTACGATGGGGCAGTAAACGCACATTGCGTGTCTGGCGCATCACGTCAAAACGCATATAAAGCTCACGGTACAAGGTTCGCAGCGTATGATTGCTGATGCCGTCTGCCGGCAATTTCTGTGTTTTGATTTCACGTGCGCGGATCTCGGCCGGCAGCGTATAGAAATAGTCGACGTATTCAGGAGTGAAATATTCGTTGGTGAAGGGGGACTCGTCCAGCGGCTGAAAATTGGGACGACGCGAGAGCCAATCCAGCTGTGCCGGCTCGCCCCAGTGTCCCTGCAACGCGTTCAAAAAAACATCGGCGCCGCTTTGGCCGCCGCCCACCACCATAACCCGCTTGCCGCTGAAGTCTGGATTGCGCAGGGCTATTTCGGCGGCATGCATGCAGTTTTCACCCAGCGCCGGGTAAAATGCTTCCGGCAACCAAGGGTCATGTCCGGTACCCAGACAGATATTTTTCGCCCACAGGGTCTGGTTGTGGGTACATACCTTGAACAAACCTTTTTCATCGTCGAAATCAATACGCTCTACGGACTGTGAAAACTGTAGCCCGTCTAACCTTTCGCAGGCCCAACTCAGGTAGTCGGAAAATTCTTCCCGGCTGATAATTTGCTGCTCGGTGATTAAAAAACGATAAATTTTTTTCTGTTCGACCAAGTAATTAATAAATGAAAATTGGCTGCGTGGGCTGACGGCGGTAACCAGATCCTGAAGTACATAGGTTTGCATATAAGCTGAGGGTAGCAGCATACCGGGATGCCAACGGAAGCTGGCGTTACGATCGAGAAAGGTATAATTGACGGCGCCGCTTTCGGCGGCCAGAGCGGCCAGACTGAGATTGAAAGGCCCCAATCCCACGCCGATCAAGTCTAAAGGTTCGTTCATGTAAGCTTATCTCTCACGCAGCAAAATTGATGAGATAAGCTTAGGTGAGTTTTGATGCCGCCGGGAGAAGTAACATGCGGGCGCCGAGTAGGATACGGCGCTCGCAGTCGATTATTTCCCGATGCAGAAGCTTGAGAAGATACGGCCCAGCAGATCGTCGGAGGTGAATTCGCCGGTGATTTCACTCAGGGCCAGCTGCGCCTGGCGCAGTTCCTCGGCCAGCAGCTCCCCCGCGTAAGCGCTCACTAACTGTTCTTTACCCTGCACCAGGTGCTGTGCCGCCAGTTCCAGTGCCTGCAGGTGGCGACGGCGCGCCAGGAAGCCGCCTTCCATATTGCTGGTGAAGCCCATGCTCTGTTTAAGATGATCGCGCAGCACATCGACGCCTTCGCCGGTGCGGGCCGACAGGCGAATAAGTGAGTGGTTGTTCACTTCTGTCAGACCCAGCGCTTCACCGGTGATGTCGGCCTTGTTGCGCACCACGGTGATCGGCAGCGTGCCCGGCAGGCGCGCCATAAATTCCGGCCAGATCGCCGCCGGCTCGGTGGCGGCGGTGGTGGTGCCGTCAACCATAAACAGCACTCGGTCGGCCTGTTCAATCTCGTTCCACGCACGTTCGATGCCGATACGCTCTACTTCGTCGCTGGCATCGCGCAGGCCGGCGGTGTCGATGATGTGCAGCGGCATGCCATCGATATGGATATGTTCGCGCAAGACGTCGCGGGTGGTGCCGGCGATATCGGTCACGATCGCCGCCTCGCGCCCGGCCAACGCATTGAGCAGGCTCGATTTACCTGCGTTGGGGCGCCCGGCGATCACCACCTTCATCCCTTCGCGCAGCAGGCTGCCCTGGCGCGCTTCGCCGCGCACGTTGTCCAGATCCGCCATTACGTCGTTGAGCTGCGCCTCGATTTTACCGTCGGACAGGAAGTCGATTTCTTCGTCCGGGAAGTCGATCGCCGCTTCCACGTAGATTCGCAGGTGAGTGAGCGCTTCCACGAGCTGGTGGATGCGGGTGGAAAACGCGCCCTGCAGCGAGTTCATCGCCGAACGTGCCGCCTGCTCGGAGCTGGCGTCGATCAAATCGGCAATCGCTTCGGCCTGCGCCAAATCGAGTTTGTCGTTGAGAAATGCGCGCTCGGAGAACTCGCCGGGCCGTGCGATGCGCACGTCAGGGAGCGCCAGCACGCGCTTGAGCAACAGATCGAGGATCACCGGCCCGCCGTGGCCCTGCAGTTCCAGCACGTCTTCGCCGGTAAAGGAGTTCGGCCCCGGGAACCACAGCGCGATGCCCTGATCGAGGGTGGCGCCCGTGGCGTCGCGGAACGGAAGATAGTCAGCGTAGCGCGGCTTCGGCAGCTTGCCGAGCAACGCCTGGGCGACGTCTTTGGCCTTGCTTCCGGAAATGCGCAGAATGCCGACGCCGCCGCGTCCCGGCGGGGTGGCTTGGGCAACGATGGTATCGGTGGTGCTCATAACGGTTCTCTCTGACGATTAAGATGCAAAAAGGCGGTCTAATGACCGCCTTTGGGGTGACTGCAAGGGTCGGCGCGCCGAACCCCTACAATACGCTTAGCTTTTTTTCTTGTCGCGGCTGTGCAGACCGCGTTTTTCCAGACCACGGTAAATCAGCTGCTGCTGCAGGATGGTCACCAGGTTACTGACGATGTAATACAGCACCAGACCGGACGGGAACCACAGGAAGAACACTGTGAAGATCACCGGCATGAAGGTCATGATTTTCTGCTGCATCGGGTCAGTCACGGTGGTTGGCGACATCTTCTGAATGAAGAACATCGTCACGCCCATCAGGATTGGCAGGATGTAGTACGGGTCTTGCGCCGACAGGTCATGGATCCACAGGGCGAACGGCGCGTGGCGCAGCTCGACCGAGCCCATCAGCATGTAGTACAGCGCCAGGAAGATCGGCATCTGAATGATCAGCGGCAGGCAGCCGCCGAGCGGGTTCACTTTCTCCGACTTGTACAGCGCCATCATCTCTTGGCTCATGCGCTGTTTGTCATCGCCGATGCGCTCGCGCATCGCCTGCAGCTTCGGCTGCAGCATGCGCATTTTCGCCATCGAGGTGTACTGCGCCTTGGTCAGCGGGTACATGATGCCGCGCACGATGAAGGTGATGATGATGATGGAGAAGCCCCAGTTACCGATAAAGCCGTGGATGAACTTCAGCAGTTTGAACAGCGGCTGGGAGATGAACCACAGCCAGCCGTAATCCACGGTCAGGTCCAGGTGCGGCGCCAACTGGGCCATCTGATCCTGCAGCTCCGGGCCGACCCACAGGGTCGCGTTCAGCTGCTGCTGAGCGCCAGGCTGCACCACGACCGGGGTAGATTTGAAGCCGATGGTGGACAGGTTGTCACCCGGTTTGGCGGTGTAGAAGGTGTTGTCACCCTTGGTCGCCGGTACCCACGCGGTGGCGAAGTACTGCTGCAGCATGGCGACCCAACCGTCTTTGGTGGTGACGCTCAGGTTTTCGTCTTTGTCGAACGCGTATTTCTGGTACTTGTCCTCGCTGGACGAGTACGCCGCGCCGCGGAAGGTGTGCAGCGCGAAGTTGCTGCTGCCGGTGTCGCGGTGCTTAGGCAATTCGGTGGTCTGCTTCAGCTGGCCGAACAGGGTCAGCTCCAGCGGCGTCGCGCCTTTGTTGTCGATGCTGTAATCCACGCCGACCGCATAGTGATTGCGTTTGAGCACGAAGGTCTTGGTGTAGATCGCGCCGTCTTTATCGGTGTAGGTCAGCGGGATGCGCAGCTCGTCCTGGCCTTCCGGCAGGGTGTAGCTGTCCTGCGCCGCCTGATACAGCGGGCGCTCGCCGTTGGCCGGGTTGTCCGGGCCGTTTTTACCGGTCAGGCCGCTTTGTGCCTGATAGACGAACGACGGAGTGGTTTCCAGCAGTTGGAACGGAGTCGATGAACCCAGGGTATCCGGGTAGGCCAACAGTTTAGCCTGCTCGATATCGCCACCACGGGTGTTGATGGTCAGTGACAGCACGTCGGTGTTCACGGTAATCAGCTTACCCTGACCACTGGCTGGCACGGCCTGGCTGGCGGCATCACCGGCTACTGCGTTCGAAGTCTGTTGCGTGGTCTGTGCGGCCGGCTGCGGAGCATTGTCCGTTTGCCATGCCTGCCAGATCATGAAAGACACGAACAGCAGAGCGATGAGGAGAAGATTGCGTTGCGAATCCATCGTTAGTGTTCTCTGTTATCGTCGGTTTTTGGCGGCACCGGATCATCGCCACCTGGGTTCAAAGGGTGGCATTTTAATACGCGTTTCAATGCTAACCAACTGCCTTTTATCATGCCAAACCTGCTTAATGCCTCAATTGCGTAATGAGAGCATGTCGGCTGGAAGCGACAACGAGGCCCTAGCAGCGGACTGATGACGAGCTGATAGGCCCGCACCAGCCCGATCAGGATGCGGGAGCCTGGCGACAGTGGCGACGCCATAATTTATCCAAAGCTTCCGTCAGCGCGCGGTTATCCAAATCCGCTATCCCCTTTTTGGCCACCACGACAAAATCCATCGCCGGTAATTCGTGCTGACGCAAGCGGAAGCTTTCGCGGGTTAGGCGTTTGATCCGATTACGCTCGTGCGCGCGTTTGACGTGTTTTTTGGCGACGGTAAGACCGATGCGGGGATGCCCCAGCTGGTTCAGGCGGCCGAGGATGGTGATTTGCGGCGTGCCAGCCCGTTGTGGCTGCTGGAAGACGAAAGTGAAATGAGTGGGAGTTAACAAACGTAACTCCCTGGGAAAAGCGAGCTTAACCACTCAGCGGGTTAGCTTTATTACTTAGAAACAGTCAGACGAGCACGGCCTTTCGCACGACGGCGGGCCAGAACTTGACGACCATTTTTGGTGGCCATACGAGCACGGAAACCGTGGCTACGGTTGCGCTTCAATACGGACGGTTGGAAAGTGCGTTTCATAGCGATTTCTACCTAAACTTAAAATAATTACTGATCAGTAAACGCGTTTGGCTACTCGGCGTGAAGATGACCGACGCCTCAATCGCAATACATAAAGAAGCGGGATTGTAATAATTGTACAGTCCTGAGTCAATTCGCATCGCGCCAGCCTACCTGGTTGTCTGCCAATAACGGAACAAAATCCGGTCTTGGCCCGTGGTCACCGCAGAATCCTGTCTGGCTAATGACGCACCATAAGGAACCAGGTATCACACGTAGGGCGAAGATTATACGGACTCGGGGTGAAATCGCAAGGATCCCCGTGAGATCCTTTGCGCGCGATCCCAGGATCCGACGTGGATAACAGGGTATAACCGGTTGACAATGTAAAAAACGCGGCGCAGCGGCCGGGATCTGCGCGGTCATTCGGCGTTGGCGGTGAAAAGATCGCCGCCGGCCGCGGCCTGTGGATAAAATGGATCTAATCTGTGAGGAAGGGGAGGATCTCTTGCTCGGATTGCGCTATGATCCGTCATTCCGATCGCGATCCCTCATGCCGGGATCGTGAGGGACACAAACCGTGAAAGGCGGTTCGCATCCCCCACAGGCAAACAGCCGATGCCGGGTATGTGTCAAAAATCATGAGTTATAAAAAAGTTGCCCGTTTCTTTTCTTTATTGATCTTGTTCGAGTGGAGTCCGCCGTGTCACTTTCGCTTTGGCAGCAGTGTCTTGCCCGATTGCAGGATGAGTTACCTGCCACAGAATTTAGTATGTGGATTCGCCCATTGCAGGCGGAACTGAGTGACAACACCCTGGCGCTGTACGCGCCTAACCGTTTTGTGCTGGATTGGGTTCGCGATAAGTACTTAAACAACATCAATGGTCTGCTGAATGATTTCTGCGGCACGGACGCGCCTTTGCTGCGTTTTGAAGTCGGCAGCAAGCCGATCACGCAGGTGATCAGCCAGACCGTGACCGCCAGCGTCAGCAGCGCCCCTGCGGCCCCGGCGGCGCGTACGGCTGCACCTTTGCGCCCGAGCTGGGACAACGCGGCGGCGCAGCCCGAGCTCTCTTACCGCTCCAACGTCAACCCCAAACACACCTTCGACAACTTCGTCGAGGGTAAGTCCAACCAGCTGGCGCGCGCGGCGGCTCGCCAGGTGGCGGACAATCCGGGCGGCGCCTACAACCCTTTGTTCCTGTATGGCGGTACCGGCCTGGGTAAAACTCACCTGCTGCACGCGGTCGGCAACGGCATCATGGCGCGCAAGGCCAACGCCAAAGTGGTCTACATGCACTCAGAACGCTTCGTGCAGGACATGGTCAAAGCGTTGCAAAATAATGCCATCGAAGAGTTTAAGCGCTACTACCGTTCGGTCGACGCCTTACTTATCGATGACATCCAATTTTTCGCCAACAAGGAGCGTTCGCAGGAAGAGTTCTTCCATACCTTTAACGCCCTGTTGGAAGGCAATCAGCAGATCATCCTGACCTCGGATCGCTACCCTAAAGAGATCAACGGGGTGGAAGATCGCTTGAAGTCCCGCTTCGGTTGGGGGCTGACGGTGGCGATCGAGCCGCCGGAGCTGGAAACCCGCGTGGCGATCCTGATGAAAAAGGCCGACGAAAACGACATTCGCCTGCCGGGCGAAGTGGCGTTCTTCATCGCCAAGCGCCTGCGTTCCAACGTGCGTGAGCTCGAAGGGGCATTGAACCGCGTGATCGCCAACGCCAACTTTACCGGCCGGGCTATCACCATTGATTTCGTGCGCGAAGCGCTGCGCGATCTGCTGGCGCTGCAGGAAAAGCTGGTCACCATCGACAATATCCAAAAGACGGTGGCGGAGTATTACAAGATTAAAGTCGCGGATTTGCTGTCCAAGCGGCGTTCGCGATCCGTTGCCCGCCCGCGCCAGATGGCGATGGCGCTGGCGAAGGAACTCACCAACCACAGTCTGCCGGAAATCGGCGATGCGTTTGGTGGCCGCGACCATACCACGGTGTTGCACGCCTGCCGGAAGATCGAGCAGCTGCGTGAGGAAAGTCACGACATCAAAGAAGATTTCTCCAATTTAATCAGAACATTATCTTCATAGCGCTATGAAATTTATCGTTGAACGTGAGCATCTGCTAAAACCGCTGCAACAGGTGAGCAGCCCGCTGGGCGGCCGCCCGACCTTGCCGATCCTGGGCAACCTGCTGTTGCAGGTGACGGAAGGCTCCCTGCTGCTGACTGGCACCGATCTGGAGATGGAGATGGTGGCGCGCGTCGCCCTGTCCCAACCGCATGAGCCGGGCGCGACCACCGTGCCTGCGCGCAAATTCTTTGATATCTGCCGTGGCCTGCCGGAAGGGGCGGAGATCGCCGTCACGCTGGAGAGCGAGCGCATGCTGGTGCGATCCGGCCGCAGCCGTTTCTCACTGTCTACGCTGCCCGCGGCGGACTTTCCGAACCTGGACGACTGGCAGAGCGAGGTGGAGTTCACCTTGCCGCAGGCGACGCTGAAGCGCCTGATCGAAGCTACCCAGTTCTCGATGGCCCATCAGGACGTGCGTTACTACCTGAACGGCATGCTGTTTGAAACCGAAGGCGAAGAGCTGCGCACCGTCGCGACCGACGGCCACCGCCTGGCGGTGTGCTCGATGCCGATCGGCCAGCAGCTGCCGTCGCATTCGGTGATCGTGCCGCGTAAAGGGGTGATGGAGCTGGTGCGCCTGCTGGACGGCGGCGATTCGCTGCTGCAGTTGCAGATCGGCAGCAACAACATCCGCGCCCACGTCGGCGATTTCATCTTCACGTCCAAGCTGGTTGACGGCCGTTTCCCGGACTATCGTCGCGTCTTGCCGAAGAACCCGGATAAAACGCTGGAAGCCGGCTGCGATCTGCTCAAGCAGGCGTTTGCCCGTGCGGCCATTCTCTCGAACGAGAAATTCCGCGGCGTGCGGCTGTACGTCAGCCAGAACCAGCTGAAGATCACCGCCAACAACCCCGAACAGGAAGAGGCGGAAGAGATCCTCGACGTCAGCTACGACGGCGCGGAGATGGAGATCGGTTTCAACGTCAGCTACGTGCTGGATGTGTTGAACGCGCTCAAGTGTGAAGACGTGCGCCTGCTGTTGACCGACTCGGTCTCCAGCGTGCAGATCGAAGACGGCGCCAGCCAGGCGGCGGCCTACGTTGTCATGCCAATGCGGTTGTAGTCTCGTTACCTTGAATTACAGCACCGTCATCGGTAAAGAGATTGCATGGCTCTGACGCGTTTATTGATTAAAGATTTCCGCAATATCGAGGCGGCGGATTTGGCGCTAGCGCCGGGATTCAACTTCCTGGTTGGCGCCAACGGCAGCGGCAAGACCAGCGTGCTGGAAGCGGTGTATACGCTCGGCCACGGCCGTGCCTTTCGCAGCCTGCAGGCTGGTCGGGTGATTCGCCACGACCAACCGGAGTTCGTGTTGCATGGCCGCATCGAAGGTGCGGAGCGCGAGCTGTCGGTAGGATTGAGTAAGAGCCGTCAGGGTGACAGCAAAGTACGCATCGATGGCAGCGACGGCCACAAGGTGGCCGAGCTGGCGCAGCTGCTGCCCATGCAGCTGATCACCCCCGAAGGTTTTACCCTGCTGAACGGCGGGCCGAAATTCCGGCGCGCCTTCCTGGACTGGGGCTGTTTTCATAACGAACCCGGTTTTTTCACCGCCTGGAGCAACCTGAAACGGTTACTGAAGCAGCGCAATGCCGCGCTGCGCCAGGTGAGTCGCTATGCGCAGATCCGCGCTTGGGATCAGGAACTGATCCCGCTCGCGGAGCGCATCAGCGAATGGCGGGCGGAATACAGCGACGCGATCGCCGCGGATATCACCGCGACCTGTGCGCAGTTTCTGCCTGAATTCGGCCTGAGCTTCTCCTTCCAACGCGGCTGGGACAAAGAGAGCGACTACGGCGAGCTGCTGGAGCGCCAGTTTGAGCGCGACAGGGCGTTGACCTATACCGCGGTGGGGCCGCATAAAGCGGACTTTCGCATTCGTGCCGACGGCACGCCGGTAGAGGATTTGTTATCGCGCGGTCAGCTTAAGCTGCTGATGTGCGCGTTGCGCTTGGCGCAGGGTGAGTTTCTCACCCGGCAGAGCGGGCGGCGTTGCCTGTATCTGATTGATGATTTTGCCTCCGAGCTGGACACCGGCCGTCGCCGGTTGCTGGCCGATCGCCTGAAAGCCACCCAGGCCCAGGTTTTTGTCAGCGCAGTCAGCGCTGAACAAGTGACCGACATGGCCGGTGAAAAGGGCAAGATGTTCCGCGTGGAACAGGGTAAAATAGAGGTTCAACCACAGGACTAAAATGAGCGAGAAACGTTGATGTCGAATTCTTATGACTCCTCAAGTATCAAGGTATTAAAAGGGCTGGATGCGGTGCGCAAGCGCCCGGGCATGTATATCGGCGATACCGATGACGGCACCGGTCTGCACCACATGGTATTCGAGGTTGTGGACAACGCTATCGACGAAGCGCTCGCGGGCCACTGTAGTGACATTCAGGTCACCATCCATGCCGACAACTCGGTATCGGTGCAGGATGACGGCCGCGGCATTCCGACCGGCATTCACCCTGAAGAAGGGGTTTCAGCCGCAGAGGTCATCATGACCGTGCTGCACGCCGGCGGTAAATTCGACGACAACTCCTATAAAGTTTCCGGCGGCCTGCACGGCGTGGGCGTCTCGGTGGTTAACGCCCTGTCGGAGAAACTGGAGCTGGTGATCCGCCGCGAAGGCAAAGTGCACGAACAAACTTACAGCCACGGCGAGCCGCAGGCGCCGCTGAACGTGGTGGGCGAAACCGAGCAGACCGGCACCATGGTGCGCTTCTGGCCGAGCCACCAGACCTTCACCAATGTGACCGAATTCGAGTATGACATTCTGGCCAAGCGTCTGCGCGAGCTGTCCTTCCTCAACTCCGGCGTGTCTATCCGCCTGAAGGACAAGCGTACCGACCGTGAAGACCACTTCCATTACGAAGGCGGCATCAAGGCGTTTGTCGAGTACCTGAACAAGAACAAAACCCCGATCCACCCGAACGTGTTCTACTTCTCGACCGTGAAAGACGACATCGGCGTGGAAGTGGCGCTGCAGTGGAACGACGGTTTCCAGGAAAACATCTACTGCTTCACCAACAACATCCCGCAGCGCGACGGCGGTACGCACCTGGTCGGTTTCCGTACCGCGATGACCCGTACGCTGAACAGCTACATGGAGAAGGAAGGCTACAGCAAGAAGGCCAAGGTCAGCGCCACCGGCGATGACGCACGTGAAGGCCTGATCGCCGTGGTCTCGGTGAAGGTGCCGGATCCGAAGTTCTCTTCTCAGACCAAGGACAAGCTGGTCTCTTCCGAGGTGAAAACCGCGGTTGAAACGCTGATGAACGAGAAGCTGGTGGATTACCTGATGGAGAATCCAGGCGACGCGAAAATCGTGGTCGGCAAAATCATCGACGCGGCGCGCGCGCGCGAAGCGGCGCGTAAAGCGCGTGAGATGACCCGCCGCAAAGGCGCACTGGATCTGGCCGGCCTGCCGGGCAAGCTGGCGGACTGCCAGGAACGCGACCCGGCGTTGTCCGAACTGTACCTGGTGGAAGGGGACTCCGCGGGCGGCTCTGCCAAGCAGGGGCGCAACCGCAAGAACCAGGCTATCTTGCCGCTGAAGGGGAAAATCCTCAACGTCGAGAAAGCGCGTTTCGACAAAATGCTCTCCTCGCAGGAAGTGGCGACGCTGATCACCGCGCTGGGTTGCGGCATCGGCCGCGACGAGTACAGCCCGGACAAGCTGCGTTATCACAGCATCATTATCATGACCGATGCCGACGTCGACGGTTCGCACATCCGTACGCTGCTGTTGACCTTCTTCTATCGCCAGATGCCGGAAATCATCGAGCGTGGCCACGTGTTCATCGCACAGCCGCCGCTGTACAAGGTGAAGAAAGGTAAGCAAGAGCAGTACATCAAAGATGACGAGGCGATGGATCAGTACCAGATCGCTATTGCGATGGACGGCGCTACGCTGCACACCAATGCCAGCGCACCGGCGCTGGGTGGCGAACAGCTGGAAAAACTGGTGGCTGAGCACTATGGCGTGCAGAAGCTGATCGGCCGCATGGAGCGCCGCTACCCGCGCGCGCTGCTGAACAGCCTGATCTATCAGCCGACGCTGAACGAAGGCGATCTCAGCGATGAAGCCAAGGTGAAAACCTGGATTGCTTCGCTGGTGCAGGCGCTGAACGACAAAGAGCAGCACGGCAGCAGCTATGACTTCGTTATCTTCGAGAACCGCGAGCGCCAGATGTTCGAGCCGGCGCTGCGCATCCGCACCCACGGCGTGGATACCGACTATAAGCTGGACTTCGACTTCATCCACGGCGGCGAATACCGCAAGATCTGTCAGCTGGGCGAGAAGCTGCGCGGGCTGGTCGAAGAGGGCGCGTTCATCGAGCGCGGCGAACGCCGCCAGCCGGTAGACAGCTTCGAGCAGGCGCTGGAGTGGCTGGTGAAAGAGTCGCGCCGCGGCCTGTCGGTGCAGCGTTATAAAGGTCTGGGCGAGATGAACCCGGAGCAGCTGTGGGAAACCACCATGGATCCTGAAAGCCGCCGTATGCTGCGCGTGACCGTCAAGGATGCCATCGCTGCCGATCAGCTGTTCACCACGCTGATGGGCGATGCGGTTGAACCGCGCCGCGCCTTTATCGAAGAAAACGCCCTGAAAGCGGCGAACATCGATATCTGATGCGTTAATGGCTGTGAAAATCCGCGCCGGGCGACCCGCGCGGATTTTTTTTGCGCCTTTTTTGGCGCTGACAGCCGAGGCTGAAACGCGTTAGCATGGGGAAAAAACCACTGGGAGAAGCGTTGAATGGCTATTGAACTGATTGCGATCGACATGGACGGCACGTTGCTGGATCCGCAGCACCAAATCACGCCGGCGGTAAAGCAGGCTATCGCGGCGGCGCGGCGCAAAGGGGTGCACGTGGTGTTGGCCACCGGGCGGCCTTATGTCGGCGTGCAGGATTATCTGCGCCAGTTGGACATTCAGGGCCCCGGCGATTTCTGTATCACCTATAACGGCGCGCTGGTGCTGCGTGCGGTTGACGGCGCCTGCATTCTGCAAGAAACGCTGGGCTTTGAGGATTATCTGCACTTTGAGCAGATGGCGCGCGAGTTCGGCGTTCACTACCAGGCGTTTGATTTCGATACCCTGTATACCCCGAACAAGGATATCGGCAAGTACACCATACACGAGGCGGAAATGACCGGTATTCCGCTGAAATACCGCAGCGTGGAAGAGATGGATCGCCAGATGCGTTTCCCTAAAGTGATGATGATCGACGAGCCGGAGCTGTTGGACCGCGCTATCGCGCGCATCCCGGCGGAAACGCGCGAGCGTTATACCATCCTGAAAAGCGCGCCTTATTTCCTCGAGATCCTGCACAAGAACGTCGATAAGGGCGCCGGGGTGAGAATGCTGGCCGAGCATTTGGGCGTGGCGCGGGAAAACATCATGACGCTGGGGGATCAGGCCAACGATACGGCGATGATCGAATATGCCGGCGTCGGCGTAGCGATGGGCAACGCCATTCCCGAACTGAAAGCGGTGGCGCAGTTTGTCACCAGCGCCAATACAGAGGACGGCGTGGCGCGCGCTATCGAGAAGTTCGTGCTCAACGCCTGATAACGCGTGGGCGCTGCGGCGCCCCTTTATACTTTCGCCAACACCCCTTTGGCGATCTGCAGATCCTGAATCGCCAAGCCGGTGAGATCGGCGATGGTGATGTGCTGCGGCTCGCGTCGTACCCGCCCTCCCTGCGCCAAGACGGCGCCCATTTCGACGATTGGCGTTGAAATCAGCCTGTTTTGCCGATAAGCCGTCGCGATCTCACCATAGTCCGCGCACTGCGTCAGGGCATCGACCAGCAGCGCGTCTGCGTTGGCCACCAAATCGGTCGCCAGTTCCTGTTTGCCGGGCGCGTCGGCGCCCACGGCGGTGATGTGCGTGCCGGGCCGAATATCCGCCGCCTGCAATATCGGTTCGCGGCTGGGCGTGGTGGTCACGATCAGCCGACAGTGCGCTGCCAGTTCCGCCGCATTCTGCGTAACCCGCACCCGAAAACCCTCGGCTTCGGCATCGCGCCGATACGCCGCCAGCGCCTGTTCGTCTCGTCCCCACACCCATACGTCTCGGCAATCGGTCACCGGTTTCAGGCATTGCAGCTGCAGCCGCGCCTGCAGACCCGTGCCGACCATGCCGATCGCCTGAATATGCGGCGGCGCGCACAGCTCGGCGGCGATGCGGCCGGCCAGGGCGGTGCGCAACGCGGTCAGCCAACCTTCATCCTGCAGCAGCGCCTGCGGTTCGCCGGTCTGGGCGGAGAACGCCATCACCAGCCCCTGATTGCTCGGCAGGCCGTGTTCGGCGTTGCGATAGAAACCGGCGGAGATCTTGACCACGAACAGTTCGTCACCTTCCAGCCAGGCGGACTTGATGCAGCAGTCGCCGGCGGCACGCTCGAACAGGAAATGCTGCACCGGCGGTTGTTGCACTCGCTGTTGCGAGTAGGCGATAAAACCCTGCTTCAGCAGCGGCGTTATGGTCTCGGCGTCGAACGCGGCGAGGATTTGCTGCCGATTAAGGATGTGCATCGGCGATGGCCTTGAGGTATTTCTCCAGCACGATGTTCTTGCCGCACAGTACCACCGCCACCTTTTTACCCTGGTATTCCGGCGCCAGTTTGATCGCCGCCGCCAGCGCCACGCCGGCCGCGCCTTCGATAATCCAGCGATCGCTGGCGGCGATCCGGCGCATCGCGTGTTTGATCTCTGCCTCGCTAACCAGCACTTTGCGGTCGATCAGCTGTTGGCACAGCGGAAAGGTCACGGCGCCCGGCTCGACGCCGCCGGCGGTGCCGTCGGACAGGGTTTCTTGCTCTTCCACCGGGAAGATATGGCCCGCTTCCAACGCGCTGTACAGGCTGGTGGCGTTTTCCGGCCAGCAGGCGATAAGCTGCGTGTTCGGCGACAGTTGCCGCAGAACGGTGCCGATGCCGGCGATATAACCCCCGCCGCCGACCGCCACGAACACCGCGTCCAGATCGGTGAGTTGTTCAACCAGCTCCATGCCGCAGGTGCCCTGGCCGGCGATCACCTGCTCGTCGTTATACGGCGAGATATAGGTTTTTCCCTGTTCGCGTGCGGCCTGTTCCCCCGCCAGTTCGGCGTTCAGCGCATCGCCCGGCACCAATTCCACGGTGCCGCCCAGTGCACGAATGGTGTCGAGCTTGATGCTCGCGGCCGTCTCTGGCGCATAAACCGTGACGCCAACCCCCATCAGGTACCCCGCCAGGGCGACCGCTTGGCCGTGGTTGCCGGTTGAGGCGGCGATCACGCCGCGCCGGCGTTGCTCGTTATCCAGCAGCCGCAGCTTGTTGCTGGCGCCGCGAAATTTAAAGGAGCCGGTGTGCTGCAGATGATCGCATTTCAAATACAGCTCGCAGCCCAATTGCTGAGAAAGCAGTACGCTGCGCTCCAATGGCGTGACCCGAACCTGAGGGCGCAGTTGCTGATGGGCAGAAACAATGGCATCGAAGAGGGGATTCATACCGGCTCCAGAATATTTTGGACTTAAAAATCCATATTGTACTTTTTTGTATTGATTGTAAACCCTGCCATCCGACCGGCGGGTAAGCCGGCCAGCAAACGGCAATGGCCGGAGAAGAGCAGCGGGTTGGCGGTGAAAGTAATCATTAATCTGTCGTTTAGCGACACGATTTTTTATTTATTTGCGTTAAGAAAGGCGCTGCCGCTGAATTATTTTGATCAAGTAAATGAGAATGAAAAAATAGCGCTCGCGGCATCTGCCTATACGGCATGGGCACCGCTGAGTTTCGCTGCCTAGAATACGGCCGCCTACCCGGGCGTTTATTTCCTGCCGGCGCCGCCGAGCGGCTTAAATGATAAGACGCTGAAAAATAATTGCGCCAAAATGCCCCCGAGCGCCTCTCGCTGGCCATATGAAACGCTGCCGCCGATCCGGTAAGATGGCCGTTCAGTGCCAGCATGCGCAGGAGAGCCGCCATGAGCCATCGGGAAAAACAACTGACTTTCGACCCACGCGGGCATCAGTTAACCAATATCAACGTCTGGACGCCGGATAGCCAATGGCTGGCTTATGACGTGCGCCCGCGCGGCGCCTCTTTCACCGGCCTTAGCATCGAGCGGGTCAACGTCACCAGCGGCGCGGTGGAGGTGGTTTATCGCGCCCAGCACGGTGCCCACGTCGGCGTGGTTACGGTCAGCCCCGATGCGCCGGCGCGTTACGTCTTCATCCACGGCCCGGAACATCCGGACAGCGCCTGGCAGTATGATTTCCACCACCGCCGCGGGGTGATCGTCAGCGAACCGGATCGCGAGTTGGCCATTACCCTCGACGCGCTGGATATCACGGCGCCCTACACGCCCGGCGCGCTGCGCGGCGGCAGCCATGTGCACGTTTTCAGCCCGGACGGCAGCCGCCTCAGCTTTACCTACAACGATCACGTGATGCATGAATGCGATCCGGCGCGCGATCTGCGCAACGTCGGCGTGGCTGTGCCGCTGCACGGGGTCAATCCGCCGAAACAGCATCCCCGTGAGTATGACGGCAGCCACTATTGCGTGCTGGTCAGCGAGACCGTGCCGCAGCCGCAGCCGGGCAGCGATCAAATCAATCGCGCCTACGAAGAGGGCTGGATTGGCCGCGAAGGTTACCGTAAGGCCGACGGCCGCCGGCAGCGCTGGGCGCTGGCATTTATCGGCGATACGCTGTCCGCCGCCGGCGAAAAGCTGCCGGAGGTGTTTATCGTCGATCTGCCGGAGAACGACGCCGACTACGCCAGGGCGGGTGCTCTGCCGCTGCAGGGGACGGAAAGCGAGCTGCCGGCGCCGCCGCTTGGCGTCAGGCAGCGGCGGGTAACCTTTACCGGGGAGCGTCGTTTTCCGGGCGTCGCCGGTGCGCCGCGCCATTGGCTGCGCAGCTCGCCGGACGGCAGCCAAATCGCATTTTTGATGAAGGATGACGGCGGCGTGGTACAGCTGTGGACGGTGTCGCCGAACGGCGGTGAGCCGCGCCAGGTCAGCCGCGCCGAGCATGACATCCAGTCGGCGTTCAGCTGGCACCCGCAGGGCGGGGCGATAGCCCTGGTGTGTGACAACAGCGTGATGCTGTGTGAGGTCGCCAGCGGCCGCCTGCAGCGTTTAACGCAGCGCAGCCTGCAGCCGCCGTCGGGAGATGCCGTGGTGTTTTCGCCGGATGGCAAGAAAGTGGCGTTTATGCGCGAGATTGCCGGATTCAACCAGATCTTTGTGGTTGAGGCGTAAGGCGGGCCTGATTAGTGTGTGGCGGTGCTGTCGTTGCCTTCGCCGGGGTTGCCGGTTGCCGCCAGATTCTGCTGCTCGCTGCGCAGGATGCGCGCTTTTGGCGAGTCTGCGGTGGCGTCATTGCCTGAACGCAGATAGTCGTAAGGCAGCAGCACGGTATCCATTACTGCGGAGAACGGGAGATCCAGCGCCACCAGCGGCATCATCGCCCAGCTGGTGTTGTCGTCCTTCAGCATGTCCACGCTGGCGCGGGTGCCGGGATAGTAACCCTGATTCGGGCCGGTATGGCTCATCACGCTGGAGCAACCGCTGGTCGCCAACAACATGCAGCCCGTCGCTATCGCTTTCATCGTCGTCATTAATCCATCCTGCAGGGTTGCTGTGCCCCTAAATTAAGCTGATTTATAACATCCTGTTGCTGCTTTAAAAGAAGCAAAATCCCGCTCTGTGGCGGCTCTCTCACTTTAGTGTAAGTGGTAAAAAAACTTTCACCTAACCGAAAAGCGCTTTTTTTGATCCTCGCCCGTTGAATTGATGAAATCAACCCCCATTTTATCATCAGAGCCGGATTGAGAATTTGCCGTAAGGGAATTCTGGCTTAATTAGCCTGTCCAGAATGGAAGGCGTATTTATTTCAACCTCGCTGAAGTGCCTTAGGAGGCTGTTTTATGCGTAATTTCGATCTTTCTCCGCTATACCGTTCCGCCATTGGTTTCGATCGCCTGTTCAACGCGCTGGAGGCCGGCCAGAGCCAGGGCAACGGCGGTTATCCCCCTTATAATGTCGAGCTGGTGGACGAAAATCATTATCGCATCGCCATTGCGGTAGCCGGGTTTGCCGAGCAGGAGCTGGAGATCACCACGCAAGATAATCTGCTGATCGTGCGCGGTGCGCACAATAACGAACCGGCAGAAAAAACCTATTTATATCAGGGCATCGCTGAGCGTAATTTCGAGCGTAAATTCCAGCTGGCTGAACATATTCAAATTAAAGGCGCCAAACTGGAAAACGGCCTGCTGTATATCGATATGCAGCGCATCGTGCCGGAAACATTAAAACCGCGCCGTATCGAAATTAAATAATTCCCTTTTCGCCGGCAGGAACGCTGTCGGCAAATATGCAGTAACAATCCGCCTGCCGTCAGGGGGCTGAATAAACACATCTCGCTTAATGAAAGGAGTTGTTCCTATGCGTAATTACGATCTATCCCCGCTTCTGCGTCAATGGATTGGTTTTGATAAATTGGCCAGTTCAATGGGCGGCCAGGAACCCCAGGGGTTCCCGCCGTATAACATCGAGAAAAGCGATGACAATCACTACCGTATTTCTCTGGCGCTGGCCGGTTTCCGGCAGAGCGAACTGAATATCGAAGTGGAAGGGCCGCGGCTGACCGTCAGCGGTAAACCCACGCCGCCGGAAAAACAGGTCGAGTACCTGCATCAGGGGCTGGTGTGCAAAGAGTTCCAGTTGACCTTTACCCTGGCGGAACATCTGCAGGTGTCCGAGGCCAAATTTGAAAATGGCCTGCTGCACATCGATCTGGTGCGTCAGGTGCCGGAAGCCTTACAGCCGCAGCGCATCGCCATCGGTGCGACGCCGGAGCTGGAAGCCAAATAACCGACTGAAAAACGGTCATCATCATGCGGGGGAGATCCAGACGGATCTCCCCCGTTGCGTTATGTGGCGCACGCCACAGTCCCCCCGACAGTCCGATGTCATAATCCTTATTAATTGTGTGTCTTTGGCCGCAAATTCCCTCTTCAATTTTGGCAAGGATGTGACCTATGAGCGATATCGCCCTGACCGTCAGCATGTTGGCGCTGGCGGCCGTCATTGGGCTGTGGATGGGGAACTGGAAGCTGTACGGCGTCGGGCTGGGCATCGGCGGCGTGCTGTTCGGCGGTATTCTGGTCGGCCACTTTGCCCAGAGCGGGCAAATCAGCCTGAATGGTGACATGCTGCACTTTATCCAGGAGTTTGGCCTGATCCTGTTCGTCTACACCATCGGCATCCAGGTCGGCCCCGGTTTCTTCTCTTCGCTGCGCGTCTCCGGTCTGCGCCTCAATGCCTTCGCGGTGCTGCTGGTGCTGACCGGCGGTGTCGTGGCGGCGGCGGTGCACAAGCTGTTCGACGTGCCGCTGCCGATCATCCTCGGCGTGTTCTCCGGCGCGGTCACCAACACCCCGGCGTTGGGCGCCGGTCAACAAATCCTGACCGATCTCGGTTCCGATCCGGCGTTGGTGGACGGCATGGGGATGGGCTACGCCATGGCCTACCCGTTCGGCATTTGCGGCATCTTGCTGGTGATGTGGCTGATCCGATTGGTTTTCCGCATCAACATCGAGCGCGAGGCGCAGGCGTTTGAAAACAGCCTGGGCAATCAGCGTGAGCTGCTGCACACCATCAACGTGGCGGTGCGCAATCCCAACCTGCAGGGCATGGCGATTAAGCAGGTGCCGTTGCTCAACGGTGAAGCGATCGTCTGTTCGCGCCTCAAGCGCGGAGAGCTGCTGATGGTGCCGGCGCCACACGAGCGGCTGGAACTTGGTGACTACCTGCATCTGGTGGGCAAGCGTGAAGATCTGGAGAACGCCCGGCTGGTGATAGGCGAAGAGGTGGACGCCTCGCTGTCGACGCGCGGCACCGCGCTGCAGGTGGTGAGGGCGGTGGTGACCAACGAGCAGGTGCTGGGCAAGAAAATCCGCGATCTGAACCTGAAGCAGAAGTATGACGTGGTAATTTCACGCCTCAACCGCGCCGGCGTCGAGCTGGTGGCCGGCAGCAACGTGACGCTGCAGTTTGGCGACATTCTCAACCTGGTCGGCCGGCCGGAGGCCATCGACGCGGTGACGGCAATCGTCGGCAACGCCCAACAAAAACTGCAGCAGGTGCAGATGCTGCCGGTCTTTATCGGCATCGGTCTCGGGGTGCTGCTGGGCTCCATTCCGCTGTTCGTGCCCGGCTTCCCGGCGGCATTGCGGCTGGGGCTGGCCGGCGGGCCGTTGGTGGCGGCGCTGATCCTGGGGCGCATCGGCAGTATCGGCAAGCTGTATTGGTTTATGCCGCCGAGCGCCAACCTGGCGCTGCGCGAACTGGGCATCGTGCTGTTTCTGGCGGTGGTCGGTTTGAAATCGGGCGGCAATTTTATCGATACGTTGCTGCACGGCGAGGGGCTGACATGGATTGGTTATGGTGCGTTAATCACCGCCATTCCGCTGCTGAGCGTCGGTATTCTGGCACGCACGGTGGGCAAGATGAACTACCTGACGCTGTCCGGCATGCTGGCGGGATCGATGACCGATCCGCCGGCGCTGGCCTTCGCCAACGGTCTGCATCCCACCAGCGGCGCCGCCGCGCTGTCTTACGCCACCGTGTATCCGTTGGCGATGTTCCTGCGCATCATGTCGCCGCAGCTGCTGGCGGTGCTGTTCTGGACGCTGTAGTGCGGATCGTCTACAGCCGATAAGGCATCAACACGCCATTGTCAGTGCCGAAATCTTTGGGGTTGCGGGAGATGAGCATCCGGAATCCCACCTGCGCTGTGGCCCAGATAATGGCGTCTGGCAGTTTCACATGCTGTGAGTGGCGCAGTTCTACGGCGCGTTCAGCGACTTCATCGGTAATAGGCAGCAGCAGAAATTGCCCTAAAAACTGACGTGTTTTCAGCTCCAGTGCCGGACCCTGTTTTTTAGCACCTACCATCACTTCCATCCAGGTGATGGCGCTGATGGCCGGATTGATGTGATACTCGACCAGAACGTCCCTGGCTTGAGGAATGCCGTTGAGATAATCGATCAGGATATTGGTGTCGAATAACGCCCGTTGAGCCACCATTATTCCCACTCCTCGCGCTGACGATTTTCGTACTCCACGCCATCTCCCATCGCCCCGGACCAGAGCCCGAAAGCGTTGCTGGGATCTTCCACGTGGTTCTCCGTCAGATAGCGGGAGACTGCTTGACGAATGATCTCGGCCCGCGGAACGTGGCGGATATTTTTCAGATTATCGAGCTGCCGCAGGTCTTCTTCAGGTAAATCGATCACGATGCGAGTCATCGTTGGCCCTCCAAAAAAAGATATACGATATATGCATCGTATATCTTTGTCGGTCAATTTTCAATCAGTCGGCGTTAGCCTTTCTGATGTGCGCGCTCGATCTCTTCCGCCAGAATAGCCACGCCGCGCTCGATTTTCTCCGGATCGGGCACGTAGTTCATGCGCATGCACTGGTGGGTGTGCGGCCATTCATGCTCCAACCCCGGGAAGAAGTAGTGGCCCGGCACCATCAGCACGCCGCGCTTTTTCAGGCGCTGATACAGCACTTCGGTGGTGATCGGCAGATCCTTGAACCACAGCCAGAGGAAGATAGCCCCTTCCGGTTTGTGGATCAGGCAGCGCTCCGGCGACAGGTAGCGGCGAATAATCTCGATGGTGTGCTCGACGCGCTGTTTGTAGAACGGGCGAATTACCTCGTTCGACAGGCGCAGCAGATCGCCGCGCGCGATCATTTCCGTCGCCATCGCCGGCCCCATACTGCCTGGCGACAGGCTAATGATGCCGTTCATGTTGGTTAGCGCGGTGATCACCTTCTCGTCGGCGATCACGATGCCGCAGCGCGAGCCCGGCAGGCCGAGCTTGGACAGGCTCATGCACAGGATGGTGTTCGGGTTCCACAGCGGCGTGGCGTCGCTGAAGATGATGCCGGGGAACGGCACGCCGTAGGCGTTGTCGATCACCAGCGGAATATCACGCTGCTGCGCCAGCAGGTCGAGCTTCATCAGCTCTTCGTCGGTGATCACGTTGCCGGTCGGGTTGGTCGGCCGTGAAACGCAGATCATGCCGATGTCATCGCCGATGGTGAGATGTTCGAAATCGACGTGATACTTGAACTGGCCGTCCGGCAGCAGCTCGATGTTCGGTTTGGCGGAGACGAACAGCCCTTCGTCCAGCCCGGCGTCGGCATAGCCGATATATTCCGGCGCCAATGGGAACAGCACGCGGCGGCGCGAACCGTCGGCGTAGCGGCCGGCGAACAGGTTGAACAAGTAGAAAAACGCGCTTTGGCTGCCGTTAGTCAGTGCAATATTCTGTGGCGAAATCTCCCAGCCGAGCTCGTCGCGCAGCAGATTGGCCAGCGCTTTCAGCAGCGCGTCCTTGCCTTGCGGGCCGTCGTAGTTGCACAGCGCCTCGGTCAGTTTGCCCTGGTCGAGCATCTCCTGGCACAGCTGTTTGAAGTAGGCTTCCATCTCTGGGATCTGCGCCGGATTGCCGCCGCCGAGCATGATGGCACCGGGGGTGCGCAGGCCTTCGTTCAGGTCGTCCATCAAACGGGTAATGCCCGCATAACGGGTAAATTTTTCGCCGAAAAGTGAGAAAGTCATAGGTGTAGTAGTACTGTTTTTTAGCAGGTAATCCCCCACCATACCGCCAGACAAATCCCGCTGCAATGCGGCCGACAAATCGGCCAATGGGCAAAAACTTCGCTCATTGGCCGATTGGTAGCATATTGCGCTGGATTATTGTGACCGTTCGCCGGCCCATACCACCATCACCTTATCGTCGCCGAGCCGACGGCTGAAGGCATAGTAGGCGGCATGCGGCTGCGGGGTTTGCACGCCGCCGCCGATCGCCGGATGGCGAGCGCGGAACTGCCCTAACCGTTGCCAGTGGGCCAGCAGCGGGGCTTTTTCTCCCTGCAGCTCACGCCAGTTCATGTCGGAGCGGGTACCCTGCAGCGGATCGGAACCGGTTGGGCCGAGCGGGCGGCCGCTTTCATCGCCGTAGTAAATCTGCACCGCGCCCGGCGCCAGCAACAGCAGGTTCGCCGCCCGCTGTTGGCGAGGCAGCGAGCCTTTGGCGTCGCTGGCGAAGAACAGCCGGGTGTCGTGTGAAGAGAGATAGCTCAGCACGTTGAAATCCTGCAGCCGCTCGGCCATCTGCCGGTAGGTGGCATCGATGTCAGCAAAGCAGCCCAGCGCCTGCGACGCCTGGTCCTGGAAATCGAAGTTGATCATCGCGTCGAAGCCGTTTTGGTAATAGTCGCTTTTCATCACCCCGTGGCCCCAGGCCTCGCCAGTCATCCAAAACGGCGCATCATCCAACGCCTGCTGCGGATGCTCCGCTTTCCATGCCGCCAATGCCGCCGTGGCGCGCTGTTTCAACAGCGCCAGCGTCGGTTTTTCCACGTGCTTGGCGGTATCGACGCGAAAACCGTCGATGCCGTAATCGCGCACCCACTGGCTGAGCCAGACGGTCAGGTAATCGCGGGTGGTGGCGCCGGGCATGTCGCGCGCGGCGGTGTCGGGTTTGTGGCGATAGAACAGCGGCAGGCCGCTGGCGCCGGGCGCTTCGGTTTTGATATCCGGCAGGAAGGCCAGTGACATCGTCAGATCGTCATAGCCCGGCGCGTCATAGTCGCCGATGTCGGTGCGGATCCAATTTTTCCCCCACCATGGGCGCCAGCCCGCCTTGTCGCTGAAGTTGATGTAGTCGTTGAAGCTGTGCCAGTTTTGCCCTGGCCCGGGGCGCCAGTCGCTCCAGTTTTTCCCCAGGGTTTTCTCCACCTCTGCGCCTTGCAGATACAGCGAGCCGAAGTGGAACGTCTGCATATCCGCCAGCGTGGCGTAGCCGACGTGGTTCACCACCACGTCGAACAGAATGCGAATGCCGCGGCGATGCGCCTGCTCGACCAGCGTGCGCAGCTCCTGTTCGGTGCCCATGTTGGCGTCGAGGCGAGTCCAGTCCAGCGCGTAATAGCCGTGATAGGCGTAATGCGGGAAATCACCTTGGGTGCCGCCGCCGACCCAGCCGTGGATCTGCTCCAGCGGCGAGCTGATCCACAAGGTGTTGACGCCGAGCTGCTGCAGATAATCCAGCTTCTGCGTCAGGCCGGCCAGATCGCCGCCGTGAAAGGTGCCTATTTCCTGCAGGCCGTCGCTGCGGCGCCCGTAGCTGTGGTCATTGGCCGGATTGCCGTTCTCAAAGCGATCGGTCAGCACGAAGTAGACCGTGGCGTTATGCCAGCTGAACGCCGCCGGTTTCGCCGTGGCGGCGGATTCCAGCAGCAACAGGCCGCCGCTGGCGGGGGCGGGCTGCAGCGTGATTTTTCCCTGGCTCACCTGCGCCGTTTGGCCGGAATAGAAATCGCGCAGCGTTTCGCCTTCGGTGAAGGTGGAGGTGACGTCGACCGTGACCGGCTTACCGTCCCAGCGCGGGCAGCTGCGGACGGCAACGGCGGCGCTTTCCGGCGCGCTGCTCAGGCTGAGCTGCAGCGTCGGCGTGCCGCTGCGCGTATCGACGCGCACCTGATAGTCGCCGGCGCGGAACTGCCGCCAGCTGACCGGCGGGTTGGCGTCGCAGGGGTGCAGCGACAGCGTCTGGTTAAGTTTTACCGCCTCCGCCGGTTGCCAGCAGCGGTTATCCTGATACAGGCGCAGCGGCAGCTGGCCTTTGGGCAGCGTGGCCTGGCTGGTGAACAGCCCGGCGGCCGTTTCGTCGAAGGCCGGGAAACCCGGCAGTGTCCAGCTGGCCAGCGCCGAAGGCGACAGCAGCATCAATAAGGGCAGGGGTAACAGTTTCATGGCTCTCCTTACGCGCGGCAGGAAGCGTTTTTCTCGCAGGGTAGCGCCCAGTGTGGCAAACGACGGAAAAATGGCCTCCTCCCTGCGAGGGTTTTTCGAGGAGGAGAGGAAGGGCGGAGCGTTTTCGGATTGATTCGGCTTGGCTTTGTGCGCGCGCTGCGGCAGATTAAACGGTGAACATCAAAGGAGGTTAGCGATGACGGACAAAAACTGGCGAGAAGAGATCGTTCAGGCAATTCAGGATGCCGAATTGCAGCACTTCGCCGAAGAACATCAGCTGCAGGCGCTGTTCGCGCCGCAGCAGGAAGAGCAACACGGCCGGTTATCCTCAGACCACCGGCCGCGCTGAGTTATTTCCGCAACAGCTGCGGGTTGACGCAGTTTTCTTTCACCGTGCCGGTCAACGCGGCGATCAAATTATCCACCGCGCAGGCGGCCATGCCGTAGCGCGTTTCATGGGTGGCGGAGCCGATGTGCGGCAACGCCACCACGTTCGGCATGCTGAGCAGCGGCGAGTTGGCCGGCAGCGGCTCTTTCTCGAACACATCCAACCCGGCGGCGTGGATCACGCCGTTTTGCAGCGCTTCGATCAGCGCCTGCTCATCCACTACCGGCCCGCGGCCGGCGTTGATCAGAATGCCACTTTTCTTCATTTTCGCCAGCTGTTCGCGGCCGATCATGTGGAAGGTTTGTTCGGTCAGCGGCAGCGTGATGCAAACGAAATCCGACTCGGCCAGCAGGGTATCCAGATCGCAGCGACGGGCGTTGAAGCGTTGCTCCGCCTCTTCGTGCGTGCGGCGGGCGTTGTAGAGCACCGGCATGCCGAAGCCAAAGTGCGCGCGCTGCGCCAGCGCCAGGCCGATGCGGCCCATGCCGAGGATGCCGATGGTTTTGTGGTGCACGTCGACGCCGAACCAGTCCGGCCCGATGCTGCCGCGCCATTCGCCGGCCTTCACCCGCTCCGCCACTTCCACCACCCGGCGCGCGGTCGCCAGCACCAGGCTCATGATGGTGTCGGCGACGGTTTCGGTCAACACCGTCGGGGTGTGCATCAACAGCACGTTATGGGCGTTGAGCGCCTCGACGTCGAAGTTGTCGTAGCCGACGGAAACGGTCGAGGCCGCGCGCAGTTTGGGCGCCTGCTGCAGGAAGGCTTCGTCAATTTTACCGCCGGAACCGATGATCCCTTCGGCCTGCTGCAACGCCTGGCGCAGTTCGTCGCGGTTCTCCGGCTGCAGGCCGTTGAAGGCGTGCACGGTGAAGTGCTGTTCCAGACGTTCAAGCAGATCGGCGGGCAGGCTTTTGTACAATACGATAGAAGGCTTCATCACGAACTCCAGCTGGGCCAAAGGGGGCATGGTGCCCCCCCGGTTGGGTTAACAGATAAAAAGTATAACTGGATCAAGCCAATTGCGGCTGGATCTCGTTGCGGGCGGGCTTGACGATCAGCGTCAGCACCACCGCCACCACCAGTGCGATGGCCATGAACATGTAGGAAGCCGCCGGGCTGCCGGTGGCGCCATTCAGATAGCCGACGAACCACGAACCGAAGAACGAACCCAGCGCGCCCATGCTGTTGATCAGCGCCATGGCGCCCCCGGCAACGTTTTTCGGCAGCATTTCCGGAATGATGGCGAAGAACGGCCCGTAGGGGGCGTACATCGCGGCGCCGGCGACCACCAGCAGGCCGTAGGAGATCCAGAAGTGGTTGGCGCCGACGGCGTAAGAACCGAAGAACGCCAGCGCGCCGATCAGCAGCAGCGGCCAGACGAACAGCTTGCGGTTTTGCATTTTGTCCGACGCCCAGGAGACCACGATCATGGCGATGGTTGCCGCCAGGTAAGGCACCGCCGACAGCCAGCCGGCTTCCACCATGCCCATCTGCATGCCGCTGCGCAGGATGGAAGGCAGCCACAGCACGAAGCCGTACACGCCGATGCTCCAGGCGAAGTACTGCACGCACAGCAGGATCACGTTGCGTGAGCGGAAAGCTTCGCCGTAGTTGCGCACGGCCTTGATGCCTTTTTGCTCTTCGTCCAGCTGCTGCTGCAGCGCCTGTTTCTCATCGGCGCTCAGCCAGCCGGCCTGCGCCGGTTTGTCTTTCGCCAGCACCCACCAGCAGAACGCCCAGATAACCGCCGGAATGCCCTCGATGATGAACATTTCACGCCAGCCGAAGGCGTGGATCAGGTAACCGGATACCACCGACATCCACAGCACCGTCACCGGGTTGCCGAGGATCAGGAAGGTATTGGCGCGTGACCGCTCCGATTTGGTGAACCAGTTGCTGATGTAGATCAGCATCGCCGGCATCACCGCCGCTTCCACCACGCCGAGGATAAAGCGGATGGCGGCCAGCATCGGAATATTGCTGACCACGCCGGTCAGCGAGGCGCAGCCGCCCCACAGGATCAGGCACCAGAAGATCAGTTTTTTGACGCTGCGACGTTCGGCGTAGATGGCGCCGGGAATTTGGAAGAAGAAATAACCGAGGAAAAACAGCGCGCCCAGCAGCGAGGCCATGCCTTTGGTGATGCCGAGATCTTCATTGATGCCGGCGGCAGAGGCGAAGCTGAAGTTGGCGCGATCGAGATAGGCCAGGCTGTAGGTGATAAACACGATGGGCATGATGTACCACCAGCGTTTGGCCGCGACAGTCGCTTTGTTCATGTTCAGTATCCTTCAGTGGTGTTGCATCCCCTTCGCCCGGCACGCTGGGCGTGAAAGACGAAGGGGCAGATGCTCTCCCGACGCGTCCCGGTTGTAGGGCCAGAGGCTGACGTCATGCGGAGAAGTCGTTTTTTTTATTGTTATTCGGCCAGCGCCGCACGGGTCGGCAGGCCTTCGCTGTCGCCGATGGCCTGGATCGCCAGCGAGCCGATTTTGTTGCCGCGCTGCACCGCCTGTATTAGCGTTTTGCCTTCCAGCAGGGCGCTGAGGGTGCCGACGGCAAAGCCGTCCCCGGCACCGACGGTATCCACTACGTTGTCGACCTTGACCGCGGCCACTGTCGCCTTATCGCCGGCGGCGGTTTTAAACCAGGCGCCGTCCGGGCCGGTTTTGATGATCACCGCCTGCACGCCGCGCTCCAGATAGAAATCGGCAATGCCTTCCGGCGTCGACTGGCCGGTGAGGATCTGTCCCTCTTTCAACCCCGGCAGAACCCAGTCGGCGGCGAACGCCAGCTGGTTCAGCTGCTCGATCATCACCTCGCGGCTGGGCCACAGCACCGGGCGCAGATTGGGATCGAACGAAATGGTTTTACCCATGGCACGCATCTCGCGCGCCGCATGGTGGCACAGCGCCAGCGACTCGCTGGACAGCGCCGCCGCCACGCCGCTCAGGTGCAGGTGGCGCGCGGAACCGAAATACTCGCGGTTGAAATCGGCAATCGACAGGTGGCTGGCCGCCGAGCCCTTGCGGAAATACTCCACACTGGGATCGGTACCATCGGTGGTTTTGGATTTCACCTGAAAACCGGTGGGGTAGTGGCCGTCGACCGTCACCTGCCGGTAATTGATGCCTTCTTTTTTCAACTGCTGCAGGGTGAAGCGCCCGAACGAATCGTTGCCGACGCGGCTGACCCAGCCGACGTTCATACCCAGACGCGCCAGGCCGATCGCCACGTTCAGTTCGGCGCCGGCGATGCGTTTGGTGAAGGTTTCCACCTCCGCCAGATCGCCGGTTTGTGCCGCCACGAACATCGCCATGGCTTCACCCAGCGTGACCACATCCAGGGGCGCCTGCTGCGCCGTCGTTGCCGTTAACGTTGTCATCATGGGGTTACTCCGCACGCAAGATATTGACGTAATGGCGGGTGACGGCTTCCAGGTCATCGCCCTGCAACGGGAATTCGATACCGCGCGGCGCATCGTGCGGCAGGCGGGCCAACAGGTCGCGCCAGCTGCCGTCGGTCTCGTCCAGCGCGATGGCGCGCCAGCCGCGCGGGCCTTGGGTGGCGGCTTTGACGTGCACGTAACCGACGTGGCGGGCCAGGCGTTCGGCGGCGGCGAAGGCGTCTTGCCCCACCCACAGCCAGTTGGCCATATCGAAGGTCATGCTGACCGGCAGGTGGCTATCTTCCGCGGCGTGGAAAAAGGCGTTCAGCATCGACAAAATGCCGCAGTCCGGCGTTTGGTCGTTCTCGACCACCAGCTTGACCGGGTGTTGCTCCAGCGCCACTTTCAACTCGGTAAAATCAAAGCCGGGGCGGAAATGGCCGAGGGAGAGCTTCAGCTGGCGCGCGTTCAGCGCCTGCGCTTCCGCCAGCAGCGCCGACAGGTTGGGGTTCAGCGTATGTTGCGGTGTGAACAGCGCCTCAGGGGCGGAATAGACGGCGAACAGCTGCTGGCGATCGATCTCTTGCGCCAGCGCCGGCAGGCTGTCCAGTTCACCGGCGGTGAACAGTTCGCGGCGGATCTCCACTCCGTCGGCGCCCGCGCCGGCGATGATGGGCAACAGCGCGCGCTGGCCGCCGTGTTGTTTGACGGTATCGGTGCCGTAGGCGCCGGTGACCACGATGATTTCTGTTTTCATTTTGACTCCTGAGGCGGCATTGTCGCCGCCGCTGCTGTTACCGGTACGTTAAATGGAACCGGTTCCAGCGAAAAGCGACAGAGTGTAAAAATATGATCGCAATCACGAAGCTGAGCAAAAAACAGCCGATTCAGATAGAGGCGGGGCGGTCAACGGCCCCGGAGAAGGTGGATTAGCGGGTGGTGGAGCCGCGGACGATCAGCTCGCCGGAGAACATCTGCTCACCGCTGGGGGTGGCCAGGCCCTGAATGCGCTGCACCAGCCGCTCCAGCGCCGCGTGTCCCATTTGGTAGGTAGGTTGTTTCAGCGTGGTGATGCCGACGCCCGCCAGCTCCGCCCACTCCAGCTCGTCAAAGCCCAGCAGGCCGATGTCGTTGCCCCACTGGATGCCGAGCCGACGCATGGCGCGCGCCACCTGCAGCGTCAGGGCGCCGTTGGCGGAGATCACCGCTTTGCGCATGCCGCGATGGCGGCCGCTGAAATCGCTCAGCACTTGCTCCAGCTTCTGCCGATCGTTGAGCGGCGTTTCGGCCTGCTCCGCCAACAGCGCGGGGTGCTGCGCCATGGTATGTCTGAAAGCGTGCAGGCGTTCGAGACGGGTATTGACCGTACCGAGCGGCTCGCTGAGGAACAGGATCGCTTCGAAACCTTGTTGCAGCAGGTGTTCGGTGGCGACGGTGGCGGCTTCGCGGTTGTTCAGGCCCACCACGTCGCAGGCGAAGTCGGGGATTTTTCGGTCGATCAGCACCATGGGCAGCATCGACTGTTGCAGCGTGGATAATGCTTCCTCGCGCATGCCGACCGCGTTGACCACGATGCCTTCTACCCGGTAACTGCTGAGCAGCTGCAGGTAGTGCTGTTCCTGATTGACTTCGTTGTTGGTGTTACACACCAGCAGGGTAAAACCGTGTTGACGGCAGGCGGCCTCGATGCCGCGCATCACGTCCACCGAATAGGGGTTGGTGATATCGGCGAGGATCAGGCCGATCAGGCGGGTCTGGCCGCCCTTCAGGCTGCGCGCCATCTGGCTTGGCCGGTAGTCGAGCTGCTGGATAGCCTGTTCGATGCGCTGTTTGAGATCGTCGGAAAGCAGGTGCTGTTCACCATTCAGATAGCGCGATACGCTGGTCTTGCCGGTTTTGGCGATGCTGGCCACATCGCTGATGGTGGCGCGTCCTGAGGTGCGCGTTGCCTTGCCTGTGCTCACAGCCGATCCCTCCTGCGGTTAATTGCCAAGGAGACTACCATACCCGATGTGCGAGCGGGAATATTGAAGGATAAGGAGAAAGTCGGGAGGAAGCGGCGGGGCACCGGTGGCGCCCCGCACGGGATTACTGCAGCGGGCTGAGGGTGATCTCGACGCGGCGGTTTTGCGCCTTGCCTTCCGCGGTGCTGTTGGAGGCGATCGGGTTGTCCGGGCCGGCACCGGTGGTGCGGATACGGTTCGCCGCCACGCCCTGGGTGATCAGCGCGCTGGCTACGCCGTCGGCGCGCTGCTGCGACAGGTTCATGTTGAGCGAGCGGGAGCCGGTGCTGTCGGTGTAGCCGACCACGTTGACCGCGGTTTTCGGATACTCTTTCAGCACCATGGCGACGCCGGTCAGGGTGTTGGCGCCCGCCGGTTTGAGCGTGGCGCTGCTGCTGTCGAAGGTCACATTATTCGGCATGTTCAGCACGATGTTGTCGCCCTGGCGGGTGACGCTGACGCCGGTGCCTTTCATCTTGTCGCGCAGTTTGGCTTCCTGCACGTCCATGTAATAGCCTGCGCCGCCGCCGAGGGCTGCACCGGCCGCTGCGCCGATCAGCGCGCCCTTGCCGCGATCTTTCTTGGAAGAGGACAGCACGCCGACGCCGGCGCCCAGTGCGGCACCGAGGCCCGCGCCGATGCCGGATTTACCGACTTCGGATTCGCCGGTGTAAGGGTTGGTGGTACAGGCCGACAGCGTGAGCGCGACGCTCACTGCGCCGGCAATAATTGCAATGCGTTTTTTCATGTTCTTGTCCTTAATGGCATCAATTCTGTACGCGCCGGCCCAACACGGGGGCGCAAAAAGTAGGCGACGCAGGTGGGGCCCGCATCACCGCGCTACTATGACGCGTTGGCTCGCCGGCAGTTCCGGAGAAAAACGTGACAAATGATGAGCGCGGGTAAGTGCTGGGGGAGTTATGCGATAAAACGCCGGGCGGCGCCATGCAGCGGATTCCTAATTGCGCGCCGCCAGGGCGCGAATGCGCCTTTTTTAACCGTAACCGGTTGAATTCTCGATTGCCGGCCAGTTCATGATCAGCGTATAGGCTTGGGTTTCGTCGTTAAACAGGCGTTGCGTCACCTGAAAACCGTGCTTGTGGTAGAACGCGCAGGCTCGCAGGTTCTGCTGATACACCTCCAGGCTGAGCCGGCGGTAGCGCTGCTGCACGTGCGTCATCAGCGCCTGGGCGACGCCGCGGCCGTGATACGCCCGATCGACGAACAGCGCGCCGATGAACTGCTCGTCCAGCACGCTGATAAAGCCGACGATCTCGTCGTTATGCCAGCAGGCCCAGCTTTGCGCGCGCGGCAGGTAGTTTTCCCGCACCAGTGCGGCGCTCTCATGCCAGTATTTTTCCGCCACGAACGGATGGGCGGCGATGGTGCTGGGCAGCCACAGCGCCATCAGCCGTTCGATATCCTCCGGGCCACAGGGGCGGATCACCGTGGCTTTGGGTAGCACATGCACCCCGTGAGATGATCGTTCACCAGCCCGCTGGCCTGCATGAAGGCGTAACAGATCGTGGAGCCGATAAACTTGAAGCCGCGCTTTTTCAACGCTTTGGACATGGCGTCGGACTGCTCGGTTTTAGCCGGCACCTGGCTCAGCGCCTGCCAGCGGTTGAGCTGCGGCCGGCCGCCGACGAAGTCCCAGATGAAGGTAACGAAATTCTCGCCGGACGCCTCCATCGCCAGATAGGCTTTGGCGTTGGTGATGATGGCTTCTATCTTGCCGCGGTGGCGGATGATGCCGCTGTCCTGCAGCAGGTTTTCCACGTCCTGCTCGGTCATGGCGGCGACCCGCTGCGGATCGAAACCATGGAAAGCACGCCGGTAATTCTCGCGCTTTTTCAGGACGGTGATCCAGGAAAGGCCGGCCTGCTGCCCCTCCAGGCACAGCATTTCAAACAGCTCGCGCGCGTCGGTGGTGGGCGCGCCCCATTCCTTGTCGTGATACTCGAGATACAACGGATCGGCCGTCACCCAACCGCAACGTTCGTCTGCCATCCTGACTGTCCTTATGCTGTGTTTATGAACAGTAATCATCGCTCGAAGCGCCGAACTTGGCAAGCCTCTGATTGTTTTGTCATCAGCCCGCTTGACGTGGTGAAAAAGCCGACAATAGTTACTACATGGCCGGTGGAAAACCGGCCAACGATAAAAACGACATTGCCTTCATTTGCAGGCTCTCAGGAGTCGATTCATGCCTCTAAAAATAACGTGCATGCCCCGCCCGGCGGCGCTTGCAGTGGCGTTGCTTTGCAGTATGACCCTTCCGGCTCAGGCGTACGATCAACTGTACGTCTTTGGCGATAGCCTGAGCGATACCGGCAACAACGGCCGGTTCACCTATGACGGCAGTCAGCACCTGCTGTACGACGAAGCGTTGGCGCAACGCATCGGCGCGGCGCTGGTGGCCTCGGACAACGGTGGTGAAAACTACGCCGCCGGCGGCGCCGTGGCGGTGCCGGGCCTGAACCCGGTCGACAACACCCAGGATCAGGTGCAGCACTACCTGAATCGGGTTAACGGCCAGGCCGATGGCGACGGTTTGTATATTCACTGGATCGGCGGTAACGATTTGGCGGCGGCGGCGCTGAATGCCGCTACCGCGCCCGGCGTGGCCTATAACAGTGCCGCGGCCGCCGCCGCGCAGGTGCATTCGCTGCTGAACGCCGGTGCCGGCACGGTGATCGTGCCGACGGTGCCGAACATCGGCTCCACGCCGCAGCTGATGGAACTGATCATTCAGCAGGCGCTGCCGCCGGTACAGGGGGCGGCGATCCAGGCGGCCTATGCCACGCTTAATTCGGTGGCTACCCCGGACAACGCTTCGCGCACGCAGGCGATCCACGCGGCGTTGGCCGCCGCGGCGAAGCAGGGCAGCGCCATTCCTCAGGTACAGCAGGCGATCGCCGCGCAGCTTATCGCGGCGTATGACAGCCTGAGCGCGCAGGCCGCCCAGCTGACCGATTTCTATAATCAAAGTGAAGACCGTCTGCTGGCGCAGGGCAGCGGCAATATCGTGCGGGTGGACGTCAACAAGCTGTTCGCCGAAGCGATCGCCAATCCGGCGCAGTTCGGCTTCGCCAACACGGCCGGCATGGCTTGCCCGGCGGGCGTTTCCTCGGCGGTTTGCCGTTCCGACATGCCCGGCTTCGACGCCGGCCAGTCCTATCTGTTCTCCGACCATTTCCACCCCAGCCCGCAGGCGCACTTGCTGATTGCGGATTATATTCAGGCGGTGTTGGATGGCCCGGCGCAGGTGGTGGCGCTGAATCAGGCGACGGCGGCGATGGCGCGTGACAGCCGCGCCACGCTCGACAGCCGTTTCCAGCAGCTGCGCAACGGCGACAACCCGCAGGGCTCGCTGGGCGTGTTCGGCGGCTACGCCGGCCAGCACTACGACTATGCCGATAATCGGGCGGCGGGGGACGGCAACGCCACCACCCACAACCTGACCGTCGGCGTGGACTATCAACTGACCGACAGCTGGTTGATCGGTGCGTTGATCGCCGGTTCCAACGACGATCAGCATCCTTCCAGCCGTTTTGATTACAAGGCGCGTGGGCTGCTGCTGTCAGCCTTCAGTTCGCTGGCGCTATTCGAGCAGGGCTGGGTCAACGCCGATCTGCACTATGCGACGATGGACTATGACGACATCCGCCGCAGCATGCGGCTGGGGCCGCTGACGCGTACCGAAACCGGTTCGACCACCGGCAAGCAGTGGGGGGCGCGCGTGACCGCCGGCTATGACTTCCCGATCGCCTCTTACCTGACCACCGGGCCGGTGGCGCAGTTCGCCTGGGACTACAGCCGCGTTTCCGGCTACAGCGAAGATGGCGATGACAGCACCGCCATGCGCTTCAACGATCAAACCTATCACTCGCAGATCGGCGCGCTGGGTTGGCGGCTGGATACGCAATTCGGCGTGTTTAACCCTTATGCGGAAGTGAGTTATCAGCATCAGTTCGGCGACGACGTCTACCGCGCCGGCGGCGGCCTGAAATCGACGCAAACCTCGTTTACCCGCGACAGTGCGGGCCAGGACAAAAACTGGGTGGATGTCACGCTGGGGGCCAACATGCCGTTGACGGACAGGGTATCGGCCTTCGCCACCGTTTCGCAAACCGGCGGGCTGAGCAGCGGCGAGCAGTTTATGTATAACGTCGGCGTCAGCGCGCGTTTTTGAATTGGCCATCGGCGCGCTCAAGGGCGCAGGATAGTCATAAGGTCTGATAAGGGATTTATGAGGAAGGCGGCCTGGGGTGAATTATGCGGGCCGCAATGACGTTGGCGGAAATACAAAAAAAAACTGATCCTATGAAAGGATCAGGTAGCCACTTGGCCAACACCAGGGAAAATTTTATTTATTATTGTATAACCAAAGATTAACTGTCAATTTGTTTCTGTGGCCCGTTAGCGCCGTCTTTCATCCCTGGCCGTTCCTCCCATGCCCCGACCGTCGGCACGCCGCGTGATATCGCCTTATTGTTCACGATAATAAGAAATAATCTGGCACTTGATCACATTATCTCTCGATGAGGGGAGTTTTTTAGTTGATAAAATTAACAAAAATAACATTGTCGCAACTTTATCTCGTGGCAAATATAAAGATACACGCACGGAAATCAGCCTGAATTTGACCGGCGAGGGGAGAAATAGCGTTCAGCTAATTGACTATTTAAACGGCGGTGAGTGATATTTTTGTTTAGATACTCTAATGTTTTTGCCGGGTGTGTCTTTCTGGACGGCGAGGCGACCGGCCGGCGCGTTGTCCTTCCCTCGGTGCCCGCCGCGTGAAAATCCAGCGCTTCTCACCCCGATTCGCACTTGTTGCCGGATTCTGGCTGTATATCTTACGGTCAAAGGGTATACTGGCGCATTCCATCTAAATCCACTTGTATCGCGTGCGAATTCAACATGCAAAAGTTTGATACCAAGACCTTCCAGGGCCTGATCCTGACACTGCAGGATTATTGGGCGCGCCAGGGCTGCACCATCGTTCAACCATTGGACATGGAAGTCGGCGCGGGAACCTCACACCCGATGACGTGCCTGCGCGCACTGGGGCCGGAGCCGATGGCGACCGCCTATGTGCAGCCATCCCGTCGCCCGACCGACGGCCGCTACGGCGAAAACCCGAACCGTCTGCAGCACTACTACCAGTTCCAGGTGGTGATTAAGCCATCGCCGGACAACATTCAGGAACTCTACCTGGGCTCGCTGAAAGAGCTGGGTCTGGATCCGACCATCCACGACATTCGCTTCGTGGAAGACAACTGGGAAAACCCGACGCTTGGCGCCTGGGGCCTGGGTTGGGAAGTGTGGCTGAACGGCATGGAAGTGACGCAGTTCACCTACTTCCAGCAGGTCGGCGGCCTGGAGTGCAAGCCGGTGACCGGCGAGATCACCTATGGTCTGGAGCGTCTGGCGATGTACATCCAGGGCGTGGACAGCGTATACGATCTGGTGTGGAGCAACGGCCCGCTGGGTGTCACCACCTACGGCGACGTGTTCCACCAGAACGAAGTGGAGCAATCCACCTACAACTTCGAATACGCCGACGTCGACTTCCTGTTCTCCTGCTTCGAGCAGTACGAGAAAGAAGCCCAATCGCTGCTGGCGCTGGAAAAGCCGCTGCCGCTGCCGGCCTACGAACGCATCCTGAAGGCGGGCCATACCTTCAACCTGCTGGACGCGCGCAAGGCGATTTCGGTGACCGAGCGTCAACGCTACATTCTGCGCATCCGCACGCTGACCAAAGCCGTTGCCGAAGCCTACTACGCTTCCCGCGAAGCGCTGGGCTTCCCGATGTGCAACAAGAAGAACGAGAACTAAGAGGCAGCCATGACTCAACAGACTTTCCTGGTGGAAATCGGCACGGAAGAGCTGCCGCCGAAGGCGCTTCGTTCCCTGGCGGAATCTTTCGCCGCCAACTTCACCGCCGAGCTGGACAACGCCGGCCTGGAACACGGTGACGTGAGCTGGTTCGCCGCACCGCGCCGCCTGGCGCTGAAAGTGGCCAACCTGAGCGCGGCACAGGCCGATCGCGAAATTGAAAAACGCGGCCCGGCGATCGCCCAGGCGTTCGACGCCGAAGGTAAACCGAGCAAAGCGGCCGAAGGCTGGGCGCGCGGCTGCGGCATCACCGTCGATCAGGCTGAACGCCTGGTGACCGACAAGGGCGAGTGGTTGATGTACCGCGCCCACGTCAAAGGTCAGTCGGCGCAACAACTGCTGGCCGGCATGGTCAGCACCGCGCTCGGCAAGCTGCCGATCCCGAAACTGATGCGCTGGGGCGATTCCGACGTGCAGTTCGTGCGTCCGGTGCACACCGTCACGATGCTGCTGGGCGCCGATCTGATCCCAGGCACCGTGCTGGGCATCGAATCCGCGCGCACCGTGCGCGGCCACCGCTTCATGGGCGAAGCCGAGTTCACCCTCGACAATGCCGACCAATACCCGCAGATCCTGCTGGAGCGCGGCAAAGTGGTCGCCGACTACGAAGCGCGTAAAGCCCTCATCAAGCGCGATGCCGAACTGGCGGCGCAGAAGATTGGCGGCAAGGCCGATCTGAGTGAAAGCCTGCTGGAAGAAGTGGCTTCGCTGGTGGAATGGCCGGTGGTGCTGACCGCCAAATTCGAAGAGAAATTCCTGGCGGTGCCGGCAGAAGCGCTGGTGTACACCATGAAGGGCGACCAGAAGTATTTCCCGGTGTACGACGCCGCGGGCAAACTGCTGCCGAACTTTATCTTCGTAGCCAACATCGAGTCGAAAGACCCGCAGCAGATCATCTCCGGTAACGAGAAGGTGGTGCGTCCGCGTCTGGCCGACGCCGAGTTCTTCTTCAACACCGACCGCAAGAAGCGTCTGGAAGACAACCTGCCGCGCCTGGAAACCGTGCTGTTCCAACAGCAGCTGGGCACCCTGCGCGACAAGACCGACCGCATTCAGGCGCTGGCGGGCTGGGTTGCCGGCCAGATCGGCGCTGACGTCAACCACGCCACCCGCGCGGGCCTGCTGTCGAAGTGCGACCTGATGACCAACATGGTGTTCGAATTCACCGACACCCAGGGCGTGATGGGCATGCACTATGCGCGCCACGACGGTGAGGCGGAAGACGTCGCCGTTGCGCTGAACGAGCAGTATCAGCCGCGCTACGCCGGCGATGCGCTGCCGCAGTCGCTGGTGGCCTGTTCCCTGGCGATCGCCGACAAGATGGACACCCTGGCAGGCATCTTCGGCATCGGTCAGCATCCGAAGGGCGATAAAGACCCGTTTGCGCTGCGCCGTGCCGCGCTGGGCGTGTTGCGTATCATCGTCGAGAAAAACCTGCCGCTGGATCTGCAGACACTGACCGAAGAGGCCGTGCGCCTGTACGGCAGCAAGCTGACCAATGCCAAGGTAGTCGACGAGGTGGTGGAATTCATGCTGGGCCGCTTCCGCGCCTGGTATCAGGAAGAAGGCCACGCGGTCGATACCATTCAGGCGGTGTTGGCGCGCCGTCCGACCAAGCCGGCCGACTTCGACGCGCGCGTCAAGGCGGTATCCCACTTCCGCACGCTGGACGAGGCGGCGGCGCTGGCTGCGGCCAACAAACGCGTCTCCAACATTCTGGCGAAGTCTACCGAAACGCTGAACGACAGCGTGCGCGCCTCGGTGCTGAAGGACGCGGCGGAGATCCAGCTGGCGACTCACCTGGTGGTGCTGCGCGACAAGCTGCAGCCGTACTTCGCGGCGGGCAACTACCAGGAAGCGCTGGTGGAACTGGCCGCGCTGCGTGAGCCGGTGGATGCGTTCTTCGACAACGTGATGGTAATGGCGGACGATGCGGAAGTGCGCGTAAACCGCCTGACGCTGCTGAGCAAATTGCGTGAACTGTTCCTGCAGGTGGCGGATATCTCCGTACTGCAGTAAGCGATTCTCTGCTGTGAAAAGGCGCCTGCGGGCGCCTTTTTTATTTCCGTTTCCTGGGGGCGAAGGCAAGGTCGCCTGGCGACTTGGGGGGCGACTTGGGGGGCGACTTGGGGGGCGACTTGGGGGGCGACTTGGGGAAATTGAAGCGTCCGGTCGCCGACGGCAATGAACCTCAGTGCGTTTTGCGCACGATGTTCAACCGCCTCCGGCCGAGACAATGTTCACCGCAAACGGAATCGCGTATCGGAACGCCGCCAGTTGATCTATTCTTATAGGCGCACGGAGTGCGCAAAAAGGGGCGGAGTCCAATGAAAAAGCAGGTTTATAACAGGAGTTATGTCACATGGCGGTAGGGATCCAGAGCAGAGGTTTCGCGCGTTGGTTGGCACCGGTATTGGCATTGTTGGTGGTCATGCAATTGACCGCCTGCGGCGATAAAGAGCCGGAACAGCGCAAAGCATTTATCGATTACTTACAGAATACCGTGATGCGCAGCGGGGCGAACATCCCCACGCTGAGCGAAGACCAGAAACAGAAGTTCGGCAACTATGCCGGTGATTACGCGATTTTGGTCGGCTTTTCGCAGCAGTTGTCCAAGTCGGTCGGCGCCAGCCTGACCCCGGCGCTGGATCAGATTAACCAGATCCGCACCGCGCAGGACTACCTGAACAAACGCGACGCGCTGCAGCAATCGGTCGGGGCGTTGAACCTGCTGGGCCAGCAGATCCAGTCCGCCAAGTCGCAGGCGGATACTGCCCACGCGGCGCTGAAACAGCCTGACGATCTGAAGGCGGTGTACAACCAGGCCTATGACAAAATCGTCACCGCACCGGCCAATGCCTTGATGCCGGCGATCCCGACCACCGCCAGCTTTGTGCAGGATCTGGTGCAGGTCGGCGATTTCCTGCAGAGCCAGGGCAATCAGGTCAGCTTCAACAACAACGGCGTGCAGTTCCGCACCGCGCAGCAGGTGGCGCAGTACAACACCATGATGTCGAATCTGGTGGCCAAACAGCAGAACCTGATGAATGCGCAGAAGACCATTCAAAGCGTGACGCAATAATAACGCGTCCAGGCGCGAAACAGGCCGGCATTGCCGGCCTGTTTTATTTCCCCTCAGCGTTTCCAATAGCTTGCTGGTTTATTGCGCAGGCTTCTGTACTACACTTCAATTAATCCATTCATTAGGCAATGTAGTTTTCTTTCATTCATCACTTCGCTAGTTCCCGGCGGGATGAGTGCTCACAGGGAAGATCAAACAGAGCGTTGCGATCGGCGCTGCAGCTAAAAATAAATTGTGACTAATGTCACAATTCAAAAACAAAACGCCACATTAAAAATGTGATCATAGTCACTTTATTGGGGGTTTTGTGGCGACTTTTTTCTCACTGTGCTTTTTTTACACGTCATAAATGTGATCTTTATCACTATAAATGAGGGTTTGTTGGGGTGTTGTTTGTGACTTGTATCACAAAAAATTCGTGAAGTTCGCGTGACAAAAACAGCGTGATAGAGTCCGTTTCGCATACAGCGGCAACACGGCTGGATCGTCACAACAATAATCACGCGCTCTATTGTCAGCGCGTAACAATAGGGGTGTGTTTTATGTTTTCACCAGACATCAAGGTTAAAGTGCAAAACTTTGGCCGCTTCCTGAGCAACATGGTGATGCCCAACATCGGCGCCTTTATCGCCTGGGGGATTATCACCGCGCTATTCATTCCAACCGGCTGGCTGCCGAATGAAACCTTAGCCAAGCTGGTCGGCCCGATGATCACCTACCTGCTGCCGCTGCTGATCGGTTATACCGGCGGGCGGCTGGTGGGCGGCGATCGCGGCGGCGTCGTGGGTGCCATCACCACCATGGGCGTCATCGTCGGTGCCGACATGCCGATGTTCCTCGGCTCGATGATCGCCGGCCCGCTGGGTGGCTGGGCTATCAAGCATTTCGACCGCTGGGTGGACGGCAAGATCAAAAGCGGCTTTGAAATGCTGGTGAACAACTTCTCCGCCGGCATCATCGGCATGCTGCTGGCGATCCTAGCCTTCCTGGGCATCGGGCCGCTGGTGGAGGTGCTCTCCAAGCTGCTGGCGGCGGGCGTGCACGTGATGGTGAAGAACAACCTGCTGCCACTGGCGTCCATCTTCGTTGAACCGGCGAAAATCCTGTTCCTGAACAACGCCATCAACCACGGCATCTTCTCGCCGCTGGGTATCCAGCAGGCCACGGAAGCCGGCAAGTCGGTGTTCTTCCTGATTGAAGCCAACCCAGGCCCGGGCATGGGCGTGCTGATGGCCTACATGTTCTTCGGCCGCGGCAGCGCCAAGCAATCCGCCGGCGGTGCGGCGATCATTCACTTCCTGGGCGGCATCCACGAAATCTACTTCCCTTACGTGCTGATGAATCCACGTCTGCTGCTGGCGGTGATCCTGGGCGGCATGACCGGCGTATTCACCCTGACGATGCTGAACGGCGGCCTGGTTTCTCCAGCTTCCCCGGGTTCGATCCTGGCGGTGCTGGCGATGACGCCGAAAGGCGCCTACTTCGCCAACATTGCGGCGGTGTGCGCAGCCTTTGCCGTCTCCTTCGTGGTGTCCGCTTTCCTGCTGAAAACCTCCAAAGTGAAAGAGGATGACGATCTGGAAGCCGCGACCCGCCGCATGCAAGAGATGAAATCGCAGTCCAAAGGCGGCGCAGCGGCGCCAGCGTCGGTCGACGGCGATCTGAGCACCGTGCGCAAAATCATCGTCGCCTGCGATGCGGGCATGGGTTCCAGCGCCATGGGCGCCGGGGTGTTGCGCAAGAAAGTGGCGGACGCCGGGCTGAAGAACATCTCGGTGACTAACAGCGCCATCAACAGCCTGCCGGACGATGTGGATCTGGTCATCACGCACCGCGATCTGACCGAGCGCGCGATGCGCCACGCGCCGCAGGCCCAGCACATCTCGCTGACCAACTTCCTCGACAGCAAGCTGTACAGCGATCTGGTCGACCGTTTGGTAGCGGTCAACAAAACCACCGACAACCAGCAGAAGGTGCTGGGCGCGCTGGACGACAGCTTCGAAGCCGGGGAACCGAACCTGTTCAAGCTGAGCGAAAGCAATGTGTTCCTCAACCTGCAGGCTAGCGACAAAGAGCAGGCGATCCGTTTCGCCGGCGAGCAGCTGGTGAAAGGCGGCTACGTCGAGGCGGAGTACGTGCCGGCGATGCTGGAGCGCGAAAAGCTCACCTCCACCTACCTGGGCGAGTCGATCGCCGTGCCGCACGGCACCATCGAGGCCAAAGACCGGGTGCTGCGCACCGGCGTGGTGTTCTGCCAGTACCCGCAGGGCGTGCGCTTCGGCGATGAAGAGGATGAAGTGGCTCGCCTGGTGATCGGCATCGCCGCGCGCAACAACGAGCATATTCAGGTGATCACCAGCCTGACCAACGCGCTGGATGACGAGAGCGTGATTGAGCGGCTGGCGAATACCACCAGCGTCCAGGAAGTGCTGGACCTGCTCGGCGGCAAAAAAGCTGGATAACAGAATCATTTTAAAGGGTGCAGCTTGCTGCACCCTTCGACATTAAGAAGGTAGAGTTATGAAAGCATTACATTTTGGCGCAGGGAATATCGGCCGCGGTTTTATCGGCAAGCTGCTGGCGGACGCCGGGGTTGAACTGACCTTCGCCGACGTCAATCAAACGGTGCTGGATCTGCTGAACAGCCGTAAAAGCTACGCGGTGCACGTGGTGGGCGAGCAAGAACGCGTGGAGCGCGTCAACAACGTCAGCGCCGTCAACAGCGGCAGTGAGGCGGCGGTGGCGCTGATCGCCGAAGCGGATCTGGTGACCACCGCCGTTGGCCCGCAAATTCTCGCCAAAATCGCCGGCACGATCGCCAAAGGGCTGGTGCTGCGTCATCAGCAGGGCAATGTGCAACCGCTGAACCTCATCGCCTGCGAGAACATGGTGCGCGGCACCAGCCAGCTGAAACAGCATGTGTTCGCCGCGCTGCCGCAGGATGAGCAGGCATGGGCTGAGCAGCATGTCGGCTTCGTCGATTCGGCGGTCGATCGCATTGTGCCGCCGGCGGACAGCAACGACCCGTTGGAAGTGACGGTGGAAACCTTCAGCGAATGGATCGTCGATCAGACCCAGTTCAAAGGCCAGCCTCCGGCGATCGCCGGTATGGAGTTGACCGATAACCTGATGGCGTTCGTCGAGCGCAAGCTGTTCACCCTCAACACCGGTCACGCCATCACCGCCTACCTCGGCCAACAGGCCGGGCTGCAAACCATTCGTGACGCCATTCTCGACCCGGCGATCCGCCGCGTGGTGAAAGGGGCGATGGAAGAGAGCGGCGCGGTGCTGATCAAACGCTACGGCTTCGACGCCGACAAGCACGCCGCCTACATCAACAAAATCCTCGGCCGCTTCGAAAACCCGTATCTGCACGACGACGTCGAGCGCGTGGGCCGTCAGCCGCTGCGCAAACTGAGCGCTGGCGATCGCCTGATCAAACCGCTGCTGGGCACGTTGGAATACGGCCTGCCGCATGCCAACCTGATCCAGGGCATCGCCGCCGCCATGAGCTACCGCAGCGAACAGGATCCGCAGGCGCTGGAGTTGGCGGAACTGCTGAACACGCTCGGGCCGAAAGCCGCGCTGGCGCAAATTTCCGGCCTGCCGGCGGAAAGCGAGGTTGTAGAAGAGGCCGTTGCTGTGTATAACGCCATGCACAAGTAGAATCGTGATGATGAACACCCGAGCGCAGCTTGCTGCGCTCCTGCAACCCGAGTTCGGCATCGACGGCCCTCCCCACGCCTTTCGAAAAGCGACGATGGAAGAAGCACAGGCATTTGAAAACCAGGTTCTGGAAAAGCTGAACGCGGGCAAAACGGTGCGCAGCTTCCTGATCGCAGCGGTAGAGCTGCTGGCGGAAGCGCTCAACGTGCTGGTGGTGCAGGTATTCCGCAAGGATGACTACGCGGTGAAATATGCCGTCGAACCGCTATTGTCCGGCAGCGGCCCGCTGGGGGAGCTGTCGGTGCGCCTGAAGCTGATGTACGGCCTGGGGGTGATTTCCCGCCACGAATATGAAGATGCCGAGCTGCTGATGGCGATGCGCGAAGAGCTGAACCACGACGGGTCGGAATACCGCTTCGTCGATGACGAAATTCTCGGGCCGTTCGGCGAGCTGCACTGCGTGGCCGCGCTGCCGCCGGTGCCGACCTTCCTGCAGCCGGGCGAGGCGGATGAAGCGCTGATCGCCATGCAGCGCCAGCGCTATCAGCAGATGGTGCGCTCCACCATGGTGCTGTCCATTACCGATCTGATCGCCGGCATCGGCGCCAAACAACCTTCCCGACTCTCTCCTCTCGGCCGCGGCTAAGCAAAGGCCGCGCGCCACTCGTCGAACAACAGCCACAGCGCGGTGGCGGCCATCAGTCCGGACATCACGCCGTTGAAGGCGCGCAGTTTCCAGGTCACTCGCAGCGCGTTGCGCAACCGGTCGCCCAGCACCGCCCACAGCAGCACGCACGGCAGGTTCAGCAGCGCGAAACCGGCGATGACCGACAGCGTATGGACGAAGGTGGCGCCTTCGCGCGGGGTGAACAGGATCGCCACGTTGATCACCATCAGCCAGGCTTTGGGGTTGACCGCCTGAAACAGCGCGCCGCTGAGCAGGCTCATCGGCTGCGCCTGCTCTTTGGCGTCCGGCGAGGCCGCCTTAAACAGCTTCCATGACAGCCACAGCAGATAGGCGCAGCCGATTACCGCCAGCGGCAGGCGGATGACGCCGGCCCAGCTCAGCGCCAGCGCCAGCAGCGGGATAATGATCGCCAGCTGTACCGCACAACCGACGCAGATGCCAAACAGCATCGGCAGGGTGCGGCGCAGGCCGAAGTTGACGCCCGACGAGGCCAGCAGCAGGTTGTTGGGGCCGGGGGTGATCGACATGACGGTGACGTAGCTGACAAAGGCGGAGTCCAGCATGGCAGGTTCCTTGAAAATGACGGTGATAACGAGAGGATCAGCATAATCGCTGCAATGGGATGGTGACAGAACCACAAATCGGATATTGTCATGGTTACAGTTGTGCAAAATGTAAACTGTACCCATTACCTGGAGAGAAACTGTGACCTTGCTCGATGAAACCCCGGATACCCGCTACCTGCAGCTGGCGGATACGTTGGCCGAGGCCATTCGACGCGGCACGCTGCTGCCCGGTGACCGCTTGCCTTCGGTGCGGCGCTGTGCGCAAACGCACCGCGTCAGCATCAATACCGTGGTGTCGGCTTACCGCACGCTGGAGGATCGCGGGCTGATCGAAGCGCGACCGCAGTCGGGGTTTTATGTCCGCAGCACGCTGCCGGCGCTGAAGATGGCCTCGGCGCCCAGCGGCCGCATCGAGCCGCCGGCGGACGACGTGCTGGCGCTGATCGATACGGTATTCGCCGCCCAGCAGAATCCGGCCTTCACTAACATTGCGCTGGCCTGCCCGCAGACCAGCGACTTCTATCCCGGCGGCAAGCTGGGGCGTATGTTGTCTTCTCAGCTGCGCCGCCAGCCGGATCTGATCGGGCAGTATCCGTTGCCGCCCGGCAGCCTACGGCTGCGCCAGCAGATCGCCCGCCGCTCGATGACGCTGGGCATGTTGCTGGAGCCGGGCGACGTAGTGCTGACCCATGGCTGCATGGAGGCGCTGCAGCTGGCGCTGCGCGTCACCACCAAACCGGGTGACTGCGTCGGGCTGGAGTCGCCAACCTATTTCTATCTGCTGCCGCTGCTGGCCAGCCTGGGGCTGAAAGCGCTGGAAATCCCCACCGATCCGCAGCTGGGGCTGTCGCTGGACGCGCTCGAGTTGCTATTGAACGAGAAGCGGCTGAACGCGGTGATCGCCATGCCGACGGTGCAAAACCCGCTGGGTTGCACCATGCCGCTGGCGGCGAAAAAGCGGCTGGCGCGGCTGATGAACGATCATCAGGTGCCGTTGATTGAAGACGGGCTGTATGCCGAGATCCAGTTCGGCGGCGCGCTGTCGCCGGCGGTGAAGGCGTTCGATCGCGACGGCTGGGTGCTGTTTTGCTCCAGCTTCACCAAAACGCTGGCGCCGGATTTTCGCGTCGGCTGGATCTGCGGCGGCCGTTTTCACGAGGCGTTGCGCAAGCTGAAGGCGGTGTCGTCGATGTCCGAGTCGCAGCTGCTGTCGGAAACGCTGGCGACCTTCCTGGAGAGCGGCGGCTACGATCACCATTTGCGCAACCTGCGCAAGCGCTATGCGGCGCAGGTCGACGAGGCGAGGGCGCTGATCGCCCGGCATTTCCCGCGCGGCACGCTGGCCACGCAGCCGGCGGGTGGCTTCGTGTTCTGGGTCGAATTCCCCCCCGGTGTGGACAGTGTGGCGCTGTTCCATCAGCTGTTGGAGGAGCAGATCTGTTTGACGCCGGGCACCCTGTATTCGCCCAGCGGGCGCTACCGCAACGCGCTGCGGCTCTCCTGCTGCTACCCGTTCAACGCGCGCTACACCCAGGCGTTGGCCCGGCTCGGCGCCAAGGCCTGCGAGATGAGCGGCCTGCCGCCCGGTATTGCGCAGGACGGGTAACGGCGCGCGCCTTTTGCTACAATGCCGGTATCATTGATTAGCGTGCCATTTTGGGCACAACGGGCCAGAGACCATGAAAGAGAAAGAAAAGGCAGAGATCAAGCGCCTGAGCGACCTGCTGGACGCCTTGAACCACAAAGACGCCACCGTGATCCAACAGGGCAACCCTGAGTTGATCGCGCAGCACACCAAAGAAAAAGAGAAACTGGCGACGGAGATCGAGCGCCTGAAAGACGTGCGTGGCGAGAAGCTGAGCGCCGAAGCGCAGAAGCTGAGCAAGCTGCCGTTCAGCCGCGAGATCACCAAGAAAGAGCAAGCCGATATGGGCGCGCTGAAGAAAAGCGCGCGCGGGCTGATTGTGGTGCACCCGATGACCGCGCTGGGCCGCGAGATGGGCCTGAAAGCGGTCACCGGTTACGCCAAGAAAGCGTTCTGAACCCCCGGGCGTCAGACCTTGGTGGTGAAATACGCCTTGGTCTGATAGGGCACGGTGACCGTGTCCTGGCCCTGCAACTCCTCTTCTTCCGCCACCAGCTGGCGCAACCGATCGATAACCTGCTCCTGTTGCGCCTGTGGCAGTGCGGCGATAAAGCTGGTTGAACGTACCCGGTTGTAGATCACGTCCTCCACCGCGCCGCGGTGGCCCAGCATAAAGACCTGCTCCTGCAGCGGTTCAAAGCCTTTGAACGGGAAGAATTTGCGCCATTCGCCGGTATAGAAACGCGGCGCATCCCCTTCGTGGCTGTCGACGATCTGATTCAGTTTACGCACCCAACCGACGCGCGCATCGCGCATGTTCCACACCAGACCGAGTTTGCCGCCGGGCTTGAGAATACGCTGGATTTCCGCCAGCGCCTGCGGCGTGGCGAACCAGTGGAAGGACTGGGCGCACACCACGGCATCGACCGACTCGTCCGGTAGCGGGATCGCGTCGGCGGTGCCCGCCAGCGTTTTCACCTGCGGCAGCGCCGCCGACAATTTTTCCAGCATTTGCGGCACCGGTTCGACGGCGATCACCTGCGCGCCGGTTTCCAGCAGGCGCGGAGTGAACTTGCCGGTACCGGCGCCGAGATCGATGACCGTCATGCCGGCGTGCAGGCCGATAGACTCACGCAGCCAGGCGGCGATTTCCGGCGGGTAATCCGGCCGGCCTTTCACATAGCGATCGGCGTTGGCCTGATAGCCCTCGGCGGCGGCGTGATGAATCGAATGGGTCGGGGTGGTCATATACCTGGCTCCTGGCTGAAAAACACGCGGCTACAGTATAGGCGGAAGAAGAGGGTTAACGCGGCATTCGGCGCACGTTTTTCATCTTTTCCGCCAGCGATTTCAACGGCCGAGCAGGCGACGGTTGAAGTCCTCGAGGCGCCCTTCGGCAAGCCGCGTGAGCATGGTCTTGCTCCAGCTGGCGGAGAGGCCGGCCACCGCCAACAGGCGGCGATATTGTTCCGCGTCGAACGGCATGTGCCAGGCGATGGCGATGGCTTCGGCCACCGACACGTCGCTGTTGCGCGCCGCCAGCTCCAGCGGACGATCGCCGCTGACCGCACCCGGCGAGACCACCCGATACAGCCAGCCGCAGCGGCCGCTTTGCTGCATCAGCACCGAAATATCCTCGATGGCGAAGTGGTAGTTGAGCTTGAAGCACGGCGAGCGCGGCTGGGTGACCTGGATCAGCGCTTCGCCCCAGCGGAAGATGTCGCCCATAAACACATTGTGTTCGGTCAGTCCTTCGGTGGAGATATTCTCGCCGAAGGCCGGGGCGCAAAACTGCTCGGCCTGCGCCGGAAACTGTTCGCGCCAGTGGGCATAATGCTCGCGCGGGTAGTGGCACAGCGCGCGGTCCGGCCCGCCGTGGTAGCTTTTCTCGGCTTGCTCGTCGCCTTCCAGGCCGAGCGGCGTGAGCCGGATGGCGCCATCCACCTGGCGTTTGGCGATGGCGCTGGGGCGCCCGCCTTCATAGGGTTGAATATTGCCGATGTAAACGTCTGGGTGATGCATGTGCGCCTCCGTGTCTCGCGTCGAGGGCTCAGCATAGCCTGAGTTGTGTCAGGGGGACATAACAACCCGCCCGAAAATCCTCGGGCGGGGGCGTGGCGTCAGAAGGTGGTCCAGTTCTCCTCCGCTGCGGCGTTGGCGGCCGTGGTTTTTACGGCAGGCGCTTTCGGCGCGGCGGTTTTCACGGCGGTGGGTTCGGTCTGCTCCGCCAAACGGAACACCGAAACGCTCTGCAGCAGCATGTCGGCCTGTTCTTCCAGCGAATCGGCGGCGGCGGCGGACTCTTCCACCAGCGCGGCGTTCTGCTGGGTGGTGTGATCCATCTCGACGATCGCCTGGCCAATCTGGGCGATGCCGCGCGTCTGCTCATCGGAGGCGGCGGCGATTTCAGCCATGATGTCGCGCACGTGGGTGACCGAGCGGACGATCTGTTCCATGGTGTTGCCGGTGCTTTCCACCAGTTCGGTGCCGGTTTTCACCCGGCTGACCGACTCGGCGATCAGCCCTTCGATCTCCTTGGCCGCTTGGGCGCTGCGGCTCGCTAGGCTGCGCACTTCGCTGGCGACCACCGAGAAGCCGCGTCCCTGTTCGCCGGCGCGCGCCGCTTCCACCGCGGCGTTGAGCGCCAGGATGTTGGTCTGGAAGGCAATACCGTTGATCAGGGTGGTAATTTCAGCGATACGCTGCGAACTGCTGGAGATATCGCGCATGGTGCTGACCACGTTCTCCACCAGCTTGCCGCCCTGTTGCGCGGTCTGCGAAGCGTCGGTGGCCAGCTGATTGGCGTGATGGGCATTGTCGGCGTTTTGTTTCACCGTGGCGGTCAGCTGTTCCATGCTGGCCGCGGTTTCTTCAACCGCCGCCGCCTGCTGTTCGGTGCGGGAGGAGAGATCGGTGTTGCCGGCGGCGATTTCCGCGGAGGCGGTGGAGACCTGGCTAACCCCCATCTGGATCTTCTCAATCATGGTGCGCAGATTTTGGCTCATCGCCGCCACCGCGTTCAGCAGTTGTCCCAGCTCGTCGCGGCGGGTGCTGGTCTGCGCCTGGCGCAGATCGCCGCTGGCGATGCGTTCCGCCATCGCCAGCGTGCTGTGCAGCGGACGGGTGATCTGCAGCGTGATGCGCCAGGCGATAAGTATCCCGGCGATGATGGCGATCAGGGTGGTGATGCCCATCTGCAGCTGCGCCAGGTTGATGTTGCTGCGCGTCTGCGCCAGTTCGTCCTGCATAAAGGCGTTCACCAGCGTGCCGATCTCATGCGCGCGTTCGCCGAGCTGCCGGCTGATCTGCTGTTCGTGCTCATAGGCCGGCAGGTAGGCCGCGATGCGGTTTTTGTAATCGTCCAGGGCGGCCAGCAGCGGTTGCAGCTGCGGGCGCTGCGCGTCGCTGACCCGGCGGCTCAGGGAGTTGGCCGCGTCGCGCGCGTCGTCGATGGCCGCCATCAGCGGCGCTTCGGTTTCCTTGTTCAGGCTCAGCAGCAGACCGCGCGCGCCGTAGCGCACCTGGGTCAGCTTCTGGTTCAGTTGAATGAAGGCCAACTGCAGATCGCCGTTGGTGAGCTGGCGCTCCACCTGGCTCAGGCTGGCCTGCACTTCCGACATGTTCCAGCTCTGGCGCACCGCGTCTTTCGCCGAGACCGCCTGCTCAAAGATTTTTTGCTGTTGCTGATATTCCCCAATCAGCGTCACCAGACGCTGCAGATCCTTGCGGCTTTGGGCGTCCCAGTCCAACGCCTGGCCCTGGTCTATCAGTTTGACGGCGTTATCGATATTGGCGCGATTGTTCTGCAGATACTCCGGCTGGTAGGTCTGGCCGTACATGGCGCGGTTGTATTTGGCCTGGTTGATCTCCTCGTTCAGCCGGTTGCTGAAGTCGATGCGATCGGCGCGGGATTCGATGATGTGCAGGTATTGCGCCCCGGTGCCGGCGATGACGACCGCCAACAGCAGCAACAGCGCGAAGCCGAGGCCGAGCTTTTTACCTACGGTGAGATGAGTGAACTTTCCTGCTAATGCTTGCAATGCCGCCATAGCGTTTTTCCTTCTCCGGGCGAACGTCAATTGAACAAACCATCGGCAAGAAGTGGTCAAACTTTAGCGGATTTCAGGCAAAAAAATACCCGCCGGCGGCGGGCATCTTCATCAACGGCGGCGAATTACTTCTTCGCGGCGAAGCGTGCGGCGGCTTCGTCCCAGTTGACCACGTTCCAGAACGCCTTGATGTAGTCAGGGCGTTTGTTCTGGTATTTCAGGTAGTAAGCGTGTTCCCACACGTCCAGGCCGATGATTGGGAAACCGGAAGCGCCGGCGACGGCTTCGCCCATCAGCGGGCTGTCCTGGTTAGCGGTAGACACCACGGCCAGCTTGCCGTCTTTCAGTACCAGCCAGGCCCAACCGGAACCGAAGCGGGTGGCTGCGGCTTTCTCGAACTCTTCCTGGAATTTCTCAACGCTGCCGAAATCGCGCTCGATGGCCGCTTTCAGATCGCCGCCCAGCGTGGTGCCGGTTTTCAGGTTTTTCCAGAAGAAGCTGTGGTTGGCGTGGCCGCCGGCGTTGTTGCGCATGAAGGTGCGTTTGTCGGCGGGCACTTTATCCAGATCCTGGATCAGCTCTTCAACGCTGTATTTGGCCAGCTCAGGGTAGGCTTCCAGCACGGTGTTGGCGTTGTTGACGTAGGTCTGGTGGTGTTTGGTGTGATGGATTTCCATCGTCTGCTTGTCGAAATGCGGTTCCAGTGCGTCGTAAGCGTACGGCAGGGATGGCAGTGAATAACTCATAATCATCATCTCCAGTGGTGTATGGGCGGCGCAAAGGGCGAGCACCGCGTAAGCAGTCGGATCATTATAGTTAATTAAATGATATTGAAAATGATTATCAATGCCCTGTGAAGTGTGTGGTTAATGAACAAATCGATGCGCTAACATACTGATAGAAGAGGGCGGCGGGTGGCCGCATCAAGCCATCGCCCCGGCACGTGGGTTACTCTCTATACTGTAGGGAGCGCCAAGGTCGAAATGTATCGAAATGTGCCAATGCGTTCACTGAATGAGCACGAGTGTGTAACAACCACAAGCACGCTGTGGTAATATGGCCGGCGTTCGTAGCAAGCATAACAACAGTGACATTCGCGTTTGCCGCGCTAGCGGGGCAGGCGCATTTGAACAATGTGACAATCGAGAGTAAAGGAGACCCCCATGCAGGTCAGCAGAAGGCAGTTCTTTAAGATCTGCGCTGGCGGTATGGCAGGAACGACGGTGGCCGCGCTGGGCTTTGCCCCCGAAGTGGCGTTGGCGGAAACCCGGCAGTACAAACTGCTGCGCGCCCGTGAGACCCGTAATACCTGTACGTATTGTTCCGTCGGCTGTGGGCTGTTGATGTACAGCCTTGGTGATGGCGCCAAGAACGCCAAAGAAAGCATTTTCCATATCGAAGGGGATCCGGATCACCCGGTAAACCGCGGCGCGCTTTGCCCGAAAGGCGCCGGCCTGGTTGACTTTATCCACAGCGAAAGCCGCCTCAAGTACCCGGAATATCGGGCGCCGGGGGCGGACAAATGGCAACGCATCAGCTGGGACGACGCCTTTACCCGCATCGCCAAGCTGGTGAAAGAAGACCGTGACGCTAACTTCATCAAAACCAACGACCAAGGCGTTACCGTCAACCGTTGGCTGACCACCGGCATGCTGTGCGCCTCGGCCGCCAGCAACGAAACCGGTTTTCTGTCGCAAAAATTTAGTCGCGCTCTCGGCATGCTTGCCGTAGACAACCAGGCGCGTGTCTGACACGGACCAACGGTAGCAAGTCTTGCTCCAACATTTGGTCGCGGTGCGATGACCAACCACTGGGTTGATATCAAGAACGCGAATTTGATTATCGTCATGGGCGGTAATGCGGCGGAAGCGCATCCGGTGGGGTTCCGCTGGGCGATGGAAGCCAAAATACACAACAATGCCAAGCTGATCGTGATCGATCCGCGCTTTACCCGAACCGCATCGGTGGCGGACTTCTACACGCCGATCCGCTCCGGGACCGACATCGCTTTCCTGTCGGGCGTGTTGCTGTATCTGATGACCAACAACAAGTTTAACCGCGAGTACGTCGAGGCCTACACCAACGCCAGCCTGCTGGTGCGGGAAGACTTTGCCTTCGAAGACGGCTTGTTCAGCGGCTACGACGCGGAAAACCGCAAGTACGACAAAACCACCTGGAACTACCAGTTCGACGAGAACGGCTTCGCCAAGCGCGACGTCACGCTGCAGGATCCGCGCTGCGTGTGGAACCTGCTGAAGCAGCACGTGAGCCGCTACACGCCTGACGTGGTGACCAACATCTGCGGCACGCCGAAGGACGATTTCCTCAAGGTGTGCGAATACATCGCCGAAACCTGCGTCGCGGATAAAACCGCTTCGTTCCTGTACGCTCTGGGCTGGACTCAGCACTCGGTCGGCGCGCAGAACATCCGTACCATGGCGATGATCCAGCTGCTGCTCGGCAACATGGGCATGGCGGGCGGCGGCGTCAACGCGCTGCGCGGCCACTCCAACATCCAGGGTCTGACCGATCTCGGCCTGCTGTCGCAGAGCCTGCCGGGCTACATGACGCTGCCGTCGGAGAAACAGACCGATCTCGACACCTACCTGAAGGCCAACACGCCGAAGGCGCTGCTGCCGGGCCAGGTGAACTACTGGGGCAACTACCCGAAATTCTTCGTCAGCATGATGAAGACCTTCTACGGTGACAAGGCGCAGAAGGACAACAGCTGGGGCTTTGACTGGTTGCCGAAGTGGGACAAGGGCTACGACGTGCTGCAGTACTTCGAGATGATGTCGCAGGGCAAGGTCAACGGCTACTTCTGCCAGGGCTTTAACCCGGTGGCGTCGTTCCCGAACAAAAACAAGGTGGTGGCTTCGCTGTCCAAGCTGAAGTTCCTGGTGACCATCGATCCGTTGAACACCGAGACTTCCAACTTCTGGCAGAACCACGGCGAGTTCAACGAGGTGGATCCTTCGCAGATCCAGACCGAAGTGTTCCGCCTGCCGTCCACCTGCTTCGCCGAAGAGAACGGTTCGATCGTCAACTCCGGCCGCTGGCTGCAGTGGCACTGGAAAGGCGCGGACGCCCCGGGCGAAGCGCTGAACGACGGTGAGATCCTGGCGGGCATCTTCAGCCGCCTGCGCGAGATGTATGCGCGCGACGGCGGTGCGGTGCCTGAACAGGTGCTGAACATGACCTGGGACTACCTGACGCCGGACAACCCGGCGCCGGAAGAGGTGGCGCAGGAGAACAACGGCAAGGCGCTGGCGGATCTGCTGGATGCCGACGGCAAAGTGCTGGTGAAAAAAGGCGAGCTGCTCAGCTCGTTCGCGCAGCTGCGCGACGACGGCACCACCGCCAGCGGTTGCTGGATCTTCGCCGGCAGCTGGACGCCGGCCGGCAACCAGATGGCGCGGCGCGACAACGCCGATCCGTCCGGCCTCGGCAATACGCTGGGCTGGGCCTGGGCATGGCCGCTCAACCGCCGCATTCTGTACAACCGCGCCTCGGCGGATCCGCAGGGGAAACCGTGGGATCCGAAACGCCAACTGCTGGAGTGGGACGGCGCCAAGTGGGTCGGGGCCGATATCCCGGACTACAGCACCGCCGCGCCGGGCAGCGACGTCGGGCCGTTCATCATGCAGCCGGAAGGCATGGGCCGCCTGTTCGCCACCGACAAGATGGCGGAAGGGCCGTTCCCTGAACACTACGAGCCGTTCGAAACGCCGCTCGGCACCAACCCGCTGCACCCGAATGTGGTGTCCAACCCGGCGGCGCGCGTGTTCAAGGACGATCTGGCGGCGATGGGCAAATCCGACAAGTTCCCGTACGTCGGCACCACCTATCGTCTGACCGAGCACTTCCACTACTGGACCAAGCACGCGCGGCTGAACGCCATCGCGCAGCCGGAGCAGTTCGTGGAGATCGGCGAAAAGCTGGCGGAGAAGAAGGGCATCAAGCAGGGCGATACCGTGAAGGTCAGCTCCAACCGCGGCTACATCAAGGCCAAGGCGGTGGTGACCAAACGTATTCGCACGCTGCAGGTGCACGGCCAGGAAGTCGACACCATCGGCATCCCGATCCACTGGGGTTACGAAGGGGTGGCGAAGAAAGGCTTTATCGCCAACACGCTGACGCCGTTCGTCGGCGACGCCAATACGCAAACGCCGGAGTTCAAGGCGTTCCTGGTCAACGTGGAAAAGGTGTAACGGAGACGAATCATGGCCATGCAATCTCAAGACATCATTCGTAAATCCGCCACCAATGGTTTCACGCCGGCGCCGCGCGCCCGTGACCACCAGGAAGAAGTGGCCAAACTGATCGATGTCACCACCTGTATCGGCTGCAAGGCCTGTCAGGTGGCCTGTTCCGAATGGAACGACATCCGCGACGAAGTGGGGCACAACGTCGGGGTGTACGATAACCCCGCCGATCTGACCGCCAAGTCGTGGACGGTGATGCGCTTCTCCGAGGTGGAGGAAAACGGCAAGCTGGAATGGCTGATCCGCAAGGATGGCTGCATGCACTGCGCCGATCCGGGCTGCCTGAAGGCCTGCCCGTCGGAAGGCGCGATCATTCAGTACGCCAACGGCATCGTCGACTTCCAATCCGAGCACTGCATCGGCTGCGGCTACTGCATCGCCGGCTGCCCGTTCGACGTGCCGCGCATGAACAAGGACGACAACCGGGTGTACAAGTGCACCCTGTGCGTCGACCGCGTGGACGTCGGCCAGGAACCGGCCTGCGTGAAAACCTGCCCGACCGGCGCCATTCACTTCGGTACCAAGGAAGCGATGAAGCAGGTGGCGGCGGATCGCGTCAGCGAGCTGAACACCCGCGGCTACCAGAACGCCGGTCTGTACGATCCGGCAGGGGTGGGCGGCACGCACGTGATGTACGTGTTGCACCACGCCGACAAACCGCAGCTGTACCACGGTTTGCCGGACAACCCGAGCATCAGCCCGGCGGTGACCTTCTGGAAGGGCGTGTGGAAACCCCTGGCGGCCATCGGTTTTGCCGCCACCTTCGCGGCCAGCGTGTTCCACTATGTCGGCGTCGGGCCTAACCGCGTCGAGGATGAGGACGAGCACGACGAGTCGCACGACGAGGAGACGCGCAAATGAGAAAGGAAAAGCCCATTCAGCGTTACAGCGCACCGGAGCGCATCAACCACTGGATCGTGGCGTTTTGCTTCGTGTTCGCCGCCATCAGCGGGCTGGGGTTCTTCTTCCCCTCCTTCAACTGGCTGATGAACATCTTCGGGACGCCGCAGCTGGCGCGCATTCTGCACCCGTTTGTCGGGGTGATCATGTTTGCCGCGTTCCTGCTGATGTTCCTGCGCTACTGGAAGCATAACCTGATCAACCGGGAAGATATCGTCTGGGCCAAGAACATCCACAAAATCGCCATGAACGAGGAAGTGGGTGACACTGGGCGCTATAATTTCGGCCAGAAGTGCGTGTTCTGGGCGGCGATTATCAGCCTGGTGCTGCTGCTGGCCAGTGGCGTGGTGATCTGGCGGCCGTATTTTGCGCCGTCGTTCTCCATCCCGCTGATCCGCATCGCGCTGCTGGTGCATTCGCTGGCCGCGGTCGGCCTTATCATCGTGATTATGGTGCACATTTACGCCGCATTGTGGGTAAAAGGCACCATTACCGCGATGGTGGAAGGCTGGGTGCCGGCGGCCTGGGCCAAGAAACATCATCCGCGCTGGTACCGTGAGGTCCGCGAGAAACGACAGGAAGATAAACCCTGATGAGTATCCGCATCGTTCCTAAAGAGCAGTTAGGGGCACAGCGTGAGAAGTCCACAACGGCGGAGAACATCCCGCCGTTACTTTTCGCCAACCTGAAAAGCCTGTACAGCCGCCGCGCCGATCGTCTGCGTCAGCTGGCGGTCGACAATCCGCTGGGCGACTACCTGAACTTCGCCGCTGAGCTGGCACAGGCGCAGCAGCATGCGCTGCACGATAACCCGCTGGCGCTCGATCTGAGCGAAGCGCTGGCGCAGGGCGCCGCCAGCGGCAAACCGCCGCTCGATCTGAGCGTGTTCCCGCGCAGCGAGCACTGGCGCAAGCTGCTGACGTCGCTGATCGCCGAGCTGCGCCCGCAGGCGCCGGAACATATCCTGGCGGTGCTGGACAACCTGGAGAAAGCCTCGGCGCACGAGCTGGAGCTGATGGCCGACGCCTTGCTCAACCGCGAGTTTGGCAAGGTGGGCAGCGAGAAGGCGCCGTTCCTCTGGGCCGCGCTGTCGCTCTATTGGGCGCAGATGGCCAGCCTGATCCCCGGCAAGGCGCGCGCCGAATACGGCGAGCAGCGCCAGTTCTGCCCGGTGTGCGGCAGCATCCCGGTCTCCAGCATGGTGCACATCGGCACCGTCAACGGCCTGCGCTACCTGCACTGCAACCTGTGCGAAAGCGAATGGCACGTGGTGCGGGTGAAGTGCAGCAACTGCGAGCAGACCCGCGATCTCAACTACTGGTCGCTGGACAGCGAGCAGGCGGCGGTGAAGGCGGAGAGCTGCGGCGACTGCGGCACTTACCTGAAGATCCTCTATCAGGAAAAAGACCCGCAGGTCGAAGCGGTGGCCGACGATCTGGCTTCGCTGGTGCTTGACGCCCGCATGGAAGAGGAAGGCTTCGGCCGCAGCAGCATCAATCCGTTCCTGTTCCCGGCGGAGTAATCGCCCGGCCCCGTTCGCGCGGGGCCGGACCAGCAATTTCAGAACGGGCTTCTGGCATTCGCCCGGTCGAGTTGCTACGTTTAGGCCATGACGCGCCAAGCGAAAGGAACCATGATGTTAAACACCCTGGCAAAACTGACCGCGGTCGCCGTGCTGGCGATGGGGCTGGCGGCCTGCGACAACAAAGACGACACCAAACCGGCGGTGCCGCCACCGGACACCAAGCCGACCGTGACGCAGCCCGCGCCACCGCCGCCGCCTGCGCCGGTAGAAACCCCACCCGCGCCGCCGGGGCTGAACGTGTCGCTGCAGAAGGGCAAAATCACTTTCGAGCTGCCGCCGGGCTTTAGCGATCAGACGCTGAACAGCGGCATCATCAACGACAGCACCTCCACCATTCAGCGCTTCCTCGACGGCAAGTCGCGCCAGAGCGCGGTTTCGTCCGAGGTGATCCCGCCGGACGACATGAAGCTCAACACCAGCGACAAAATGCTGAAAGAGCTGGCGCAGAGCGCCATCACGGTGCTGGCCGAACGCTATCAGAATATCCAGACCACCAAAGAAGAGAACTTCACCGTCGGCAAACAGAAGTTTCGCCGGGTGGATACCGAGCAGACCGTCAACGGGCAAAAAGTGGTGTCCACGCTGGTGCTGACGGTGTTCAACAAGCGGGTGGTGACGCTGCAAATGCTGTCGCCGGCCAAAACGCCGGAAGTGCATCAGGCGCTGGTGCAGCGGATTATCGATACTCTGGCGGTGAAGTAAGGGCATTGCGCCGCGGCCAGGACGAAGCGGAGGAGACCGGATGAAGCTTATCGGCAGTTACACCAGCCCCTTTGTGCGCAAGATTTCCGTGATGCTGCTGGAGAAGGGGATCGCGTTTGAATTCGTCAACGATCCGCCGTATGAGCCCGGCAGCCGGGTGAAGGAGCTGAACCCGCTCGGCAAAGTACCGGTGCTGATCGCTGATGATGGCGAGGTGTTTTACGACTCGCCGATCGTGGCCGAATACCTCGAACTGCTGACGGTGGAGCCGGCGTTTTTGCCGGCCGATCGCGCCACCGCGCTGCGCGTCCGCCGGGTGGCGGCACTGGCGGACGGCGTGACTGAAGCGGCGGCGACGCTGTTCCGCGAAAGCCGGCGCGCGCCGGAAAAGCAGGACGAAAACTGGATGCTGCGCCAGCGTGACAAGCTGACGCAGGGCCTGGACGCATTGGAGGCGCTGGCGCAGGAAAAAACGTGGCTCAATGCCGAGCGGCTGACGCTGGCGGATATCGCCACCGGCTGCGCGTTGGGCTACCTCAATTTCCGCCACATTCTGCCCAACTGGTGCGTCCAACGTCCGGCGCTGGTCAAGCTGGCCGAACGCCTGTTCGCCCGCGAAAGTTTCGCCCGCACGGCACCGCCCTGAACGTTCTTTTCTCCCCGCCGCGGCGGGGTTTTGCTATGCCGATACGTCTAAATTGAAAACCGAGCGACCATGAGCACTGAATCCCACCTTCTTTACAGTCAACTGCCCGCCATCGACCGTCTGCTGCGTGAACCCGCGATTGAACCGCTGGTGGCTCAGCATGGCCAGACGCTGATCGGCGAACTGTTGCGCCGGCTGCAGGCCCAGGCGCGTGACGCTATCAAGCAACAGCAACGTTTACCGGCCTGGTGCGGCGACTGGCCGCAGGCGCTGCGGGCGGAGCTGGCCCGGCAGCAACGCCCGGCTTTGCTGCCGGTGTTCAACCTCAGCGGCACCGTGCTGCACACCAACCTCGGGCGCGCCCTGCTGGCGCAGCCGGTGAAGGACGCGGTCAGCGCGGTGATGGGAGAGGCGGTGACGCTGGAGTACGATCTGGACGGCGCCGGGCGCGGTCATCGCGATCGGGCTGTGGCGGATCTGCTGTGCCGGCTGACGGGCGCGGAAGACGCCTGCATCGTCAATAACAACGCGGCGGCGGTATTGCTGATGTTGGCGGCGATCGCCCCCGGCAAAGAGGTAGTGGTGTCGCGCGGCGAGCTGGTGGAAATCGGCGGCGCGTTTCGCATTCCCGACGTGATGCGTCAGGCCGGCTGCCAATTGGTGGAAGTCGGCACCACCAACCGCACCCATCTGAAAGATTACCGCCAGGCCATCAGCGAGCAGACTGGCCTGTTGATGAAAGTGCACACCAGCAACTACAGCATTCAGGGCTTTACCGCGGCGGTCGACGAGGCTGAACTGGCGCAGCTCGGGGCCGAACAGGGCGTGCCGACCGCCACCGATCTGGGCAGCGGCTCACTGATCGATATGGCGCAGTACGGCCTGCCCGCCGAACCGATGCCGCAGCGGCTGCTGGCCGCCGGCGTCGATCTGGTGACGTTCTCCGGCGATAAGCTGCTGGGTGGCCCGCAGGCCGGCATCATCGTCGGCAAGAAGGCGCTGATCGCGCGCCTGCAGCAGCACCCGCTCAAGCGCGCGCTGCGCGTCGGCAAGCTGACGCTGGCGGCCCTGGAGGCCACGTTGCGGCTCTATCTGCAACCGGAAAAACTGGCAGAGCAGCTGCCGACGCTGCGGCTGCTGACCCGCCCGCAGCAGGAGATGCAACAGGCGGCCGAGCGGCTGCTGGCGGCGCTGAGACCACGGTTCACCGCCGATTTCGACCTGCGCGCCGAACCGTGCTGGTCGCAGATTGGCAGCGGTTCGCTGCCGGTGGATCGCCTGCCCAGCTATGCGCTGACCTTCACGCCGCGCGACGGCCGCGGCGCCACGCTGGAAGCGTTGGCTGAGCGCTGGCGCCGCCTGCCGCAGCCGGTGATCGGCCGCCTCGGCGACGGCCGGCTGTGGCTGGATCTGCGCTGTCTGGAACATGAAGGGGCGCTGATCGACGCGTTGAGCGCATCATGATCATCGCCACCGCCGGCCATGTCGATCATGGCAAAACCACCCTGCTGCAGGCGATCTCCGGGATCAATGCGGATCGCCTGCCGGAAGAGAAGCGCCGCGGCATGACCATCGATCTGGGCTACGCCTACTGGCCGCAGCCGGACGGCCGGGTACTGGGCTTTATCGACGTGCCCGGCCACGAGAAATTCCTCGCCAATATGCTGGCGGGCGTCGGCGGCATTGACCATGCGCTACTGGTGGTGGCCTGCGATGATGGCGTGATGGCGCAGACCCGCGAGCATCTGGCGATCCTGCGCCTGAGCGGGCGCCCGGCGCTGACGGTGGCGCTGACCAAGGCCGATCGGGTGGACGCGGCGCGTGTCGACGAGGTGCGCAGTCAGGTGCGCGACGAGCTGGCACGCCAGGGCTGGCCCGATGCGCCGCTGTTTGTCACCGCGGCGGCGGCGGGAGAGGGCATCGAGGCGCTGCGCGCGCATTTGCTGACGTTGTCGCCCGGCGAGCACGCGCTGATGCGCCGTTTTCGCCTGGCGGTAGACCGTGCGTTCAGCGTCAAAGGGGCGGGGCTGGTGGTGACCGGCACCGCGCTCGGCGGCCGGGTGAAGGTGGGGGATTCGCTGTGGCTGACTGGCGCCGACGCGCCGGTGCGGGTGCGCGGCCTGCATGCCCAGAATCAAACCGTGGAACAGGCGCAGGCCGGGCAACGCATCGCGCTTAACATCAGCGGCGATGTCGATAAAGAGCGGATCGCGCGCGGTGATTGGCTGCTGGCGCAGCGTCCGCCCGAAGCGGCGGAACGCATTCTGGTGGCGCTGGAGACGGATCGGCCGATCCGCCATTGGCAGCCGCTGCATCTGCACCATGCCGCCAGCCACATCACCGGGCGCATTTCGCTGCTGAACGACGGACTGGCGGAACTGATCCTCGATCGCCCGCTGTGGCTGGCGGAAAACGATCGGCTGGTGCTGCGCGATATCGGCGCGCGGCAAACGCTGGGCGCGGCCCGGGTGCTCAGGCTGAATGCGCCCAAGCGCGGCAAGCGTCAGCCGGACTATCTGGCATGGCTGCAGGCCTTGGCGCAGGCGCAAGACGACGTGCGGGCGCTGGCGCTTGAGTTGCCGCAGGGCGCGCTGTCTCTGGCGGCGTTCGCCTGGGCGCGTCAGTTGACCGACGACGGCCTGGCGGCACTGCTGGCGAACCGCGATCTGCTGATCGTCGGTGACCGGGCTCTGGCGCAGGATCAGGTGCAGCAGGCGGAAAGCCGCCTGCTGCAGGTGCTGGCGGAGTATCACCAACAGCACGCCGATCAGCTGGGCTTAGGACGCGCCCGCCTGCGGCGCATGGCGCTGCCTCAGCAGCAGGAAGCGCTGGTGTTTATGATGATCGATCGGCTGCTGAAGGCCGGCGTGCTGCGCAATACGCGCGGCTGGCTGCACTTGCCGGAACACGGCCTGGCGTTCAGCGCCGACGAGGCGCCGCTGTGGGCGCGCATCGAGCCGCTGTTCGGCGACGAGCCGTGGTGGGTGCGCGATCTGGCGAGTGAGCTGGGCGAAGAGGAGAGCCGGGTGCGCGCGCTGCTGCGCAAGGCGGCTCAGCTGGGTCATGTGACGGCGGTGGTGGTGGATCGCTACTACCTCAGCCGGCGCATCGATCAGTTCGCGGCGCTGATCCGCGAGCTGGATGCGGAGCGCGGGGGCGCCAACGCCGCCGACTTCCGCGATCGGCTCGGCGTCGGCCGCAAGCTGGCGATCCAGGTGCTGGAGTTCTTCGATCGCAGCGGCTTTACCCGCCGCAAGGGCAACGAGCATCTGCTGCGCGACGGCGGGCTGTTCGGTAGCGAGTCCCCTACCCGATAAACCTGACGGCGGCCCGGCTGACGTCGGGCGTTTGGGCGGTGAGAAACGCCTGTAAACGTTCGATCAGCGGCCGTTTTGCCGATTCTTCCGGCCAAACCAGATAGTAACCGTCGCCGGTACGTACGGCGACGTCACAAGGCAGCGCCAATAACCCCTCCTCAATCGTCCGCAGGCTCAGCGCCAGATCGCCGATCGAGACGCCGTGCCCGGCGATGGCCGCCGCGTTGCCCTGTTCCAGTGAATCAAATACCTGGCCGCGTGTGAGATCGATCGGGGCTGCGATGCCGCTTTTTTGCAGCCAGCGTCGCCAGTCGCGCCGATCGGGCGAAGGATGGATCAGCGGGCAGGTGGCGAGATCGCGCTGCGCGTCGGCGAGCAGCGCGGGGGCGCAAATTGGGATCAGCCATTCGTCGAACAGCTTGGCGGCGGCGGTATTGGCGCCGAAATGGCCGTTGCCGAGCAGGATGGCGCAGTCGTAGGGTTCGCTGAAAAAATCCACGCTGTCGATGTCCATCCAGACGCTGGCTGCCTGCACCTCGAACGCCTGCGCCGTTTGCCGGAATCGGCTCAGGCAGTCCAGCAGCCAGCGTAGGGTCAGGGTGGAGGGCGCCTTCATCCGCAGCAGATCGCGGTGGCTTCTGAACAGCTCGCAGGCTTGTTCGATGCGGCCAAACCCTTGCTGCAGCTCGGCGGCGAAGATTTTTCCCTGCGGGGTGACCTCGATGCGTGGGCCGTTGCGCTGGAACAGCCGACAGCCGAAGTGCTGCTCCAGCGTTTTGATGTGCTTGCTGACGGCGCTGGGGGTGAGATGCAGCTCGTCGGCGGCCAGCGTGAACGAGCCGGTGCGGGCGGCGCTCTCGAAGGCGCGCAGAGCGTAAAGCGGCGGAAGGGAACTGGCCATCGCGGCGTCTCTAAGAATGAGTCTGGCTCACAGTAAACGACAGGATTACTCCTTTTTCAAGGCGGGGGCTACGGCATCATAATGATCCGACGCCAACCGCCTGAATGTGAGTGAAATAAAGATGAACCTGTCGTTGCTGGCGGCGTATTTCGCCGCCATTTTCTTGCTGATCGCCACGCCAGGGCCGGTGGTGATGATGGTCGCCAACACCGCGGCGCGCTTTGGCGCCCGGCGCGCGCTGTTGACCGCGCTGGGAAGCAATGGGGCCTCTTTGTTGCTGATCGGTATTGCCGCGCTGGTTGTCACCGGGCTGTTCGCGGTGGATATGCGCTTGCTGCAGTGGATAGGCCTGCTGGGCTGCCTGTTTATCGGCCGCATGGCGATCGCCTCGCTGTATGAGGATTTATCCGCACGAACCCCCGATGCGCAGCCCGTTGCACCGTCGCAAAAACGCTCGGCGATCGCAAACGGTTTTCTGGTAGGCATCGCCAATCCCAAGGACATCATCTTCTTCGTTGCCTTTTTTCCGCAGTTTATCGCCGTCACCCCTTCGGTCGGCGCCAGCCTGACGCTGCTGACCGCGCTGTGGGTGCTGGCGGATTTCGCCATCTTGCTGGCCTATATCACCCTGCTGTCGGGAAAGGCGCTGCAGCGCGCGCGGCGGGCGATCTCTGTCCTGTCGGCGTTGCTGCTGTTGGGGGTGGCGGTAGTGGGAGCGGGGTATGCGCTGTGGGGGCTGCTCGGCTGAGGCCGCATAAAAAAACGCCGGTCGGGAAACCGGACCGGCGTTTTATCGTCGCGTTTACACCGCGCCGGTCGGCTGCGGTGTGGGGTCGCCGTTGCGGCGTTTGCCGAGGAACAGCGCCACCAGCGTCAGCCAGCACAGGCCGCTGATGAGGTTGAACAGGTTGAACAGCCCGCTGCCGCCCCAGACGTAGGCGACCTTGGCCAGCTCGATGCCGACGGTGAATACCATCATGCTCAGCATGCCCATGGTGGCGGACACGGTGCCTTTGCTGACGTTGCTGGAGAACAGCGTCAGGCGGTACAGCCCGGCGTTGGCGAGGCCGATGCCGAAAGCGTACAGGCTCAGGCCGGCGGTCATCCACAGGTAGGCGTGGCTGGAGAACTGGGTTGCCAGCGCGGCGATCAGCAGCCCCAGCAGCATCGGGCCTGCGCCCAGCTTGATCAGGCGCTCCACGCTGTTTTTGCCGGTCAGGCGCGCCAGCGTCAGGTTACCGAGGATCAGCGCGCCGAACACCGGGATCTGCAGCAGGCCGTAGTCCAGCGTCGACAGCGACTCACCGCTGATCAGGATCACCGGCGACTGGGCGATCCAGGCCAGCAGCGGCAGGCTGGCGAAACCGATCGCCAGGGCGCCGCACAGGAAGCGGCGGTTGCCCAACACCTGGCGGTAGTCGCGCCATAGGTTGGCGGCGGAAAACGCCTCGCCCTGCAGCGTGGCGGTTTCCGGCATGGCTTTCCACAGGCCGTAGAAGGCGATGGCCGCCAGCGCCGCAAACAGCACGAACATGCTCTGCCACGGCGCGACGTGGATCAGCGCCGCGCCGGCCAGCGGCCCGAGCAGCGGGGCGATCAGCGCCACGTTGGCCATCAGGGCGGTGATTTTGATGCACACCGATTCTTCAAACGACTCCTGGATGGTGGCGTAGCCGACCGCGCCGATAAAGCACAGGCCGATGCCCTGCAGGAAACGCATGGCGATGAACTGCTCGATGGTGGTGACCAGCAGGATCGCCAGGCAGGAGACGATAAAGAACGCCACCCCGGCCAGCATCACTGGGCGACGGCCGCGGCGATCCGACAGCGGCCCGAGCAGCCACTGCAGGAAGATGCCGCCGGCCAGATAGGCGGTCATCGAGGTCGGTACCCACTCTTCGCCGGCGTTGAAATCCGCCACGACGGCCAGCATGCCCGGCTGAATCATATCGTTGCCGATATAGGTGGCGAACTCGAACAGCACCAGACAAAGAGGGAATAAAAGCGCCTGCCGGCCCAAACGTGCCGCAGGTGGTAATGTCGTTTTCATATTATTGTACTGATAGTAAAAGAGAAAAAGGAACTGCCAGGGCGGGAAGCGCAAACTGAGCGAGTTATGGCGGCTATTTTGCCGCCAATTGTTCACCTTCGCAATCATAAGGTGTTGTTTAAGTGCATTCTGATATTTCGCTTTTGGGTTGTCGCCGAACGCCGTGCCCGATAACCTCTTCTTAACATATCAATATGACACAAGATCGGGCGAGCGTTTGAGCGAGAAAATCGGCTGGATAGACAACCTGCGGGCGATGGCGTGCATGATGGTGGTGATGATCCACGCCACCACCTATTACGTCACCAACGGCGCGGCAATAGGGCTGCACAACTGGGATATCGCCAACGTGCTGAACTCGCTGTCGCGCGTATCGGTGCCGCTGTTCTTTATGATTTCCGGCTACCTGTTCTTCGGCGAAAAGAGCGCCGGCCGCCGGCATTTCACCCGCATCATCTGCTGCATTCTGTTCTACAGCGCCATCGCGCTGATCTATATCGCGGCCTTTACCAAGATCGGTTTCTGGCCATCGCTGCGCGGCATGTTGCAAAAGCCGGTGTTCTATCATCTGTGGTTTTTCTACGCCATCGCGGTGATTTACCTGCTGTCGCCGCTGATCAGCGTCAAACCGGTGTCGCGCTACGCCCTGGCCGCCGCGCTGGTGGTGTTGGCGGTGATCGCCAACCCGAATACCGACAAGCTGACCTTCGGCAACGCGCACCTGCTGCCGGTTAACCTGTATATCTACGGCGATACCTTCTACTACCTGCTGTATGCGCTGGCCGGGCGGGCGATTGGCATGATGGAGGCGCGCGGGCGCGCCGTGGGCTGGCTGGCGGCATTGGGATTTGCGCTGTGCGTGGCGCTGATCGCTCGCGGCACCAAACACCAATTGTTCATCAACGGCAACTTCGCCGATACCTACTACATCTACAGCGGCCCGCTGGTATTTATGGCGGCGGTGGCGCTGCTGGTGTGGGTGAAACACTGTTTGCCGCAGCCGATCGGCTGGCTGAGCGCGTTCTCCCGCCATTCGCTGGCGATCTACGGTTTTCACGCCCTGATCGTCAACGTGATGCGCAGCCGGCACCTGGACTTCACCGGCCACCCGCTGCTGGATATCTTCTGGGTGTTCGGCGTGGCGCTGGGGCTCAGCCTGCTGCTGTCTGTCGGCCTGCAGCGGCTGGATACCCGCCGGCTGGTGTCATAGCGGCGAGTGCTGGCGCTGCTGGGCGCGGCGCAGCTGCCGCCCGGAAGAAAAACCGGCCGCCAGCGCGGCCTTCTCCAACCCATACCCTTGTTGCAGGCGCTGTTGCGCCACCGCCAAACGTAGCTGCTCATGATATTCCCGTACGCTGATGCCGACATGGCTGCGAAACAGCCGCGCCAAATGGCGGCTGCTGACGTGCGCCTTCTCCGCCACCTGCAGCACCGACCAGTCGGCTTCCGGCTCGGCGGCCATCACGTCCTGCGCGCGGTGCACCGCCGGGTGCAGGTGGTTGCGGTAACGCAGCCAGGGCGACAGCTGCGGATCGTCGCCGGCGCGGCGGAAATAGACCACCATGTCGCGTGCGACGTCACGCGCCCGGCCGGAGCCGCAGTGGCGGTGGACCAGGTGCAGCGCCAAATCGATGCCGGTGGTGATGCCCGCGCTGGTGTAGACGCCGCGATCTTCGACGAAGATGCGGTTCTCTTTCACCTGCGCCGCCGGCGCCTGCCGGCGGATACGCTCGATAACGTCGTGGTGGGTGGTGCACTGATAGCCGTCGAGCAGCCCGGCCTGCGCCGCCAGCAGCGCGCCGGAACAGATGCACACCAGGGTGATGCGCTGCCGCTGCAGATCGGGCCGCAGCGTCGCCAGCCAGCGGCGCGCCTGCCCGGCCTCTTCCCCGGCGAAATAGCGCTGCGAATCGCCGACGCCCGGCAGCACCAGGATGGCACCGTCTTCCAGGCGCTCGGGCAACGGCTGCAGGCCGCTCAGCGTCATGCCGATGGAGCAGACGATCTGCGGCGCCGGGCTGAGGTAACGCAGGCTGAATTGCCCGGCGAGGCGCAGGGTTTCCGCCGGGCCGCTGACGTCCAGCGACAGTACGTTGGGCAACAGCAGAAAATAGACGGCCTGCGACATGATTACTCCTGTGCGAGTTGCGCCAGCGCCTCATCCACGCTGGCGATGCGGGCGAAACGATCGACCAGTACGGTTTCAGTATGCCGCTTCAACTGCGCGGGGGTAAAGACTTCACCGTCGGGATGGCGCATCGGGAAGGTTAACGTCGCCTCGGTGACGAAAGTCACCCGATAACCGAGATCGGACGCCACCCGGGAGGTGGTTTCGCAGCACTGCTCGGTGCGGATGCCGGAGACGATCAGGTGGTTGATATCCCGCTCGCGCAGCCAGGCGTCGAGGCCGGATTCGGTCAGCGCATTGTGCACATGCTTGTGTACGGTGATATCCGCCTGGTGGGTGAGGAACGGCAGGCGCTGCACATGGCCCGAAGCCAGAGAGAACGGCCCCTGCGGCGAAACGTGCAGCACGTCGACCAGCGCTGCGCCGTGTCGTTGGCAGCCTGCGATCAGGCGCGTCAGCGCCTGTTGAAACGCCGGCAGATCGTCCTCCTGCCAGAATGGACGGTGCTGGAATGATTGCTGGACATCGATGATCAATAACGCGCTTTGTGACATTTTCGGCCCTCCATCAGTGTGTGTAGCGACCATCTTGCGCCGCGCCTTACTCTGGCAGAAGGCCAAAAACGGCCATCATGATGACAACAGCGGACCGACCTTAGGCTTTGCTTACCTGACCGGCGACCAGGCGCCCCTGATGGAAGGTGGCGCTGCGCGCCGGCAGACGGGCGACCGCCTCGGCGGAACAGCTGACGTTGACCAATACGAACTCGGCGGCATCGCCGGCTTTCGGCCAGGCGCGTTGCCCCTTATCGTCCAGCGGCAGCACGCCACCGGTGGAGATGGCCATGGCACGCGACAGGTGATACTCGTCGGAACCGCGGTACAGCTGGGCGTACAGATTGGCCTTCTCCAGGATGTCGCCGGTGCCGAAAGGCGACCAGTGGTCGATCACGCTGTCGGTGCCGGTCATCACGAACACCCCTTTCTCACTGAGCTGCGGCAGCGGCATCATCAGGCCGCCGATCGGCACCGTGGAGGCGATGGCGATCTGCTGCGCCGCCAGCCGGGTGGCGGTTTCCGCCAGTTCGCCCGGCGTCAGCGTGGTCAGGGCGAAAGCGTGGCTGATGGTGACCTTGCCGCGCAGCGCCGGGTTTTTCTCCACGGTGGCGATCATGTAGTTAATGGCGGCGACCCCAGCCGGGCTGGTTTCATGCAGGTGGATATCCACGCCTTTGCCGGTATCGAGGGCGATCTGGAACATGGCGTCGAGCGATTTCTCCATCGCACCGTCGACGTTGGTCGGATCCAGCCCGCCGACGTACTGCACGCCCATCTGCATCGCTTCGCGCATCAGCGCGTCGACCTTGGAGTGCAACAGACCGTGCTGCGGGAAGGCGACGATTTCACAGCTAAAATCCGCCCGGTGGTTTTCCAGCGCGCGCTGCAGGTGCTCCAGGCTTTTCAGGCCACTGACCGGATCGATATTGCAATGGCTGCGCGCCACGGTGCTGCCTTTGGACTGCAGCAAGGCGATCAGGTTTTCCGCCCGTTGCTGCGAGGTGGGCAGCAGTTTCGGGATCAGCGTCTGCTCCAGCGCGATCATGTCCATGATGGTTTTGCCCTGGCGCGGGCGCGGCGCCTGCCACGGGCCGCTGTAGAAGGTTTTGTCCAGGTGGATGTGCATATCGCGAAATGCCGGCAGCAGCAGCCGGCCCTGCGCCTTATAGCGGGGCACGCCGGCCGGCAACGCGGCGTTGGCGGCGTGAATGGCGGCGATCTTGCCGTCTTTGATCTCCAGGGTGTACAGCGCGGTGCGGGTGCCGATCACCGTTTCGCCGTCGTATTCAAAGCCGTCTTCCAGCCGCACCTCACTCAGGCAGTAGTGACGATCGGTCAGGGTCATCGGCGTTGGCGCACACGGCTCGCCGCCAGGCGAAGCGGCCTGCGCCATGCCGCCGGTCAGGCCGATCACCGCGCAGGCGGTGGTGAGTTTGCCGGTTTGGCTGAGGAAGGCTCTGCGGCCCGGTTGCTGAGGATTTTCCACGTTCGGTTCCTTAATCCAGAGGTGAGGGAGTGAAAATATCCCCCAATTTAGGAGAGGAACCGACCGGTTGGCAGCGACATTTGCCACTGGTGACTATTCGATTTGGTAATGATCGGCGTCTGCCGGCGGAATGGTGCTCTTGGCTTGCTCTTTCGTAGCTTTAATGGCTACATTTGTAGTCATTAAAGCTACATTGAGGTCAGCGTGATGCACGATCCGATGCTCGAATTACTGTTCAGCGAATACCGTAGAAAAGTGCTAAGCCTGCTGTTTATTGAAGCCGGGCAGGCGTTTCATGTGCGAGAAATTGCGCGGCGCACCGCAACTCAGGCCGGGACTTTACATAAAGAGTTGAGCCGGCTGGCTGAAGGCGGCATCTTGCTCAGGAAGCGGCAGGGCAACCAAATTTGCTATCAGGCTAACGCCGATTGCCTGATTTTTCCCGAGCTGGCGGCGATTTTCCGCAAGACCTGCGGCCCGGCTGCGCGCTTACGGCAGGTGCTGGCAGGATTTGGGGAGGACATTGAACGGGCTTTCATCTTTGGTTCCGTCGCCAGTGGCAAAGCGACGGCGGCCAGTGATATCGATGTTCTGATCGTCGGTAAACTGTCTTTTGCGGATGTAATTCAGGCGGTTTATCCGCTGCAGGCAACGCTGGGTCGGGAAATTAACCCCAAACTGTACTCGCCGGAAGAGTGGCGAGCGGTTTTGGCCGAGAACTCCGCGTTTATTCAGGACATTATGCAGAAACCCCAACTCTGGATTGCGGGAGACAAGGATGACGCTGGACAATCTGGTCGGGCTGGGACTGGAGGTGATAACGCCTGACGCGGGGGCGATTAAAAACTTGCTGGCCGCCGCCGCTCGCAACCGACGCGATGCGGGTATCACTCAGCTCAGCAATGAGAGCCGTTTCGACACGGCATATAAAGCGGTCATGCAAATGGCGAATGCCGCTTTGCAAGCCAAAGGATACCGCACGCTGACCAGCAGGCCTGGCCATCACCAGACCATGATCCAAACGTTGCCGCTCACTGTAGGGTTGCCGCGCGAGGCAATGATCTGCCTGGATGCATTGCGAAAACAGCGCAACGTGGCGGATTATTCCGGCGACTTGGTGACGGACGCGGCGGTACAAGCTTGCCTTGAGCAGACAGAAGCGCTGTGGGTACGGATTATCGACTGGCTGCAGCGCGAATATCCGCAGATAGTGGCGTAAGCGGTCTCATTTCAACCCGCAAAACACCGTTAGCCGCTGGGCCAGCGCCAGCGTGGCGGCAGGGGCGCCGTCGCGGTAGTAGAGCGCCAGTTCGAAGCTGTCTATCGGCGGCAATCCTTCGGCTCCGCCCAGCACCCGGTGCGTGGGCAGACGGCAGCCGGCCGGCAGCAGGGTGACGCCCAGCCCGGCGGCCGAAGCGGCGGTCAGCGCCGCCAGGCTGGCGCTGCTGTAGCCGATGCGCCAGCGTTTGCCGAGGTTGTCGAGCGCCTGGCACAGCTCGTCGCGGTACAGGCCGTTCAGTGGAAATACTGCCAGCGGCACCGGCGATTGCTCGATGGCCGGGAAGGCCAGGCTGTCCAGCCACAGCAGCGGTTCCGGCCGCGCGGCGCGCGGCGGTTGCCGGCGGCGCTGCTTCACCAGGATCAGATCCAGCTCTTCACGCGCGTAGGCGCTGTGCAGATCGGCGCTCAGGCCGCTGGCGACGTCCAGCCGCAGGTGCGGGTGCTCACGGCTGAAGTCGGCCAGCAGCTCGGTGGTGGGCACGGCGAAATCCTCCGGCATGCCGATCCGCAGCACGCCGTCGCGCCAGATGCCGGTCAGCGCGTCGTGGGCTTCTTCATTTAGCGCGATAATGCGGCGCGCGTAGCTCAACAGCTTGACGCCTTCTTCGGTCAGCAGCACCTGATGCGAGGAGCGCTCAAACAGCGGCTTGCCCAGCATCTCTTCCAGCCGGCGCACCTGCTGGCTGACGGTGGACTGCGACAAAAACACCCGCTCTGCGGCGCGGGTGAAGCTGTTGCTGTCGCACACGGCGACGAAGCTGAGCAGCAGCTGCGGATTGAACATCGGGTAACGATTCATTTTCCCACTGTTGGCTATTTTATTATTTAATTTCCCAATACTAGCGGCGTTGCCTACAGTAACGCAACGCTGCGGCGATCGCGCTGTGACGCCGCACTCTTCATTTCGCAGTACCAGGAATATGCCGTGTTAAATCATTCTGTTAATTCACCTTCCCCGCGCCGCTGGCTCAATCCTCTGCTGCTGGCGCTGGTGTTGATCGGCCTGAACATGCGGCCGCTGTTGACTTCGATCGGCCCGTTGCTGCCGACGTTGCGCCAGGCCACCGGGCTGAGTTTTGGCGGCGCGGCGCTGTTGACCACGCTGCCGGTGCTGATGATGGGGCTGATGGCGCTGGCGGGCGGCACCATCAATCGGCTGTTCAGCGAACGCAGCGCCGTGACGTTGAGCCTGCTGGCGATCGGGCTGGGCGCGCTTTGGCGCGAACTGGCCCCCGGCAGCGTGCAACTGCTGATGAGCGCGGTGCTGGGCGGGCTCGGTATCGGGGTGATCCAGGCGGTGATGCCCGGCATCATCAAGCATCACTTCCTTAAAAGCATGGCGCTGGTGGCCGGGCTGTGGTCGGCGGCGCTGATGGGCGGCGGCGGGTTGGGGGCGGCGATCACCCCGTGGCTGATGAGCGTAGGGCACGACTGGCACAGCGCGCTGGCCTGGTGGGCGTTGCCGGCCCTGGTGGCGCTAGTGGCCTGGTGGCCGGTCAGCCGTGGGCTGTCTCGTCTGGGCGCGGCGGGAGAACACCGCGGGCCAGGCCTGCTGCGCAACCGGCGCGCCTGGCTGCTCGGCGCCTATTTCGGCCTGATCAACGGCGGCTATACCAGCCTGATCGCCTGGCTGCCGCCGTATTACATGCAGCTCGGCTGGCAGCCGCAGGCCAGCGGTTCGCTGCTGGCGTTGATGACCTTTGGCCAGGTGGTGGGGGCGCTGCTGCTGCCGGCGCTGGCGCGCAATCATGACCGGCGGCCGCTGCTGTTGCTGGCGCTGATGATGCAGCTGATCGGCTTTATCGGCCTGATTTATCTGCCGCAGACGTTGCCGTGGCTGTGGGTGTTGCTTTCCGGGCTGGGGCTGGGCGGCGCGTTCCCGCTGTGCCTGGTGCTGGCGCTCGATCACCTGCACCAGCCGGCGGCGGCCGGGCGACTGGTGGCCTTCATGCAGGGCGTCGGCTTCCTGCTGGCGGGCGTCACGCCTTACCTTTCCGGCCTGCTGCGCGATTACAGCGGCGGCTTCGTGCTGGACTGGCAGATCCACGCGCTGCTGGTGGTGGTGCTGATCGCCATCACCTGGCGCTTCCATCCGCACAGCTACCGGCGGGCGTTCGCCGAATAATATTTCTGTCATTGCCGCTCCCTATAGTGACGTTGCTTTTACTTCTGGGCGATAACAACGAAAAGGGACAATGACATGCACAACACCAAAACCCGGTTGGCGCTGCTGGTCGGCTGCATGGCGCTGAGCGCCAACCTGTGGGCCGACGCGCAGCCGGTGCAAGCGACGCTGGCCGGGCATGCGCTGCTGCCGGTGAAATCCGCCGTTTCCACGCCGAAGGACGCGCCGAGCGATCTGCAGCAGAGCGGCAAATACACCAGCGGCAAACGCGTCACCGAGCTGGGCAGCGTGGCGGGCAAATCCGCCGATCGCCTGACCGGCCTCGGCCTGCCGATCGACGGCCAGCCGTTGCAGGGCCACTCCGGCATCAAACACATGCCCGACGGCACCTACTGGGTGCTAACCGACAACGGCTTCGGCAGCAAGGCCAACTCCCCGGACGCCATGCTGTACCTCAACCACTACAAGATCGATTTCAAAGACGGCACGGTCGCGCCGCTGAAGACGGTGTTCCTGCACGATCCGGATAAAAAGGTGCCGTTTCACATCATCAACGAAAGCACCGAGAAACGTTATCTGACCGGCAGTGATTTCGATCCTGAAAGCTTCCAGTTTGCCGATGATGCCTTGTGGATCGGTGAAGAGTTCGGGCCTTACCTGATCAAGGCCGACCTGAACGGCAAGGTGCTGGCAGTGTTCGACACCCAGGTAGACGGCAAGGTGGTGAAATCGCCGGACAACCCGACGCTGACCCTGCCGGGCGCGCCGGACGGCAAGCAGAACTTCCAGGTGGCGCGCTCCAAAGGCTTTGAAGGCATGGCCGCCTCGCCGGACGGCAGCAAGCTGTACCCGCTGCTGGAAGGGGCGCTGTGGGACGGCGAACAGTTCGAGAACGTCGGCGGCAAACGCTACCTGCGGGTGCTGGAGTTCGACGTCAAACAGCAGGCCTGGACCGGCCGCAGCTGGCAGTACGTACTGGAAGACAACCAGAACGCCATCGGCGACTTCAACATGATCGACGCCACCCACGGGCTGGTGATCGAGCGCGACAACGGCGAAGGCACGCCGGATAAAGCCTGCGCCGCCGGCGCGCCAACCGACAACTGCTTCAGCCAGGTGGCCAAGTTCAAACGAGTGTATAAAATCGCTTTCTCGGACGCCAACGTCGGCAAACCGGTCGAAAAACTGGGCTATATCGACCTGATGAACATTCAGGATCCGAACAAGCTGGCGCGCAAGCCGCTGAACGACGGCGTGCTGACCTTCCCGTTCTTCACCATCGAGAACGTGGACGTGGTGGACGCCAACCACATCATCGTCGGTAACGACAACAACTTCCCGTTCTCCTCCAGCCGCCAACCCAATATGGCGGATGACAACGAGTTCATCCTGCTGGACGTGAAGGATTTCCTGAAGTAGCGCTCCCCGGCCGCCGAATCGCCGGCGGCCGCCATTTCCCGCTTAGCGCAGCGAACAAACTGCGCTATAATCAGCGCCTTGCTTCTTCTCTTCTCCAAGGAAGATCCTCGTCCCCGGTGGGGCGGCCGGACTTCAAATCCGGTTGGGGCCGCCAGCGGTCCTGGGCAGGTTCGACTCCTGTGATCTTCCGCCAAAGCTTGCTGGGTACCATAGTCTTTTAAAAACGATCTCTGGCTGGTATAGCTAGATATCCGATACCATCTCACCCAAATGATAAGCAAATGTAAGATGCGAATCGCCGACATAACCTGAGAAACAGTTTAAGCCATGGTTCGCTGGCCTTGCTCTACAAAGAGATGGCCTAGAAATTAAATCTGGAGGCTATTGAGAAATTCTGCCTTACTATTTCGAATAGCAGGCTTGAACTCAATCAAGGCGAACCAAACTTGAGCAAGAGACTCAGGCATCAATTGAAAGATTTTCAACAGGAACAACAGCATGACAAGTATTCAACAACGTGCCGCGCTACAGCGCCGGATCTGGGCCATTGCCAACAAAGTACGTGGCGCTGTTGATGGTTGGGACTTCAAGCAGTATGTCTTGGGAGCCCTGTTTTATCGCTTTATCAGTGAGAATTTTACCAGCTATATTGAAGCAGGTGATGACAGCATCAACTACGCAGAGCTGCCGGATAGTGTTATTACTCAAGAGATCAAAGAGGATGCTATCAAGACCAAGGGCTACTTTATTCGCCCCAGCGATCTCTTCGTTAACGTGGTCAAAAATGCCAGCGACAATGAGAGTCTGAATACCGATCTTGCCCATATCTTTACCGACATTGAAGCTTCGGCCAGCGGTTATCCTTCAGAACGTGATATCAAGGGGCTGTTTGCTGATTTCGATACCACCAGTAACCGCTTGGGTAACACGGTAAAAGACAAAAATGCCCGCTTGGCCGAGGTGCTTAAAGGCGTAGCCGGGCTGGATTTTGGTGACTTTGCCGCGAGCCATATCGATTTGTTCGGCGATGCCTACGAGTTTCTAATCTCCAACTATGCCGCCAACGCCGGTAAATCCGGCGGTGAATTCTTCACCCCACAGCATGTTTCCAAACTGATCGCGCAGCTTGCTATGCACGGGCAAACCAGCGTCAACAAGATTTATGACCCGGCCTGTGGCTCCGGCTCACTGTTGTTGCAAGCTAAAAAGCACTTTGATGCGCACATTATTGAAGAGGGTTTTTTTGGGCAAGAGATCAACCACACCACCTACAACCTGGCGCGGATGAACATGTTCTTGCACAACATCAACTACGACAAGTTTAACATTCAGCTGGGCAACACCCTGACGGAGCCGCATTTTGGTGACGATAAACCTTTTGATGCCATCGTCTCTAACCCGCCTTATTCGGTTAAGTGGATAGGTTCAGACGACCCAACGTTGATCAACGACGACCGCTTTGCGCCCGCGGGCGTGCTGGCTCCTAAATCCAAGGCCGACTTTGCCTTTGTACTGCATGCCCTTAGCTACCTATCCAGTAAAGGCCGCGCCGCCATCGTCTGCTTCCCTGGTATCTTTTATCGCGGGGGCACCGAGCAAAAGATTCGCCAATACCTAGTGGACAACAACTATGTGGAGACGGTGATTTCCCTCGCTCCTAACCTGTTCTATGGCACCACCATTGCGGTGAATATTCTGGTGCTGGCGAAAAACAAGAAAGAGACGACCACCCAGTTTATTGACGCCAGTAAATTGTTTAAAAAAGAAACCAATAACAACGTGCTACTGGACATGCATATCGAACAGATCATGCAAATATTTGATTGCAAGGCAGAGGTTGATCATTTTGCCAAATCGGTGAGCTTTGAAGATATTAAGGCTAATGATTACAATCTGTCGGTGAGTAGCTATGTCGAAGTCAAGGACAACCGTGAAGTAGTAGATATCACTACGCTTAATACCGAACTGAAAATCACCGTCGCTAAAATCGATCAACTGCGGACGAAGATCGATGCGATTGTGGCGGAGATTGAAGGTGAGGAGCAGGGAGTATGAGTAGCGTGAGTTTTATGGAAAAACTGCTGGATGGCGTTGAGGTTGAGTGGAAAACTCTGGGAGAACTTGGTGAGCTAGTTCGTGGCAATGGATTACAAAAAAAAGACTTTACTGAAAACGGCGTGCCCGCAATTCACTATGGGCAAATTTATACCTATTATGGTTTATCTACGACAGAAACTAAATCTTTTGTTTCACCAGAATTAGCCAAGAAATTGAGAAAGGTTAATAAAGGTGATGTTGTAATCACTAACACAAGTGAGAATCTTGAGGACGTAGGTAAGGCTCTATTTTACTTGGGCGAGCAACAAGCGGTAACTGGTGGGCATGCTACAGTTTTTAAACCAAGTAGAATTATCTTGGGAAAGTATTTTACTTATTTCACGCAAACAATAGAATTTGCCAATGAAAAAAGAAAATACGCCAAAGGTTCAAAGGTTATTGATGTTTCTGCAACTGATATGGCTAAAATAAAAATACCTATCCCTTGCCCTAAAGAGCTAAAAAGATCTCTGGAAATTCAGGCTAAAATTGTTCGCGTTCTGGACACCTTTACCGAGCTTACCATCGAGCTTACCATCGAGCTTAATATCCGAAAAAAACAATACAACTATTACCGCGATCTGTTGTTAAACTTTAAAGAAGACGAGGCTGAGTGGAAGGCGTTAGGGGAAATCGCAGAGATAAATACCGGACAAAAGCTGCCTGAAGTACTTGAGCGTGTAACAGTTTTTGATTATATCAACGCAGGGACAGCGAGATCTGGATATGCCGCAAGTAGCAATTGTGAAGGCGATACAGTTACCACCCCATCACGAGGGCAAGGTGGGATTGGTTTTGTTGGATACCAAAAAAGACCATTTTGGCTAGGGCCATTATGCTACAAAATTAGAGCAGTAGATAAGGAAGTTTTAATCAATAAATATCTTTTCTATTTTCTTCAATCAAAAAAAGAACTTTTATTGGGTTTAAAAAAAGAGGGTGGCGTGCCAGCAGTTAACAAGTCAGATTTGTCTAAGTTGGAGATCCCACTTCCCACAATTAATAAGCAAAAGCAGATCGTTGCTGTTCTGGATGAGTTCGATTCACTGGCCAATTCCACAGTCGATGGCTTACCCCGTGAAATCGAGCTGCGCCAAAAACAATACGCGTATTATCGTGATTTGCTGTTCAGCTTTCCAAAATCGAACTCGGAGGTAGCGAACTGATTATGAGCAAAACGCTAACGGAAATAGCACAGCAGTTAATAGGCGCTAATAAAAAGGTGCAGTTGATCTATGCCTTTAATGGTACGGGAAAAACGCGCCTGTCGCGTGAGTTCAAGCAGTTGGTCGCTCCCAAGAATGGAAATGCCGATAACGATGAAGAAGCTGAGCTTTCGCGCAATAAAATTCTTTATTACAACGCCTTTACCGAAGACCTATTCTATTGGGATAATGATTTAGAAGATGATATTAAACCCAAGCTGAAAATCCAATCAAACTCTTTTACTGACTGGGTTCTTAACGAGCAAGGGCAAGATCAGAATGTCATCGCTAACTTCCAGCGTTACACCAATGATAAGCTCACGCCTCGATTTAATGAAGAATATAAAATCAAAGGTAAGGATGATAACGAGGTAACCGTTAAGGCATTTTCAGAGGTAACTTTTTCCGTTGAACGTGGTGATGATGAGCACTCAGGTAATCTTAAAATATCAAAAGGTGAAGAAAGTAATTTTATCTGGAGTATGTTTTATACGCTTGTTGACCTCGTCGTTGAGACATTAGGTGAGGTCAACCCTGACTATCCGGAACCCACACCGTTCGATGGTCTTGAGTATATTTTTATTGACGATCCTGTAAGTTCACTTGATGAAAATCATTTAATTGAGCTGGCCGTCGACTTGGCAGAACTCATTAGAAATAATAAATCAGATGTAAAGTTTATCATCTCAACCCATAATCCGCTCTTTTATAATGTCTTGCAAAATGAGCTTGGTAGCGATGAAAAAAAGACAGGCTACAAAGCCAAGTGTTTCAAAAAATATCGCCTTACCAGAAATGATGATGGTCTTGCAGAACTCGTAGAGCAACCAGATGACTCGTCTTTCTCATACCATCTGCATCTTAAGGCTGAATTAAAAAAAGCGATAGACAGCAATAAGTTAAGCAAGTATCACTTCAATTATCTGCGTAACATTTTGGAAAAAACCACCATTTTTCTGGGATACAAACGGTGGGGGGACTTGCTGCCGCAGTCGGATAGTGGGGATTCCAATCCTTATGAGGCAAGAGTAATGAACTTGCGTAGTCATTCAAAGTACGCAGGTGAAGAGGTAAGTGAGTTAACGGAGGATGAAAAACGAGTTTTAAAACGACTGGTTAGGCACCTTGATAAAATATATTATCCTGACCTAAAAGACGTTCAAGAAGGCTAAGGGAATAAAAATGGACAACTACAAAACTATTGCCGAATCCAACAATTTTATTGTTCTGGACAAATATAGCCGAGAATGGAAGGCTGCGGAAAACTACCAAAGCGAGAACGACCTAGAGCGGGAACTGCTTCAGGACTTAGTCAACCAGGGCTATGAGTTACTGCCCGGGCTAAATAACCCAGAGGCTTTGCTTGGTAATGTGCGGGTACAGTTGCAAACGCTCAATCACGTGCAATTTTCCGACGGTGAATGGCGACGTTTTGTGGAAATGTATCTCGATAAGCCCAGCGACTCCGTTGTGGATAAGACCCGTAAAATTCACGATGATTACATCCATGATTTTGTTTTTGATGATGGCCGCATCCAGAACATCTATCTGCTGGATAAGAAGAATATCGCCCGTAACAAGCTCCAGGTGATAAAACAGTTTGAACAAACCGGTAGCTATGCCAATCGCTACGATGTGACCATTCTGGTCAATGGGTTGCCCTTGGTGCACGTTGAGTTGAAAAAACGTGGCGTCGCTATTCGAGAAGCGTTTAACCAGGTACACCGCTATAGCAAGGAAAGCTTTAACAGCGAGCATTCTCTCTATAAGTATTTGCAGCTGTTCGTCATCTCTAATGGCACAGATAGCCGCTATTTTGCCAATACCACGGCACGCAATAAAAACAGTTTCGATTTCACCATGAACTGGGCGAAGGCGGATAATAGCCTGATTAAAGATCTGAAGGACTTTACTGCTACCTTCTTTCAGAAGCACACCCTGCTTAATGTGTTACTGCATTATTCGGTGTTTGATGTGAGTAACACTCTGCTGGTGATGCGTCCATACCAGATTGCCGCCACCGAACGCATTCTGTGGAAAGTGAAAAGCGCCTTTGAGGCCAAAAACTGGAGCAAACCTGAAAGCGGCGGCTTTATCTGGCATACCACGGGTTCCGGTAAAACCCTCACCAGTTTCAAGGTGGCGCGTTTGGCCACTGAGCTGGAGTTTATCGACAAGGTATTCTTCGTTGTGGACCGCAAGGATCTGGATTACCAGACCATGAAGGAATACCAGCGTTTTTCGCCTGATAGTGTCAATGGCTCCGACAGTACTGCAGGCCTCAAGCGCAATCTGGAAAAAGACGATAACAAGATCATCGTCACGACCATTCAGAAGCTTAATAATTTGATGAAAAGCGAGGGTGAACTGCCTATCTATACCAGGCAGGTTGTATTCATTTTTGATGAGTGCCATCGCAGTCAGTTTGGTGAGGCACAGAAGAACCTGAAGAAGAAATTTAAACGCTTCTATCAGTTTGGTTTTACCGGCACCCCCATCTTTCCACAAAACGCGCTTGGCGCAGACACCACCGCCAGCGTGTTTGGTCGGGAATTGCATTCCTATGTTATCACCGATGCCATTCGTGACGAAAAAGTGCTCAAGTTCAAAGTGGACTACAACGATGTCCGGCCTCAGTTCAAAGCCATCGAAACCGAACTGGACGAGAAACAGCTTAGTGCCGCAGAAAACAGGCAGGCTTTGTTGCACCCTGACCGTATTCGTGAAATTACTCAGTACATCTTGAACAACTTCCGGCAAAAGACGTATCGCCAGCAGGCGAACGCCAAGGGTTTTAATGCCATGTTTGCGGTGAGCAGCGTGGATGCTGCAAAGTTTTATTACGAGTCGTTCAAGGAGTTGCAAAAGCACAGCAATAAACCACTGAGAGTGGCCACTATCTTTTCGTTTGCTGCCAACGAAGAGCAGGATGCTGTAGGGGATATTCAGGATGAAAGTTTTGATGTCTCGGCCATGAATACTAGTGCCAAAGAGTTTTTAAGCGCGGCCATCGCGGACTACAACGTGCTGTTTAAAACTAACTTCAGCATAGACAGCAATGGTTTCCAGAATTATTACCGCGATCTGGCCAAACAGGTTAAAGCTAAGGAGATCGATCTGCTGATCGTGGTGGGTATGTTCCTGACGGGCTTTGATGCCCCGATGCTGAACACTCTGTTTGTGGATAAAAACTTGCGTTATCACGGCCTGATGCAGGCCTATTCGCGCACCAACCGAATTTACGACGCGACCAAGACCTTTGGTAATATCGTTACCTTCCGTGACCTGGAACAAGCGACGGTGGATGCCATCACCCTGTTTGGTGATAAAAACACCAAGAACGTGGTGTTGGAAAAGAGTTACCATGAATACATGGAGGGGTTTACCGATGTAGTGACCGGTCAGGCGCGACGCGGTTTTATGGATGTGGTCAGCGAGCTGGAGCAGCGTTTTCCTGATCCTGCGGCAATTGAAAAAGAAGCTGATAAAAAAGCCTTTGCCAAACTCTTTGGTGAATACTTGCGCGTTGAGCATGTGCTACAAAACTACGATGAGTTTGCTAGCCTGAAAGCCCTGCAAAGCGTAGATATGAACGACCCTGAGGCGATCGAAGTGTTTAAAGCCGAACACTATCTGGATGATGAAAAGCTAGCCGAGTTGCAGGCCATAAGCCTGCCAGCCGAGCGTAAGATCCAGGATTACCGCTCGACCTACAACGACATCCGCGATTGGCAGCGTCGTCAAAAATCGGCAGAGGATAAAGACAAATCCACCATCGATTGGGATGACGTGGTGTTTGAGGTGGATCTGCTTAAATCCCAAGAGATCAACCTCGATTACATACTTGAGCTGATCTTTGAGCACAACAAAAGAACCAGAAGCAAAGCCGATTTGGTTGACGAAGTTCGCCGGTTGATCCGCGCAAGTCTTGGTAACCGAGCGAAGGAGAGCCTGTTGGTCGATTTTATCAATCAAACCGACTTGGATAAGATTGGCGATAAAGCCAGCGTGATCGAAGCCTTCTTCGCCTTTGCCCGGATCGAGCAACAGCGAGAAGCTGACGAGCTGATCGGTTCTGAAAGTTTGAATGATGAGGCAGCCAGACGTTATATCACCACTTCACTTAAGCGTGAATTTGCAAGTGAAAATGGTACTGAGCTTAATTCTATTCTGCCCAAGATGAGTCCGCTGAATCCACAGTACCTGACCAAGAAGCAAAGTGTTTTCCAGAAAATTGCTGCATTTGTCGATAAGTTCAAAGGGGTGGGGGGAACAATTTGATACATGCAACATGTTGCCTGAAAAATAAATGCCATGCGCTCCTACATGGATCTTCGGCATACTAGGTGCATTACTGCGCGATAAGTCAGATTAAAACGGAGGCAGCATGACAGATAAACACTTAGCCCAATCCCCGGCAGGTGAATTTGTCATGTTTGCCAGAGATGACGGCGAAGTGCGCGTTGAATGTCGTTTTGAGCAAGAAACGCTGTGGCTGCCTCAGGCGACCATCGCGAATCTTTATCAAGTGACTCACCAGGCGATTACGCATCACATCAAAGCGATCTACGAAGACGCGGAACTTGAACAAAACGCAACCTGTAAGTAAGACTTACAGGTTCAGCAGGAGGGGCCCGTCAGGTAAGTCGCAATATCCTGCATTATAGATAGTCTGCCCTTAATCTGGCCCCCGCATTACAGAACGGCTTCAGAGTTCACGCCACCGCTGATATGCCTCCCGGCCCATTGCGTCAGAGCCAGCGATATCCGTTCTGGTTCGTTAAGTGGAATGCTCACAAACAGCCTGAACCGCGGGGGAGGCAATTAAGTACCGTGCTTACCCTTGTACAGGCTAGGGCTGATAAATATTGCCTTCATGCATTTGCAACAGATGGTTGTTCGCCTGCTCGCTAAGTTCCGACAGGGCGGGGAGGAGATGCGCAGAAGCTTTGAGCCAGACGCTGATTTGTACCCTGCTGTTTGTTGAGATTGATGCCCCGTTCTCCAGCGATTCAGCCAGATACGCTAACCCATGACATAACCCTTCTGCGGATTCCTGAGCTACGGCGCTGAGATCGCACAATTGGATATCGCTGAGTTTGTAGAATTGCAGGTCGGCAATGAGGTTGCGGAAGATAGAGATGGAGCTGTCGGTGAGTGTTTGATTCATTTCAGTCATGATGATGTTCCCTTGAAGGATGGTTATCACCACTGCCAAAGAGTTCCAAGCTTTGGTGGTGGCCCAGACAGGTTTGGAACTCCGGCCCTTCAAACACCGGCCAACCTTGCGGTTGTCCTGCCTGAGCCACCGAACTGAGTGTGCACGTAGGCACTGAAAAAACACAAGTCTTTTCAGCGTTGAAGGGGACGGGGTTCCAATCCCGGTCGCGGATTTTGCCGCAGCAAGAAGACTATATTCCGGGGATAACGTACAGGAAATAGTCTGGATGAATTTACAGGCGTTTGTTGCGGAGATTGGAATCGGGCTCGCAAAAAGCTTAGCAGTGTTAAACTCTGACCAACCCGTCTCTTAAACGTTACCAGCATCTCTATCGCTTAGGTGCGCACACCCGCACCAGCCATTACCCGTCATGTTTTGATCCAGTAGCTTGTTCATTCTAACTGCTTGTTGTGCCAGATACCTCACAAATGAGAATGAATGTCATTTGATTGTTCTTGGTGGATGCAACCTATACAGTCGATTTTACTGTGCATTTGTACAGCATCAATCAACGGAGATAGCCCATGTTTTTTAATGCAAATATCAAGTTTAAATATCATTCACCGGATGATGGTGACAGCATGACGGTGACTGGCGATCGTCCCAGTCGACCTGGTCCCACCGGCCCCACGGGCAATGGTGGCGATAGCGGCGGTGGCAGTGGTGGTACTGTCAGCTGGCAGGTCATGCAGCCTGGCGATGTGCTTGTCTCCCGGTATGGCAAGGTCATTATCAATGCCCAGGGTCAGCCAACGATGAACGGGGTCGTTATGAACTATGAAAATTCATCGTTAGTGGATGATGGTGCGGGCGGTGCAACCCGCGTACTGAATTCCATCATCGATGCTGCCAAACCGCCGGCCGGCCAGAATTTTGGCAATAATGCCAGCATTTCGGATGGGCGCTATGCCGGCAAAAACCCGGCGGCAGACTATACCCTTCCGCTGGCTATCTTTACGGCGGTCCGTCGCGGCCAAATCCCACCTGGCTTTTGGCTTGACAACAACAAGGTCATGACCGAGATCACGCAAAAATACGAGATCAACGGCGGCGGCAAAGGGAATGATCGAACTGGATACAGAAAATCTAATGTGGCAGTACCTGGCTTGACCAATGCCTATCAGCAGTGGCAAAAAGAACAGCAGGACATTGCGCAACAGGAAGCCAAGCGCAAGGCGGAAGAAGAAGCACAGCGTAAAGCGGCCGAAGAGGCGAAACGTAAGGCGGAAGAAGAAGCCAAGCGTAAAGCGGCAGAGGCCAAGCGGCGCGCTGAGGAAGAGGCGAAACGCAAGCAGGCTGAATGGGATGCTCAGAATAATGAAAAGGCTCTGCAGCAAAAAATCAAGGATACACAGTTAAAAATCGATGCGACTCAGAAAAATATTGATCAGGGCGTTCAGCAGCGTTCCCAACTCGAGAGCCAACTCCCTGTGGTGGTCAGTGAGCGTGACAGGCTGATTAAATTATCAAAACAAGGCAGCAAATCAGCCCAGGCGGAGGCCAGAAATGATCTGGAGGATGCGGCAAATCGGGTTAACCAATTGAACACCAACATTGAAAAAGCCAATGCAGCGGTGCTGCAGGCACAACAGCAACTGGCACAATATCAGAAGGAAAAAGCTGATGCCGAGGCGCGTTTGAATCAAGCTCAGGCAGAAAGGAAAGCCCGAGAAGAAGCCGAAGCTAGGAAGAAAGAAGAGGAGGCGATGAAAGACGCCATCAAGACGACGGCGGACTTTTACAAGGAACTGACGGAGAAATTTGGCGAGCAGTCCGCCAAGGTGGCCAAAGAGCTGGCCGATGCGGCCAAGGGGAAAACGCTCAAAAATACGCAGGAGGCGCTGAAGGCGTTTGAGAAGTACAAGGACGTGTTGAACAAGAAATTCAGCGTCGCCGATCGCGAAGCGGTGGCCAAAGCGCTGGAGTCGGTGCGCCGAGAGCATATCGCCCAGAACCTTGCCAAGTTCAGCAAGGCGTTCAACTATACGGGCAAGGCCATCGATGCCTACGATGTCTTCGTCGTCGAGTTGCCCAAAGCGATCCGCACGCAAAACTTCAGACCGCTTTTCGTGAAGGTAGAGACCCTCGGGGCGGGCATGGCCGCCACGGCGCTGACGGCGTTTGCCTTCAGCGTGATGCTGGGCACGCCGCTGGGTCTTTTCGGTTTTGCTATCATCATGACCGTGGTTAGCGTGCTGATCGATGAAAAGCTCATGGAGAAGGTCAACAAAGCCGTCGGCATTTAACGTTAAGAAAGGCCGTTTACACGGCCTTTTTATTTCTGAGAAACAGGGCAAGCAGATACAGGGCACCAAGCGGCACGGCCATGACATAACAGAATGCATAATACAGGATCAGCACCCCATTTTTGCCGATGGTATCGACGAACAACCCACGATGCCAGAATGCTTCACTCGTGAACTGCAGGGCGAACGTTTCAATGCCTTTTTTGGCGCAGGGATATAGCAAAAGACTCAGGATGGCGGCGACCAGAGAGAGTGGGACATTCACGTTAGCTTGGAAAGAATGGATGTAATAGAGCGCGATAAAAAAGTAAGTCACGCCCCACACCTGACTTTTCCAATAATAAGCTTTGGTCATTCGCACCTCCCTTGGCATCGGCCTTTTTCATCTTTCGAACTTGCCATCGTACCTGCTTTGCGGGCGATCAGCGAAACGGGACCCCATTGCCATAAACCGAGTTGGTCGGTTTGGTGGTGAAGTTAAAGGTGAATTCACGATCCTTCACCGGTTGATCGCGTTCAAAGCGCCAGTTTTTCATGGCAGTTTGCACTGATTCGTCAAAGACCCCGGCGGGCTTTGCCTGCACAATCCGTACGTTGCTGACCGTGCCGTCACGCTCGATATCGTATTTCACTTTGATGACACCATTGGTGTTTTTCAACAGAGCCTGTTCAGGGTAAACAGGGGCCGTTTTAATGACCGCTTTAGGGGACGGTTCTGCACTTAGCGCCAGCGCAGGCGTCATACACAGTAACAGGAGGGCGACAAACGTATGTTTTCTCATGTCATGATCCATTGGTTAAAAAAATAGCGAGTATAGTGTAACGCTGCGAATTCATTACTAAATATAGAGCAGATCTCAAAATGCTGATTTGGTAACCCAGTGAATAACTGATGTTTTACCCAAGACGTCTGAGTATGCGCAGGGCTTCGGCAAAATGCCAGGTTATCGGATTATCTGGCAGGCATATTTGGGTTCTGCCGCGAGCGTACCCCTCCCCAACACACCCCCCCTAACTCCCTCTGCAAAAAGAACTGCTTGATGGTTTGCCGCAGCCAGCGGTGCGCCGGATCGCGATCCAGGCGCGGGTGCCAGACCTGGACGATAAACACCGATTCCAGCTCGAGCGGCAGCTCGATATCCGCCAACGGCAGGTGGATGTTGCTCTCCCCGCAGCACGGTGCCGTCGACCCGCGTTTCCTTTACCGCTACATCTACCGTGTCGGAGTCGATACGGTACCAAAATCCGGATGATGCCCGGTGAACTCGCTTATCTTTCTTGTATTCCCCTAGATGGGCTGCGCCAGTGAGCGTCGGACTAGGGAGATCTTCGCATCGCCGCTGATTATCGCCCCCTTAAAGAGACAACGTCGATATTTCAAACTCTCCAAAACAAGCCGCCTTTTGCCTGCAGCGGGCACTTCGCTGCCGAACGACTGCAGTAGAAAATCGACGCCAAAAGGCGGCTATAAAACCCCTTAAACCCCACAAGCAAAATCATTTGGGGGCATAATAAGAGGCATGGTTCAAAATGAAATCCGATAAAATGGAGTAAATTCAACTGGAGTGGCTATCAAATGCGATTCCTGTGATTGCTAATCCTGCCAGTCTCACCGACCCGTGTTAACAGTAACCCATTGATTAAAGCTAATTGGGACCCGTCGAGCTTGCCATATTGGTGAAATGCAGCATACAGCCGGACTACGAGGTTGTCTGGCTGTATGGGGGCATGAGGGCTACTTATTGAACAGGTGCGTACCGATGGATAAACAGCCGCTGAGTAAGAAAATGGATGACAGAATAGAAATGTAAATGAGTGACTTCATTCAGGCCTCTGACGATTAGAAAAGCGAAACGCAGCCGGATAACGCAAGCGTTGATGATAGGGTTAAAAGGTAATAGGCAATCTTTATAAACATAAATTCATCCTGTTTTACTGGGTTACCACTTTCGGTTTGATTATGTTCCGTACGTTCTGTAAAAATAAATAACTGCATATTTAATCCGGCTATCCGGGTGTGAAAGACCGGAGTATTTTCACTTTGGCGCCATGTTGAGCGTTTCTTTGCAGTGGATTGACACTGGGTTGATGATTTTTTGGCATGCTTTCCTTTTTGGTGAATAAACCATTCAAGACAGTTAAACTGTAATGAGGAAGGCCATCGTGAAAACCATGTCGTTAATTTTTTTACTGGTATCAATATTCATCACCGTGATTCATTGTCATGAAAGGCCATGCTCCGGCATTCAAAGTGGTATTGCCATACTCGGCAACGGAGCAGGAGCAATAACCTGTGATTTCAAGTCATGCTCTTCTCATGATCTACCGCAATGCGTTAATACCCCCAGGTTTTATATATTCAAACCGTTACTAAAACGTTTGAAAGCCGCGTTAAAACCCCAGTTTTTGACTTCATCAGTCAAATTTCCTTGAATCGTCGGTTGAAGAGTAATGAAACTTTAATTACAGCAAGCTGTTGAGTGGAGGATCTTTAAAGTCCCATTACTCTTCTGAACATCACTTTGCGGCTTCAGGTTTTTTGCACTGGCTTAGAACGTGTAGCTTATTGCCACGACTCCCGTTGTCCCCTCCTTTTGTTTAACGATAGGGCTATTGGCGGCGTTATCCCCCAGCCAGGTATGGTTAATGCCAACCCATCCACCCCAGGTTTCGGTAAACTGATGCGCCCACGTCAGGCTCACGTCGGTACCGTAATAACCGCCCGAGCTGTTATAACGTGAGTAACCCGAATTAGCGCTTTGCGTGCTATTAACGCCGTACCAGGTGTTCATATAGCGAGAGTCTGCAAATAATGCGCTGATTTTTAGCGCGACGGTATCCTCCTCATCCAGAACAGGAATGAAATCGACGGAGGTCGCGTAAGATATCCCCTGGCCATCACTCAGCGGCAGGGTGGCTTTTCCCTCTAAGACCAACCATGGCGTTACCGCCCATCCCAAGGCTAAGCCAGTGTTAACGGTTGCTGAAATATCCCCCATGCCTTTAAGCGCGTCAGAGCCTTTACGCCAACCTGAATCTTCATCGGTTCGCCCTGAATCATAGCCTATCGTTGGAATGAAATATAAACCGTTCTCGCTTTGGAAACGAAAACCAGCACCATTCATTGAATCGACAAAAAAGTTATCCTGTTGGAAATGAAATTGCGGTGCGGCTCCCCAGGTTTGCTCATTCGAACCACTGTATTTAGGCGATGATGCCGCGCCAAGGCTCACGGTAAATGCCGTTCCGCTGTTATCGTTATCGCTTGCATAGCTTGTGGAAATACTGGATATTATCAGCAGAGCCAACGTATTTTTAATGATTTTCTTTTCTAACATTATGAGCCTCGGTATTATGTGTATCGGTATGATAAGACTGTTCACGCAAGGCGGAGTATGCCGATGATTTGTCAATTAACCGTCAATGAATAATCAATAAATAGCCAAGATCCTTCAGGGGAATGAGATGCAAAATAAACGGGTTCTAGTCATTGAAGACGATGTCGATGCGGCAAATGTACTGGAGGCTTACCTTAAGCGTGAAGGCTATAATGTCGCGGTGGTGGGGAATGGGCTGATTGGTTTGAATACGGCTTTAACCTGGAAACCCGATCTCATATTACTAGATGTGATGTTGCCTGATATGAATGGAACGGAAATATTGGCGGCGCTCAGGCGCAAGGTGAATACGCCGGTTATCATGATCACGGCCATGGGGGAACCTCATGATAAAATTGGCGCTCTTCGTTATGGTGCGGATGATTATATCGTTAAACCCTATAACCCCGGTGAAGTTATGGCACGTGTGCAGGCAGTGTTAAGACGAAGCGGCGGAAGTCAGCTGGCTGGCGAAGAAATATTGCGCTGGGAAAGGCTCGAACTGGATATCGCTAATATGGTAGCGAGAGTCATCACGAGCGAGGACGGCGCCCATGTTCTGGATTTAACATTAACCGAATTTTCCATTCTCAGTACGTTAATGAAAGCGTCGACACGGCCACTGAGTCGTCAGCTATTACTTGAAAAATGTTTACCTGAAAGCGATGCGCTCGAAAGAGTGGTGGATACGCATGTTTATAATCTAAGACGAAAGCTTGAAGCGGCAGGCGTTGATAACGTGATTTTTAATGTGCGCGGCGTCGGCTATAGGTTTTGCAAATCATGAAAAGGAAAAATAAATCTCTTTTGTTTTGGGTGTCTGTTCGCATCGTCATCGTCGCCATCGTGACGCTTTTTACCATTATTCTGGCGATGTGGGGCATTTTTGCTGCCCAGTATTTTTATGTCATTCATGAAATGCCGGCATCGGTTTACGAAAGATTCTTGGTGCTGCGCGAGAACCCCAGCCTGGACATAGAGGCGTTTCATGAGATCGTCGATACGTATTGGGGGCTGGATTACAGTACACCTTCGCTGACTTCTTTAAATTGGGGATGGCTGCTTATTTTCCTGATCGTTGTCGTTCCATTGATAACGTTAATGTGCGTGCGCATCGCACGCCCTCTTACCGCCCAATTCCGAAATCTCACCGACGTTGCGGAAACCGTGGCTCAGGGAAATTTTAAGCAACAAGCCGAGCTGGTCCAGGCGTGTCCTGATGAAATAATAAGGTTCTCAATAAATTTCAATGAGATGGTCAATAAACTCGCTTTATACGAGCGTGAAATAAAAGCGTCGCATGTGGCGTTGGCCCATGAGTTGCGTTCACCGTTGACCGGGGCTATGGGCCGCCTTCAGGGCATGATAGACAACGTGTTTCCTGCAAGTCAGGCACAGCTGAATATGGTGATGACGCAATTAAAAAACCTGAGTTATTTGACTGACGATCTGTATTTCCTCTCTCTGGCCAGTGCGGGCCAACTGAAATTAAGTAAAAACGTTTTTACTATCAATAGCGTGTTAAAGGAGAGAGTCGCCTGGCTCAAACCTCAGTTGGAGGCTGCGGGCATGTCCATCTCTATCGAGGAGGGCGGGCCGCTTCATTTTATTGGGGATGAATTCAGACTAGGTCAGGTATTCAGCATACTTATCGAAAATATGCTTCGTTATTGTAGCCAGGGCGATCGAATGTGCATTCGTCTCGAACAGACCGCACAGGAAATCGTGTTGGCTTTTCAAGATACGGGGCCTGGCGTTGCACAGGATTATTTGCCGCAAATGTTTGAGCGTTTTACTCGCGGTGAGACTTCCCGCGCGCGCGATTCCGGCGGCAGCGGGCTCGGGCTCTCCATTGCGAAAGCGATTTGCGCTGCCCATCATGGAACGATAAAGGCCAGTCTGCCGGCCGGCAAAGGGCTGTTAATCACGATAAACTTGCCCCTGCCGGCAGTGTCATAATGCGCTGAAGGGGGCATTATGGGCGGCGAACCCCCTCACTCCCGCTGCAAAAAGAACTGCTTGATGGTCTGCCGCAGCCAGCGGTGCGCCGGATCGCGATCCAGGCGCGGGTGCCAGGCCTGGACGATAAACACCGATTCCAGCTCGAGCGGCAGCTCGAGCTCCGCCAACGGCAGGTGGATGTTGCTCACCCCCTGCAGCACGTGGCGCGGCAGCGGCAGGATAAAGTCCGATTTCATGGTCAGCATCATCGCCGAATGAAAGCCCGGCAGGGTCAGGGCGACGTTGCGCTGCAGGCCGAGATCGCGCAGCGCGTCGTCGATCGGCCCCTGCGTGCGTCCGCGGCGAGAAACGCTGATATGCGGGTAATGGGTCAGGGTTTCGGGCGTTACCCGGCCGATGATCGGGTGCCCAGGGCGCACCAGCGCCTGAAAGGTGCTGGTGAACAGGCTCTGCGTCTTGATTTCCGGGTGCCAGTCGCGTGAGGAACCGATCACCAGATCCACTTTGCCGCTGCGCAGCGCGTCATCCTCGCCGTCGCTTTCGGCGATGAATTTCAGGCCGCTCAGCGGCGCCGATTCCCGCAGCGTCTCCAGCAATCCGCCCGCCAGCGCGCCGATAAAGATATCGTTGGCGCGAATGGTGAAGGTTCTGGTCAGCTTGCCGGGTTCGAACGCATCACTCGGTGCGATCAGCGCAGTGGCCTGCTCGATGATGTCGCCGAGCTGGCGTTTCAACTCCAGCGCACGCGGCGTCGGCACCAGATGCTTACCGGCTCTGACCATGATCGGGTCGTCGAACTGCCGGCGGATGCGCCCGAGAATGCGGCTCATTGCCGGCGCGCTCAGATTCATCTTCTCGGCGGCGCCGCTCACGCTCCCTTCTTCCAGCAGCAGATTCAGCGCATAGATCAGGTTGAAATCAATTTTTTGCGGCATGGCCTCTCCGGGGGGGATGCGCTCAATGGGTTGCGTTTTGTGCAACTAGTTAATTACATCATTTCATTTTAAACAATCGAAATAACTCCGGATACTGCCCACGACAACAAAGATTGAGGCTGAAACAGCAGGAGTGGGGAATGGTTGAGGTGTCTGTTACGCCGCACCACAAAAATCGATGGCTCGCCAGCGCCGGTGAAATCAACGGCCGTACCTGGCTGGGGTTGTTCGGCGTGTTTTTGGCGGTGATGGCCAGCGGCGTGGGGGAAAACGCCAGCAAGTTTGCGCTGGCGGATATACAGGGTGGCATGCTGCTGAGCTTCGATGCCGGCAGCTGGCTGACCACATGCTACGTCACCGGCTTTGTGATCGGTTCCGGGTTCACGCCCTGTTTTTGGCCGACCTTTTCGCTGCGCCGGGTGGCGTTGACGATGTGCGGCATTTACCTGGCCGGTGGGCTGTTGACGCCCTGGTTGGGAGATCAGTATGGCGTGCTGCTGGCGGTGCGCAGCCTGCAGGGCTTCGCCGGCGGCGCGTTGCCGCCGATGCTGATGACGGTGGTGCTGCGTTTTATGCCGCCGCTGATCAAGGTGCTGGGGCTGGGTGCCTACGGCTGGGTCTCGGCCTGGAGCGCTACGTTGGGCGCTACCGCCGCCGCCTTCGCCTTTCACTGGGGCTGGAGCGGGTATTTCTACTGGAACCTGCCGCTGATGGCGATCGCCGCCGTGTGCATCGGTTACGGCCTGCCGCAGGATCCGTTGCGGCTGGAGCGCCTGCGGCAGTTCAACTGGCGCGGCCTGCTGCTCGGCGGCATGGCGCTCGGCATGTTGACGGTGGGCATTTCACAGGGGGAGCGCCTCGACTGGCTGAACTCGCCGCTGATCTACGTTTTATTATTGGGCGGCGGCGGATTATTGGCGTTATTTCTGATTAACGAATGGTATCACCCACTGCCTTTTTTTAATTTGCAGCTATTAAGCAAAAGGAATTTGTCTTTCTCCTTAATTACGCTGGGTGGCGTGCTGTTAATTATGGTGTCGCTGGTTAATATCACGTCGGGATATTTAGCCGCGATTCAGGGTTATCGTCAGGAACAAACCTCCGACTTAATGCTGTGGGTCGCATTGCCGCAATTAATTACGCTGCCGATCGTCGCCATAATTTGCAATACGCCGCGGGTGGATTGCCGCTGGGTGCTGGCGATCAGCCTGCTGTTGATGGCCACCGCCTGCGTGCTGGCGGCTCAGCTGACGCCGGAATGGAACGGCGACACGTTCCGCGTCATCGCGCTGTTGCAGGCGGTCGCTCAACCGATGGCGATCATCCCGTTGCTGATGCAGGCGACCGGCGGGCTGTTGCCGACCGACGGGCCGTTTGCGGCGGCCTGGTTCAACGCGGTGAAAGGTTTCGCCGCCACCGCTGCCGGCGGCGCCATCGCGCTGCTCAGCCGGCAGCGCGGGGATTATCACGCCGGTACGATCGCCGACGGCTTCGGCTCGGCCTACAGCCGCGCATCGGGGTCGACGGAGCAGCTGGCGCAGCTTGCCGCCCGGCAGGGCCACGTGCTGGCCAGCGCCGATCTTTATCTGTTGGTTGCCGGCCTGGCGTTATTACTGACCGCGCTGATTTTAGTTATGCCGACCCGTATTTATCCGCCGCGTTCGGTCGCTGCCTGACATTTTATCATCAGAAATAAATATTAATTGGAGTCACTTTTATGGCTAACAAGAAAGTCGCCGTCGCCGTATTGGCGGTTGCCGTCATTACGCTGGGGTTATTAATCAATAAGTTCTTTATTAAAGAGACACAGCAGAATACCAACGACGCCTATATTCGCGCCGATATCTCGCGTATTTCTCCGCAGATTGCCGGTGAAATTGCGCAGGTGTTGGTCAGGGACAACCAGTGGGTCAAACAGGGGGAATTGCTGGCGGTAATCGATCCGCGTGAATTCAACGTCGCATTGGCGCAGGCGACGGCGCAGGAGCAATCCGCCCGCGCCCGCCAGGACGACGCCAGGGCCAACCTGACCCGACAGAGCGCGCTGATCGCCGCCGCGCAGGCGGAGCGGCAGGCGGCGCAGGCGGAGCTGGCGTTTGCGCGCCAGGAGCAGAACCGCTACCAGAGAATGGCCAGCAGCGGCGCGGGTTCACAGCAGGCGGCGCAGCAGGCGACAACGCGAGTGCACACGCTTTCCGCCAATGTGGCGCAGGCGGAGGCGACGCTTAAAGCGGCGCGAAACATGGAGCAGGTGCTGCAAGCCAAGCTGGCGGACAGCGATGCCGAGCTGATGCTGGCGCAGGCGAAGAAAGCGATGGCCGAGCTGAACCTGTCTTACACCCGCATCACCGCGCCGATCGGCGGCGTGATCGGCAAGAAAAGCCTGCGGGTCGGGGAGTTCGTCAAACCGGGCGATGCGCTGCTGGCCATCGTGCCGCAGGACAAGCTGTACATCATCGCCAACTACCAGGAAACCCAGTTGGAAAACATTGCGCACGGGCAGTCGGTGGACATCCATATCGATACCTTTCCCGGCCAAACGCTGAAAGGGCAGGTGGACAGCATCGCGCCGGCTTCCGGCGTCAGTTTCGCGGCCGTGGCGCCGGAGAACGCCACCGGCAACTTCACCAAGATCGTTCAGCGCATCCCGGTGAAAATTGTATTTGATATCAACAAAGAGCACGCCGCTTTGTTGAGCGCCCTGCGCGTCGGCATGTCTGCGGACGTCAGCATCAATACGCTGGACGGGGGCCTGCAATGAACAGAGCCGTGATCCCGCTGCTGTTGATTGCGCTGAGCGGCTGCCGGGCGGTGGGGCCGGACTACGCTCGGCCGCAGAACGCGCTGCCCGAGAGCTGGGGTGAGCAGGCCGGCGGCGGGGCGCTGCCGGTGGCCTGGTGGTCGATATTCAACGATGCGTCGCTGTCGCAACTGGTGCAGCGCGCGGCGGCCGGCAACCTGGATCTGCAGCTCGCCACGGCGCGCATGCAGCAAAGCCGCGCCTTGCTGGGCGTGACAGAGGCGGCGCTGATGCCGGATCTGAGCCTGGACGGCGCCTATCAGCGCCAGCGCGCCACCTCGGTGGGCAGCATGGATCCGTCCGGCAACGGCGGAGAGGCGGATTATAACCTCTGGCGCGGCGGATCCAGCGCCACCTGGGAGCTGGACATGTGGGGCAAGCTGCGTCGCGCGTCGGAAAGTGCGCGCGCCGGCTTTGCCGCTTCGCAGGAGAACCGGCGCGCACTGCTGACGTCGGTGACGGCGGAGGTGGCGAGCGACTATCTACGCCTGCGCGCCACGCAGCAACAGCTGGCGGTGGCGCAGGAAAACCGCGCCACGGCGCTGCGCACGCTGCAGCTGACGCAAAGTCGTTATCAGAGCGGCGCGGGCAACGAACTGGATGTCGATCAGGCGCAGGTGCAGTTGGCGCAGGTGGATGCCCTGCTGCCGGCGCTGTTCGATAGGCAGGAACGCTTGATCAACGCCATCAGCCTGCTGTTGGGCGAGCGGCCGGGCGCGCTGAAAGCGATGTTGGCGCCGACGAAGCCCCTGCCGACGCTGGCGCGCGCGGTGCCGATGGGCGTGCCGTCGGATCTGGCGCTGCGCAGGCCGGATATTCGCGAAGCGGCGGAGCGTTTGCATCAGGCAACCGCCGAGATCGGCATCGCCACCGCCGACTACTATCCGCGCATCACGCTGACCGGCAATGCGGGCTATCAGGCACTGGCACTGGCGGATATGGGCAGTTGGTCCACGCATACCTTCGCCATCGGCCCCGCCCTGTATTTGCCGCTGTTCGACGGGGGGAAAATCACCCAACGGGTGCGCCTGAGCGAATACCGGCAGCAGGAAATGGCCATCGCCTACCAGCAAACGGTGTTGCGCGCCTGGCACGAGATCGACGACGCGCTTTCCGGCTATCGCGCCCAGCAGCGCCGCCAGACGCACCTGACCGAAGCGCTGGCCGCCAACCGACACGCGTTTGCGCTGGCGCGCGACAGCTATCTGAACGGTGCGAGCGATTTTATCCACGTTCTGAGCACGCAGCGTGCGCTGCTGGATCTGCAGTCCGCGCAAATTGTTTCAGAGGAGGAGACGGCGATCGCCGTGGTGAATATCTATCGAGCGCTGGGCGGCGGCTGGGAACACACCTACCCGTCGGCGGCGCCACAGGAGAAGGCTGATGCACAACACGCTGAATAAGATTGTCGACGAGATGCTGGAAAGAGACACCCGCCGCAAACGGGAGGCCCGGGTGAGCGCCGTGCGGCAAGTCACCGCCCGGATCCGCCGCATCACGTTGAGCGGCGATGATGTGGATAAGTTTATCGCCGATCCGCGCGCGCAGGAGCCGGCCAGTTGGGTCAAAGTGTTCTTCCCGTGGCGCGACACGCTGGCCGGGCGGGCTTACACCCTGAGCGGCATCGACAAACTCGCCCGCACCTTCGATATCGATATGGTACTGCACGGCGAAGGCCCGGCGTCGAACTGGGCGCGCGACGCGATGCCGGGCGACAAGCTGGGGTTCGCCGGCCCTTGCTCCGGCGGCTTCCGATTGTTGCCGCAAACTCGCTGGCTGCTGTTGCTGGGCGATGAGACCGCGTTGCCCGCCATGCGCACCATTCTCGCCTCGCTGTCCGACCCGTTGCCGGTGCTGTGGTTCGCCGAAGTGGGCGATGCGCAGGAGATTCAGGATGTCGATTATTCCTTTTTGCAGGTGAACAGCTGGCAAATTCGCACCCGACATTTTGACAGCGTGATGAACAGCCCGCTGGTGCAGGCCGTCAGCCATTGCGAACTGCCGTCCGGCGAAGGGCAGGTATGGCTGGCCTGCGAACACCAGATTGCCGCGTACCTGAAGGCGCGCTTTATCAACGAAATGGGTATCTCCCGCGCTGCGCTGTTTGCCAAGGGGTATTGGAAAAAGGGCGAAGCCAACTTCAAGGGCGCGATTTAACTCAGGCGAGTGAGGATGGTTATGATTGAGAGAGTGTTATTGGCGGTGGACTGCTTTGAACACAGCGGCAATGCCCTGGATTTTATGGCGCGCCTGCAAGGCTGCATCGGCGACGTGATCGTGCTGACGGTGGTAGACAATGCCTTTACGCTCAGCCGCAGCGGCCTGCGTTTCGACAGCGATGAGCGCGAGGAGTACCCCGCCGCTCAACGGGAAGAGGCGCTGGCGGAAAAGCAGGTCGGTCAGGTGACGCGGGCGCTGAAGCAGCAGGGTTTCAACGCCCAGGGCTTGCTGGCAGCGGGGACGCCCATCGAGGTGATCCCGGAACAGATGGCGCTGTTCAACTGCGATTTGCTGATCATCTCGCACCGCCACCTGTCTTCGTTGGGGCGCTGGCTGAACGCCTCCGTCACGCGTGGCCTGCTGGATGAGATTGGCCAACCGGTATTGGTGATCCCGCGCTAAGCCGGAGGGGGATTTCACTGGCGCTGATAGAGATAAATGTCGGCGCGCCGATCGTTGGGGTTGGCGATCGGCCTCTGGCCGCTGCGCGCTGGCCTGGCGCCGAGCGCAATCAGGTGAATGGGGCTGGCCTGAGGTAAGCGCTCGGCGATACGGTAGCCGCGTTGATATGACAGTGCTCGGTTGTGGCTCGCGTTGCCTATTGAGTCCGTGCGGCTGACAATAAATATGCCGTCGTAGTCGGACGTCTGGCTGATGTGCGAGCAGCAACGCGCCAGCGTCGCCTCATCAACCAGGGCGCTACCGCTTGCGAAATGCACCGTGCCGACATGGCTCATGACGATGTTTTCCTTGGTCAGTAGCAAGGCGCCGAGGCTGTTGGCGTCGTAAGCGTTTTCCTGGTGGCACAGTGTGCCCAGGTACTCGTGCAACACGGTGACGAATCGATACTGCACCAGCTGGCTACGGCTCAGCCGTGCGTTGGTGCGGCCGTCGAACCGGAGCAGACCGGCCTGGCGTTTTGCGTCGCCGAAGCGTTCATATATCGGGCCGGTTTGGCAGCTGGACTGATTGAGCTCGTCGCTGCTTTTAGCATAGGAAAAAGGGGCGCAGAGCAGCATCAGCGCGATCGTTATAACTTTATTCATGTGCGTTAATGTTCCTGGTGGTGGATTCTTGCGAGAAGATAAAGTTGAATTGCTCTTCCAGCGTTGGCGTGGATTCGTTGTTTATATCTTCAAGGTTGATATAGCCCGGATCGGTGAACCACTGGGTAGCGCAGCTCAGCTCTTCGAACTTATCTCGGCCATCCTGATTCTGGGTAACGACGATCAGCTTGGCCGACTTATTATTGATAAAGCCGGTCTTAATGGCTGCGCAGCTCTGTCGGATGCCGGTGACCTCGTCGGGATCGATAACTTCTTTTGTGTCCGACGCAAACAGAATAATGACGTTGCGTGCCATGCCGCGAGAGGCAGAAAACGCGGTGCGCCCCGCCCACAGTAGCCCTTCCAGCGTTTTAATCTTATTGGTGCTAAAGTCGATGCCGGAAAGCGCGCTATTCACATTTTGGGATGAGGTCAGGCCATACTTTACGGTGCTGGCGGGGCAGGTGCCGGCATCGCCAAAATAAACGCCGCGTTTGACCGCGAGGGAGGATAGATATTCCGCACTTTGGTAAGTCGTCTTTGCGGCGCGTTCAAAATCACTCTGCGTAATTGAAAATATTCCAGAGTTAGCAAAATTATCGGTATAATCATCCAGAAGATAATAGTTATCGTACCTTTTTGCGTAATGCTTGGCCAGAGGAAAGTAATCAATATACTGTTGTTGTTGCTTAAGGTTGTCTATAACTTCTTTCTGTGCATCGACATTTTCTTTGGCAATCTTTATGTTTTCATTAGCCATTGGCAGCATCGCCTCAGCAAGTCTTATCTCTTGTTGATAATAACTTATTTGTTCTGTCAGCTCTTTATATTCCTGAGTGCCGGGATCATGTTGACTAAGCTCATTATTCAAATATATTATCATCTGATTACTATAATCAATCTCTGCGTTTAATCTTCCGAGATATTCCTCGGCCATTCTTAATGTATTTGCAAGTTCAGCCAGGTAATCTTCTTGCGCAAAGAAGCTTTCCCACCAGACAAATGAAAAGGCATCGCTCCGGGCGATCCCGGTATAGCATTTGCCCCCGGAGTTGACGCGAAAAGAGTATGGGATCACCGTCGTTCGGGTAGCCGGCGCTTCGGCATACAGGCGGGATAGTGAGCTCATTAGCGCCGCCCACGCCTGCATCACGTTTGCACGGTTAAGACTGCTGGCCTCGACGGCGATAATCACGTGTAACGGTCTGAAAACTTTGACGGCGTTATCCGCCGTGGAGATCCTGACCTCTGGGTCGAGGCCAATGGTTTTGTTTATTTCATCGAAGGGAACGTTAGTGTTTTGACTGACGTTGGAAGTGGTCGCGAGCAGTTCGCTGATCCGCTTATTTTCTTTTAGCTCCTGAAGCTTTTCCAGCGTGGTTTCTTGCAGCTCCGCTGAGAAGGCATGGGTTGCCTGATTCATATTGGCGCCTGTCGCTTCGGCTAGCCGCCCAGCATTGGCGGTCACCGTTCCTCTTTCTACCATCGAGGTACGGGTCACGACGGAGGTCAGCCGCATTTCTCGCGTTTTTTCCATGATGGTGGAGGAGTAGTTTTCGACCCAAAAAATAGAGATCACCACCATCATGCCGCCAATCGCCCACAGCGGCATTAATCCACCCTGTTCATCACCTAAAAAACGCTCGAATTTATTCTTCATGATTATTATCTTCTAATGATGATGGCCAATTTGGATGGCACTTTCTGCCAGCAGCGTTTTATTTTTAGAGAATAATCCCGGTTCTGTTTTTTTACAGATGGAAACCCGATACACCGAGTTAGATTTGCCGAATGAGGTTTTGATATCGATGCCATAGTCAGTCAGCCGCTTGGTGAGCTGGCAGCCTTCTTTGCTCCCGGGTAGCTTATACATGCTGTATTGCCCCGTTGCGTAGGCGATTTCCTCAACGAAAACGTCGAAAAACGGCGCTTCTCCGCCGTTCTTGAACTGGCTAAACATTTTAGCGACGTTAACGACGTCGCCTTGGCTTAAATTGGCATTGCCAAACAGGCTGTCACGATGGGAAATAATATTCACCATTTGATCGGCCAGTTTATTAATACTAAACTGTACTGACATGACCAAAGCCTGCTGCATGGTATAAATCAGCAGCACGGACAAGAATAGGGTAACAAAGGTGCCTTCAACGGCGACGCTACCATCCTCATTATCAACAAGCCTGTTAATGGAAGTAATCATTGACGATAAATACCTCGCGATCAAATTGTTGTGGGAAAGACAGTAGGTCGCTTATCCAATCGCTGCTGTATTCACGTTGGATCTGATAGGCGATGTTAATCAGCTTGGTTTTCTTTCCGCACTTTTTGCTGACTTTGATATTGATATCCTCATAGCAGGTTATCTTTGGCTCCGAATAGAGCAGCGCGCTGAAATAAAACTCACTGCCGCTCTTGTTTAAATCGGCCAGGAAGTTTTCATTTATCTTTTCGACATCGTTGTCTAAAAACGAGAGATCGACGCGCTGTGACGCAAACTCTTCGTTGAAATAAATGATTGAGATATCGTTCTGAAACCTCAGCACCTCATAAATCATCATCAATATGATAAAGAGGATCGGCAGCAGCACGCTGGCCTCGATGGTTGAGATACCTCGCTCCTCACTCCCTACTCTAGTGAATAGACTTATCATTTTGCGATTTTCATACCGTTAAGATCGTTGATGATCGTCATGGAATCCTCGCGGGAATAGCGCATGCTGAGCAGCTCAAAGGCGCGGGTCTCTTGGTCACCGCGAATCAGCGCCATGATCAGGTTGGCATACATCTCTTTAGATTCCGTATTGCTATAGCCGGCATACAGCAGAGAAGGGTCTATATCCCCTGTGCTGGCCTTGGCCATGTATTGTGCAATCTTCAGGTTGTCGGCCAGCGCCGGGTCTCCCGGCTGGTAGGTTCTGGCGCGCTTCAGTTCGGCGATGCAGGTTTCATACTTATTCTGCTTACAGTAGGCAATGGCGGCATACATCAGCGATTTGCCGCGCATAGTAGCGCTTTGGGCAAGCGCCATTTTCCCTTCGGCAAAATTCTGTTTATACAGAGAGATAGTTTCCTGATATTGATGTCGCATCAGACTGTTCTTCATTAGTTCGATAATCACCCTTGGGTAATTCTCATCTGCGCGGCTAATTTTTCCCTGAATAATCTCCAGTTCCTGGCCCTCCATATCATATTTATTCATCTTGGAATAGATATCGGCCAGGTAGAAGCGTGTCTCGATATTGTCCGGTTGCGCTTGCAGACTATCTACCGCGATCTCCCTGGCCTTTTCAAAGGCGCCGACGCGGACCGCCAGCTGAGCCGTTTCCCGATCGTTTCTCAACATATCGGGCGTGCCGTTGACGCAGGCAGCAAGAAAGACTATCGAAGTGAGGACTAACTTTTTCATTACGAGATCATCTCCAATGACAGGCTGCCCATGGCGCGTAGCAGGCCAGGAGCAATGATTTCAACAATAACCGGGAACATGATAAAGAGAATGAGCGGTATCCCCATCTTGGCGTTGACGGAGCCAATTTTTTCTTCGGTTTCTATAAAGTGAAACTGGCGGATCTCTTTAGATAACTCTTGCAGACCGGACTGCATGCCAGCGCCGAACTGGGCGGAGTTACGCACGGTTGCGATAAACTCCTTGACCTCGCTTAGGGGAACCTCTTCATAGAGCTTTTCGCAGGCGATGTTTATATCGCTGTATTTCAGCGTGCGTGAAAAGTTCTGCATGCTGTTGCCTAACAGACCGGAGAAGCGATAGAGCACCGGGGAAACGGTTTCTAAAGCGGCCGTCAGCGTCATGCCAGTTTTGATACAGGTGGCGCACAGATCGAGAAAGTAGACGAAGTTGATCCTGAACTTTTTGATCTCGTTCTTATGTTTTCTCTCGAGATAAATCTTTGAGCCAATGTAGTACACGATCATGAAAACAGGAATGACATAGAATGACAGATTACCCAGGCAGGCTAACAGCGTTAGGGACAGAGTTGAAAAGAGAAATATGCTAGAGATATAAATATAAAATAGGGTGCTTTCTTGCAGCGAGTAATATCCTGCCTTATTAATGAGAGCATGGTATTCCGTATGGGACAGGTTGTTTTCAACGTAGAATGATAGCTTTCTCATTAATAAAGAGAACAGGTCTTTAATCCTGTTTTTCAGGCTGAGGTAGTCATCGAGGTTCTCGTGTGAGGAAACGATAAAGTAAAATTTATCATAATACTCTTCTTCTTTCTTGTGGCTCTTTAATCCCCAGATAAACACAATAACGCCGACGATAAAGAGCGAAGTTGAGATAAAGAAAATCACAGTTCAACTCCCTTAATCATGCGTGAAATAATGAAAAACCCGATGCTGACGCTAATGACCACGTAAATCACCACGTAGCGGCCATAAAGCTCATCGAAGAGGTAAACGAAGTTCCAAAAGGCGAACTTATAGAGTACGACCAGCATCAGCAGCGGTAAAAGCGCCAGGATCTTTGCCGCCCCGCGTGCCTCTGAGGTTAACGCCTTGGTTTTTTTCTTAATGACTTGAGCGGCGACCAGGTCATTGGCCAGGGACAGCAGGGTATCTTTCAGACTGCTGCCTTTTTGTATGGAGATACGAATATACGAACTAAAAACAAAGTAGCCTTTATAGGGGTAGATTTTCTCACCCCGGCTGAGTATGTCATCAAAGGACACGCCGTTTTTCAGTTGGAATGAGATGCGGGTAAATTCTCGCTTCATGATATCGCTCAGGTTCTCCGCCGCTGCATCAATGGCCGCGTATATCGTCTGGCCCACGGCCAGGTTGCGGCTGATAAGCCGCAGCGCATAGGGGAACTGTGCTTCGAAATAGTCGCTGAAACGGCTCTGGTAGATGCCGTACAACGCGGCAAACGAAATAGCTACCAGGATCACGGTGCCAAATACATAGGCAAACGACGAGGCGCTGAAGGTCAGGCAGCAGAACCACCAAAACAGGATGTAGCCGCCGCTGACCACCAGAGACATCACCAGGCTTTTGGTGCCAAAAATAAACACGAAGTCGGGTAGGTAAGACTTGCCGATGAGCTTTTTTATTTCCTTGGTTTTCTCTTTCTCAGCCGGCTTCGCTTTACCGAAAAAGTTCTCCCACTTTTTCTTCTTCGCGGCCTTTTGCCTGACGTATGAGAACATCAGCAGCAGAAGCAGCAGGGTGATGAGGAAGCCCGTCAGGTTAGTCATGCAGGATGCCTTTGAGCTCTGGGAGCAGCCCGGCGAACGCGGCCTTTGATTCCAGAATGGAGTAGGCGATATTCTGCTTATGCGCATACTTCGTGACCGTATCCGACTCTTTTCGCCTTTCGAGCAGGAATACGTCCTGGCTTTGAATGACCTCACCCTCCAGCGTGCCGATTTCCGTAATGTTGGTAATCTTCCTCGAGCCGCAGGGCAACCTTGCGCATTGAATAATAATATCAACGGCCTGCGATATTTGGCCGCGAATGGTTTTGGCCGAGATATTGGAGTTCGCCATGGAGAGCATGCTTTCCAGGCGCACCAGCGCGTCTTTTGGCGTATTGGCGTGAATGGTTGAGAGCGAACCTTCGTGGCCGGTGTTCATGGCCTGAAGCATTTCAAAGGTTTCATCGCCACGACACTCGCCCACGATGATCCGGTCTGGGCGCATACGCAACGCGTTGATCACCAGGTCACGAATCGAGACTTCACCGCCGCCGTCAACACCCTTAGGGCGCGACTCCAGGCGCACGACGTGATCTTTTTGCAGCTGCAGCTCGGCGGCATCTTCGATGGTGACGATGCGGTCGCCATCATCGATTTCGTTCGAAATTGCATTGAGCAGGGTGGTTTTCCCTGAACCCGTCCCCCCCGAGATGATGATGTTCGCCTTGGCCCTGACCATCAGGCTCAGGTAGTGCCCCATCGCCTCACTCATCGAGCCAAAGTTGATCAGGTCGATCAGGTCTAATTTATCCTCTTTAAACTTTCGGATGGAGATGGTGCAGCCATCTAGGGCCACGGGCGGAATGATGATGTTGACGCGGCTACCGTCGGCCAGGCGGGCATCGACCATCGGCGAGCTTTCATCTACCCGACGCCCAATCGGCGCAACAATACGCTGCGCGATACGCAGGATCTGCTCATTAGATTTAAACTGAGAATCTTGCTTGATGAGTTTGCCCGCCCGTTCGATGTAGATGGATTTACACCCGTTAACCATGATGTCGTTAACGCTGGGATCGGCCAGCAGATCTTCGATGGGCCCCAGCCCGAAGATGTCGTCATAATAGCTTTTGATCAGCTCATCAAACTTTCTTCTGGTTAATATAATATTTTCCAGATCGAGCGCCGGTATGAGCAGTTCTTCAATTTTCATCAGCGCTTCATGAGTGGCAGAGCTGTCATAGTTTTCTATTTTTATTTGCTCTAACAGCGCGTTTCTGATTTTTTCATAGGTTTTTATATCCATGTCATCACCTAAATATGCTGTCTATAATGTTTTTGCTTTCTTTCTTACGGTTGAAAGCGGTTAACAACCCCCCCAGCAGGTTGGCGTTATTGTTGAAGTCCACCTTGATGCCCAGCTTGGTGTGGATTTCTTTATCCGTGATTTCAGTTGCCAGCTTACCGGCCTGTTTTCGGATGGAGATCAGCTTGTCCCTTCTTTTCTCCCCTTTATCCTGCTTAAAGCCAATTCGGTTCTTGAGATAGTTAAGGTTATAGATAGACTCGATCTGCCCATTGGTCATCAGCACACGGATGTCGCTCTCATTGAGCAAATTAATTCCGCCGTGCAGCGTGAGAAAATAGTAGGGGATATTAATAAAAATAAATCCATAGGAGTTTGCCAGCGATTCGATGAATTTCTCAACGCCGTTGAGGAAGGCGTCAACGTTGTCAACGTGCGCCTCGTCGTTGGCAATGTTGAAGGAAACGTAGTCGAAGTGATCTTTTATTTTCATCACCAGTTTCAGGGACGAGGTGGTATCCAGTTCATTCTCATAGCCCAGCACGTGCTCAACGGTGTTTTTATTGGCCTTTACCCCCAATGCGGCATCAAAGAAAATGTTTGCGATGTCGCAGTTAACAAACAGCATTGAATAGCCTTTCATCATTTCGCTGTTACAGAGATCGTGAAAAACGCGATAATTAATATCGATATCAGGCGAGGTATTGCACAACCCGATCACCAGAGAAGTTCTGGATCGCACATAGCCGAAGTGTTCCACTATCCCCAGCAGCAGCAGGCGGATCTCACTGGTGCGGGTAAAATAGCTGCTGAACCCCAGCTCGCGAGCCTGCCACGTTGCCTGGATCGAATCCTCGTTGCCGATCAGCATGGAGGGATAGCGACCACGCAGCATCATGGCGATGTCCGCGATTTCAGTCTCGCTGTAGCTCTGGGCATCCAGCACAAAATAATTTTTCCCCGTCAGGGCGTTATTAATAAACTCCAGCAGGTCGCCAGCGGGGATGTGCTTGATCATCGTATCGACGTCGTACAATGAGAGTGGTTCTGAGAGTGATAAAAAATCAGTCTCAGTTTTGGTTAAAACAATCACGCTGGCCTTTTTCTTTTTGGCCTCGTTTTTTCTCTTTAGTTTTTCTATGAACATTAACGTGCTCTCTCAGCGAAATCATTACCATTGGTCGAGCAAACTTCTCGCTCCGAATAGTTATCCAGAGCCTGCTCGTCGGAGCTGTACCAGTTAAAATCAGAGAGCCGGAACCGATAGCAACCTCGCTCGGTTTTATGCCGGTTACCGATGGCAATATAGTTTGCGTCAAGCTGGTTCACGCTCTCTTGCAATACAGCATTAATGCCATACTGTTTCTGTATTTCTTCTTGCAGCCTGATCGCACGGTCATAGTGGTTATCGCTATAAATAATCGCCAAGCTGCTGATGGAGCCGATTTTCTTGCTTAAAACAAAGTTTTCAAGCTTTGCCATCTTGGTGCGGTCGGGGTTGCCGACAAACTTAACGTAATACGCCTTTCTTTCGTCGGGCTGCCTTTCGAACGCGCAGCCGTTTAAGCCCAGGCAGATAAAAATAAGGAGCAGCGAATTAGTTAATGACATAGTCGGCTCCTTTGACAAAGACATCGGTAATGCTGTTATCACTGTGCCCGAGATCGAAAAAGACTTCCCACGGGCTGGAGAATTTGGCGTAGGGGAGCTTGATGTAGTTTCTCTCTACGGGTTTGACATACTCAACGGTGGCGAAGATGACTAATTCACTGCGCCCAGATGTGAACCCGGTTGACTTGAACAAGGCGCCCAGCACTGGAATGTCGGCAAATCCTGGAACTTTATTAACATATTGCGTTTGGCTGTTGTCGATCAGTCCGCCGAGGACGAAGCTCTCTCCATCCCGCATTCGTACTGAGGTCTTCACGTTACGCACGTTAATCGTCGGCAGCTCGGTGTTCTCATATTTATAGTACCCGCCGATCTGAGATGATTCGACGCTCACGTCCATGCTAATCGAGGAGTCCGAATTGATCACCGGTGCAAAGTTCAGCATGACGCCATAGTTTTTCCATTCAACCGTTGAGCCATTTTCACTGCGCTGAAAAATAGGTATCTGCCCGCCGCCGTGAAATGATGCGGTCTTCCCGTTGGTGACCGTGATACTTGGCGTGGTCAGCACGTTAGCCAGGCTGTTTTTCGCCAGGGCGTTGATGGCTACGCCCAGAGAGTCGAAGTTAAACCCCTTAACCAGGCTGCTGTAGATGCCGTTGTTGATAGTCAGATCGTTACTCACGCCGGTGCTGATCTTGCCCCGCCCCCAGTCAATGCCCAGGGTTTCCGTCACGTCCTTCGAGACTTCCGCGACCGTAACCCTGATCTTAATTTGCTGATTTTTTTGGGTTACTAAGGAGTACCTGACCTGATCGCTATCCACGTACTCTTCGATCAGCGACTTGATCCGTGCGCCATCTTCAGTGGAAAATACCGGGCCGCTGACCAGCAGCGAGTCGCTCATGTCGATGACCTTCACGTCTTTAAACCCCTCGCTGATCAGCAAGGTATTCAACATGACGGATTTCTTTTGCAGATCGTTCACGGTGATCAGCAGCGTTTGACTCTCACCGTTGGTACCATTAACGGAGAGATTGGTTTGCCCGCTTTTTTTACCGAAGACATAGATGTGGTTCTCATCGACCACCCGGAAGTCGGCAATTTCCGGTGAGCCAACGACGATTGACTTCACGCTGAAGTCAATCTCAAGATCGGTCGTTTTATTGATGTCCACGTCGAGCGCCGCAGCGTTAAAGCTGGCGGTTAACATCACAATAAGAAAAACCGCCAGCCTGTTAATATTTACGAATTTCACTTTGCGCTCCCCTGATTTCAACCACGCGGCTTTGCCTTTCCGAAATGGGCGCCCCAGAGACAATGTCTGACGGGGTAATCTCTCTTGTGCTGTTATTTATTTTGGCGATGCCCTCATTGATATTGTGAACCTTGGTGGGCGTGATGAAGAACATCCCCATAATTTGCGCCTGAATGACTTTATCCACGTCCTCGGGCTTGAAGTAGGCATAGACGATGGTCGTTGAGGACTTGTCATCGCTGACGGCCCGGTTGCTGTGCACCTCATTCGCCAGCGAATTCTCCCCGCTGGTTGTTTTCATCAGGCTGGAAACCAACCCCGACTGATCGAACTTTTGCAGCTTATTGAGGTTGCCGTTGCCCATAAAGAACCACACCTTGCTGGCGAACTGTTTGACCCGCGTGTCCTTGTAGTCTTTCCCCGTGGTACCGTTATCGCTGCGCGATTTTTGATAAAGATCGTCCCGGTAGGCTTTGTTATCATTGGAGACCAGGAACAGATCGATAAAACCAAAGTCCGCGATGTTAGGGTTCTTCAGGCTGGCGGTGGTGACAGAAATAGGCAATATCGAATAGCTCGAATCGATTTTCTGCAACAGGTTGCCAAGGTTATCTTTCGAGGCCCGTTCGCCGGAGGCAATATTTTGATATGCCACGCCGCCGGACGCCATTAGTCCGCGAAAGTCCTTTTCGCCAAAAATCGTGTCTAGCCAGGCGGGGGGCGAGCCTGGTGGATATTTTATCTCTTTCTCGGCGAAGTCATCCGTGGTGACGATGGCACCCACATCAATATTATGCTTTGCGGTATAATAGATAAGGCTTTTATTCACTATGAGGTTCTTAGTCTTTTCCTCGTCCTCGTTGCCTTTATCGCTGTATATACCTACTACGCCGGCTAACATGGTTAGCAGTGCGACTATTGCAATAAATTTAAAGCGCACAGATGCTCCTTATCAAACTGCACCGATAAACGTATAGGTACATAAACTGATTAAAATAGGGATGGCGTAGGGTACGCCGCTCCTTACTTTATCATAGCGCTTGATCAGCGAAATTTTTGACAGGGCATATGTCCATAAGATTGCCCATACGCCACCCATAAAAACAGTCAGGTAAATAACGTTAACGTATTGTTCCGGCGGCACCACCAGCATGGTGATGAACAGCAGTTTGGTATCGCCAAACCCCAGTATGTTGCAAGACGAAAGAATGATACCAACCAAGAGCATGGCAAACGGCCATATCAGCACCTGGCCCGCACCAATAATGCCTGGGTGGGAAAAAATATAGCAGTATGCCACCGTAAGTATCATAAAATGCGCTACGTTAGGTATTCTTCTTTCTGTGATATCTTTAAGTGATATGTATAAAGATATGATTATTATCGCTATGAACATATAGGTTTTAAATATAGCCCTCGAAGAGTCGAAGGCTATATGACGAAAGTTTACTATTACTTCAGGATGTTGCCTGAAGCAGTGATCTTCGTGGCCATGGTGTTCCATGCCGCGCTCAGGGATTCAATGAATCCGCCTTTGTCAAAGATGAAGAACAGGGCAGAGGCCATCGCTACACCGATGATGGCGTATTCGATAGCGGTGATGCCACGCTCGTTTTGTTCTGCGTTTTTGACGTTGCGGCAAGCCATAGAGACATACGCTTTCAGAGCTACATTTTTCAACATTTTTTATTCCTTTAAATATATTAGTAGGATGGTTATGACGCTAAAAACTCGCTTTTAATTGAAGCGTGTTGTTTAGGCCGGGGGTATCCTACTCAGTGATAAAAAAAACGTCATATCATATTTAATAATGAAATATAAAATTGCATCATTTATCAGGAAAAATGAGGAAAATCAGTTCATTAATATCATTGTTACCTGTTGGAATATAGAAGTCATCCTTGTTTATAACCAAAAAATATTGTTTGCTGTTCTTGTGCAACAAAACCGATACCAGACGATTGCGACTGTCGGAGCTGAATGCGCTCTCTGTCATATTTCGCTCATGCAAATCCACTTTTGCTGTGGCTATTGAATGCGTTAACAATGCATTGAGTTCCATTTCGGCAGTGATATAACGTAAGTGATTGCCATCACTTTGAATCAATCTGATGTAGGCGGTTTCTCTATCTTTGTTTAAGTATAGGTTTAGCTTTATTTTTTCTTCGCCGTCCAGAAATAATAACCCATGGTAACTATTGCTCATTGATTCTAAAATATATTGTTTATAACTTAGAGTTCCACAGATGAAAAGTAATATGCAAGCAATTAAAAATAATCCCTTAACCTTCATTTTTACAAGTCGTGATTTCTGTAAGGTAGTCTCTTTTTTTATTGTCATTTATATTGCTCTTCATTCGATAACAAACGGTTTTTTTTTCACCGTGAACGTATTCTATGCGATCGCCAGTAGAGTGAATCCTGTATCCATCAAGGTATAAGGTTTCTTCATTTTTATCTTCATTTATTTTTACGGAAAACCAAACGCCTATAATATAGCTGCATATCAATACGGCTATCATCAGCATGCTTCTTTTCACTTTATCACGTTTGGATGTCGCTTTTTCTGATGCAGTTTCGTGAACCTCACGAGTCTTCTTAAATCGGTGAGGAGATATCTCTTCTTTATGTTTTGAATCATTATCCGAATTGCTCCCCAGTTCCGCTGTGCCAGTGCTCGTATTGGGTATTAACTCGGTTTCATCATCAACCTTAATGATGACCTTCTCTGCATTAATCGTATACCCTTTTTTAGGAACGGTAATGATAATTTCACGTGATGCATCACCAATCTTTCTTCTCAATGAATTTATCGTTTGGTTGATGGCGAAATCTGTCACATAACGCCCTTCCCATATATGTATACCGAGATCTTTTCTTGATGATACATTAGGGCTTTGTTCAATAAGAAAATGCCATAGCTTCAATTCTTTATTTCTTAAAATAATCTGCTGATTGTTTTCTGGTATTAAAATAGCCATTCTTTCCCGGTAATAAACGATCATCATGACACCTTCCTTGACTGTGACTTCTTATAATACAATCCTGTTTTTTATTGTAAATACTAATTTAAGTTTTTTTATTTATATTTTATTTTATATTAATCGGTATGTTTGATATGTTTTTCATTTTAATTTTATTATTATTATAAATAATATTTTTTTTAAGATAAAACAAGGCGGGCGGTGTGTTTTATCTTGGAGGATATTTTTTCTTGTTAGTGTTTTTGGATGTTTTATTTTATATTTTATATTATCCATCTACCTCTATTGCTTTCTATAATTCTGGCAGATAGGCGCGGCCTGCTGGATGAGATTGGCCAACCGGTATTGGTGATCCCGCGCTAAGCTATGGGTAAGGGCAGCCGCATGCGGCTGCGCGCGTTCGGCGACGAAGGCCGTACATACCGGAGGTCAACATGCGAAGTCTGGAAGATCAACTTGCCGCTTACGCCGCCTATCATCGTGATGCGCGCAATATCGTCACGCACTTTATCGGCATCCCCCTGATCGTCGTCAGCCTGCTGACGCTGCTCTCCCGGCCGGCATGGGGGGCGGGGTGGCTGCCGTTCTCGCCGGCCTGCGCGGTGGTTATCGTTTCGGCTCTCTATTACCTGCGGCTGAGCCTGCGCCTTGGCGTCATGATGTTGGCGTTGCTGCTGCTGTGCCTCGGGGTCGGCGCCTGGGTGGCGTCGCTGTCGACGGCGGCGTGGCTGAGCGTCGGCATCGGCGGCTTCGTCATCGGCTGGCTGTTTCAGTTTGTCGGGCATTTCTGGGAGGGACGAAAACCGGCGTTTATGGACGACGTGACGGGCCTGATCATCGGCCCGCTGTTCGTGCTGGCGGAAGCCTGCTTCTTGGCCGGCGGGCTGCGCGAACTGCAGCGGAACATCGAAATGCGCTCGGGCAAAGTGCGCAACGGGAGGGCATGAGGTGGCGCTGATTCCCACGGTGGCGGCATTTCCGCTGCAGCGGGCTTTTATCCCGCTGCTGGAAGCGCTGACGGCGGGGCTGCCACGCCAATTCCCGGCACTCATCCACAGCATTTACCTCTACGGCAGCGTCGCGCGTGGCGAAGCCCTTCCCGGCGTGTCCGATCTGGACATCACGCTGTTGCTCAACAAGCCAGCCGATAGTGAGGCGTTACAGCGCCTTGAGGCGTGGCGGCAAGCCTTTCAGCTGGAGCAGCGGATCGTGAGCAAGGTCGACTTTGATATCGGCAGCGTTGATGAGGCGTTGGCGCCGGAGCATCACGATTCCTGGGGATTTTGGCTGAAGCATCACTGCCGCTGCCTGTGGGGCGAAGACCTGTCCGCCGCTTTTCCGCTGTTTCAGCCCGATCGGCGCATCGCGTTGGCGGTCAATGCCGATTTGCCCCGCGTATTGGCGCGTTATCGGGAGCAACTGCTGCAGGCCAGGACGGTATCGGATGAGAGGCGCTTAAAGCGCGAAGCGGCCAGAAAACTGATCCGAGCCACCAATATGCTGCGCGCCGAGGGAAGCCCGTTCTGGCCGATAACGTTAACCGACTATGCCGAACAGCTGTTGGCGCTTTATGCAGAGCAGCGAGATGAAATGGACTATTGGTTAGCGCACGCGGTGGGAGAGGCGAATGACGCGGATTTTAGCGACAGAATGATGCGATTTCTCGACTGGATCGAAGCACAGAAAAAATAACGCCGGCTTGAGCCGGCGTTGTCGGCAATCGTTACCCGACCGTCGGGTAATCGGTGTAGCCTTCCCGGCTGCCGCCGAAGAATTTCTCTTTGATTGGCGCATTCAGCGCCAGCCCGTGTTGCAGGCGGTGGGGCAGATCCGGGTTGGCGATGAACGGGCGACCGAAGCCGATCAGATCCGCCCAGCCTTTGGCCAGCGCTTCTTCAGCGCGTTCACGCGTGTATTTGCCGGAGTAAATCAGCGTGCCGCGGAAAATCAGGCGCAGCGATTCTTTGAACGCTGCCGGCATCACCGGGGCATCATCCCAGTCCGCTTCGGCGATGTGAATGTAAGCGGCGCCGATATCGTTCAGCACGCTGGCCGCTGCCAGATAGGTGGCTTCCGGGGTATCGTCCTGCGAGCCCATCAGGGTGGTCAGCGGCGCCAGGCGCACGCCCAGTTTCTCTTTGCCGATGGCATCCGCTACCGCCTGCGCGACTTCCCGCAGGAAACGCAGGCGATTTTGCAGTGAACCGCCGTATTCGTCGTCGCGCTGGTTTTCCCGCGAGTCGATAAACTGATTGATCAGATAACCATTCGCACCGTGCAGCTCTACGCCGTCGAAACCGGCGGCGATGGCGTTGCGTGCCGCCTGAGCGTAGTCGTTAACGATCGCCGGAATTTCTTCCCGCGTTAAGGCGCGCGGTGCGGAGTGCTGCACCATTTCACCCACGCCATGTTCCGGCCCGCGACCTTCGACATCCACGAACACCTTGACCCCGTCGGCCTGGATGGCGGAGGAGGAGACCGGCGCGGCGTGGCCAGGCTGTAAAATGGTATGCGACACGCGGCCGACGTGCCAAAGCTGCGCGAAGATCTTGCCGCCGGCCTGATGTACGGCGTCGGTCACTTTTTTCCAACCGGCGATGTGTTCCGGGGAGTAAATGCCGGGTGTCCAGGCATAACCCTGGCCCTGCTGGCTGATCTGCGTGCCTTCGCTGACGATCAGCCCGGCGCTGGCGCGCTGGGCATAATATTCAGCCATCATGTCGGTGGCGACGTCGCCGGCGCCGGCCCGAGAGCGGGTCATTGGCGGCATGACGATGCGATTGTTCAGCGATAAACCGTTTAAAGAATACGAGTCAAAAAGCATGGCGCTTCCCTCTATGTGAATTAGGTCGTAGGGCATTGATGTTTTACTGAGGCCATTATATTTCGTCGTTTAATTCTAAAAACGCGCACAATAACAAAACACTTTTGCTCTGTGCTCAATAGTTGCGGTAGCCGCCGATGGGCCGGTATGGCGGCTTGCGCAGGTGGTGCGAATGAACCCGATGTGCGCTCGGGCGACGGCGGCTATTGCTTGTCGGTGCGTTGCTGAGATAGAGTCGGCGGCTGTTTTTCCCCACGATTTTTAACAAAATCGCAAAAGTCTTTTAGCCTCCTGCCTGCTTATCTTTGGTGTGATCAATGTCATACTTTTGGCATCTTAACTTTCCCGCGCTTCGGCAGCGGTTAACCGGAGTTGTTGAATGAAAATTAACTTTCCCTTATTAGCCCTGGCGGTGGGGGCGTTCGGCATCGGCACGACCGAGTTTTCCCCGATGGGGTTGCTGCCGACCATCGCCAAAGGGGTGGACGTCTCCATCCCGATGGCCGGCATGTTGATCAGCGCCTACGCCGTTGGCGTGATGGTTGGCGCACCGCTGATGACGCTGCTGCTCTCGCACCGGGCGCGCAGAAGCGCGCTGATCTTCCTGATGGCGATCTTTACCCTGGGTAACGTGCTGTCGGCCATTGCGCCTGACTACACCACCCTGATGCTGTCGCGCATCATCACCAGCCTGAACCACGGCGCGTTCTTTGGTCTCGGTTCCGTGGTGGCCGCCAGCGTGGTGCCGAAGGAGAAACAGGCCAGCGCCGTGGCGACCATGTTTATGGGCTTGACCATCGCCAATATCGGCGGGGTGCCTGCCGCGACCTGGCTGGGTGAAACCATCGGCTGGCGCATGTCGTTCCTGGCCACCGCAGGGTTAGGGGTGATCGCCATGTTGGGGCTGTGGTTCTCGTTGCCGAAAGGCAGCGCCGGCGCGCGCCCGGATGTGAAGCGCGAACTGTCGGTATTGGTACGCCCGCAGGTGCTGTCCGCCTTGCTGACGACCGTGCTGGGCGCGGGCGCGATGTTCACGCTCTATACCTATATCTCGCCGGTATTGCAGCACATCACCGATGCGACGCCGCTGTTCGTGACGTCCATGCTGGTGTTGATCGGCGTCGGTTTCTCCATCGGCAACTACCTGGGCGGCAAATTCGCCGACCGCTCCGAGAGCGCGACGCTGAAGGGCTTCTTGCTGCTGTTGGTGGTCATTATGCTGGTGATCCCGTTCCTGGCGCGCAGTGAAATCGGCGCGGCAGTCAGCATGGTGATTTGGGGCGCGGCGACCTTTGCCGTGGTGCCGCCGCTGCAGATGCGCGTGATGCGTGTCGCCAGCGAAGCGCCGGGCCTGTCGTCCTCGGTCAACATCGGTGCCTTTAACCTGGGCAATGCGCTGGGCGCCGCCGCCGGTGGCGCGGTGGTCTCCGCCGGGCTGGGATACAGCTTCGTGCCGGTGATGGGCGCAATTATTGCCGGATTGGCGTTGCTGCTGGTGCTGTTCACCCACCGTCAGGCCGAAAAAGTGGCCTACGCCAGCAACTAAGTTGTACCTGCACGGCGGAACTCTCCGCCGTGCTCACTCAAAGCCCAGCAGGCTGAACGCATCGTCCTGCGGGGCGTAGCCGAGCAGGCGTCGGGTCTCTTCCAGCGATAAACGTTTGTAGCGGTTGTTGGAAACCCCGTGCACCACCGCATATTGCACCCCTTCGACACGAATGCAGCGCTCCAGCAGATCGGCGGCGTCGCGATGGCTGAGAAAAGCGCTCATGTCGCGGGCGCTAAGCTGTTCGCCCCGGCTCAGGGTGGTGAAGTTGGCGATGCGCACCGACAGGGCGGAAAGCCCTTCCTGATGGGCGAAGTAGGCGGCGATGCCTTCGCCGAAGGCCTTGCTGGCGCCGTACAGGTTTTTCGGCTTTGGTGCGTCATCCGGGCGGATTTGATAGTCGAGCGGATAGCCTTCCACCGCCTGCGCGCTGCTGGCGAACACCACCCGGCGGCAGCCGGCGTCTTTCGCCGCGCGGAAGATATTGAAGGTGCCCAGAATGTTGTTGTCCATCAACGAACCGCAGAAGTCGGCATCGGGGGAGGGATCGGCCGCCAGATGCAACACGGTGTCGATATTGGCGCAGGCCGCGCGGCAGGCGTCGAGATCGGCGATGTTGAAGCTGATGACTTCGTCGCCGGGCTGCCGATCGCGCAGCAGGCTGACATCCCGTTCCGCCAACCGTAGCGGGTAGCGATCGCCCATCGCCTGACGAAACGCCGTGGCTACCCGGCCGCCGGCGCCGGTGATCAGAATCCGTCCTACATCAGTACGCAACACCATGGTGACTGCCATCCCTACTCTCGATTAAGCGTTGACCAGTAATAATCCCCTGCGTGACTTTTGTCCAGTATTTATATTAGTCATTCTGATGCTTTATGCCGGCAATGGGCACGTTTTGCCGAGCGTTTCGGCCAGGAAATTCATCACCGCGCGCACGGCTGCGGTGCGCGCCAAATCGGGATACGTCACCAGCCAAAGCTCACGCGTTGGCGCGGCGTTGGCCGTTGGCAATGCGACCAGCTCCGGATCGCCATCGGCGACGAACGTCGGCAAAACGGCGGCGCCCAGCCCTGAACGCGCCGCCTGTTGCAGTGAAAACAGATCGCTGGCCTGAAAGACCACCGGACGCCCCTGCAACAGCTGCACCAACCATTGCTGATGCGGCTGCTGCCGATAGTGATGGTCATAGGCGAGAAAGCGGCGCGCCGCGTCGGGCAGAGCCGCGTGCTCCGGTGCGGCATACAGCGCGTAGCGCATCATGCCGATGCGCTGCGTCAACAGCTCCGGTTGCTGTGGGCGCACCATGCGCACGGCGATGTCGGCTTCGCCGCGATCCAGCTCGGCGAGCGCCGATTCACCCGACAGCGTGACGACGATCTGTGGAAAAGCCTGGTTAAATGCGGCAATGCGCGGCGCGAGAATATGCGCGGCGATCGACGGCGGCGCACTGATGCGCACCCCGGCCTGTGGCGTTGCGCCGGCGCTGCGCGCATGGCGGGCAATAGCCTGGCTTTGCGCCTCGATCTCCGCCGCCAGCCCGGCAATCGCCTGCCCGTCCTGGGTCAAGGGCGTGCTGCGTGGCCGACGCACGATCAAACGCAGGCCGAGCGCCTGTTCCAGCGCCGCTACGCGTCGCCCGACGGTGGCGTGATCGCAACCCAGCTCCCGCGCTGCCGCCGACAAGGAACCGGTACGCGCCAGCGCCACGAAGTGTTTTAAATCCTGCCAGTCAAACATCGGTGAATTCCTGCACGGTATCGACGTAATTTTCAGGAATATTCACACATAGCGCGCCGTGATTCAATGTGTGAACGTTCCCTTTAAAACCGAAGAATTAGGTTAGGTTTTCTTATGAATCTACAGTTGCAACACCGTACGGCATTGGTCACGGGCGCCAGCGAAGGGATCGGTGCCGGCATGGTCAGGGTATTGGCTGCTCAAGGGGTCAAGGTGGTGGCTACCGCACGACGCGGTGATCGGCTGCAGGCGCTGGCGGATGAGGTTGAACGGCAAGGGGCGGTGCGCCCGTGGGTAGCCGTTGCAGACGTGACCGACCCCGACGCGATAACCCAGCTGGCGGCGCAGGCGCTGCGCCAGGCGGGGACAGTCGATATTCTGATCAACGCGGTCGGTGCGTTTCACCCCACGACGCTGAACGACAGCGATCGCAGCTGGGATGACGCCTTTGCTTTGAACTTCACACCGGCCCGGCGGTTGACTCAGGCGCTGTTGCCGGCCATGCAGGCGCAAGGCTGGGGCCGGGTGATCAATATCAGCGGATCGATGGAGCCGCGCAGCCTGAGCGCCGCCAGCGCCGCCAAGGGCGCGCTGCATCTGTGGGCCAAAGGATTGGCCAGCGACGTGGCTGCGCAGGGGATTACCGTCAATACGTTACAGCCGGGGCGCATCAACAGTGAACAGATCCGCGAGCGCTTATACGCTTGCGATGAAGCGCGCCGGGCGTTCATTGCGCAACATATCCCGATTGGCTACTTCGGCGAACCGGAAGATATGGCCTATCTGGCGGCGTTTCTTTGTTCCCCGCTCGCGCGATATATCACCGGCGCGGTGATCCCGGTAGATGGCGGCATGCATTATTTCGCGCATTGAGGCCGTTTTGCCCCCGCGATCACAGTTCGGCAATTTGCCGGCGCAAAGCCTTGCCCCGGCAAAATCCACGGTGTTAACGTCATAGCTCAACCGATTTAGGGTTGTTACTGCTGCGGCAGGCAAAACCTAAACCTCGCGTTTCTGTTCCCCGATGGGACAGAGGCCGCGAGGTTTAGGTTTTTTTTTGCGCCGCATTTCGCCCCGGCGCCAGGCCAGTGCGGGGAGGGGAGCGGCAGAACGCGAAGTCTAAGGATAACCGTATGAAATATGACACATTAGCCAGTGAGATTTTGGCCGGCGTCGGTGGCCGCGACAATGTGAAAAGCTTGGTGCACTGCGCCACCCGCCTGCGGTTCAAGCTGCGCGACGACAATCGTGCCAACGCGGCAGCGCTGAAGAAAAACCCGGGCGTCATCATGGTGGTGGAGAGCGGCGGCCAGTTCCAGGTGGTGGTGGGCAACCACGTGGCGGAGGTGTTCGACGCGGTCAATCGGGTCGGCGGATTGGCCGAGGGCGCGCCGAGCGACGACGCGGGTGGTAAAAAAGACAACCTGCTCAGCCGCTTTATCGATCTGGTGTCCGGCATTTTTACCCCGCTGCTCGGGGTGATGGCCGCTTCGGGGATCCTGAAAGGCTTCCTAGCGCTGAGCCTGGCCTGCGGCTGGCTGCTGGAGAGCGGTGGCACCTTCAAAATGCTGTTCGCCGCCAGCGACTCGCTGTTCTACTTCTTCCCGATCATGCTCGGCTACACCGCCGGGAAAAAATTCGGCGGCAACCCCTTCGTCACCATGGCGATCGGCGGCGCATTGACGCATCCGCTGATGATGGCGGCGTTCGAAGCGGCGCAGCAGCCGGGCGCGGTGCGCGAATATTTCTTCGGCATTCCGCTGACTTTTATCAACTACAGCTCGTCGGTGATCCCGATCATCTTTGCGGCCTGGGTGTCCTGCCGCCTGGAGCCGTTGTTTAACCGGGTGATCCACAGCGCGCTGCGCAATTTCATCACGCCGCTGCTGTGCCTGGCGATCACCGTTCCCTTGACCTTCCTGCTGATCGGCCCGGCGGCAACCTGGCTCAGCCACCTGCTGGCCAACGGCTATCAGAGCATTTACGCCTTTAACCCGATCATCGCCGGCGCCTTTATGGGGGCGATGTGGCAGGTGTGCGTGATCTTCGGCCTGCATTGGGGATTGGTGCCGTTGATGATCAACAACCTGAGTGTGCTGGGGCGCGACACCATGGTGCCGCTGCTGTTGCCGGCGGTGATGGGGCAGGTCGGCGCCACGCTGGGCGTGATGCTGCGCACCCGCGACGCCAAGCTGCGGGCGCTGTCCGCTTCAGCCATCGGCGCCGGGATCTTCGGCATCACCGAACCGGCGGTGTACGGCGTCACGCTGCCGAACAAACGCCCATTCATCTTCGGCTGCATCGGCGGCGCGCTGGGCGGTGCGGTGATTGGCTACTTCCATACCTCGGTCTACTCGTTCGGCCTGGTGAGCGTATTCACCTTTGCGCAGATTATCCCCGGCGGCGGCATCGACGCCACGGTATGGGGCGCGATCGGCGGCACCCTGCTGTCGTTCGTGTTCGCCGCGCTGGCCAGCTATCTGTTCGGCGTCGCACCGGCGGAAGAGACGGTACAGCCTGAAGCCGCCGCGCCGCTTAACCGCAAACAGGTCATTCTCAGCCCGATCGCCGGCGATATCGTGCCGCTGGATCAGGTGAACGACGCGACCTTCGCCAGCGGCCTGCTGGGGAAAGGGGTGGCGATTGCGCCGCAGCAGGGGCGCGTAGTGGCGCCGGTCAGCGGCAGCGTGGCGTCGCTGTTCAAAACCAAACACGCCATCGGCATCGAATCGGACGACGGCGCGGAGATTCTTATCCACGTCGGCATCGATACCGTGAAGCTCGACGGGGCGCATTTCACCGCCCACGTGCGGGAAGGCGAGCGGGTCGCCCCGGGTGATCTGCTGATCGAGTTCGACCAGGCGGCGATCCATGCCGCCGGCTATGACACCACCACGCCGATCATCATCAGCAACAGCGATGACTACGTGGACGTGTTGACCAGCGGCCTGTCTCCGGTGCAGGAACAGGCGCCGCTGCTGACTTTATTACGTTAATTGAGGAGCAAGCGATGAACGGCAAGTTTCCGCAACATTTTCTGTGGGGCGGCGCGGTAGCGGCGAACCAGGTAGAAGGCGCGTATCAGGCTGACGGCAAGGGGCTGTCGACCTCCGATCTGCAGCCGCAGGGCATCTTCGGCGCCATTACGCCGCGCATGGCGGGCGACAGCGGCATCAAGGACGTGGCGATCGATTTCTATCATCGTTATCCGGAGGACATCGCGCTGTTCGCCGAAATGGGCTTCAAGTGCCTGCGCACCTCGATCGCCTGGACGCGCATTTTCCCGCAGGGCGACGAAGAGACGCCGAACGAAGCCGGGCTGGCGTTTTACGATCGGCTATTCGACGAGATGGCGAAATACGGCATTCAGCCGCTGATCACGCTGTCGCACTATGAGATGCCTTACGGTCTGGTGAAGCGCTACGGTGGCTGGGGCGATCGGCGCACCATCGATTTCTTCGAGCGCTATGCGCGCACCGTATTCGAACGTTATAAGCACAAGGTCAAACGCTGGCTGACCTTCAACGAAATCAACATGTCGCTGCACGCGCCCTTCACCGGGGTTGGCCTGCCGCAGGAGAGCGACAAGAGCGCCGTCTATCAGGCGATCCACCATCAGTTGGTGGCCAGCGCCAAAGCGGTGAAGGCCTGTCACGAGATCGTGCCGGAGGGCCAAATCGGCAACATGCTGCTGGGCGGCATTCTGTACCCGCTGAGCTGCAAGCCGGAAGATCTGCTGGAAACCCAGCGGCAAAACCGCGACTGGCTGTTTTTCGGCGACGTGCAGGCGCGCGGCTATTACCCGGCCTATATGCAGCGCTTTTTCCGTGAAAACGGCATTCAGGTGACGATCACCGAGGAAGATCGGCAAACGCTGCGCGAAACCATCGACTTCATCTCGTTCAGCTATTACATGAGCGGCTGCGTCACCGCCGACCCGGAGCAGTACGAGACGGCGCGCGGCAACATTCTCGATATGGTGCCGAACCCGCACTTGGCCAGCTCGGAGTGGGGGTGGCAAATCGACCCGATCGGGCTACGCTACCTGCTCAACGTGCTGTACGACCGCTATCAGAAGCCGCTGTTCATCGTCGAGAACGGGCTGGGCGCCAAAGACCGCGTCGAGGCGGACGGCAGTATCAACGACGACTACCGCATCAACTACCTCAATGACCATCTGGTGCAGGTGGCGGAAGCCATCGACGACGGCGTCGAGGTGATGGGCTACACCAGCTGGGGGCCGATCGATCTGGTCAGCGCCTCGAAGGCCGAAATGTCGAAGCGCTACGGCTTCATTCACGTCGACAGAGACGATGCCGGCAACGGCAGCCTCGAGCGCCGCCGCAAGAAGAGTTTCTACTGGTACCGCGATGTGATCCACAGCAATGGCGCCAGTCTGAAAGACCGACGCTAACCCTTCAGCCCGGCGGCAAGCGCCGGGCGTTAACCTAACGTTATTCGCTGCTGTTCATGATGGGAAATTCTCTCCCAGGGAATGCTGTTGCCCGCAGTCAGCCGTTATGCGGAGAAATATAATAATGATGAAAAGCTTATTACCTCGTTCCATGACCCTGGCGGCGCTGGCGCTGTGGTGCAGCCAGGCGCAGGCGGAAACGCTGCAAACCGGCAAGGACGTTGAAGCCCCCACCGCTAAATGGGAAGGGGTGGCGCTCGGTTTTGAACCGCCGCAGCCTGGGCTGTTGGGGGATATGCTGGGGATCAGGCCGATCCTGGAGGATCATGGCTTCCACTATAACCTCGGCTACCTCAGCCAGCTGTCGTATAACGCCGGCGGCGGTTACAACCACGATAAACAGGCGTCGTATATCGACCAATTTTCGCTGACCTTCAGCCAGGATTTGCAGGCGCTGACCGGCATTCCGGACGCGGCGATCGAAGGCAATATCGTCAACCGCAACCATGACAACAACCTGACCCGCGATCGGCTGCAGGATCCGCGCGTCGGCCTGACCGATCTGTCGCAAGAGAGCTATGGCGGACAGTCGATTACCCGGCTGGGTTGGTTGACCTTCAGCCGTTCTTTCCTCGACAGCCGGCTGCAGTGGCGCATCGGCATGATGAACAAGGTGCAGGATTTCGATCAGATTATCCCCTGCGATTTTCAGACGCTGACGCTGTGCGGCGGCAAGTCCGCCAACTCGTTGACCTGGTACAACTGGAACGTGCATTACTGGGGCACCACGCTGCAGTACAAGCTGACCGATGGCCTGACGCTCAAGGGCGGCGTGATGGAGCAGAACCCGAGCGCCCCCAGCCGCAGCCACGCCTGGAGTTGGTCCACCAAGGGCAGCAAAGGCTTCCTGTTGCCGATGGAGCTGGAGCTGAAAACCCACGCCGTCAACCAGCTGCCGGGGGTGTATAACCTGGGCGTGCTGTTCACCAACGCGCGCCAGAGCGATCTTTATGAAGGGGTGTCCGGCGGGCCGGGCGCCAGCGATCCGCAGGGCTATCGCAACCACGATCGCACCTGGTTCCTGTATACCGGTTTCAACCAGCAGGTGACGCGCCATGCGGATGACGTCAACCGCGGCTTGAGCGTGTTTTACAGCCTGGGGCTGGGAGATCAGCGCAGTAACTACCTGCACTGGTCTACCTCGACCGGCATTCGCTATCGCGGGCTGTTCGATGCGCGGCCGGACGACTGGCTGGGGCTCGGCGTCTCGGTGGTGAAACTGAGCGACCGCTATAAAGACAATCAGCGGTATCTCAACCAGATGAGCGGCATCAGTGATTATCACGATCCGAACTACCGGCCAGTGCCGGGCCACTCGGTGACGGCGGAGCTGTATTACCGCGTTAACGTCACGCCGTGGCTACAGCTGCAGCCGGGCCTGCAGTACTGGCATCACCCGGCGGGCGTCAGCGAGACGCAGGACGCCTGGGTGACGGCGTTGAAAACGGTGGTGACCTTCTGATCAGGCCGCGTCGCTCTCGCGGTAGCGCCGGCGGGCGTGTTCGAACCAGCTGGCCGGCACGTTGTGCGGTGGTTGCTGCAACCTGAGCAGCCCCTGTTCAACGATATGGCTGGCCTGGCGCCACAGCGTCGGGTCGCCTTCGGTCAGCACCTCCAGCAGGCGCTGTTTCTCGATCAGGTAGGTCTGGGCGAAGTGGCTGTCGTAGTCCAGCAGCGAGCGGGTGTTGTCGATTAGATCCGCCAGCTTGATGGTTTTGGCCTGCGGCGACGCGCCGGCGCTGTGGCGCCGATCGCGGTTTTTACGCTCGAAGCGGTTGCCGTCCTCGGCGTGGCTGACGTTGGTCAACATCCGCACCAGTTCCGCCACTTTTGGCCCAAAGTGGCTGTCGATATCGCCGAGGGTGGTGGGTGTGTCTTCCACCGTATCATGCAGCCAGGCGGCCGCCAGCATCTCTTCGGTGTGCGGCACGCTGCGCACCAGCTCCATCACCGCCTGCGGGTGGACGATATACGGATCGTCGGTGTATTTGCGGCGCTGATCGATGGCCGCATGCGCCTTGGTGGCGTAGCGGCGCGCGCGTTCTACAAGCGTGTTCGTCATTTCCTTTCCCTCCGAGCATCCTCTGCATAAAAAAAGGTAGCATACCTCACAAGAAATAGCTTGCGATTACATCGTGCGCTATCTATATTCGTACGCATGAAAAGCACCGATACCGAACAACCCAAGGCGAAGAACCTGCTACAGCTCGATCAGCAGCTCTGTTTCGCGCTGTACTCCGCCAACCTGGCGCTGCACAAAGTCTACCGCAAGCTGTTGAGTCAGCTCGAACTCACCTACCCGCAATACCTGGTGATGATGGTGCTGTGGGAACGCGATCGGGTGACGGTATCGGATATCGGTGAGCGGCTGTTCCTCGATTCCGCCACGCTGACGCCGCTGCTGAAGCGGCTGGAAACCGCCGGTTTGCTGGTGCGCTATCGCGCCACCGCCGACGAGCGGCAGGTGATCATCGCACTCACCGAAGCCGGCCGCGCGCTGCGCGAGCGGGCGCAATCGGTGCCCGAGGCGGTGATGTGCGCTACCGACTGCAGCCTGGACGAGATCGTCTCGCTCAAACAGCAGCTGGAAAAGCTGCGCGGCAGCCTGATCGATCAGATTTGACCCGCCGCCGCCGGACGCAAGAACGGCACGGGTGGTCTACACTGGTTAATAAGTGTCAAAAATAAGTAGTGCGCGATTTAATCGCAAAAGATAAATATGTGACCGGCTTTACCTCGTGGAAGCCGTAGTCATCTCGCCAACCAGCAAGAAGGAATGAACGATGTCTATTGAGAAAGTGGTTTACCGCGCTCACGCCACCGCAACCGGCGGCCGCGACGGCCGTGCGACCTCCTCCGACGGCGTGTTGGACGTGAAATTGGGCGTGCCGAAAGAGATGGGCGGCGCCGGCGGCGAAGTCACCAACCCCGAGCAGCTGTTCGCTGCCGGTTACTCGGCCTGTTTCCTCGGCGCGTTGAAGTTTGTCGCGGCGAAGGAAAAGGTCAAAATCCCGGCCGAAGCCAAGATCGACGGCACCGTCGGCATCGGTGAGATCCCGAACGGCTTCGGCATCGAAGTGCTGCTGGATATCTCGCTGCCGGGCATCGAGCGCAGCGTGGCGGAAGATCTGGTGAAAAAGGCGCACGTGGTGTGCCCATACTCCAACGCTACCCGTGGAAATATCGATGTGACTCTGAACGTTAAGTAAGATTTTTGCCGAAATATGGAAAAAATGGAGGGTTTGTCCCTCCATTTTCTTGCGTGCCCTGCCTGAAAATCGTTCAAAAAAACGGTAAATTTTGTCCGTTTTGTGAGAATTCTCTTGATTATTACCCGCAAAATAACGCTTATTGCCGGTTGGCTGAACCAGAAGCCGCAATCAGTGTCTGACTGAGTCAGAACCGCTACACCGCCCCCGGAGCCACCGCGTTACATGAACAAAGTTAAATCGCTATCGCAGCAGAATTTATCGTTATTGTTAGCGATCTATATCGGCATCTTTCTCAACCTGTCCGTTTTCTATCGCCGTTTTGATTCGTTGGCGCATGGCATTCAGGGGATTAAGCTTATTTCGGCGGTGACGGAAGTCATCGCTATCGTCCTGTTCACATTCTTCATCATGCGGCTGGTATCGCTCGGCGGCCGGCTGTTTTATCGCATCGTCGCCTCGCTGCTGGTGTTGATTTCGGTGGCTGCCAGCTACTACATGACGTTTTTCAACGTGGTGATTGGCTACGGCATCGTGGTGTCGGTGATGACCACCGACATCGATCTGTCGAAAGAGGTGGTTGGCCTGCACTTTGTGCTGTGGATGGTGGCGCTCAGCGCCTTGCCGCTGCTGCTGATCTGGAAAAACAGCCTGCGTTACACCCTGATCGAACAGCTGAAAACCCCCGGCCATCGCATCAAACCGCTGCTGGTCTTGCTGGCGGTGGTGGCGTTGGTCTGGCTGCCGCTGCGCATGCTGGACGATGAGCAAAGCGTGCAAGAGAAGCTCTCCAACGTCGATCTGCCGAGCTACGGCGGCGTGGTGGCGCACTCGTATCTGCCGTCCAACTGGCTGTCGGCGCTGGGGCTGTTTGCCTACACCCGCTATGACGAAAGCCAGGACCAGAGCACGATGTTCGATCCGGGCAAACACTTCACTTATGTACCACCGGCGGATATCGACGATACCTACGTGGTGTTCATCATCGGTGAGACCACGCGCTGGGATCACATGGGGATGCTGGGCTATGAGCGTGATACCACGCCGCGGCTGTCTAAAGAGAAGAATCTGGTGGCGTTCCGCGGCGAGTCGTGTGACACCGCTACCAAGCTGTCGCTGCGCTGCATGTTCGTGCGCGAAGGCGGCACCGAAGACAACCCGCAGCGCACGCTGAAAGAGCAGAACGTGTTCGCGGTGCTGAAGGATCTGGGCTTCTCTTCCGAGCTGTTCGCCATGCAGAGCGAGGTGTGGTTCTACAACAACACCGAGGTGAACAACTATTCGTTCCGCGAGATGATCGCGTCCGAGAAGCGCAACGACGGTAAGGCGGTCGACGATATGCTGCTGGTGGACGAAATGAAGGAGTCGCTGGCGCGTTATCCGAAGGGCAAACACCTGGTGATCCTGCATACCAAAGGCTCGCACTACCTGTACTCGCAGCGCTATCCGCGCAGCTATGCGCGCTATCAGCCGGAGTGCATGGGGGTGGATGATTCGTGCACCAAGGCCCAGTTGATCAACGCCTTCGACAATACGGTGCTGTATACCGACAGCTTTATCAGTAATGTGATCGACCAGGTGCGGGACAAGAAGGCCATCGTGTTCTATGCCGCCGATCACGGCGAATCGATCGGTGAGAATACGCACCTGCACGGCACGCCGCGCGAAATGGCGCCGCCGGAGCAGTTCCGCGTGCCGATGATCGTGTGGGCGTCGGACAAGTTCCTCGAAAACCCGCAGCACCTCAGCGCCTTTGAGCAGCTGCAGGCGCAGCAGCGCATCGGCAAAACGCATCGCCATGTCGAGCTGTTTGACACCCTCCTTGGCTGCCTCGGATACACGTCTCCCGATGGCGGCATCGTGGATAAAAACAACTGGTGCCATCTGCCACAGGATAAAACGGCGCCAGCCCGTCTGTGATCCCTCCCGCCGGGTGCCTGCCTTGCGCACCCGGTAATTTCACCCAATACATTCTCTTCATCAATTATTCCGGTGTGTGCATACGGTATACTTGCGCACTTCCCCTTCTAACCGGAGATTTCCATGACCCTGCGCGTGGCGTTTATCGACGATCATGACATTGTGCGTTCGGGCTTTGTGCAGCTGCTGTCGCTGGAGGCCGATATTCAGGTGGTGGGCGAGTTCAGCAGCGCGGCGCAGGCGCGCGCCGGCCTGCCGGGGCTGGAGGCGGAAATCTGCATTTGCGACATTTCGATGCCGGACGGCAGCGGGCTGGATCTGCTGGCGGACATTCCTTCCGGCATCCGCGTGGTGATGCTGTCGATGCACGATAACCCGGCGCTGGTGGAAATGGCGCTGGAACGCGGCGCCAGCGGTTTCCTCTCCAAGCGTTGCAAACCGGAAGATCTGATCACCGCGGTGCGCACCGTCGCCGGCGGCGGCGTCTACCTGATGCCGGAAATCGCGCAGCAGTTGGCGCGGGTGAAGGTGGATCCATTGACCCGCCGCGAGCGCGAGATCGCGCTATTGCTGGCGCAGGGCCAGGAGGTGCGCGAGATCGCCGCCGCCTTGGGGCTGTCGCCGAAGACGGTGCATGTGCATCGCGCCAACCTGTTCGCCAAGCTGGGCATCACCAACAACGTTGAGCTGGCCAGACGGATGCTGAACCTGTGACGCAGCGCCTGATCACCCAGCTGGCGCTGTTTTTCATCTACGCCGCCAGCGCGTTTTGCCTGTGGGGCATCGGCACCGCGCTGATCGACCCGCCCTGGCAGGCGCTGCTGTTGTTCCCGTTCGGCTTGCGCATGGGCATTTTGCTGCAGAGCCCGTACCGTTTCTGGCCGGGGATCCTGCTGGCCGACCTGCTGCTGATGGCGCTGCTGGCGGACCAGTTCGGTTACGGCCCGGCGCTGTGGGCGTCGGTGGCGGTGCTGGTGCTGACGGTGCTGCTCAGCCTGCTGGCCTCGCCGTGGCTGTTGCGCCATCAGCAGAGCGACAGCGAATGGCGATGGCCGCTGTTGCAGGGCGCGGTGGTGGCCACCGCCGCCTTGCTGCAGGCGCTGGTGTGGCAGCTGGTGAGCGGCGAAGGCACCCGTGCGCTGCTGCTCGGCCTGACCGGCGGTTTCACCATCGCGCCGACCTGCCTGCTGTTGTGGCACTATCTGGCACGCCAAATCTGGGTGCCGCTGGAGCCGGGGCTGATCCACAAGCCGGTGGAGCTGCGTCTGGGCCACTTGGCCAGCTATCTGCTGCTGTTTGCATTCAGCATCTGGCTGCAGCAGCAGGTGAACGCCGCCGAGCTGCGGCGTTTCGCACCGTTCTGCCTGGCCATTCCTATCGTGTTCATGTCTTATCGCTATGGCTGGCAGGGCGCGTTGTTGGCGACGCTGCTCAACGGCGTGGCGCTGATGGTCAACGAGCCGCCGCAGCCGGAGTCGCACCGCGATCTGCTGCTGTCGCTGCTGGCTCAAAGCCTGACCGGGCTGCTGCTGGGCGCCGGCATTCAGCGCCAGCGCGAACTGAATCAACAGCTGCGGCTGCGGCTGGCGGAGAACCGCCAGCTGGCGCGGGCGCTGGTGACGGCGGAGGAGCAAACCCGGCGCGAGGTGGCGCGCGAGCTGCACGATGAAGTGGGGCAGACCATCACCGTGATCCGTACCCAGGCCAGCATCGTCAAACGCCTGGCGCCGGAACCGGCGGTGATCGGCTGCGCCGACACCATCGATGCGTTGGCGCTGCGGGTCTACGACGGGGTGCACGACGTGCTGACCCAGCTGTGGCCGGCGGCGCTGAACAACCTGCCGCTGTCGGCGGCGGTGGCGGCGATGCTGCGGGAATCGCTGCCGCAGGACGCGTCGCTGGTGAGCAGCCTGCAGTGGCAGGTACCGGACGAGCTGCTGGATGAAACGCTGAAAATCACGCTGTACCGGGTGTGTCAGGAAGGGGTGACCAATGTGTGCCGCCACGCCGGCGCCAGCCGCCTGGAGCTGGACGCACGCCTGCAGCCGCGCAAAGGCGCCGCGCCGCTGATCGCCCTGACCATCCGCGACAACGGCGTGGGCTTCGAGGCGGAAAACCATCAGCCGGGGTATGGCCTGCGCGGCATGCAGGAGCGCATCAGCGCCCTTGGCGGCAGCCTGCGGCTCACCTCGGAGCGGGGCGCCTGTTTGAGTGTGATCTTGCCCACAGTTTCACCGGAGCAAGCGCAAAACTAGGAAAAACTCCTAACTGCGTCGGGAATCCGGCGTAAGCCTCCCGCGCGCGCGGGGAGCATCATAGCGGCACTTTATTCAATCCTCTGAGGTTCCACATGTGGTCTTTCCTTAAAAGCCGCTCGGACGCGCCGCAGGTCACCGATCAACGGCAGATCGACGCCAGCTACAAATACTGGCGCATCCAGCTGATGTGCACCATGTACATCGGCTACGCTGCGTTTTACTTCACGCGCAAAAGCTTCAACTTCATCATGCCGGCGATGCTGAGCGATCTGGGTCTGACGATGTCCGACGTCGGTATCCTCGGCACGCTGTTCTACATCACCTACGGCTGCTCGAAATTCATTTCCGGCATGATCAGCGATCGCTCCAACCCGCGTTACTTTATGGGGTTGGGCCTGATCATGACCGGGGTGCTGAATATCTTCTTCGGCCTCAGCTCGTCGCTGCTGATGCTGGGCACGCTGTGGATCCTCAACGCCTTCTTCCAGGGTTGGGGCTGGCCGCCGTGCTCCAAAATCCTCACCAGCTGGTATTCGCGTTCCGAGCGCGGCAGTTGGTGGGCGATCTGGAACACCTCGCACAACGTCGGCGGCGCGCTGATCCCGCTGCTGGTGGGCTTTATCTCGCTGCACTTCAGCTGGCGTTACGGCATGATCATTCCCGGCATCATCGGCGTGGTGCTCGGCCTGCTGATGTGCTGGCGCCTGCGCGACAAGCCATCCACCCTGGGGTTGCCGAGCGTCGGCAAATGGCGTAACGACGCCATGGAGCTGGTGCAGGAATCGGAAGGCCAGGGGCTGAGCAACCGCGAGATCATCAAACGCTACGTGCTGACCAACAAGTACATCTGGCTGTTGGCGGTCTCTTACGTGCTGGTGTACATCGTGCGCACCGCGATCAACGACTGGGGCAACCTCTACCTGACGCAGGAAAAGGGCTATTCGCTGATGACCGCCAACTCGGCCATCTCGCTGTTTGAAGTGGGCGGTTTTATCGGTTCACTGGTGGCCGGTTGGGGCTCCGACAAGCTGTTCCGCGGCAACCGCGGCCCGATGAACCTGATTTTCGCCATCGGTATCTTCCTGTCGGTGGCGGCGCTGTGGCTGATGCCGGGCGTGACCTACCTGCTGCAGGCCTGCTGCTTCTTCGCCATCGGCTTCTTCATCTTCGGCCCGCAGATGCTGATCGGCATGGCGGCGGCGGAGTGCTCGCACAAGGATGCGGCGGGCGCGGCGACCGGTTTCGTCGGCCTGTTCGCCTACCTGGGCGCAGCGCTGTCCGGCTATCCGATTGCGCGAGTGATGGAAGTCTGGCACTGGAACGGCTTCTTCGTGGTGATTTCCATCGCCGCCTGCCTGTCGGCGCTGTTCCTGCTGCCGTTCCTGCGTGCGCAGACGCCGGCACTGAAACCGGCCAACGCCTGAGTAAAATACGCTGCGCAGCCCCCGGCGCAGCGCATTATGGCGCTTTTATCATCACTTGAAATGCAGGGGAAAAAAAGTGATTGACGCCTATAACCGCCAGCAGTAAGATGCGCCCCGCATCGGCGAGTAGCGCAGCTTGGTAGCGCAACTGGTTTGGGACCAGTGGGTCGGAGGTTCGAATCCTCTCTCGCCGACCACCATTCGAAAAACCTGCTTTTTAAAGCAGGTTTTTTTTCGCCCGTAGTTTATGAGGATGAGTACCTCCGCAGGAGGTTCGAGCCTCGCGAAGCGAGACAACGTTGCTTTAGCAACGGCCCGCAGGGCGCGCATCAAAGATGCGCGTAATCCTCTCTCGCCGACCACCATTCGAAAAACCTGCTTTTTAAAGCAGGTTTTTTTTCGCCTGTCGTTTATGAGGATGAGTACCTCCTCGCTACGACCGGCTTCGCTTTATGGCGTGCCTCAATCTGCCGTCCTCGTGAAATATATTTATCCTTTACGCTTAATTAATTCACATTCCTTATTCCCATTAGGTTCTTATTTTCATGTTTAAATAAATTCATGCTTGCCAAATAAAACCCGATTGATAGCGCTCTTGTTTTCACGTTTTTTTTACCTATAGTCTAAATGGACAACGCGGGAACTCTTATTCCCGTCGCGTGGGAAATGCCGTGATTATTTATTAACGTTAATCTTCGTGGATTATTGCGGAATTTTTTCGCTTCGGCAATGCGTAGCGACGATTAACTCTTTTATGTTTATCCTCTCGGAATAAAGGAATCAGTTATGCGCAAATTTAATAAACCGCTGTTGGCGCTGTTGATCGGCAGCACGCTGTGTTCCGCGGCGCAGGCCGCCGCGCCGGGCAAGCCGACCATCGCCTGGGGCAACACCAAGTTCGCCATTGTCGAAGTCGATCAGGCGGCCACCGCTTATAATAATCTGGTGAAGGTAAAAAATGCCGCCGACGTTTCTGTCTCCTGGAATTTATGGAATGGCGACACCGGCACGACGGCAAAAATTTTATTAAATGGCAAAGAGGCGTGGAGCGGCCCTTCAACCGGTTCTTCCGGTACGGCGAATTTTAAAGTGAATAAAGGCGGCCGTTATCAAATGCAGGTGGCACTGTGTAATGCCGACGGCTGCACCGCCAGCGACGCCACCGAAATTGTGATGGCCGACACCGACGGCAGCCATTTGGCGCCGTTGAAAGAGCCGCTGCTGGAAAAGAATAAACCGTATAAACAGAACTCCGGCAAAGTGGTCGGTTCTTATTTCGTCGAGTGGGGCGTTTACGGGCGCAATTTCACCGTCGACAAGATCCCGGCGCAAAACCTGACCCACCTGCTGTACGGCTTTATCCCGATCTGCGGCGGCAATGGCATCAACGACAGCCTGAAAGAGATCGAAGGCAGTTTCCAGGCCTTGCAGCGCTCCTGTCAGGGCCGCGAGGACTTCAAAGTCTCGATCCACGATCCGTTCGCCGCGCTGCAAAAAGCGCAGAAGGGCGTGACCGCCTGGGATGACCCCTACAAGGGCAACTTCGGCCAGCTGATGGCGCTGAAGCAGGCGCATCCTGACCTGAAAATTCTGCCGTCGATCGGCGGCTGGACGCTGTCCGACCCGTTCTTCTTCATGGGCGACAAGGTGAAGCGCGATCGCTTCGTCGGTTCGGTAAAAGAGTTCCTGCAGACCTGGAAGTTCTTCGACGGCGTGGATATCGACTGGGAGTTCCCGGGCGGCAAAGGCGCCAACCCTAACCTGGGCAGCCCGCAAGACGGGGAAACCTATGTGCTGCTGATGAAGGAGCTGCGGGCGATGCTGGATCAGCTGTCGGCGGAAACCGGCCGCAAGTATGAGCTGACCTCCGCCATCAGCGCTGGCAAGGACAAGATCGACAAGGTGGCTTACAACGTTGCGCAGAACTCGATGGATCACATCTTCCTGATGAGCTACGACTTCTATGGCGCCTTCGATCTGAAGAACCTGGGGCATCAGACCGCGCTGAATGCGCCGGCCTGGAAACCGGATACCGCCTACACCACGGTGAACGGCGTGAATGCGCTGCTGACGCAGGGCGTCAAGCCGGGCAAGATCGTCGTCGGCACCGCCATGTATGGCCGCGGCTGGACCGGGGTGAACGGCTACCAGAACAACATTCCGTTCACCGGTACCGCCACCGGGCCGGTTAAAGGCACCTGGGAGAATGGCATCGTGGACTACCGCCAAATCGCCAGCCAGTTCATGAGCGGCGAGTGGCAGTATACCTACGACGCCACGGCGGAAGCGCCTTACGTGTTCAAACCTTCCACCGGCGATCTGATCACCTTCGACGATGCCCGCTCGGTGCAGGCCAAAGGCCAGTACGTGTTGGATAAGCAGTTGGGCGGCCTGTTCTCCTGGGAGATCGACGCGGACAACGGCGATATTCTCAACAGCATGAACGCCAGCCTGGGCAATAGCGCCGGCGTTCAATAATCGGTTGCAGTGCGTTGCCGGGGGATATCCTTTCGCCCCCGGCTTTTTCGCAGCCGAAAGTTTTTTTACGCCGCACAGATTGTGGGCCTGCCCGGTGCAAAACGCGCTCATCGGACTCACCCTTTTGGGTAATCCTTCAGCATTTCCTCCTGTCTTTAACGGCGATCACAAAAATAACCGTTCAGATATTCATCATTCAGCAACAAAGTTTTGGCGTTTTTTAACGGAGTTAAAAACCAGTAACTTTGTTAGGGTCAGACCAATGCGCTAAAAATGGCCGCTTAGCATAAATTTTCATGCTGGAACTGTTAACAAAAGGTTTTTTTTATGTTTGTTTGCTGTTTCTCACAGTCTGCGTAAATCCCCACTGGTTATATTGACGACACCCCAAACAGTTGGCAACTTGATAGCCTCAGGGGTAAGAGCGAGAGTTGTTTGAGTGAATTCCACGCGCTCAGACGTCCCCGCCGCGATGCGTTCCATCCGGCATTCTCTCCTCGTACGCCTTCTGCCTTCGGGCGCCGATCGCACAGGCCACGCAATAAAAAATACAGGTCTGGCGGCAATTACACACATCACATCACACAATGGAGCACTAACGATGACACGTTCCTTGGGTAAATCGGGGATTCTGAAATTCGGTATTGGGCTGATCGCGCTGACCGTGGCGGCCAGCGTACAGGCCAAGACGTTGGTTTACTGTTCTGAAGGTTCCCCGGAAGGGTTCAACCCGCAGCTGTTTACCTCCGGCACCACCTACGACGCCAGCTCGGTACCGATCTACAACCGCCTGGTCGAATTCAAAATCGGCACCACCGAACTGCAGCCGGGCCTGGCTGAGAAGTGGGACGTCAGCGAAGACGGCAAAACCTACACCTTCCACCTGCGCAAAGGCGTGAAGTGGCAGAGCAACAAAGACTTCAAACCGACGCGCGATTTCAACGCCGACGACGTGGTGTTCTCCTTTGAGCGCCAGTTGGATGCGAACAACGCCTACCACAAAGTGTCCGGCGGCAGCTACGAATACTTTGAAGGCATGGACATGCCTAAGCTGATCGCCAAGATTGAAAAAGTGGACGACAACACCGTGCGCTTCGTGCTGAACCGCCCGGAGGCGCCGTTCCTGGCTGACCTGGGCATGGACTTCGCGTCCATCCTGTCCGCCGAATACGCCGACGTGATGATGAAAGCCGGCACGCCGGAGAAAGTCGACCTGAATCCGATCGGCACCGGTCCGTTCCAGCTGCTGCAATACCAGAAAGACTCCAAGATCCTGTACAAGGCATTCGACGGTTTCTGGGGCACCAAGCCGAAGATCGATCGCCTGGTGTTCTCCATCACGCCTGACGCCTCCGTGCGCTACGCCAAACTGCAGAAAAACGAATGTCAGGTGATGCCGTACCCGAACCCGGCCGATATCGCCCGAATGAAGCAAGACAAGTCCATCAACCTGATGGAACAGCCAGGCCTGAACGTGGGTTACCTGTCGTTCAACGTCGAGAAAAAGCCGCTGGATAACCTGAAGGTGCGCCAGGCGTTGACCATGGCGGTCAACAAGCAGGCGATCATCGACGCGGTTTATCAGGGCGCGGGCCAGGCGGCCAAGAACCTGATTCCGCCAACCATGTGGGGCTATAACGACGCGGTGCAGGATTACGCTTACGATCCGGCCAAGGCGAAAGAGTTGCTGAAAGAAGCGGGCATGGCCGACGGTTTCAGCATCGACCTGTGGGCGATGCCGGTACAGCGTCCTTACAACCCGAACGCACGCCGCATGGCGGAAATGATCCAGGCCGACTGGGCCAAGATCGGCGTGAAAGCCAAAATCGTGACCTATGAGTGGGGTGAATACCTCAAGCGCGCCAAAGCGGGCGAGCACCAGACGGTGATGATGGGCTGGACCGGCGACAACGGGGATCCGGATAACTTCTTCGCCACGCTGTTCAGCTGCGCGGCGGCGAAAGACGGCTCCAACTACTCCCGCTGGTGCTACAAGCCGTTTGAAGATCTGATTCAACCGGCGCGCGCCGAATCCAACCACGACAAGCGCATCGAACTGTACAAACAGGCGCAGGTGGTGATGCACGATCAGGCTCCGGCGCTGATTGTCGCACACTCCACCGTGTACGAGCCTGTGCGTAAGGAAGTGAAAGGCTACGTCGTGGATCCGCTCGGTAAGCATCACTTCGAGAATGTCTCTGTAGACTGATTTCGACCGCTTTACCGGAGACGCACGAATGGACTTGCAGGGGCGCAACAGGTTTGCGCCCCTGCTGACCAGTCTCCGGCGTATGGCCGTCGAATCGTTCAAAGGCATGTGAGCGTTAATAAGCCTGGCGGACGATGAGCTGCCGGGCATTGATACAGAGAGTTCGGGATATGTTGCAGTTCATACTCCGACGTTTGGGGTTAGTTATCCCAACGTTTATCGGCATTACATTGCTGACTTTTGCATTCGTCCATATGATCCCCGGCGACCCGGTGACCATCATGGCCGGGGAACGCGGTATCTCCGCCGAGCGCCACGCGCAGCTGATGGCGGAAATGGGGCTGGACAAGCCGCTTTATCAACAATATTTCTCCTACGTGTCCAACGTGCTGCACGGCGATCTGGGCACCTCACTCAAAAGCCGCATCTCCGTCTGGAGCGAGTTCGTTCCGCGCTTTCAGGCTACGCTGGAGCTGGGCTTCTGCGCGATGCTTTTCGCGGTGCTGGTAGGCATCCCGGTCGGGGTGCTGGCGGCGGTCAAACGTGGCTCGGTCTTCGATCATACTGCGGTGGGCATCTCGCTGACCGGCTATTCGATGCCGATTTTCTGGTGGGGCATGATGCTGATCATGCTGGTGTCGGTGCAGCTTAACCTGACGCCGGTGTCGGGGCGCATCAGCGACACGGTATTCCTTGACGACAGCCAGCCGCTGACCGGCTTTATGCTGATAGACACCCTGATCTGGGGCGAGCCGGGCGACTTTATCGACGCGGTGATGCACATGATCCTGCCGGCCATCGTGCTGGGCACCATCCCGCTGGCGGTGATCGTGCGCATGACCCGTTCCTCGATGCTGGAGGTGTTGGGTGAAGACTACATTCGCACCGCCCGCGCCAAGGGCGTGAGCCGTATGCGGGTGATCGTCGTCCACGCGCTGCGCAACGCGCTGCTGCCGGTGGTGACGGTGATCGGGCTGCAAGTCGGCACCATGCTGGCCGGCGCCATTCTGACCGAAACCATCTTCTCCTGGCCGGGGCTGGGCCGCTGGCTGATCGACGCGCTGCAGCGCCGCGATTACCCGGTGGTGCAGGGCGGGGTGTTGCTGGTCGCCTGTATGATCATTCTGGTTAACCTGCTGGTAGACGTGCTCTACGGCGTGGTCAACCCGCGTATTCGCCACAAGAAATAAGGGGCGCTCTCATGTCTCAAATCACTGAGTCTGCAGTTAAAGGTGCGCCGAAGCCAATGACCCCGTTTCAGGAGTTCTGGCACTATTTCAAGCGCAATAAAGGGGCCGTGATCGGCCTGGTGTATATCGTTCTGATGCTGGTGATCGCGCTCGGCGCCGGCGTGCTGGCGCCGCATGCGCCGGCGGACCAGTTCCGCGATGCTCTGCTCAAGCCGCCGGTGTGGCAAGAGGGCGGCAGCTGGCAATATATCCTCGGCACCGACGACGTGGGCCGCGACGTCCTGTCGCGCCTGATGTACGGTGCACGGCTGTCGCTGTTGGTCGGCTGCCTGGTGGTAGTGCTGTCGCTGATCATGGGCGTGATATTCGGCCTGCTGGCCGGTTACTTCGGCGGCGTGGTAGACGCGATTATCATGCGCGTCGTCGACATCATGCTGGCTCTGCCGAGCCTGCTGCTGGCACTGGTACTGGTGGCGGTATTCGGGCCGTCGATCGTTAACGCTTCGCTGGCGCTGACCTTCGTCGCCCTGCCGCACTATGTACGTTTGACGCGCGCGGCGGTGCTGGTGGAGGTCAACCGCGACTACGTCACCGCATCGCGGGTGGCGGGCGCCGGCGCACTGCGCCAGATGTTCGTCAATATTCTGCCTAACTGCCTGGCGCCTTTGATCGTGCAGGCTTCTCTCGGTTTCTCGAACGCCATTCTGGACATGGCCGCGCTCGGCTTTCTGGGCATGGGCGCGCAGCCGCCGACGCCGGAGTGGGGCACCATGCTCTCCGACGTGCTGCAGTTCGCGCAAAGTGCCTGGTGGGTGGTGACCTTCCCCGGCGTGGCGATCCTGCTGACGGTGCTGGCATTCAACCTGATGGGGGACGGTTTGCGTGACGCTCTCGACCCCAAACTCAAGCAGTAACAGAGGACGAGAGAGATGGCGTTATTGAATGTAGACAAGCTTTCGGTGCACTTCGGTGACGAAGGCACCCCGTTCCGCGCGGTAGACCGCATCAGTTACAGCGTGGAGCAAGGTCAGGTGGTCGGCATCGTCGGTGAATCCGGCTCCGGCAAATCCGTCAGTTCGCTGGCGATCATGGGCCTGATCGATTTCCCCGGCAAGGTGATGGCCGACAAGCTGGAGTTCAACGGCCAGGATCTGCGCAAGATCTCCGAAAAAGAGCGCCGCCAGCTGGTGGGCTCCGAAGTGGCGATGATCTTCCAGGATCCGATGACCAGCCTGAACCCGTGCTATACCGTCGGTTATCAGATCATGGAGGCGCTGAAGGTGCATCAGGGCGGCAATCGCCGCACTCGCCGCCAGCGTGCTATCGACCTGCTGACCCAGGTGGGCATTCCGGATCCGGCTTCGCGGCTGGACGTATACCCGCACCAGCTTTCCGGCGGCATGAGCCAGCGCGTAATGATCGCCATGGCCATCGCCTGTCGGCCGAAGCTGCTGATCGCCGATGAGCCGACGACCGCGCTCGACGTGACCATCCAGGCGCAGATCATCGAGCTGTTGCTGGACCTGCAGCAGCGCGAAAACATGGCGCTGCTGCTGATCACCCACGATCTGGCGCTGGTGGCGGAAGCCGCGCATCACATCATCGTGATGTACGCCGGCCAGGTGGTGGAATCCGGCAAGGCGGCGGAGATTTTCCGCGCGCCGCGCCACCCGTACACCCAGGCACTGCTGCGCGCGCTGCCGGAGTTTGCCGCCGACAAGGCGCGGTTGGCTTCGCTGCCGGGCGTGGTGCCGGGCAAATACGATCGCCCGACCGGCTGCCTGCTCAATCCGCGTTGTCCGTACGCCAACGAGCGCTGCCGTAACGAGGAGCCGGAACTGCGCAGCATTCCCGGCCGTCAGGTTAAATGTCACACACCGCTGGATGATGCGGGGAGGCCGACCGTATGAGCCAGAATCAACCTTTACTGCAGGCGATTGACCTGAAGAAGCATTACCCGGTGAAAAAGGGTCTGTTCGCGCCGGAGCGGCTGGTCAAGGCGCTCGACGGTGTGTCCTTCACCCTGGAGCGCGGCAAAACGCTGGCGGTGGTCGGCGAATCGGGCTGCGGCAAATCGACGCTCGGCCGCCTGCTGACGATGATCGAAGTGCCGACCGGCGGCGAGCTGTACTACCAGGGGCAGGATCTGCTGAAGCCGGACGTCTCGGCCGAGAAACTGCGACGCCAGAAGATCCAAATCGTGTTCCAGAATCCTTACGGATCGCTCAACCCGCGCAAGAAGGTCGGGCAGATCCTCGAGGAGCCGCTGTTGATCAACACGTCGCTCAGCGCCGCCGAACGGCGGGAAAAAGCGCTGGAGATGATGGCGAAGGTCGGCCTGAAGACCGAACATTATGACCGCTACCCGCACATGTTCTCCGGCGGCCAGCGCCAGCGTATCGCCATTGCCCGCGGGCTGATGCTGAATCCGGACGTGGTGATCGCCGATGAACCGGTGTCGGCATTGGACGTGTCGGTGCGCGCGCAGGTGCTGAACCTGATGATGGATCTGCAGCAGGAGCTGGGGCTGTCCTATGTGTTTATCTCGCACGATCTGTCGGTGGTGGAACACATCGCCGACGAGGTGATGGTGATGTACCTCGGTCGCTGCGTGGAAAAGGGCAGCAAAGAGGCGATCTTCAACAACCCGCGTCATCCGTACACTCAGGCGCTGCTGTCGGCGACGCCGCGGTTAAACCCGGATATGCGCCGCGAGCGCATCAAATTGACCGGCGAGCTGCCCAGCCCGATGAATCCGCCGCCGGGCTGTGCGTTCAATGCCCGCTGCCGCCGCGCTTTTGGCACCTGCGTACAGCTGCAGCCGCAGCTCAAACAGTACGGTGAGCAGATGGTGGCCTGCTTTGCGGTCGATCAGGACGAACATCCGGGGGCGTAAGGCGTCGAACGTCATCGCTTAAATTCACGCCGGCATCACGCCGGCGTTTTTTATTACTCAATCAAAGGGTTAGTCAGTAAACGATCGCGACAACCCATTTTTTAAATTATTCCCTTAACGTCATTCTGACAAATCGTTATTTTTTTAAGAATCTTCGCATGAAAATAATAATCGAATAATAGAATTCAATGGTTTGTTGTTAATAACATTCTGTCGGTCGAGCTGTTTCGCCATTTCTATTATAAAACCCTAATAAAAAAGCACGCCGGCGGCGTGCTTTAGGTTGATGAGATCGCGCTTATTGCGGATAAGGCACCCAGTCGCCGCCGTTCAGGCGAATGTAAGGCTTGCCCTGATATTGCATCACGATAGCGTTGTCGTTTTCGGAGATGACCGGGGTCTGCGGCAGCCCCTGCGTCAGTGTCTGCCAATCGACGCTGGATTCGCTGAAGACCTTGCCGTCCACCAGGCGCGACACCAGTTCAGACAGCGCCAGATAGCTGCTCGGCGTTTTGATCTGCAGCGGACTGCCCTGATGCGGCGCCTTCATGCCCACCAGTTTGATGCCGACCGGCGTATGGGTGATGTTCGGGCTGGGGATATCGCGCAGGCCGGACATCTGCATCTTGTCACCCACTAACGCCGCCCCGTGTTCCGGCACGATCACCACCACCACTTTGCGGCCGGATTTTTCCAGCTGATCGAGGAAGGTGTTCAGCTGATCGAACAGCTTCTGCGCGCGTGGCTGATAGTCGGCGCTCTTGTTGGCGCCGACGAAGCGGTTGCCGTCGTGCAGCGGGATGACGTTGAAGAAGGTAGCGGTGCGGCCGTCGCCGCCTTTTTGCTGCTGATCCAGCCAGCGGGTCAGCAATTCGAGATCGTTATAAATCGGCTCTCCGTCGAACGACGTCAGCTCGTTGCCGATGCCGGCCTGCGACATTAACGGCGCCTGCATGTCGCCCTGTTCACGCAGCTCTTTCAGGTAGTTGCCGAATACCCCGGAGTGATCGAGCATCAGCTGTTCCTTGAAGCCGAGTTTTGTCAGGTTGTCGAACAGGTAACACTGCTGGTTCACCGGCTGGTACAAATCATGATGCGAAAGCTGGCCGCAGCTGGCGCGCAGCAACCGTATCGAGGCCGGGCCGCTGTAGGCGGTGGCCGAATTGAAGCTGTCGAACATGATATCCATCTTCGACCACAGCGGATGATTCTGTAGGTTGACCGCGTCCATATCGGCCCAGGCCAGCGAACAGATGTTGATCACCAGCAGATCGAACGGCTGGGCGTCGGCGGGCAAGGTGGTCGGGAACGCGGTGGCGCGGCCTTTTTCCCGGTCGTAGAACTGGTTCAGGTAGGCCGTCAGGTTGGCGCTGGTCGGCGGCAGGCTGTCCGCCGGCGCAGCGTTCCCCGCCACCGGCGCGGCCGTGGCCGGCGTATTGGCGCTGCCGGCCGAGGCTGTGGAGGTCGCGGGCAGCAGTGAGACCGCCGGCCCGGCAATGTTGACGATATTGAGCCACACCAGCGCCGCCACGGTGAATACGGTGACGCGCACCCATTGCGCGACGAACAGGTAGGCGATAAACAGTACGAAGGCCGCGCCGATCATCTGCCAGTTGATAAAGCGGTTGACCAGTTCCAGCAGATACTGGGCGCTGAAGCCGGCCAGCTGCGACCCCTGGCTGAGAATGCTGTTGATGCCCGGCAGCCAGGTGTCGTGGTAGAACAAGGCGATGCCGATCGGGATGGCGAGGTAGTGGCGCCAGCGATGCAGGCGTTGCGAAGGGATCGGCATCAGCAGAAACGCCATGAACACCAGGTTCGGCAGCGCGTGGAAATTCAGGTAGCCGAACCACAGCAGGGCGAATTTAGCCAGAAAGTAAAGGTTCCAGCCACCCAGCCCACGCCAGTAGCGCCACAGAGCGTTATCGGATTGCGTATTCGAGTTTCGATTCATGGCTGCTTCTTACGTTTAATCTGAGATGAGGAGCCAGTGCGCACCCACAAACCGGCGGATTTCAAATAGCGCGGCGATAACAACAGGTTTTGCCAGTATTGACGCAAATGCGGAAAACGCCGGTGAAAGGCGTAACCCAGCGGAATGAAGATCAGCGCGCACAGCAGGATCAGTTGCACGATATCGTTAAGGTTCAGCATGCGGTTCCTCCTGCGGGTCAAGCGACAGCGTGAAGGCGACCGGCTGCCGCCGTTCCACGGGTTCCTCGGCCACCGCCACGCTGGGGCGCGGCGCGGCGCCGGCGGTACCGGTAGCCGAAATCTGCCAGTGCCCCTGGGCCATGCGTTTGATTTCCGAAACGATATCGACGTCCTAGTGCCACACCACCCGGTTGCTGAAGGCTTCATCCACCGGCAGCCGGAAGATGAACTTCAGCGCGGTATCCAGATCGTTGATGCGGCAGGTGGACAGGAACAGCACCAGCCGCCCCTGCACCACGGTCATCACATCGCCGAACCGCCGCAGGTGGCACAGGGTCATCGCCTGTTCCGCGCGCAGACCGATGGCCGGGCGCAGCGCCACCATCACGCCTTTGCCATCCTCAGGCAGCAGCGTGTTGCCCATCAGCGAAAGCACCGCCTGGCTGAACGCTTCCGGCCGCATATAGCCTTTGAGCTGCAGCGGGCGCAAACCGGCCAGCAACGCATCGATGTCGGCGGGCACATGGCGTGAGAAACGCTGCCCCTGGATGCCCTCGAGCATGGTGAGAAAACGCGACAGCGGCGCGACGTGCGGCACGATCAGATTGGCGCCGCAGGCCAGCAGCAGCCGTTCGTCACTGTAGCGCAGGCTGGCGCTCATCTCGCGCACCGCGATTTTCAGGCCGCTGCCGCGGCTGCGTCGCAGGGTGTGGATCTGGTGCGCCAGGTGATCGATTTGGTCGCTTTGATACAACGCGAAAATCAACGTTGCCGAGAGTCTCAGCATGCCGTGCTGCGCCAGTTCGTCGTTGCTCTCCAACAGCTGCCAGTTGGCGGACAGCGGCGGCGCGCCCTCCAGAATGCTGCGTTCGGCCAGATACTGACCTTCGTCGCTGCGCAAGGCGGTGGGGGAGGGTTGACTATTTTCATCCTCGCCCTGCCAGCCGCCTTGCGCGGCGTACAACGTCAGCAGTTGATTGGCGTTGATGCCGTTTTCGGTGCTCCACCAGTTCACCAGATATTGCGCGCTGTCCTGCTGCCATTGCAGGCTGGATAGGCCGTTCAGGATACGATGCTGTGCGCTGAGCTGCCCTTTAAGCTTATTGATGCCGCCGCCGTGGCTGAGGATCAACAGCGTGCAGCCCTGCCGCCGCAGCCAGGCGGCGAGGGTACGCGTCCACTCGCGCAGCTCTTCGGTGGTGAAGGTTTGCCACAGGCTGGCGTGGGCCAGCAGGATAAGCAAGCGATTCTGCGGCCGCAGGGCGCGCATCAGATCGTCGCTCAGCTGCGTCAGCGCGGCTTTTTTCTCTGGTAATTGATACAGCGGCAGCTTTTGCAAAGCGGGCGAAGCCAGCTCGGCCAGCAGGCTTTCGGGTTTGTCGCCGCTGCAGATCAGGGCGACTTTGTGAGTGGCCGGCTGGGCGGCGATCACCTGGCGACACAGCAACGCGGCGTCGCTTTGCCTGTCGACATTGATCCAATAGAGCCCCGGAGCCTGCATCACCGAGAGCTCTTCCCAAATCTGCCGAATGCCTAGAGAAAAAGAGTGCGCCATAGGATGTGTTCTACTTTCGTTGAAAGCCGACTAAAGGCGTTTATATTTAAAGATAGCCATTTTTACTCTGGCAATAACAAATATCCGACGCTATTCGGCAATATTTGTTGAGAATCATCTTATTGCCTGTCTCTTTTTGTATCGTTGCTATAGTTAATTAACATAGCCTATTTTCGCCAAGGCGGAAGAATGAATAACGCACCTACCCATTTTCGTGCAGCGGCGCCTGGGGAGAGCCAGGATGACCTGCAGGCGCTCAGCCAGGCTTTTTCATTGCCGAAATTAAGCTATGTCGATATTTCGCGGCAGGAGCGGCTAACGCACATGATGACGCGCTGGTCACTGTTGGCCGAATTGGCGCAGACTGTGGGGAGCCATTGATCTATGCCGGTGATCGCGCTGCAAGGGCTGCGGGGTGGGATGGGGACGACGTCGGTCACGGCGGCGCTCGCCTGGGCGTTGCAGCAGCTGGGTGAGTCGGTGTTGGCGATCGATTTCACGCCGGATAATCTGCTGCGCTTGCATTTCAACACGCCGTTCGAACTGGCACGCGGCTGGGCCCGCGCGGAGCAGGACGGCGGCGGTTGGCAGGAAGGCGCGCTGCGTTATTGTGAAAACCTCGATTTTCTGCCGTTTGGCCGCCTGAATGCGGCGGAACGGCTGGAAGTGCAGCGTCAGTGTCAGCAGCTGCCCGAACGCTGGCGCGACAACCTGCGCCAACTGAGCGCCGGCGATCCGCAGCGCTGGATCCTATTGGATGTTCCGATCGGGGACGGCGCTCTGGCGCAGCAGGCGCTGCAGCTAGCCGACAGCGTGTTCATGCTGTTGAACCCCGACGCCAACTGCCAGGTACGGCTCCATCAGCAGACGCTGCCGAACGACTGCCGGTTCCTGGTCAATCACTACTCCTCCGCCAGCCAGCTGCAGCAGGATTTGCATCAGCTGTGGCTGCAAACCCTGAGCGGTCTGTTGCCGGTGGTGATCCACCGCGATGAAGCGCTGGCGGAAGCGCTGGCGGTCAAACAGCCGCTGGGCGAGTACCGCCCCGAGAGTCTGGCGGCGGATGAAGTGCTGACGCTGGCCAACTGGTGCCTGATCAACCTCAAACGGGGTGTTGCGCCATGAGCCGGGTGCTGAGCCTGCTGCTGGTGCCGCCGGTGCGTCAGGCGGTGCAGGCGCGCTACCGCGGCTATCGCCGCAACGGCGCGTCGGCGCTGACCGCGTTTTTTGCCACGTTGCTGGTGGCGCTGGGGTGGATGCTGCTGCGATTCGAGTCACCGGCCTGGCAGCGTGTGCGTACCGGCCGCGCTTACTGGTTCCCGCACCTGTCCGCCGAACGCCCACGCCCGGCGGATGCGCTGCGCTATCTGCTGCAGGGCCTGTGGCTACTGCTGTTCCGCAGCGGCCGCGCGCCAGTGCAGCGTGACTATTTCGCTGGGTGGCGTCGGCTGCAGCAGCGCTACGCCGATTGGCTGCAGGGCCTGCCGCAGCGGCTGAAAAACGCCGGCGTGGAACAGCGTTCGGTAGAGCGCCTCGGCCGCATGAACCGCGGCATGCGACGCGCGCTGTTTATTCTGGTCGGCGTGCTGGCGGCGATCCTCGCCATGCTGTGCATCTCGCAACCGTTCGATCTGTCGGCGCAATTCGTGTTCGTCGTGCTGCTGTGGGGGATCGCGATGGTGGTGCGCCGGGTGCCGGGGCGCTTGCCTGCGCTGATGCTGATCGTGCTGTCGCTGACCGTCTCCTGCCGTTACCTGTGGTGGCGCTATACCGCCACGCTGAACTGGGACGATCCACTTAGCCTGGTGTGCGGCCTGTTGCTGTTGGTGGCGGAAACCTACGCCTGGGTGGTGCTGGTGCTGGGCTATTTCCAGACTATCTGGCCGCTTAATCGCCAGCCGGTGCCGTTGCCCGCTGACAGCGCGACCTGGCCAACCATCGATTTGATGGTGCCGACTTACAATGAGGACCTCGGGGTGGTGAAGCCGACCGTCTATGCGGCGCTGGGCATCGACTGGCCGAAGGAAAAGGTGAATATCTATATCCTTGATGACGGTAATCGCCCCGAATTCCGTGCGTTCGCCGCCGAAGTGGGGGTGAAATACATCGCCAGGCCGACCCACGAACATGCCAAGGCCGGCAACATCAACAACGCGTTGAAGCAGGCCACCGGCGAGTTCGTGGCGATTTTCGACTGCGACCACGTGCCGACGCGCTCTTTCCTGCAGCTGACCATGGGCTGGTTCTTCAAAGACAAAAAGCTGGCGATGCTGCAGACCCCGCACCACTTCTTCTCGCCGGATCCGTTCGAGCGCAACCTGGGGCGTTTCCGCCAGACGCCCAACGAGGGCACCTTGTTCTACGGGCTGGTGCAGGACGGCAACGACATGTGGGACGCCACCTTCTTCTGCGGCTCTTGTGCCATCTTGCGCCGCAGCGCGCTGGACGAGATCGGCGGCATCGCGGTGGAAACCGTCACCGAAGACGCCCACACCTCGCTGCGTTTGCACCGGCGCGGGCATACCTCGGCCTATATCCGCATTCCGCAGGCTGCCGGGCTGGCGACCGAAAGCCTGTCGGCGCACATCGGCCAGCGCATTCGCTGGGCGCGCGGCATGGTGCAGATCTTCCGGCTCGACAACCCGCTGCTGGGCAAGGGGCTGAAACTGGCGCAGCGCCTGTGCTACGCCAACGCCATGCTGCACTTCCTGTCGGGCATTCCGCGGCTGATCTTCCTCACCGCACCGCTGGCGTTTTTGCTGCTGCATGCCTACATCATCTTCGCGCCGGCGCTGGCGATCGCGCTTTATGTGCTGCCACACATGATCCACGCCAGCCTGACCAACTCGCGTATCCAGGGGAAATACCGCCATTCGTTCTGGAGCGAAATCTATGAAACGGTGCTGGCCTGGTATATCGCGCGGCCGACCACGGTGGCGCTGTTCAATCCGCACAAGGGCAAATTCAACGTCACCGCCAAGGGCGGGCTGGTGGAGGAGGAGCACGTAGACTGGGTGATCACCCGACCTTATATGTTCCTGGTGATCCTTAACCTGGCCGGGCTGGCGTTCGGCGCCTGGCGGCTGGCCTATGGCCCGACGGACGAGGTGATGACGGTGATCATCAGCCTGGTGTGGGTGCTGTACAACATGACCATTCTCGGCGGCGCGGTGGCGGTGGCGGTAGAGGCCAAGCAGGTGCGTCAGGCGCACCGCGTGGAGATCGCCATGCCGGCGGCGATCGCGCGTGCCGACGGCCACCTCTACCCCTGCACGCTGCGCGATTACTCCGACGGCGGCGTGGGCATTGAGATGCGAGTGGAAAACGCGTTGAAAGACGGCGACAAAGCCTCGCTGCTGCTCAAGCGTGGCCAGCAGGAGTACAGCTTCCCCTGCGTGGTGACGCGCGCCTTCGGCAACAAGGTGGGGGTGCGTCTGGTCAGTCTCTCTACCCGTGAACACATCGATTTCATTCAGTGCACCTTCGCCCGCGCCGATACCTGGGCGCTGTGGCAGGACGGGTTCCCTGAAGACCGGCCGATCGAAAGCCTGCGCGACGTGCTGGCGCTGGGCTTCCGGGGCTATGTGCGCATGGCGGACTACGCGCCGCCGCTGGTGCGCGGTTTGCTGGTCGGGGTCACGTCGCTGACCGCCTGGGTCGTGTCGTTTATTCCGCGCGGCGTCGGCAGGGATCCGACCTTGGGTCAACAAGAAACAGTGGGTTAGCTGCGAGTTCAACCGCCCGCTCACTCGCCCGGTGAACAGGCTCCAACATTGATGATGATACGATGACGCGAAAAATAACCTGGTTAACTGCTCTGGCCTTAGGCATCAGTACCCTGTCGCAGGCCGAAACCGCCACCGCGCCGACCGTGGCGGCCCAGCCGCCGATCGCCGCGGCGGCCGATACGGCGACCGCGCCACCGCTGGCCACCGCACCGCAGGATCCGAATGCGCCGGTGCGCGACGTATCGCTGTCGTTTGCGCAGATAGCGCCGCCGCCGGGCACCTTTGTTCTGCGCGGCACCCGGCCGGACGGACAGATCGAATTCGGCGTGCGCAGCGATGAGGTGGTCTCGCAGGCGATGCTCGATATGGAGTTTACGCCGTCACCGGCGCTGATCCCGGTGGAGTCGCACGTCAAGGTCTATCTGAACGACGAACTGATGGGCGTAACTACCCTCGCCAAAGAGCAACTGGGCAAGCCCAATCGCATCCAGATGGTGATCGATCCGCGCTATATCACCGATTTTAACCGCGTCCGGCTGGTGTTCGTCGGTCATTATCAGAACATCTGCGAAAACCCGGCCAGCACCTCGCTGTGGCTCGACGTCAGCAAGTCCAGCGCGCTGAAGCTGCGTTTCCAGACGCTGCCGGTGAAAAACGAGCTGTCGCACTTCCCTGAGCCGTTCTTCGACAGCCGTGACAATCGGCCGCTGACGCTGCCGATGGTGTTCGCCGGCCAGCCTGACCTCACCCAGCAGCGCGCGGCGGGTATTCTGGCCTCCTGGTTCGGCAGCAAGGCGCAGTGGCGCGGGCAATCCTTCCCGACGCTGTACAACGCGCTGCCGACGCAGCACGCGGTGGTGTTCGCCACCAACTCGCAGCGCCCGGATTTCCTGCGCGATTATCCGGCGGTCAACGGCCCGACGGTGGAGATGATCAGCCACCCCGACAATCCGTACGTCAAACTGCTGTTGATTCAGGGGCGTGACGACAACGATTTGATCACCGCGGTGAAGGGCATCGCGCAGGGCAACATTCTGTTCCGCGGCCAGAACGTGACGGTGGACAAGGTGGAACAGCTCGCGCCGCGCCAGCCTTACGACGCGCCGAACTGGGTGCGCACCGATCGGCCGATGACCTTCGCCGAGCTGCAGCAATATGCCGAACAGCTGCAAACCAGCGGCATCGAGCCTGGCCCGATTTCGCTGACCATGAACCTGCCGCCGGACCTGTTCCTGATCCGCAGCACCGGCATCGATATGCACCTGAAATACCGCTATACCGCGCCGCGCATTCAGGACGGTTCGCGGCTGAGCGTCAGCCTGAACAACCAGTTCGTGCAGGCGTACTCGCTGGTGCCGGAACACGAACAGGGCGCGCAGCTGCTGCGCCTGCCGTTGACGCAGGGGCTGCTCGACTCCGACAAGAACGTCAATATCCCGGCGCTGCGGCTGGGGGCTACCAACCAGCTGCGTTTTGACTTTGACTACACCACGCTGCTGGCCAGCGGCGCGGAAGGGCGCTGCGAAACCTATTCCTTCACGCAAAACCATGCGGTGATCGACGGTGCGTCTACCATCGATTTCTCCGGCTACCGCCACTTTATGGCGATGCCGGACCTGCGCGCCTTCGCCAACGCCGGCTTCCCATTCAGCCGCCTGGCGGATCTGTCGCAAACGCTGGTGTTGGTGAACCAGAAACCGCAGCCGGCGCAGGTCAGCGCGCTGCTGAACGCGCTGGGTGTGATCGGCGCGCAAACCGGTTATCCGGCGCTGGCCTTCACGCTGAGCGACGACTGGTCGCAGGCCAAGGATCGCGACGACGACATCCTGATGGTCGGCACCATTCCGCCGGCGCTGCGCGACGACAAGAAAATCAGTCTGCTGGTGGACGCGACCCAAAGCTGGGTGAAACAGCCGACGCGGCAGCCGCCGCTGCCGAGTGCGGAAGTGCTGGCAGAGGACACCAAGCCGGACAGCAAGACCACCGTCAGCTCCGAGGGCGCAATGTCGGCGATCATCGGCGTACAGTCGCCGTTCAACGACCAGCGCAGCATCGTGGCGCTGTTGGCGGACAGCCCGCGCGGCTATGAGCTGCTCAACAATGCCCTGCTGGACAGCGGCAAGCGCGCCGCGGTGTTTGGTTCGGTGGCGGTGATCCGCGAATCAGGGGTCAACAGCCTGCGCGTCGGCGATATTTACTATGTCGGCCACCTGCCGTGGTGGGAGCGGCTGTGGTATGCCCTCTCCACCCATCCGGTCCTGCTGGCGGTGATCGCGGTGGTGCTGGTGGTGATCCTGGGGCTGATGCTGTGGCGCGGCCTGAAGGCCTTCAGCCGGCGTCGTCTGGCGCCTGAAGATCGGGATTGACGGCGGTGAGCGCGATGCTGCAACGCCTGTCGCTCGGCATGCTGCTGCTGTGTGCGTTCAGCGCGGCGGCGGTCTGCGAGTGGCCGGGCTGGCAACAGTACAAGCAATTCTACATCAGCCCGCAGGGGCGGGTGATCGATCCGAGCAGTCCGAACAAGATCACCACCTCCGAGGGACAGAGTTACGGCCTGTTCTTCGCTCTGGTGGCCAACGACCGGCCGACCTTCGATCGGCTGTTGGCCTGGACGGAGAACAACCTGGCGGCGGGCGATCTCAGCGCCCGTTTGCCCGCCTGGCTGTGGGGCGAGAGCGACGACAAGCAGTGGAAGGTGCTGGACGCCAACTCGGCGTCAGATGCCGATCTGTGGATCGCTTATAACCTGCTCGAAGCCGGCCGCCTGTGGAAAAGCCGGCGTTATCAAACCCTGGGAACGCTGCTGCTGCAACGCATCGGCCGCGAGGAAGTGGCCGACATCCCCGGCCTGGGCCTGATGTTGCTGCCGGGCAAAGTCGGGTTTGTGGCGGAAGATCGCTGGCGGCTGAACCCCAGCTACCTGCCGCCGCAGCTGCTGGCGCGTTTTGCGGCGCTGAACGGCCCGTGGCGCGCGATGCGCCAGGTCAATCAGCGGCTGTGGCTGGACAGCGCGCCGCACGGCTTCTCACCGGACTGGGTGGTGTGGCGAGTCGGCACCGGCTGGCAGCCGGATACCGTCAAGCCGAACGTCGGCAGCTACGACGCGATTCGGGTCTATCTGTGGGCCGGCATGCTGGCGGACGACGATGAGCATAAGGCGGCGCTGCTCGCACGCTTCCAGCCGATGGCGCAGCTCACCGCCAAACAGGGTGTGCCGCCGGAGAAAACCGATACCGCCAGCGGCAAAACCACCGGTGACGGCCCGGTCGGCTTTTCCGCCTCAATGCTGCCGATGTTGGCGACGCAGGCCGAGGCGCTGGCGACACAGCGGCAACGCATCAGCGAACATCCGCCGGGTGACGACGCTTATTTCAGCGCCTCGCTGACGCTGTTCGGTCAGGGGTGGGATCAACAACGTTATCGCTTTAATCGTCAGGGTGAATTGCAACCCTCGTGGGACGGCCAATGCACAACTTCAAAATAAACTGGCTGAATTTGATTCCGCTGAGCCTGGCGATGCTGCCGCAGGCGCGCGCCGCGGAGGCCGTGGCCCCGGAGCAGTGGCTGCTGGAGCAGGTGCGCATTGGCGAGGCCGGCAACAAGGACGATCTGGTGCGCCAGTCGCTGTACCGGCTCGAGCTGATGGATCCGAATAACCCGGACGTGATCGCCGCGCGCATGCGTTTGGCGCTGCGGCAGGGCAACATGGCGCTGGCGCAACAGCAGTTGGACAAGCTGAAAACTCTCGCGCCGCAGTCCAGCGCCTATCGCCAGGCGCAAATGAACATGCTGCTGACCCAGCCGGAAACCCGGCAAAAGCTGCAGCAGGCCCGCCTGATGGCGACCGCCGGCCGGCTGCCGGAGGCCAAGGCGCAGTACGATGCGCTGTTCCACGGCGAGCCGCCGACGCTCGATCTGGCGGTGGAGTATTGGCGGCTGGTGGCGCGTTTGCCGGGGCAGGAGGCGAAGGCGTTAAAGCAGTTGCAGGCGCTGGACCAGCAATATTCCGGCAACGTGGCGCTGCGCATGTCGCTGGCGCGCATGCTGTTCAGTCAGAATCAGGACGCGCAGGCCTATGAACTGCTGCAGAAGATCGCCGCCGATCCGGCCGGGCGCGGCGATGCCGCCGATCTGTGGCTGGACAAGGTCAAAGCGATGCCGGTCAACGCGCAAAGCGTGGCGGCGCTCAACCGCTTCCTCGGCGTGTTCGATACCGGCGATCAGGCGACCCGCGCCCGTGAAGAGCTGGCCAGACAACAGAAACTGTTGGCCGATCCGGCTTATCAGGCGCGGGTGCGCGGCCTGGCGCAGGTGGATAAAGGTGGCAGCCGGGCGGCCATTCCGGCGTTGCAAAAGGCGCTGACGGCAGCGCCGAACGACGCCGAGGTGCTGGGCGCGCTCGGCCAGGCCTATTCGCGCGCCGGTAACCGCCCGCAGGCGCTGAAGCTGTTTCGCCAGGCGCTGGCCGCCGACAAGAATGGCTACGGCAGCGGCAAATGGCAAAGCCTGATCAAGAGCACCGGCTACTGGCTGGCGATCGACGAGGGCGACAAAGCGCTCAAGGCAGGCAATCTCGCGCTGGCCCGGCAGAAATATCAGCAGGCGCGCCAGCTCGACGACAGCGACGGCGATGCGTTTATCGGCCTGGGCGATGTGGCGGTGGCGAGCAAGGATGACGCCGCGGCGGAAGGGTTTTATCAGCAGGCGCTGCGACGCGATCCCGGCAACGGCAGCGCGCTGCGCGGCCTGGTGAATATCTATCAACGGCAGTCGCCGGAAAACGCGCTGGCCTACCTCAGCGGCCTGCCGCGCAGCCAACAGGCCAAGCTGCGCAGCACCTTCGACGGGCTGCGGCTCGACATGTTGAAACAGCAGGCGGAGACGCTGGCGCAGCAGCAACAGTGGCAACAGGCGGTGGAAATTTATCGCCGCGCCCAGGCGATGGATCCCGACGATGTCTGGCTGACCTATCGCTACGCGCAGGCGCTGCGTCAGGCTGGGCAGCCGCAGCAGGCGGACGCTCTGTTCCGGCAGCTGGCGCAGCGCCAGCACGCCAATCCGCAGCTGACCTACGCCTATGCGCTCTATCTTTCCGGCAGCGATCGCGACCGGCAGGCGCTGGCGCAGCTCAATACGCTGCCGGCGGCGCAGTGGAACGACAACATGCGCGAACTGGCGCAGCGGCTGAAAATGCAGGCGACGATCGCGCATGCCGAAGGGCTGCGGGCGGCCGGTGACGAACCGGCGGCGGAAGCCTATCTGCGCCGGCAGCCGGCGGACACACGCATCGTTTTGCTGCTCGCCGACTGGGCGCTGGCGCGCGGGGAGTATGCGGCGGCGCTGGACGACTATCAGCGGGTGAAACGCCGTGAACCGAACAATCCGGATGCGCAGCTGGGCGAGATCGAAGCCTATGTGGCGCAGGGAGATCTTGACGCGGCGCGCCAGCGGCTGAAAACCGAACCGCAGCCGCAAGACGCTTCGCTCAACAGCCAACGGCGGGTTGCCAACGCCTGGAGTGCGGTCGGCGATGCGCAGCAGGCCGACGCGCTCTTCGGCCGGCTGAAAACGGCGGCGGCTTCAGAACCCGTCGGGCAGACCAAGGCGCTGATCTACCGTGACGCCGCCCGTCTGGAGCGGGCTCAGCAACAGCCTGAGCGGGCGCAGCAGGATTTCCGGCAGGCGATGGTGGCCGGCGGCATCACGCCGACGCTGCCGCAGGATAATGACAGCTACACTTATTTGACGCGCAATAACGCGGGCGACGACTGGCTGAAACGCGGCATCCGCTCCGACGCCGCGGATCTGTATCGACAGCAAGACGTGAACGTCACGCTCGATCACGATTACTGGCGCTCGAGCGGCACCGGCGGCATTTCCGACTTCAACGCGCACGACACCATGCTGCAGGTGGACATGCCGCTGTATGACGGGCGCGCCTTCTTGCGCACTGACACCGTGCAGCTGGATGCCGGCCGCTTCTCGACCGACGGCAGCGGCCACTATTACGAGACCTTCGGCACTTGCAACACGCAAGGGTGCCGCGGCGATGAACACCAGAAAACCACTGGCACCAGCGTGGCGGCCGGCTGGAAAAACGATCGCTGGGCCGCCGATATCGGCACGACGCCGATGGGCTTTGAGGTGGTCGACTGGACCGGCGGCCTGGCCTACAGCGGCGACTGGAACCACATCGGTTGGACGCTGGCGGCCTCGCGGCGGCCGATCTCCAGCTCGCTGCTGGCGTTCGGCGGTGCCAAAGATCCGAACACCGGTACCACCTGGGGTGGCGTGCGCGCCACCGGCGTCAGCCTGAGCGCCAGCTACGATCGCGGCGAGGCGAACGGCGTGTGGGCAGATCTCAGCGCGCACCAGATTACCGGCAAGAATGTGGCGGACAACCAGCGGCAGCGGTTGATGGCCGGTTACTACTACAAGCTGATCAACGAAGACAATCGCCGCCTGAGCGTCGGGCTCAATACCATGCTGTGGCATTACCAGAAGGATTTGAGTGGTTATTCGCTGGGGCAGGGCGGCTATTACAGCCCGCAGCAATATCTGTCTCTGTCGCTGCCGGTCAACTACCGTCAGCGCACCGAGAACTGGTCGTGGGAGCTGGGCGGTTCGGTTTCGCTGTCCCATTCCAAAACCGACAGCCAGCGCCGTTATCCACTGCAGGGGCTGATCCCGGATTCGTTGCCCGATAAGTTCGCCGTCGAGGACGGCAGCTCCTCAAGCGGCGTCGGTTATACCCTGCGGGCAATCGTCGAACGCCGTCTCAGTTCGCACTGGACGCTCGGCGCTGGCATCGACATTCAACAGGCGAAGGACTATACGCCGAGCCACGCGTTGATTTATCTGCGCTATTCCCTGGCCGGCTGGCAGGGGGATCTCGATTTGCCGCCGCAGCCGCTGACGCCTTACGCCGACTTTAAGTAGTCGGAAGGGGAAAGATTCGGAGTGTCGGACGCCGGGGAGTTTTGTTACCCTGTGTCCGGGTCGTGTTTGTTCGCTTTAGGAAAAGACTGAAACCCGCGATTTTCTTGGTTTTGCCTGCGGCATAGCCAGATAAAAACAGCCGATGATCGAGTATACTCAGCCCGGTTCGAGGGGGCGGGTGAGAGTCAGCCCCCTTTTTGTTTTAGCCCGATTTCACGGAGAGCAGGTTTGCGGGTCAGGCGTTCGTTAACGATTAAGCAGATGGCGACAGTGTCCGGCGTGGCGCTGGTCACGATCTGCATCTTTATCGTGATCCAGTTATTCCACTTTGTGCAGCAGCGCAGGGATGACTACGCCCAGCAACTGGAGAATATCGCTCACTCCGTGCGCCAGCCGCTGGCGGAAGCGGTGCTGCGGATGGACGTACCGGAAGCCAAAAGGGTGCTGAACACCCTGTTGCCGGTCGGCATTCTCAGCCGGGCGGATATCGTCTTGCCGAACGAGTTTCAGGCGCTGCACGCCAATTTCCCGCCGGAGCGGCCGGTGCCGACGCTGATCGCCCGGCTGTTTGAACTGCCTATCCAAATTTCCGTGCCGCTCTATTCGCTGGAACGGGTGCCGGCCAACCAGCAGCCGCTGGCCTATCTGGTGCTGCAGGCCGATTCGTTCCGCATGTACCAGTTTATCCTCAGCATTTTGTCGACCATGCTGTCGACCTACCTGCTGCTGGCGCTGATCCTGTCGGTGGCCATCACCTGGTGCATGAACCGGTTGATGGTGCACCCGCTGCGCGCGATGGCCAAAGAGCTGGAGAACATCTCGCAGGACGAAGCGCCCTATCACCAACTGATGCTGCCGGCGCTGCACCAGGACGACGAGCTCGGCCTGCTGGTGCGCAACTACAACCGCAATCAACAGACGTTGGCCAAGGCGCATGCCGACATGAGCCGCCTGAGCACCCGCCACCCGGTGACCGAATTGCCAAATCCGGCGTTGCTGAACGCGTTGCTGGAACAGCATATCGCCTCCAGCCTGCGCCCCGAGCGTTTTAACCTGTTGGTGATCGGCATCGAGACGCTGCATGAAGCGTCTGGCGTGATGAGCCCGGCGATGCGTGAAGCGTTGCTGCTGGCGTTGGCGAAGAAGCTGCGCGGCTGCATCGACGAAAACGGCGTGCTGGCACAGCTGAGCAATACCGAATTCGCCATTCTGGCCAAGGGTATCGAGCGGCCGTTCCACGCCATGCAGCTGGCGCGGCGTATCATGGCGGAGATCAACGCGCCGTTGACGCTGGAAGGTTTGGCGCTGCGGCCCAACGCCAGTATCGGCATCGCGCACTACCTCAATCAGGGGGAGAGTGCGGAACAGCTGCTGCGCAGCGCCACCTCGGCGATGATGTCCGCACACCGCGAAGGAAAAAATCAGATCCTGTTCTTCGAGCCCAGCCTGACGGAACGCACGCAGAAGCGGTTGACCCAGGAGAGCGAGATCTTGCACGGCATCGAGCAGCGGCATTTCACGCTGTTCCTGCAGCCGCAGATCGACATGCAGTCCAACGAGGTGATCGGCGCCGAAGCGCTGCTGCGTTGGCAGCAGTATGACGGCAGCTATACCCTGCCGGCCGACGTTATCCCGCTGGCGGAAGAGCTGGGTGTGATCGTGCCTCTCGGCAACTGGGTGTTGGAAGAGTCCTGCCGCATCCTGGCAGACTGGCAGCAACGCGGCATTGCGCTGCCGCTGGCGGTCAACGTTTCCGGTATTCAGATGCAACATGAGGCGTTTGTTCCGCATCTGAAAAACCTGCTGGCGCAGTATCGGATCGATCCGCGCAAGCTGCTGCTGGAGATCACCGAGACGGTACGCATCGACGATCTCGACCACGCGCTGGCGCTGCTGCGTGAGCTGCACGATCTGGGATTGTCTATCGCGCTAGATGACTTCGGCATGGGCTACTCCAGCCTGGAGTACCTGAACCGGTTGAAATCCCTGCCGATAGATTTGATCAAAATCGACCGCAGCTTCATTCAGGGGCTGCCGGCCGACGATGCGATGGCGCGTATCGTCAGTTCGATCTCCGAAGTGCTGGCGTTACCGGTGATGGCCGAAGGCGTGGAAAACGCCGGGCAGCGCGACTGGCTGCTGCAGCACGGCATTCGCAGCGGGCAAGGATTCCTGTTCGCCCGGCCGCTGCCGCGCGAAGCGTTCGAAGCCGAGTTTTGCCGCGCGGCGCCGTGAGCGCCGCGTGACCTTTCCGGTACTTTTCCCCGTCCGAAAATCGCTATTCTTTATCTACCTCTTTTGCGTTAGTGCAAACAAAGGCTTACGCAATTTTCAGCTTTGCACCTCGACTGACGCGTTTCAGCTCTTAAATTCACATCAACCCTCAGGGGCGGGTGCAACAAATTATTTCCATGTTGTTAAGTGGGTGTTATTTTCCGCGCAAGCAATGAACAGGCTGGATTTTTAGACTGCTGCCTGGTGCGTGTCTTCCCCCCATAGGATGTTCATATGAAAACAACGATCTTTAAGAGCCTCTATTTTCAGGTACTGACGGCGATCACGCTGGGTATCCTGCTTGGCCATTTCTACCCTGACCTCGGCGCCGAGATGAAACCTCTGGGCGATGGCTTCGTCAAACTGATCAAGATGATCATCGCACCGGTGATCTTCTGCACCGTGGTGACCGGCATCGCCGGCATGGAAAGCATGAAGGCGGTGGGCCGCACCGGCGCCATCGCGCTGCTGTATTTTGAAATCGTCAGCACCATCGCGCTGATTATCGGTCTGGTGATCGTCAACCTGGTGCAACCGGGCGCCGGCATGAACGTCGATCCCGGCACGCTGGACGCCAAGGCGGTGGCGGTCTACGCCGAGCAGGCACAGCAGCAGGGCATCATTCCGTTCCTGCTGGACATCATCCCCGGCAGCGTGATCGGCGCGTTCGCCAGCGGCAACATTCTTCAGGTGCTGCTGTTCGCGGTACTGTTCGGCTTCGCCCTGCATCGTCTGGGCGACAAAGGGCAGCTGATCTACAACGTGATCGACAGCTTCTCGCGGGTGATTTTCGGCATCATCAACATGATCATGCGCCTGGCGCCGCTGGGGGCCTTCGGCGCTATGGCGTTTACCATCGGTAAATACGGTGTCGGCACCCTGGTGCAACTCGGCCAACTGATCGTGTGCTTCTATATCACCTGTATCCTGTTCGTGGTGGTGGTGTTGGGCAGCATCGCCCGCGCCAACGGCTTCAGCATCTTCAAATTCGTCAACTACATCAAAGAAGAGCTGCTGATCGTGCTGGGGACCTCGTCGTCCGAATCCGCGCTGCCGCGCATGCTGGATAAAATGGAGAAGCTGGGCTGCAAGAAATCAGTGGTGGGTCTGGTTATTCCGACCGGGTACTCCTTCAACCTGGACGGCACCTCTATCTACCTGACCATGGCCGCGGTGTTTATCGCGCAGGCGACCAATACCCACATGGACATCATGCATCAGATTACCCTGCTGGTGGTGCTGCTGCTTTCCTCCAAAGGGGCGGCGGGTGTCACCGGCAGCGGCTTTATCGTGTTGGCCGCCACCATCTCCGCCGTCGGCCACCTGCCGCTAGCCGGCCTGGCGCTGATCCTCGGCATCGACCGCTTCATGTCGGAAGCCCGTGCGTTGACCAACTTGGTGGGCAACGGGGTGGCGACCGTGGTGGTGGCAAAATGGTGTAACCAGCTGGATGAAAAACAGCTGAAAGACACGCTGAACAACAAAAACACCGGCGCGGACAAAACGCTGCCTTCCGCCTGATATCGGCGGTAAATCACCGGCCGCATCCGCGGCCGGTGAGGTTCTTCCCCTGCCTCGTAACGATTTTTTGCATTAAAAACCCCGCAATCCATTATTTTTCACTCTAATGAGTGACATCCGCAAAGGCGCGCGGTCTAACACGGTGGTACACTTTCTGCTTTCCGCCCCACCGTGAAACTCAGGGCGTATTTTTATGATTCCATTGAATGGAATACACGCATTTGCATAAGAAATTGGATAGTCATTAAGTAGGGGTTCACATGCAGGGCACCAGAATTCATCTTATAGTTGGTGGGTTGCTATTGGCTGCAGCCAGTAGCAGCGTGCAGGCTGAAGCACTACAACCCGACCCTGCCTGGCAGCAGGGGGCGTTGGCCAACGGGTTTTCATGGCAGATTCTCGATACGCCGCAGCGGCCGAGTGACCGCGTTGAACTGCGGTTGATCGTCAATACCGGCTCTTTGGTGGAGTCTTCGCAGCAGACCGGCTTTGCTCATCTGCTGCCGCGGCTGGCGTTGGCGCGTAGCGAAAGCTTCACGGCCCCGCAGCTGCGCGCCCTGTGGCAGCAGAGCGTGGACAACGAGCGGCCGCTGCCGCCGGCTATCATCTCGTATGATTTCACCATGTATAACCTCAGCCTGCCGAACAACCGGCCCGACCTGCTGAAAGAAGCGCTGGCCTGGCTGGCGGATACCACCGGCAAATTGGCGATCGACGAGCATACGGTGCATGCGGTGATGAATTCCAGCATCAATCCGGTCGGCACTTTCCCGCCTAATACCCAAGACGTCTGGTGGCGTTACCGCCTGAAAGGCTCGACGCTGCTGGCGCACGATCCGGCGCAGCCGGCAAAACGGCCGGTCAACCTCGAGCAGCTGAAGAAATTCTACCAACAGTGGTATACCCCGGATGCCATGACGCTGTTCGTGGTCGGCAAGGTTGACAGCCGCAGCCTGGGCGAGCAGATCAACAAGGCGTTCTCGCCGCTGCAAGGCAAACGTGAAACCCCGGCCCCGATGCCGACGCTGACACCGCTGCCGCAGCAGCCGGTGAGCCTGATCAGCGAGCAGGTGAAACAGGATACGCTGTCGATCATGTGGGATTCGCCGTGGCACCCGATTCGCGATTCGCAGAGCCTGCTTCGTTACTGGCGTGGCGATCTCGCCCGCGAGGCGCTGTTCTGGCATCTCCAGCAGACGCTGGAAAAAAGCGAACAGAAGAGCCTGCATCTGGGCTTTGACTGCCGCGTGCAGTATCAACGAGGGCAGTGCGCCATTCATCTGGATACGCCGAACAACAATCTGAACGGCAGCCTGGGCTTTATTGCCCGCGAGCTGGCCAACGTGCGTGACAACGGCCTGTCGAAAGAAGAATTCGATGCGTTGCTGGCGCAGAAAAACGATCAGCTGAGCAAGCTGTTCGCGACCTACGCCCGCACCGACACCGATGTGCTGATGAGCCAGCGTCTGCGCTCGCAACAGAGCGGGGTGGTGGATATCGCGCCGGAGCTGTATCAGAAGCTGCGCCAGGAGTTCCTGTCCAGCCTGACGCTGGAGACGCTGAATCAGGCGCTGAAGCTGCAGCTTTCTCAGGAGGCGACGCTAGTGCTGATGCAGCCGAAGGGCGAGCCGGAAATGAGCATGAAGCAGCTGCAGGAAACCTATGACGGCATCATGATGCCGGCGCCGGCGGTGGTGACGGAAGAAGCCAAGCCGGCCGACGCCGCGGTGGCAGCGCCGGCGACGGACGCCAGCGCGCAGTAATTCGCCGCAGGGGGGCTCAGGCCCCCTCAGTTGCGGTACAGCACCTTGATGATGTGGTAACCGAACTGGGTTTTGACCGGGCCGTAAGGTTTGAGCAGCGGGATGCTGAACACCGCTTTATCGAACGCCGGCACCATCGCGCCTTTGTTGAACTCGCCCAGCGAGCCGCCGTTGCGTTTTGACGGGCAGCTCGAGTATTTGCGCGCCAGCGTGTCGAAGCTGACGCCGCGCTTCAGCTTGGCCAGCAGCTCGTTGGCCAGCTTTTCATTGTCTACCAGAATGTGCAGGGCGCACGCCGTTTTTGCCATGGTATTGCCTTTGTCGATGCGAAAATTGCGCTGATTATACCCGCTAAATCTCGTCGGCGCTTTCTGCTACAATTCCCTTCCACGTTTTACAGCCGAGCAAGCCAGCACCATGCGATTAAACCCCAGCCAACAACAAGCCGTCGAATTCGTTACCGGGCCCTGCCTGGTGTTGGCCGGTGCCGGTTCCGGCAAGACGCGCGTTATCACCAACAAGATAGCCCACCTGATCCACCACTGCGGCTACCAGGCGCGGCACATCGCCGCCGTGACCTTTACCAACAAGGCCGCGCGCGAGATGAAAGAGCGCGTGTCGCAAACCCTGGGGCGCAAAGAGGCGCGCGGGCTGATGATTTCCACCTTCCATACCCTGGGGCTGGAGATCATCAAGCGGGAATACGTGGCGTTGGGGATGAAATCCAACTTCTCGCTGTTCGATGACCAGGATCAGCTGGCGCTGTTGAAAGAGCTGACCGAAAAGTGGCTGGAAAGCGATAAAACGCTGGTGGCGCAGCTGATTTCGACCATCTCCAACTGGAAAAACGACCTGATCGATCCCCAGCGGGCGGCGGAGCTGGCGCGCTCGGAGCGCGACAAGCTGTTCGCCCACTGCTACGGCCTGTACCACGCCCATATGCGGGCGTGCAACGTGCTGGACTTCGACGACCTGATCCTGTTGCCAACGCTGCTGTTGCAACGCAACGAAGAGGTGCGCGAACGCTGGCAGCAGCGCATCCGCTACCTGCTGGTGGATGAATACCAGGATACCAACACCAGCCAGTACGAGCTGGTGAAGCTGTTAGTGGGCAACCGCGCGCGCTTTACCGTGGTGGGTGACGATGACCAGTCGATCTACTCCTGGCGCGGCGCGCGGCCGCAGAACTTGGTGCTGCTGAAGGAGGATTTCCCGGCGCTGCAGGTGATCAAACTGGAGCAAAACTACCGTTCCAGCGAGCGCATTCTGAAGGCGGCCAATATCCTGATCGCCAATAACCCGCACGTGTTTGAAAAACGGCTGTTTTCCGAGCTGGGGTATGGCGAAGAGCTGAAAGTGGTGACCGCCAACAACGAGGAGCACGAAGCCGAGCGGGTGGTGGGGGAGCTGATCGCCCACCACTTCGTGAAAAAGACCAACTACGGCGACTATGCGATCCTGTACCGCGGCAACCACCAGTCGCGGGTGTTTGAAAAGATGCTGATGCAGAACCGCATTCCGTACAAGATTTCCGGCGGCACCTCGTTCTTCTCGCGCCCCGAGATCAAGGATCTGCTGGCCTACCTGCGCGTGCTGACCAACCCGGAGGACGACAGCGCCTTCCTGCGCATCGTCAATACCCCCAAGCGCGAGATCGGCCCGGCGACGCTGCAGAAGCTCGGCGAATGGGCCAACCAGCGCAATAAGAGTTTATTCCACGCCAGTTTCGATCTGGGGCTGAGCCAGCACTTGACCGGGCGCGGGCTGGAATCGTTGCAGCGCTTCACCCATTGGCTGGGCGGCATCGCTCAACAGGCGGAGCGTGAGCCGGTGGCGGCGGTGCGCGATCTGATCCGCGGCGTGGATTATGAAAGCTGGCTGTTTGAAACCTCGACCAGCCCGAAGGCCGCCGAAATGCGGATGAAGAACGTCAACACGCTGTTCGGTTGGATGACGGAGATGCTGGAAGGCAACGATTTGGACGAGCCGATGACGCTGACCCAGGTGGTGACGCGCTTCACCCTGCGCGACATGATGGAGCGCGGCGAAAGCGAAGAAGAACTGGATCAGGTACAGCTGATGACGCTGCACGCCTCCAAGGGGCTGGAGTTCCCTTACGTGTTCCTGGTGGGCATGGAAGAGGGCCTGCTGCCGCACCAGAGCAGCATTGACGAAGACAATGTCGACGAAGAGCGGCGTCTGGCCTATGTGGGGATCACCCGCGCGCAAAAAGAGCTGATCTTCACCCTGTGCCGCGAGCGCCGTCAGTACGGTGAGCTGGTGCGGCCGGAGCCGAGCCGCTTCCTGCTGGAGTTGCCGCAGGACGATTTGGCGTGGGAAACCGAGCGCAAAGTGGTAAGCCCGCAGGAGCGGATGCAGAAAGGGCAGAGCCATCTGGCCAATATCCGCGCCCAGCTGGCCAAGGCCAAAGGCGGGAATTAAAAAGACAGGGCGCTCATCGCGCCCTGGTCATTTCAACGTTGTTCTTCCAACCGCAGCGTCCAGTGGACGTAGCTCTGCCAGTGGCTTTCCTGCTCCAGCGCCTCGGCGCGCAGCGGATGCTGTTCCAGCCACCCCGGCGGCAAAATCACCGTCAGTTCATCGTCCTGATTGGCGCGTAAACGCACCGCCGGCAGCGTGTCGTCGCGGCGGCGGCTGGCGAAGATGATCGCCAGGCGCAAAATGCGGCACAGACGCTGCGCGGTGCGCGGCGGCAGGGCGTTTTGCTGGTTCAACAGCGACAGGTCGAGAGGGTTGCTCTGGTTTTGCAGCAGGGTGGCCAGCAGTTTTTTCTGCGCCGGGGTAAAGCCGGGTAAGTCCAGATGGCGGATCAGGTAGGCGGCGTGTTGCGGCGCCTGCTTGAAATCGACGCTGAGGCCGAGTTCGTGGATCAGGCTGGCGCTGTGCAATAGCTCGCGACATCGTGCGTCTAACTGCCATTCGTTGGCGACCTGCTGCGAGAAATTGGCGGCGAGCTGGCTCACGCGTTCGGCCTGCTCGGTATCGATCAGGTAACGGCGCTGCAGGTTGCGGATGGTGCGGATGCGAATATCCTGCTCCACCGGCAGATGCAGCATGCCGTAAACCAGGCCTTCACGCAGCGCTCCGCCGGCCAGCATCATGCTCTCGATGCCGAGCTCCTGGAAAATGGCCAGCAGAATGGACAAGCCGCTCGGGAAGACCAGCGCGCGCTCCAGCGTCAACCCTTCGATCTCCAACTCTTCCAGCTTGCCGCACTGAATGGCACGCTGTTTCAACTGGCGCAGCTTGGGCAGGGTGATGCGTTCATCCATGCCTTGCGCCACCATGATCTCCTGCAGCGCTTGCACGGTGCCGGAAGCGCCGACGCAGATCTGCCAACCTTGCTGGCGCAGCTGCGGTGCGATCGGCCGCACCATTTCGCGCGCGGCCTGTTCGGCGCGCTCGAAGTTTTCTTGCCCGAGGTTGCGGTCGCTGAAGTAGCGCTCCAGCCAGGTAACGCAGCCCATCGACAGGCTATACAGCTGCGATGCCTGTGCGCCGGTGCCGGTGACCAGTTCGGTGCTGCCGCCGCCGATGTCGACGACCAGCCGCTGATCCGGCCCGCCGGTGGTGTGCGCGACGCCGTGATAAATCAGCCGTGCCTCTTCTTCGCCGCTGATCACCTGCACCGGGCAGCCGAGGATTTGCTCGGCGACCTGCAGGAACTCATCGGCGTTGGACGCCAGGCGCAGCGTGGCGGTGGCGACGACGCGGATCTGCTCGCGCGGAATGTCCTGCAGGCGTTCGGAGAACAGCCGCAGACACTGCCAGCCGCGCTGCATGGCCTCATGCGACAGGTGATTGTGCTGATCCAGCCCGGCCGCCAGGCGCACCTTGCGCTTGATCCGCGCCAGAGTCTGAATGCTGCCGGCCACCTCGCGCACCACCAACATGTGGAAGCTGTTGGAGCCGAGGTCGATGGCAGCATAAAGCGTGCTGGAGCTGAGCATGGCGATCAGCTCGGGCGTTTACGGTTGCTGCGCGGCGCGCCGCCGCGACGAGGCGCGGAGTTGCGACGTGGGCCGTTGCCGCCGCGCGGACGCGACAGGCGCTTCGGCGCCGGCAGATCGGTCAGCAGCGCATCGCTGTTGTACTTGCTCACCGGAATGCTGTGGTCGATATAGGTCTCGATCGCCGGCAGGTTGAGCGCGTACTCTTCACACGCCAGGCTGATGGAGTGGCCGCTGGCGCCTGCTCGGCCGGTACGGCCGATGCGGTGCACGTAGTCTTCGCAGTCGTCAGGCAGATCGTAGTTGAAGACGTGCGTGACGGCGGGAATGTGCAGACCGCGCGCGGCGACGTCGGTGGCGACCAGGATATCCAGGTTGCCCTTGGTGAAATCGTCGAGGATGCGCAGGCGTTTTTTCTGCGCCACGTCACCGGTCAGCAGGCCGACGCGGTGACCGTCGGCGGCCAGATGGCCCCAGATGTCTTCGCAGCGGTGCTTGGTGTTGGCGAAGATGATGGCGCGATCCGGCCACTCTTCTTCGATCAGCGTCTGCAGCAGACGCATTTTTTCTTCGTTGGACGGGTAGAACAGCTCTTCTTTAATGCGGTGGCCGGTTTTCTGTTCCGGTTCCACTTCAACATATTCGGCGTTGTTCATCTGCTCGAAGGCCAATTCGCGTACGCGATAGGACAGGGTAGCGGAGAACAGCATGTTCAGGCGTTGATCGGCCGTAGGCATACGGCGGAACAGCCAACGGATGTCTTTGATAAAGCCAAGATCGTACATGCGATCGGCTTCATCCAGCACGACAACCTGCATCGCGCCGAGATCGACATAGTTCTGCTTAGTGTAATCGATTAAACGGCCGGTGGTGCCAATCAGAATGTCCACGCCGCTTTCCAGCACTTTCAGCTGTTTGTCGTAGCCGTCGCCGCCGTAGGCCAGGCCCAGTTTGAGGCCGGTGCTCTGGGAGAGCGCTTCAGCATCGGAGTGGATTTGCACCGCCAGTTCACGCGTAGGCGCCATGATCAAGGCGCGCGGCTGATTGGTCTGGCGATCCTGTTTCGCCGGGTGAGTCAGCAAATAGTGAAAAGTAGACGCCAAAAACGCCAGCGTCTTTCCGGTACCGGTTTGCGCCTGACCTGCAACGTCACGCCCGGAGAGCGTGAGCGGCAATGCTAACGCCTGGATAGGCGTGCAATTGTGAAACCCTTTTTTCTCAAGGGCTTCAAGGACTAACGGGTGCAGGGCGAAGTCGGAAAACTTCTGTTCGGTCAAGTGTGTTTTGCTCATAGTGTGGTAGAATATCAGCTAACTATTGCTTTACGAAAGCACATCCGTTGAAATAAACGCGGTGCAATAAAATCACCTTGAGTTGGTTAATGCTACACCAACAAGGTAGACATAATCCTGTGGAGTAGAACATGAGCGATAAAATTATTCACCTGACTGACAGCAGCTTCGAAGCCGATGTGCTGAATGCGGAAGGGCCGATCCTGGTCGATTTCTGGGCTGAATGGTGTGGGCCGTGCAAGATGATTGCTCCGATTCTGGATGAGATTGCCGAAGAGTTCGAAGGCAAACTGACCATCACCAAGCTGAATATCGATCAGAACCCGGCTACCGCGCCTAAGTACGGTATCCGTGGCATCCCTACGCTGTTGCTGTTCAAGAACGGTGAAGTGGCCGCGACCAAGGTTGGCGCGTTGTCTAAAGGTCAGCTCAAAGATTTCCTGAACGCGAATCTGTAATCGGGCGGGAAGCCCAGTATCAGGTGCCTGGCGGTGATGTTCAATTCACCGCTAGACGCCTGCCAAGAAGCGTGTTAAGTTTAACCACACTGCATATAGAACTTGCCCGAAGTTTTAAATCTAAAGAGTTTGAATCTAAAGCTATACTCTGTGTCGAACCACTGGCGTTGAAAGTAAACTGAACTCAGCCCGTGTTTTGGCAATCAAACGGTTTTGCAAAAATCATTTTTAAGGTACCTTCGATCTTCAACCGTCAATGCGTGCGCCCGATGTAAGCCATTTCTTACCGCGACGGCTCTGCGCCCGGTGATCGAACGTCCAGTAAACAGGCACGCATCTCGCTGCCATACCATTCACGATACAAGTTCGAGACATACCCCGAGTTTAAGAACCCACCACTATGAATCTTACCGAATTAAAGAATACGCCGGTTTCTGAGCTGATTACTCTCGGCGAAAATATGGGGCTGGAAAACCTTGCCCGCATGCGCAAGCAGGACATTATCTTCTCCATTCTGAAGCAACATGCGAAAAGCGGAGAAGATATCTTCGGCGACGGCGTGCTCGAGATATTGCAGGATGGATTCGGTTTCCTCCGCTCTGGAGACAGTTCCTACCTCGCCGGTCCCGACGACATCTATGTATCCCCTAGCCAAATCCGCCGCTTCAACCTCCGCACAGGTGACACCATTTCCGGTAAGATTCGTCCGCCAAAAGAAGGCGAGCGCTATTTTGCCCTGTTGAAAGTCAACGAAGTCAACTACGACAAGCCGGAAAACGCCCGCAGCAAGATCCTGTTCGAGAACTTGACGCCGCTGCACGCCAATTCCCGTCTGCGGATGGAGCGCGGCAACGGCTCGACCGAAGACCTGACGGCGCGCGTACTGGACCTGGCGGCCCCGATAGGCCGCGGCCAGCGTGGCCTGATCGTGGCACCGCCGAAAGCCGGTAAAACCATGCTGCTGCAGAACATTGCGCAGAGTATCGCTTACAATCACCCAGACTGCGTGCTGATGGTGCTGCTGATCGACGAACGTCCGGAAGAAGTGACCGAGATGCAGCGCCTGGTGAAAGGTGAAGTGATCGCATCGACCTTCGACGAACCGGCTTCGCGCCATGTACAAGTGGCCGAAATGGTAATCGAGAAGGCCAAACGCCTGGTTGAGCACAAGAAAGACGTGATCATTCTGCTTGACTCCATCACCCGTCTGGCGCGTGCCTACAACACCGTGGTACCGGCTTCCGGTAAGGTGCTGACCGGTGGTGTGGACGCCAACGCCCTGCATCGTCCGAAGCGTTTCTTCGGTGCGGCACGTAACGTGGAAGAGGGCGGCAGCCTGACCATCATCGCGACCGCGCTGGTTGATACCGGTTCGAAGATGGACGAAGTGATCTACGAAGAATTTAAAGGTACCGGCAACATGGAATTGCACTTGGCGCGTAAAATCGCCGAGAAACGCGTATTCCCGGCGATCGATTACAACCGCTCCGGTACCCGTAAAGAAGAGCTGCTCACCACCTCTGAAGAGCTGCAAAAAATGTGGATCCTGCGCAAAATCATTCATCCGATGGGTGAGATTGACGCGATGGAGTTCCTCATTAATAAGTTGGCGATGACTAAAACCAACGATGAATTCTTCGATATGATGAAACGCTCATAATTCGTTAAAAAATTCGCTGAACGCCACGCCTAGTCGTGGCGTTTTTCGCTTTTGGCGGATACGATAAGTAGCAGTAATGGAAAAGTAAGTTGTTTCCTCGACTTATTGAGAATTCATCTTGTTTGTCGGTCGGCGTTGCGTCGGTCGGCTTTGCTGCTGTCGTTTTGTCAGCCGATGCGAAGAAAATAGGCATGAATCACCGTTGTCATAGGAAATGACCGAAAGGTGGCGGGGGCCGATGGCACAAGCTATTGCCCGTGGTAAGCTGCCTTATCTTCTACAGAGATCTGTTAACTGTGAACTTACTCACTATGAGTACTGAAATTCTATTTGTTTTCCTGTTTTCTTTGGCTTTTCTCTTTGTTGCCCGCAAGGCGGCAAAACGTATTGGTCTGGTAGATAAACCCAATTATCGCAAACGCCATCAGGGGCTGATTCCTCTGGTCGGCGGTATTTCCGTTTATGCCGGATTGTGCTTCGCATTTTGGATCTCCGAACAGCCTATCGCGCACGCCAAGCTTTACCTCACCTGCGCCGGCATTCTGGTGTTTGTGGGCGCGCTCGACGATCGTTTTGACATCAGCGTTAAGATCCGCGCCCTGGTGCAGGCGTTGGTCGGCATCGCCATGATGGTGTTCGCCGGTCTGTATCTGCGCAGCTTCGGCCATGTGCTGGGCGACTGGGAGATGTTGCTGGGGCCGTTCGGCTATTTGGTGACGCTGTTCGCGGTATGGGCGGCGATCAACGCCTTCAACATGGTCGATGGCATTGATGGCCTGCTGGGTGGGCTGTCATGCGTTTCCTTCGGCGCGCTGGGTCTGTTGCTGTACCTGAGCGGTCACCATGAGATGGCGTTCTGGTGCTTTGCGATGATCGCCACCATCGTTCCCTATATTTTGCTCAACCTCGGCATCCTCGGCCGCCGTTATAAGGTGTTCATGGGGGATGCCGGCAGTACCCTGATCGGCTTTACCGCCATTTGGCTGCTGTTGCAAAGCTCGCAGGGCAAGGCACACTCGATTAACCCGGTGACTGCGCTGTGGATCATCGCTATTCCGCTGATGGACATGATAGCAATCATGTATCGTCGTTTACGCAAGGGGATGAGCCCCTTCTCTCCCGATCGTCAACATATTCACCACCTGATCATGCGCGCCGGCTTTACGCCACGGCAGGCTTTCGTATTGATCACCCTGGCGGCCGCATTGCTGGCGGCGGTGGGCGTGATCGGCGAACGCCTGACTTTTATCCCTGAGTGGGTTATGTTGGCATTATTCTTGCTTGCATTCTTCCTGTACGGTTACTGCATCAAGCGCGCCTGGCGGGTTGCGCGGTACATTAAGCGTATCAAGCGCCGGCTGCGGCGTTCGGGCGATAACAAGCAAGTACCTTAACCAGAGACCAGAGGCTTTTTGGCTGTGATGAATCCAGAAACAACGTCTGACAAGCATACCCCGGCGGTGGATAACGAACTCGATATCCGCGGCCTGTGCTGCACCCTGTGGCGCGGCAAACCGTGGATAATCGGCATTGCGGTGCTGTTCGCGGCGGTCGCGCTGATCGTCTCTTATCTGGTTAAGCAAGAATGGAGCGCGACCGCAATCACCGACAAACCCACGGTGAATGCGCTGGGCGGTTACTACTCCCAGCAACAGTTCCTGCGCAATCTGGATGTGCGCACGTTGCCGGCGACGGCGGGCGATCAGCCGAGCATCGCGGATGAAGCGTACAATGAGTTCATCATGCAACTGGCGGCTTACGATACGCGTCGCGATTTCTGGCTGCAGAGTGATTATTACAAGCAACGTCAGGAAGGGGATGCCCGCGCCGATGCGGCGCTGCTCGACGAGCTGATCAACAACATCCTGTTCACGCCGCGTGACGACAAAAAAGTCCCGAACGACGGCGTGAAGCTGACGGCGGAAACCGCCGCGGACGCCAACCGCCTGCTGCGTCAATACGTGGCTTTCGCCAGCCACCGTGCTGCTCTGCACCTGAACGAAGAGATCCAGGGGGCATGGGCCGCTCGCACCACCTCGATGAAGGCGCAGGTCAAGCGTCAGGAAGCGGTGGCAGAGTCGGTTTACAAGCGCGAGCTGAATACCACGCAGCAGGCGCTGAAAATCGCTGAAAGCCAGGGGATTAGCCGCACGCAAACCGACACTCCGGCCGAGCAACTGCCGGATTCGGATCTGTTCCTGCTGGGCCGGCCAATGCTGCAGGCACGTCTGGAAGGCCTGCAGGCCTCCGGCCCGACCTACGATCTGGATTACGATCAGAACCGCGCGATGCTGGCGACGCTGAACGTTGGCCCGACGTTGGATGAGAAGTTCCAGACCTATCGTTATTTGCGCACGCCGGAAGAGCCGGTAAAACGTGACAGCCCACGCCGGGTATTCTGGCTGATTCTGTGGGGCGCGATGGGCGCTTTGGTTGGCGCGGGTGTTGCCTTGGCGCGTCGGCCGCGTAGTTAAAAAATAATATAATAATCTGATGCAGGGCGCGTGAGCTCCCCATTCGCAGGCGGTGCCTGCGATTAACCGACCAAAAGAGATTCGCTGTGAAAGTGTTGACTGTTTTCGGCACCAGACCTGAAGCCATTAAAATGGCGCCGCTGGTACATGCACTGGCCCAGGATGAGGCCTTTGACGCAAGAGTCTGCGTAACGGCACAGCATCGTGAGATGTTGGATCAGGTATTGCGGTTGTTTGAGATCACGCCGGATTACGACCTGAACATCATGAAACCCGGCCAGGGGCTAACGGAAATCACCTGTCGCATCCTGGAAGGGTTGAAAGGGGTGCTGGAAGACTTCAAACCGGACGTGGTGCTGGTGCACGGCGATACCACCACCACGCTGGCGACCAGCCTGGCGGCGTTCTATCAACGCATCCCCGTTGGGCATGTCGAGGCCGGGCTGCGTACCGGCAATCTGTATTCTCCCTGGCCGGAAGAGGCCAACCGCAAACTGACCGGCCATCTGGCGATGTACCATTTCGCGCCAACCGAGAACTCGCGCCAAAACCTGTTGCGCGAGCTGCTGCCGGACAACCGTATTTTCGTGACCGGCAATACGGTGATCGACGCGCTGTTCTGGGTGCGCGATCGCGTGATGAGCGATGCTGCGCTGCGTGCTGGCCTGGCGCAGCGTTACCCGTTCCTCGATGCCGACAAAAAACTGATTCTGGTCACCGGCCATCGCCGGGAAAGCTTTGGCGGCGGTTTTGAGCGGATTTGCAGCGCGCTGGCGGAGATCGCCCGCAGCCACCCGGAAGTGCAGGTGGTGTACCCGGTGCATCTCAATCCGAATGTCAGCGAGCCGGTGAATCGTATTTTGAAAGGCATCGACAACGTCATGCTGATCGAACCGCAGGATTATTTGCCGTTTGTCTATCTGATGACTCACGCTTACATGATCCTGACCGACTCCGGCGGCATTCAGGAAGAGGCGCCCTCGTTAGGCAAGCCGGTGCTGGTGATGCGCGACACCACCGAGCGCCCTGAGGCGGTAGATGCGGGCACGGTGCGCCTGGTCGGCACCGATGTGGCCAAAATTGTTGAAGCGGTGACCCGGCTGTTGACGGACGAAAGCGAATATCACGCGATGAGTCGGGCGCACAACCCGTACGGTGACGGGCATGCCTGTCAGCGTATCCTCGAAGCTTTAAAGAATCATCAGGTGAAACTATGAGTTTTGACACTATTTCGGTTATCGGCCTGGGTTATATCGGCTTGCCAACGGCGGCGGCGTTTGCCTCCCGCAAGAAAAAAGTGGTGGGTGTAGATGTTAACCAACATGCGGTAGATACCATTAACCGCGGCGCGATCCACATCGTTGAGCCGGATCTGGATAAAGTGGTCAAGGACGCCGTCGACGGCGGGTTCCTGCAGGCGGTGACCAAACCGCTGGCGGCCGATGCGTTCCTGATCGCGGTGCCTACGCCTTTCAAGGGCGACCATGAGCCGGATCTGGCCTATGTCGAGGCGGCGGCGAAATCGCTGGCGCCGGTGCTGAAAAAAGGCGATTTGGTGATCCTTGAGTCCACTTCGCCGGTGGGCGCCACTGAACAGATGGCGGAATGGTTGGCGCAGGCGCGCAGCGATCTCAGCTTCCCGCAGCACGCGGGTGAAGCGGCGGACGTGAATATCGCCTATTGCCCGGAGCGCGTGTTGCCGGGGCAGGTGATGGTGGAGCTGATTCAAAACGATCGCGTGATCGGCGGCATGACGCCGAAGTGCTCGGCGCGCGCCAGCGAGCTGTACAAGATTTTCCTCGAGGGGGAATGCGTGGTCACCAATTCGCGCACCGCCGAGATGTGCAAGCTGACGGAAAACAGCTTCCGCGACGTGAATATCGCCTTTGCCAACGAACTGTCGCTGATTTGCGCCGAGCAGGGGATCAACGTCTGGGAGCTTATCCGCCTGGCAAACCGCCATCCACGGGTGAATATTCTGCAGCCGGGGCCGGGCGTCGGCGGTCACTGCATTGCCGTCGATCCGTGGTTTATCGTGGCGCAGAATCCGCAGCAGGCGCGCCTGATCCACACCGCACGCCTGGTGAACGACGGCAAACCGCTGTGGGTGGTCGACCGTGTGAAAGCGGCGGTGGCCGATTGCCTGGCCGCCACCGACAAGCGCGCGTCCGAGGTGAAAATTGCCTGTTTCGGCCTGGCCTTCAAGCCGAATATCGACGATTTGCGTGAAAGCCCGGCGGTAGAGGTGGTGCACCTGATCGCCGAATGGCACGTCGGCGAAACGCTGGCGGTGGAACCGAACGTCGAACAGTTGCCGAAGTCGCTGGCGGGCCATGTGACGTTGACGCCGATTGCCGAGGCGTTGCAGCAGGCCGATGTGATCGTGATGTTGGTCGATCACCAACAGTTCAAGGCCATCCGGCCGGAAGAGATTAAGCAAAGCTGGATTGTGGATACCAAGGGGGTTTGGCGTTGAAGCGTATCTTAGTCACCGGTGGTGCCGGTTTCATTGGCTCCGCAGTTGTGCGGCACATCATCGAGGCCACCGGCGACAGCGTGGTGGTGGTGGATAAGCTGACTTATGCCGGTAACCTCGAGTCGCTGGCGGTGGTGGCCGAGAGCGAGCGCTATGCTTTTGAGCAGGTCGACATCTGCGATCGCGCCGGGTTGGATCGGGTATTTGCCCAGTATCAACCGGATGTAGTGATGCACCTGGCGGCGGAAAGCCACGTCGATCGTTCTATCGACGGCCCGGCGGCCTTTATCGAGACTAACGTGGTTGGCACTTACACGATGCTGGAAGCGGCGCGCCATTACTGGCAGCCGTTGGCGGCGGAGAAGAAGCTGGCTTTCCGTTTCCATCATATCTCCACCGATGAAGTGTACGGCGACCTGCACGGCACCGACGATCTGTTCACCGAAACCACGCCCTATGCGCCGAGCAGTCCGTATTCCGCCTCCAAGGCGTCGAGCGATCATCTGGTGCGTGCCTGGTTACGCACCTACGGTTTGCCGACCCTCGTGACTAACTGTTCGAATAACTACGGTCCTTATCACTTCCCGGAGAAGTTAATTCCGTTGGTGATCCTGAATGCGGTAGCCGGTAAACCGCTGCCGGTATACGGCAACGGCGCGCAGGTGCGCGACTGGCTGTATGTCGAGGATCACGCGCGTGCGCTCTATCAGGTCGTGACCGAAGGCGTGGTGGGCGAAACTTACAATATTGGTGGCCACAACGAGCGTAAGAATATCGAAGTGGTACAGACCATCTGCGATCTGCTGGAAGAACTGGCGCCAAACAAACCACAGGGCGTGGCGCACTACCGCGATCTCATCATTTACGTGAAGGATCGTCCGGGCCACGACATGCGTTACGCCATCGACGCCGGCAAAATTGATCGTGAGCTGGGCTGGCGGCCGCAGGAAACGTTCGAAAGCGGCATTCGCAAAACCGTGGTTTGGTACCTGAACAACGAGGTATGGTGGCGCCGGGTGCAAGACGGTTCTTATGCCGGCGAGCGTTTGGGGCTGTCCGAGTGAATGTAGCGCAGTGCTGTCTTTATAAGGCACTGCGGATTTGGGAGCAAGTATGAAAGGTATTGTACTGGCTGGGGGTTCCGGGACGCGTCTGCATCCGATTACCCGCGGAGTCTCGAAACAGCTGTTGCCGATTTACGATAAGCCGATGATCTATTACCCGATGTCGGTACTGATGCTGGCGGGGATCCGCGATATTTTGATCATCTCGACCCCGGAAGATCTGCCGTCCTTCGAGCGTTTACTGGGTAACGGCGAACAATTCGGCATCAATCTCAGCTACGCTGCGCAGCCTAAGCCTGAAGGCCTGGCCCAGGCGTTCCTGATCGGCGAGGAGTTTATCAACGGCGATTCTTGCTGCCTGGTGTTGGGCGATAACATCTTCTTCGGCCAATCTTTCAGCCCGAAATTAAAAACCGTCGCGGCCCGCACCGAGGGGGCCACCGTATTCGGTTATCAGGTCATGGATCCTGAACGCTTTGGCGTGGTGGAGTTTGACGATAACTTCCGTGCGTTGTCGATCGAAGAAAAGCCGAAGAAACCGAAATCCGATTGGGCGGTGACCGGTCTGTACTTCTACGATAGCCAAGTGGTGGAGTTTGCCAAGCAGGTGAAGCCTTCCGAGCGCGGCGAGCTGGAAATCACCAGCATCAACCAGATGTATCTGGAGCGCGGTGAACTGACCGTCGAGCTGTTGGGACGTGGTTTCGCCTGGTTGGACACCGGGACTCACGACAGTCTGCTAGAAGCCAGCAGCTTCGTGCAGACGGTCGAGAAACGTCAGGGCTTTAAAATCGCCTGTCTGGAAGAGATCGCCTGGCGCAACGGTTGGCTGGATGATGAGGGCGTCAAACGTGCCGCCCACTCCTTGTCCAAAACGGGCTATGGCAAGTATTTGCTGGATTTACTGCATGTGCGTCCACGCCACTATTGAGCCTTTGGCGTGGGAAAGCGAGTTTTTCGCGCTAGACAGCGCGAAACTCAGCTTTTCCTCCTCAGCCCCGGTTCTGGCTGAGGCCGACTTGGCGGCTTATGCCTTGGTGCAGGCCAAAGTCCCCGCTCAGCACCTTGCGTTGGCGGACGGTCTGGCTGATTTGGGATTTCGCCTGGTTGAGGGCGAGGTCGATCTGGTTCTGGCTCTTGAGCATGATCACGTGGTTGAACCGGGTTTCGTCGCCCAGACGTCCCGCCTGGCGGCAGAAGCCGATATCCCGGCATTGCGCACCGCGGCGGCTCAGGCGTTCACCGTCAGCCGCTTTCGTACCCCCTGGTATCAACCTGATGACAGCGGCCGGTTTTATGCTTTGTGGATCGAAAAGGCCGTTCTGGGTACCTTCGATCATCAGTGCCTGTTGGCGCTGGACGAACAGGGGCGGCCAGAGGGATTTGTCAGCCTGCGTGACATTGGCGGCCAGGAAACGCGCATCGGCCTGTTGGCGGTTTTCCCCGGCGCATCTGGCCGTGGCGTGGGCGCCAGGCTGATGACGGCGGCGCTGGCCGAATGTCGGCGGCAAGGGATGCAGCGCCTACGGGTCGCGACCCAGATAAGCAATATCGCCGCATTACGACTCTATCAACGACAGGGTGCCGTGATTGAAAGCACCGCGTACTGGTTATACAGAGGTAGACATGATTCCATTTAACGCTCCACCGGTTGTTGGCACTGAACTGGAATATATGCAGGCTGCTATGGGCAGCGGTAAGTTGTGCGGCGACGGCGGCTTTACCCGTCGCTGCCAGCAGTGGATGGAACAGCGTTTCGGCAGCGCGAAAGTGTTGTTGACGCCTTCCTGCACCGCGTCGTTGGAAATGGCCGCCATCCTGCTGGATATTCAGCCGGGTGACGAAGTGATCATGCCGAGCTTTACCTTCGTTTCAACCGCCAACGCCTTTGTGCTGCGCGGTGCCAAAGTGGTGTTCGTCGACCTGCGGCCGGACACCATGAACATCGACGAAACCAAAATCGAAGCGGCGATCACCGATAAAACCCGCGCGATTGTGCCAGTGCACTATGCCGGCGTTGCCTGCGAGATGGATACCATCATGGCGCTGGCGAAGAAATATAACCTGTTCGTGGTGGAAGACGCCGCGCAGGGTGTGATGTCGACCTACAAAGGCAAGGCATTGGGCACCATTGGCCATATTGGCTGCTTCAGCTTCCATGAAACCAAAAACTACACCGCCGGCGGCGAAGGCGGCGCGACGTTGGTGAACGATCCGGCCCTGATCGATCGGGCGGAAGTCATCCGCGAGAAAGGCACCAACCGCAGCCAGTTCTTCCGTGGCCAGGTCGATAAATATACCTGGCGCGACATCGGTTCCAGCTATTTGATGTCTGACCTGCAGGCCGCTTACCTGTGGGGCCAGCTGGAAGTGGCGGAACGCATCAACCAGCGCCGTTTGGCACTGTGGCAGAAGTACTACGACAGCTTCCTGTCGTTGGCAAAGGCCGGCCGCATCGAACTGCCGAGCATCCCAGCCGACTGCGTGCATAACGCGCACATGTTCTATATCAAGCTGCGTGATATCGAAGAGCGCACGGCCTTTATCGACTACCTGAAGGAAGCCGAAATCATGGCCGTGTTCCACTATATCCCGCTGCATGACTGCCCGGCCGGCGAACAGTTTGGCCGCTTTGCCGGCGAAGATCGTTACACCACGCAGGAAAGTGCGCGTCTGGTGCGCTTGCCGCTGTTCTACAATATGTCTGATGTCAATCAGCGTACGGTAATCAATACCATCCTGAGCTTCTTTGCCTGATATGTCGTTGGCAAAAGCATCGATATGGACCGCCGGCTCCACGCTGATCAAAATTGGCGTGGGGCTCTTGGTGGTGAAACTGCTGGCGGTAGCGTTTGGCCCCAGCGGCGTGGGGCAGGCGGGTAACTTTCGCCAGTTGATCACCGTGCTGGGCGTGCTGTCCGGCGCGGGTATTTTTAACGGTATAACCAAATACGTTGCGGAGTACCATCAGGATCCGCAGCGTTTGCGCCTGGCGGTCGGTACCGCGTCGAGCATCGTGCTGGGCTTTTCGACCTTGCTGGCGCTGGTGTTTCTGTTCGCCGCCGAACCGATCAGCATCGGGCTGTTCGGGCATGCCGATTACGTCGGCGTGGTGCGCGCCGTCGCTTTCATTCAGATGGGCATCGCCTACGCCAACCTGTTCATGGCGGTGCTGAAAGGCTATCGCGACGCGATGGGCAATGCGCTGGCGGTGATCGGCGGTAGCCTGATCGGCGTGGTGGCATATTACCTGTGCTTCAAGCTGGGCGGCTATGAAGGTGCGCTGGCGGGGCTGGCGCTGGTGCCGGCGTTGGTGGTGCTGCCGGCCGGGCTGATGCTGTGGCGGCGCAAAACGCTGCCGCTGTGCTATTTGGCGCTGCGTTGGGACAAACGGGTGGCCGGTAACCTCGGCAAATTCACCGTCATGGCGTTGATCACCTCGGTGACGCTGCCGGTGGCCTACGTCATGATGCGAAACCTGCTGGCCGCGCATTACGGTTGGGATGAGGTGGGGATCTGGCAAGGCGTCAGCAGCATTTCCGATGCCTATCTGCAGTTTATCACCGCCTCGTTTACCGTCTATCTGCTGCCGACGCTGTCGCGGCTGACGGACAAGGGCGCCATCTCGCGGGAGATCGTGCGCTCGCTGAAATTCGTGCTGCCGGCGGTAGCGGCAGCGAGCTTTACGGTCTGGGTGCTGCGCGATTTCGCTATCTGGCTGCTGTTCTCGGATAAATTCGTCGCCATGCGCGATCTGTTTGCCTGGCAACTGGTGGGCGACGTGCTGAAAGTCGGGGCTTATGTATTCGGCTATCTGGTGATCGCTAAAGCGTCGCTGCGCTTTTATATCCTGACGGAAGTCAGCCAGTTTCTGCTGCTGACGCTGTTCTCGCACTGGCTGATCCCGCAGCACGGCGCGCTGGGGGCGGCTCAGGCCTATATGGCAACCTACATCGTGTATTTCGCGCTCTGTAGCTGCGTGTTTCTTATTTATCGTAGACGAGTATGACCACACTGATTCACGTTCTGGGATCCGATATCCCGCATCATAACCAGACGGTGCTGCGCTTCTTCAACGACGTGCTGGCGCCGCGTTTGCCGGCTGAGCAGACGCGGCATTTTATGGTGGCGGCCAAGGATGTGGCGGCACTGGGGGATTTCCCCGCCCTGAATATTGAGCCTTACGCCGATAAGAAAAGCCTGGCGGCGGCGGTGATCGCCCGCGCCCAGGCCGATCGCGCTGCGCGCTTCTTCCTGCACGGCCAGTTCAATCCGGGGCTGTGGCTGGCGCTGCTGAGCGGCAAGATCAAGGCGCGTCAGATCAGTTGGCATATTTGGGGCGCCGATCTGTACGAAGACGCCACCAGCTGGAAATTCAGGCTGTTTTATCTGCTGCGCCGCATTGCCCAGGGGCGGGTGGGGAATGTATTTGCTACCCGCGGCGACGTGATTCACTACCAGCAGCGCCATGCGCGGGTACCGGCTTCGCTGCTGTACTTCCCGACCCGCATGGATCCGGCGCTGACCGACGTTCACGTCGAGAAAAACCTGGCCGGGCCGATGACGATTCTGGTGGGCAACTCCGGCGATCGCAGCAATCGGCATATCGAAGCACTGCAGGCGATCCATCAGCAGTTCGGCGCCGACGTGCGCGTGATCCTGCCGATGGGCTATCCGGCCAATAACGACGCTTACATCGAGCAGGTGCGTGCCGCCGGATTGCCGCTGTTCGGCGAGAAAAATCTGCAGCTGCTCACGCAGCAGGTGGCGTTTGAAGACTATCTCAACATCCTGCGCGCCTGCGATCTCGGCTATTTCATTTTCAATCGCCAGCAGGGGATAGGCACCCTGTGCCTGCTGATTCAGTTTGGCGTACCTTTCGTGCTCAGCCGGCAAAACCCGTTCTGGCAGGACTTGGCGGAACAGCACCTGCCAGTATTGTTCTACGGCGATTCTCTCGACGAGGCGGTAGTGCGCGAAGCGCAGCGTCAGCTGGCGGCGGTAGATAAACAGGCGATCGCCTTCTTCAATCCGAACTATGTCGACGGCTGGCAGCAAGCTCTGGCGCTGGCGGCGGGAGAGCACTCATGACGTTGGCGCAATTCGGCGGCCTGTTCGTCGTCTACCTGGTCAGCCTGACGTTTATTCTGACGCTGACCTACCAGGAGTTTCGGCGCGTGCGCTTTAACTTCAACGTCTTCTTCTCGCTGCTGTATTTGCTGACGTTTTATTTCGGCTTCCCGCTGACCTGTCTGCTGGTGTTTCAGTTTGACGTCGAGGTGGTGCCGGTGGAGTTTCTGCTGTACGCCTTGCTGTCGGCGACGGCGTTTTACGCCATCTATTACGTCACCTACAAGACCCGGCTGCGCAAGCGCCGCTCTCAGCCGCGTGCGGCGCTGTTCACCATGAACCGGGTGGAAACCCATATGACCTGGGTGCTTCTGGCCCTGGTGGCGATCGGGACCGTGGGTATCTTCTTCATGCAGAACGGCTTCCTGCTGTTCAAGCTCAATTCCTACAGCCAGATCTTCTCCAGCGACGTGTCCGGCGTGGCGCTCAAACGGTTCTTCTACTTCTTCATTCCGGCGATGCTGGTGGTCTATTTCCTGCGGCAGGATCTGCGCGCCTGGTTCTTGTTCCTGGTGGCGACGGTGGCGTTCGGCATTCTGACCTACGTCATCGTCGGCGGCACCCGCGCCAATATCATCATCGCCTTCGCGCTGTTCCTGTTTATCGGCATCGTGCGCGGCTGGATCACGCTGTGGATGTTGGCGGCGGCCGGCATATTCGGCGTGGTCGGCATGTTCTGGCTGGCGTTGAAGCGCTACAGCCTGGACGTCAGCGGCGCGGAAGCGTTTTATACCTTCCTCTATCTGACCCGAGACACCTTCTCGCCGTGGGAAAATCTGGCGCTGCTGCTGCAAAATTACGACAAGATCGATTTCCAGGGCCTGGCGCCGATCCTGCGTGATTTCTACGTCTTTATCCCAACGTGGCTATGGCCGGGCCGGCCGGACGTGGTGCTGAACTCAGCCAACTATTTCACCTGGGAAGTGCTGAACAATCACTCCGGGCTGGCGATTTCCCCGACGCTGATCGGTTCACTGGTGGTGATGGGCGGCGCGCTGTTTATCCCGCTCGGCGCGATTCTGGTGGGCATGATCATCAAGTGGTTCGACTGGCTGTATGAGTTGGGTAAAACCGAACCGAACCGCTATAAGGCGGCCATTCTGCAAGGCTTCTGCTTCGGTGCGGTGTTCAACATAATCGTATTGGCGCGTGAAGGGGTGGACTCATTTGTGTCGCGCGTGGTGTTCTTCTGCATTATTTTCGGCGCCTGTCTGGTGCTGGCGAAGTTGCTGTATTGGCTGTTCGATACCGCCGGGCTCATCAAGGCCAGAGTGACGCGCGCCCGCGCGCTGGCGTCTCCGCCTCGGGCGAACGGTCTTTTGTAAGGGTAATGAGAACGATGGAAACAAAGATTTCGGTGCCGCAGTATGAGCTGCGCGGTTTCAGCCTGTGGGGCTTTCGCGATATGGCGCACTGCATGGACTTTCTGTTCGACGGCGGCCGGGTCAAACAGGGCACGCTGGTGGCCATGAACGCGGAAAAGATCCTGAAGGCGGAAGAGGACCCGGCGCTGCATGCGTTGCTGGATGAGGCGGAGTACAAGTACGCCGACGGCATCAGCATGGTGCGCTCGATTCGCCGCAAATACCCGGCGGCGGACGTTTCGCGCGTTGCGGGCGCCGATCTGTGGGAAGCCTTGATGCAGCGCGCCGGTCGTGAAGGCACGCCGGTCTTCCTGGTCGGCGGCAAGCCGGAGGTGCTGGCGGAAACCGAGCAAAAGCTGCGCAGCCAGTGGAATGTCAACCTGGTGGGTAGCCAGGATGGCTATTTCAAACCGGAGCAACGTGAGGCGCTGTTCGAGCGTATTCGCGCCAGCGGTGCCGCTATCGTGACGGTGGCGATGGGATCGCCGAAGCAGGAGATCCTGATGCGCGACTGCCGCAAGGTGCATCCGCAGGCGCTGTACATGGGCGTGGGCGGCACCTACGACGTCTTTACCGGCCACGTGAAGCGTGCGCCCAAGGTGTGGCAGAACCTCGGTCTGGAGTGGCTCTACCGCCTGCTCAGCCAGCCCAGCCGCATCGGCCGGCAGTTGAAGCTGTTGAAGTTTGTCGGCTACTACTACAGCGGCAAGATGTAACCTCTACATCCGGGGCGGAAAGTGCTGTTCCGCTCCGGTCTGCTGTACCAATAATCTGCTTTTGCACGTTTCTCCCGCATATCTATAACCCCCAGCCCTAAACGCAGCCGCATTTATTCCATAAAGTTTTAAATTGCGGTTTGCTTATAGCGGCGAAATGCGAAACGATACCGCCCGGAAATTATCCCCGGCCGCTGAAGCCTGATGCGACAGCACTGAACGATGTTCTTCTCACGGTAACTTCGCTCCGACTACCCGTTGATGCCAACCCGAACGGCAGGGGATGATTTATTCTTTTAATAATGACAATAACGACCGGCAGCGGCCGGCAGGCAAACACAACCCGAGAAAAATTATTGAGGATTTATGGCACACAAAGAGAAACCGCAAGGGCTACACCGGGGCCTTGAGGCCCGGCACATCGAGCTTATCGCTCTGGGGGGCACCATCGGCGTCGGCCTGTTTATGGGTTCGGCCAGTACGCTGAAATGGGCCGGGCCGTCGGTGCTGCTGGCTTACATCATCGCCGGGCTGTTCGTGTTTTTCATTATGCGTTCGATGGGGGAGATGTTGTTCCTCGAGCCGGTCGCCGGGTCGTTTGCCGTTTACGCGCATAAGTACATGAATCCCTACTTCGGTTACCTGACCGCCTGGGGCTACTGGTTTATGTGGATCGCCGTTGGTATTTCTGAGATCACCGCCATCGGGGTGTATGTGCAGTTCTGGTTCCCGGAAATACCGCAGTGGGTGCCTGCACTGATCGCCGTGGCGATGGTGGCGCTGGCCAACCTGGCGGCGGTGCGCCTGTACGGTGAGCTGGAGTTCTGGTTCGCCATGATCAAGGTCACCACCATCATCGTGATGATTCTGGTGGGGCTGGGGGTGATCTTCTTCGGTTTCGGCAACGGCGGTGAGCCTATCGGTTTCGCCAATCTGACGGCGCACGGCGGTTTCTTTGCCGGTGGCTGGAAAGGCTTCCTGTTTGCGCTGTGCATCGTGGTGGCGTCCTATCAGGGGGTTGAGCTGGTAGGCATCACCGCCGGGGAAGCCAAGAACCCGCAGGTGACGCTGAAACGCGCGATCAACAATATCCTGTGGCGCATCCTGATCTTCTATGTCGGCGCAATCTTCGTCATCGTGACCATCTTCCCGTGGAACGGCATCGGCACCACCGGCAGCCCGTTTGTGCTGACCTTCGCCAAGATCGGCATCGTCGCCGCCGCCGGCATTATCAACTTTGTGGTGCTGACCGCCGCGCTCTCCGGTTGCAACAGCGGCATGTACAGCGGCGGCCGCATGCTGTACGCCCTGGCCAAGAACCGCCAACTGCCGGCGGCGTTGACCAAGCTTTCCGCCAGCGGTGTGCCGGTGAACTGCATCGCCGTCACCATCGCCTGTCTGTTGGTGGGGTCCGCGCTGAACTACATCATCCCGAATCCGGAGCAGGTGTTCGTGTATGTCTACAGCGCCAGCGTGCTGCCGGGCATGGTGCCGTGGTTCGTGGTGCTGATAAGCCAGCTCTATTTCCGCCGTGCCCATAAGGAAGCGATCAAAACCCACAGCTTTAAGTCGATCATGTTCCCGTATGTGAACTATCTGACCATCGCTTTTCTGGTTTGCGTGTTGGTCGGCATGGGAATCAACCCAGATACGCGAATTTCCCTGCTGGTCGGGGCGATTTTCTTAGCCGGCGTCAGCCTGTGCTACTTCGCTTTCGGTATGCATAAGAAACATCATCCGGCTGAAAATCGGGTAGAAACGCGGCAATAAACGGTGAAAAGGGGCTACGGAGTGCGCTTTCCTGCGCAGGAGTGAGCAAAGCGTAATCAAACGCAACATTTCTGCGAAAAAGCACTAGACAGGATTGGCGTAAATCCGTAGTATCCCCTCCCGCAACGGCGCTACGCGCCCGTAGCTCAGCTGGATAGAGCGCTGCCCTCCGGAGGCAGAGGTCTCAGGTTCGAATCCTGTCGGGCGCGCCATTAAGTTTGTGCGCAGGAGCTGCGGTGGTAATATTACCGCGTGAGTAAGAAGAAGTAGTAATGGTGGCTATAGCTCAGTTGGTAGAGCCCTGGATTGTGATTCCAGTTGTCGTGGGTTCGAGTCCCATTAGCCACCCCACTTCCTAACGAAGTGAAGATTTAGCAGTATTTTGTGACAGTGCGAAGGTGGCGGAATTGGTAGACGCGCTAGCTTCAGGTGTTAGTGTTCTTACGGACGTGAGGGTTCAAGTCCCTCTCTTCGCACCACGCAAAATATCTGATAAATATAAGATTTATATGGACAACGGTCTGATAAATCGGGTAGTATGAGCAACACAAATCGGCGAGTAGCGCAGCTTGGTAGCGCAACTGGTTTGGGACCAGTGGGTCGGAGGTTCGAATCCTCTCTCGCCGACCACTTTCAAAGAAACCGACGCAAGTCGGTTTTTTTACGCCTGCAGTTTATGAGGATGAGTACCTCCGCAGGAGGTTCGAGCCTCGCGAAGCGAGACAACGTTGCTTTAGCAACGGCCCGTAGGGCGCGCATCAACGATGCGCGTAATCCTCTCTCGCCGACCACTTTCAAAGAAACCGACGCAAGTCGGTTTTTTTACATCTGCCGTTTATGAGAGCAAGTTTTCTCAGCATGACGAAGCTAATACCGACAAGCCCGTGCAGCAATGCGCGGGTTTTTTGCGTATCGAAGGATGGGCATTTTGTCTCTGCTGGCAAGCGTGTTGGTTTTCAGCGACAACGCCATCCAGCGCTGTCGTCAGGTTGAGACAAATAATTCATTGATTTAAAAAGATAAAGTTGGCTTTGGCTTAAGTCGTCGTTTTGAGGCGACATCCTGATAACGGCCGCTGGCAAGGAATGCCAGGAAGTGGTTTGCAACGCAAAGGATGGAATTAAATAAAAATCAATATTTTCAATATCTTGAATTCTATTTTCTTATGGGGATGGACTCAATATAAAAGTTGGCACGCCAAATGCTATATCTATAGCGTAGATGCTCATTCCACCTCTTATGTTCGCCTTAGGCTTCATAAACCCTGGGAATGACGCAGAGCCGATTTAGGGTGCCTATCGCCCACGAGAACGATGACTAACCCGTCATCACGCTCAGGGCAGAACGTTGAGTGAGGCACCGCCCCTGTTGTCCTAGACCTGATTGCTTCTTTATACACTTGCCATACGGCAAGTGTTTTTTTTTGCGCCACAGAAAAACCCTGAGCAAAAAAAAGCGCGGCATCGGGGCCGCGCTCTTCTCTCTCGGGCAGGGCGTTATTCGCCGCCGTTCTGTTTCAGCGTCAACATCAGCCCCTCACGCCGCATCTGCGCCGCTTCATCCGAACGATGCAGTTTCTCCAGCGTATCGGCCAGCCAGGCGTAATCGTAGGCGTCCGGACGCTGTTTCAGCGCTTCGCGGAAGGCGTCGGCCGCTTGCTGCCACTCGCCGTGCTTCATCAGCAGTTGCCCCAGCGTGCTGTTTAACAGCGGCGTCGCGCCGTGTTGTTTCATCTGCTGACGCAGCGCTTTCTCAAGCTGCTCGGGGTTGCCGGACTTCAGCCGCGGCAGCAACAGCACCAGGCGCTCGTCGTATTGGCGCTTCAGGCTGTCGAGCACAATCTCCTGCGCCAGTTCGTGGTCGTTGCATTCGATCAGGTGTTCCACCATCGCGATTTGCAGCGGCACCTCGTGACGCGTCTTGCGGCTCTGATCTTTCCACCAGCGCTTCAGGCCTTCGCTGCCTTCGTCCGCCATCGCCTGATTCATCAGCCCGATATAAGCCTGTTGCTGCAATGCCTGCAGCTGCTCTTCGCTGTGCAGTTCGATTTTACGCATCGACGGCAGCACTTCCAGCAGCGACGCGTAGGCGCCGGTGCGCAGATAGGCTTGTTCCGCCAGGCGCAGCACTTCCGGATGGCGCGGCGCCTGGTTCAGCAGGCGATCGACGCCGTGGCGCGCGGCGTGGTTCTCGCCCTGCGCCAGCTGGATGCGAACCCGGGTGATATCCACCGGCAGCTGATCGGTGTCGGCGGCTTCGGCGGCGCGTTCCAGATATTGATTGGTACGGAAGTCATCGCCGCGTTGCTGCGCGGCCTCGGCGGCCAGCAGGTAGTTCACCACCGGCTGTTCAGCGTGATCGGCGTTGCGCGTCATCAGCTTCTCAACCTGCTTATAGTCGCCTTCCGCCAGTTTGATCAGCGCGGCTTTGGTTTGCTGGCGCGCGCGGGTGCGCTTGCGGCCGATAAACCAACCGCGCGTGCGGGCGCCGGTACGGAAGATGCGGCGCAGGATCCACTCGATCGCCAGCAGCACCACGAACAGCAGCACCAACATGATCACCAGGCCGGTGACGCTGGTTTCGATATTGTAGTTATCGGTCTGGATCAGCACGTAGCCCTGATGCCCGGCCAACATCGGCCCGAGCACCACGCTGGCGATCACCACCAGGAACAGAAATAGCACGCGTAACATGGCTTAACCCTCCTGGTGAGCGGCAGGGGACTGGGTCATCAGGTTGCGCACCCGGGTCTGCATCACTTTTTCGAGCAGCGGCTGGCTTTTCAGCTGATCCGGCACGTCCATCGAGATCGACTGTTGGCTCAGGTTATCCAGCTCTTCCAGGAAAGCCTTGGTCGCCGGATCGGTGGTGTCGAAATAGGCGCGCACCCAGGTGGAGACGGTTTCCAGCGATTGCTTGTAGGTCTCGTTCTGGTGGCGTGGGATGGCCTGTGCGGCCACCAGCAGGCGCGAACGGATATTTTCGCGCAGGTAGATGTCCTGGTTCGGCGCCAGCAGCGGTTCGGCGCTGGTATCGCGACGGCGGATGGTGATGAAGTCAGCCATGAAATTGCGCCAGCTCTTGGCCAGGTTCTGCCGCCATTCGCCGATCGAGCCGGAGAGCTCGCTGCTGTTTTGATCCATCGGCGCTTCGTCGGTGTCGTTATCGGCCAGGCGCAGGTTATCCACCTGGTTGGACAGCTGATTGACCTTGAGGATGATGCCGTCGTAATCGACCTGGGTCAGCGTAGAAAGCGTGCTGATGTCTTCGGTAATGGCGCGGCGCACGTCGAGCAGGCTAGGATCGTTCATGTCCGCCAGGCTGGCGTCGGCGCTTTTCAGCAACGCGGCGGCGCTGGTCACGTCTTGATCGCTCCACAGCTTGCGGCCGGCCATTTTCACCAGGAAATCGGCCTGCGCCAGCAGCCAGGTTTTGGCGTCGCTGCCGGAGATGGTCGCCACTTTTTCCTGCAGCTCGCTCAGTTGACGCGCCAGATTCGCCTGCTCGCGATCGGCGGCGTCCAGGGTTTTACCCTGCTGCTGCAGCAGGCCTTCCAGCGCATTTCTTTCCTGCTGTTGGCTCTGCTTCACGCCTTCAAGCTGCTGCTGCAGCGCCTGATTGGCGGCGATCAGCTGTTGCGCCTGCTTGTGCGTGTGGTAATAGCCGCCCGCGCCGAGGGCGATGACCAGCACGATAGCGATCGCGCCGAGCACCGGGCCGGTGTTCTTGCCTTTGCGGCTGGCAGCGGCTGGCTGCTGGGAGCTCTCAACCGCGGTGGTTGGCTCTTCAACCGGGGCGGCTGGGGTATTTTGTTCCGTCATAGTGGCACATCCCATAGTCAGATTATTGTAGCGCGCGGATCAGCGCGTCATTATCGGCGTTGTCAGCTACCCGAATCGTACGCCAGCCCAAATCCCGGGCGAGGGTAGCCAGGCGTTCGCTCACTACTACCAGGCGGCAACGCAGCAGCCATGAAGAACGATAGTAATCAGGAACTAAAGTATAGAGCTGTTGTAACATTTCACCGCTGGTCACCACCAGCGTATCCACACCGGCACGCTGCCAGTGGGCGCTTTGCTCGCTGCCGTCGTAGTGCACCGGGCTGCGTTGATAGCATTCATAATAGCTGACGTCGGCGCCGCGCTCGCTCAGCGTTGTGCCCAGCAACTCGCGGCCGCCGTTGCCGCGTAAAATCAGCGCGCGTTTGCCCGCCAGTTTCTGCAGCGCCGGCAGCAGCAGCAGCGTTTCGCTGATCTCGCGCTCGCGCGGGTATTCCACCGGCAAACTGCTGATGCGGTGCAGCGCCAGTCCGGTGGTACGGCCAATGGCGTAATAGGCCAGGTGAGCGGGCCAGCTCAGTCCGGCGCGGCCGATGACCGAATCGGCATAGTTCACCGAATGCTGCGACAGCACGAATACCAGATCGCCGGCGTTCAACTGCTGCAACGCCTGCGGCAGCTGCGGCAGATCGCTGCCGGGGGCGAAGTCGATCAGCGGTGCATGATAGGCAACCCGGCCGAGTGCGCGCAGCCGGCTCACTAACCGCTCTCCCGAAGGCGATGGGCGGGTTACCAGGATCGTCATGCCGGCGGATTTCCCTGATAAACCTCGCGCAGGATCTCGCGCGCGCCGCGCGCCAGCAGCTCTTCCGCCAGCTCAACGCCCATCCGTTCAGCCTCGGCGGCCGGGCCGCGGCGTTCGCCGCGCACCATCTGGCTGCCGTCCGGCGCGCCGACCAGGGCGCGCAGCCACAGGCTGTCGCCATCCAGTTCGGCATAGCTGCCGATCGGCACCTGGCAGCCGCCTTCCAGGCGAGTGTTCATCGCCCGTTCGGCGCGCACGCGGGTTTCGGTAGCCGCATGGTTCAGCGGCGCCAGCAGCGCGCGGGTGACGCTGTCGTCGAGACGGCATTCAATGCCGACTGCACCCTGGCCGACCGCCGGCAGGCACTCTTCGGCGCTCAGCGGGCTGCGGATGCGTTGCTCCAGCCCCAGGCGCTTCAGGCCGGCCACCGCCAGAATAATCGCGTCGTAGTCGCCGTTGTCCAGCTTGGCCAGGCGAGTGCCGACGTTGCCGCGCAGGTCGCGTACGATCAGGTCCGGGCGGCGTTCGCGCAGTTGGCACTGGCGGCGCAGGCTGGAGGTGCCGACCACGCTGCCCTGCGGCAGCTGATCGAGCGAGGCGAAACGATTGGAAACAAAAGCGTCGCGCGGATCTTCGCGTTCGCAAATGGTGGTCAAACCGAGGCCGGCAGGGAAATCGACCGGCACGTCTTTCATCGAGTGCACGGCGATGTCGGCGCGGCCTTCCAGCAGCGCGAGCTCGAGTTCTTTAACAAACAGGCCTTTACCGCCGACTTTCGCCAGCGGCGTATCCAGAATAACGTCGCCGCGCGTCACCATCGGCACCAACTCGACCTGCAGGCCGGGATGGCTGGCCATCAGACGTTGCTGCACATAATGTGCTTGCCAGAGTGCAAGCGGGCTTTGTCGGGTGGCAATTCGAATAATTTTGTCTAACATGCTTGTTACCGTTTTTATATTTCGCCATCCATCCTACCACTGAGAGCCAATACTGTCAGTGCAAGAAGCCGGAGGCGGAAAAAGGACAACGGAATCAAAGGGACGTGTGATGTGCTTTGGGGCAGTTAACACTGCGGGTAAATCGTTTAGGGAAGCGCTACAATAATTGTGAAGCGTTACCTCCTTTACGGTCAATCAGCAAGGTGTTAAATTGATCACGTTTCCAGCAATAAGTCGCCAAATATTCTTCTTACACTAACGGCGCTTATGGAATACGGGTTTTTTTCTAAACACCGGGATAATCAGGCGAGACGTCTTGTACCTCTACATCGAGACATTGAAGCAGAGACTGGATGCGATCAATCAGCTACGCGTCGATCGCGCCCTAGCGGCTATGAAGCCCGCGTTTCAACGGGTATACAGTCTGCTGCCCACCTTACTGCACCACCACCACCCGCTGATGCCGGGTTACCTGAACGGTAACGTTCCCCATGGCATTTGCCTCTACACGCCTGATGAAACTCAACAAGATTACCTGAACGATTTAGAAGACAAATGGGGCAGCCCGTTTGACAAGCCGGCCAGCGGCGAGCTGCCGATCACCGGCGTCTACTCGATGGGCAGCACCTCGTCTATCGGCCAAAGCTGCAGCTCGGATCTCGACATCTGGGTCTGCCACCAGTCCTGGCTGGACAACGAAGAACGCACCCGTTTGCAGCAAAAATGCAGCCTGCTTGAGAAGTGGGCCGCCTCGATGGGGGTGGAGGTCAGCTTCTTCCTGATCGACGAAAACCGCTTCCGCCATAATGAAAGCGGCAGCCTGGGTGGCGAAGACTGCGGCTCGACGCAGCACATCCTGTTGCTCGATGAATTCTATCGCACCGCTGTGCGCCTGGCTGGCAAACGCATCCTGTGGAACATGGTACCGGGCGAAGAAGAAGCGCACTACGATGAATACGTGCTGTCGCTGTACGCGCAGGGTGCGCTGACGCCGAACGAGTGGCTGGATCTCGGTGGCCTGAGTTCGCTGTCGGCGGAAGAGTACTTCGGCGCCAGCCTGTGGCAGCTGTACAAGAGCATCGATTCGCCTTACAAGGCGGTGCTGAAGACCCTGCTGCTGGAAGCCTATTCCTGGGAATACCCCAATACCCAACTGCTGGCGACGGACATCAAACACCGGCTGCATCAGGGTGAGATCGTCAGCTTCGGGCTTGATGCCTACTGCATGATGCTTGAGCGCGTGACCCGCTACCTGACCGACATCAACGACACCACCCGCCTCGATCTGGCCCGCCGCTGTTTTTACCTGAAAGTATGTGAAAAGCTGTCGCTGGCCAAGGCCTGCGTCGGCTGGCGACGCGAGATCCTCAGCCAATTGGTCAGCGAGTGGGGCTGGAGCGAAGAGCGTCTGGCGATGCTGGATAACCGCGCCAACTGGAAAATCGAGCGGGTGCGCGAAGCGCATAACGAACTGCTCGATGCGATGATGCAAAGCTACCGCAACCTGATCCGTTTCGCTCGCCGCAACAACCTCAGCGTCAGCGCCAGCCCGCAGGATATCGGCGTGCTGACCCGCAAACTGTACGCGGCGTTCGAAGCGCTGCCCGGCAAGGTGACGCTGGTGAACCCGCAGATCTCACCGGACCTGTCGGAAAACGATTTAACCTTTATTCACGTGCCGGTTGGCCGCGCCAACCGCACCGGCTGGTACCTGTATAATCAGGCACCGGCTATGGATTCGATCGTCAGCCATCAGCCGCTGGAATATAACCGCTACCTGAACAAGCTGGTGGCCTGGGCCTATTTCAACGGCCTGCTAACGCCGCAGACCCGCCTGCACATCAAGAGCGGCAACCTGTGCGACACCGCCAAGCTGCAGGAGCTGGTGGCCGACGTTTCTCATCACTTCCCGCTGCGCCTGCCGGCGCCGACGCCGAAAGCGCTGTACAGCCCGTGCGAAATTCGCCATCTGGCCATCATCGTCAATCTGGAAAACGATCCGACCGCCGCCTTCCGCAATCAGGTGGTGCACTTCGATTTCCGCAAGCTGGACGTGTTCAGCTTCGGCCAGCAGCAGCAGTGTTTGGTGGGCAGTATCGATCTGCTGTATCGCAACTCCTGGAACGAAGTGCGTACCCTGCATTTCAGCGGCGAGCAGTCGGTGCTGGAAGCGCTGAAGACCATTCTCGGCAAAATGCACCAGGACGCCGCGCCGCCGGAGTCGGTGGAAGTGTTCTGCTACAGCCAGCACCTGCGCGGCCTGATCCGCACCCGTATCCAGCAGCTGGTGTCGGAGTGCATCGAGCTGCGCCTGTCCAGTACCCGGCTGGAACCCGGCCGCTTCAAGGCGGTGCGCGTTGCCGGGCAGACTTGGGGGCTGTTCTTCGAGCGCCTGAGCGTGTCGGTGCAAAAGCTGGAGAATGCGGTGGAGTTTTACGGCGCCATCTCCAACAACAAGCTGCACGGCCTGTCTATCAAGGTGGAAACCGATCAGGTGCATCTGCCGCCGGTGGTGGACGGCTTCGCCAGCGAGGGGATCATCCAGTTCTTCTTCGAAGACACCTCAGACGACAAGGGCTTCAACATCTATATTCTGGATGAGTCGAATCGGGTGGAGGTGTATCACCACTGCGAGGGCAGTAAAGAGGAGCTGGTGCGCGACGTCAGCCGCTTCTACTCCTCGTCGCACGATCGCTTCACCTACGGCTCCAGCTTCATCAACTTCAATCTGCCGCAGTTCTATCAGATCGTGCAACTCGACGGGCGCACGCAGGTGATCCCGTTCCGCAGCAACGTGCTGTCCAGCCTGTGCGTGACGGTGGCCGACGGCGCCGCTCAGCCGCTGAAACAGCAGTTCCAGCTGCATTGACGCCGCAAGGGCTCGGTTGCCGAGCCCTGCTTAGCCTCAGGAAAAATGCAGTTCCTCGCCGGCCTGCGCGCTGGCCGCTTCGCTGAGCAGCTGATAAAACGGCTGCCCGCTGCGATCGCATAGCCAAACGCCGTCGCGGTAGTTGAAGTGATAACCGCCGGCCTTGGTGGCGAGCCACACCTGGTGCAGCGGCTCCTGGCGGTTGATGACGATTTTGGTGCCGTTTTCGAAGCTCAGCGTCATTACGCCGCCATTGGTTTCGTAATCGATATCCGCATCGCCGTCAAAATCGTCCAGTGTCTCTTCAATATTCAGCATCAGCTGGTCGGCCAACTGGTGAAACTCACTGTCGTTCATATTCAATTCCTATTGCTTTTCATGATCCACCTGCGATTATAGAGACCTTGGACGCATGAATTACAGGCATTAATGCAAATGAAAAAACAACTACGCTATGCGCTGATGGCAGTTCTGGTTACCGGCCTCGCCGGCTGCGGTCTGAAAGGCCCGCTTTACTTCCCGCCTGCCGATCCCGCCAGCCAGAAACCGGCCAAGCCGCCGGTGCAAACGGGCGATCAGGTGCAAAAGAACCAGCAGGAGCAGTCTGGCTCTCAGCAAAAACCGTCGATGGTTGACCAGTAAACCCCGGTTTGCGGTAGCGAGCGCCACCGCAACATCAAGACGGATAGCGCGTCCAGATAGCGGAGTATGATATGCAGTTCTCCAAAATGCACGGTCTGGGCAACGACTTTATGGTGGTCGATGCCGTTACACAGAATGTCTATTTTTCACCTGAGCTGATCCGCCGGTTGGCCGATCGGCACCTGGGCGTCGGCTTTGACCAGATGCTGGTGGTAGAACCGCCTTACGATCCCGAACTGGATTTTCACTACCGAATTTTTAACGCCGACGGCAGCGAAGTGGCGCAGTGCGGCAACGGCGCGCGTTGCTTCGCGCGTTTCGTGCGGCTGAAAGGGCTGACCAACAAACGCGACATCCGTGTCAGCACCCAAACCGGGCGCATGGTGCTCAGTGTCACCGACGACGATCTGGTGTGCGTCAACATGGGCGAACCGAATTTCGACCCGCAGGCGGTGCCGTTCCGCGCCACTAAGGCTGAAAAGACCTACATCATGCGCGCGGCGGAACATACCGTGCTGTGCGGCGTGGTGTCGATGGGTAACCCGCATTGTGTTTTGCAGGTGGACGATGTAACAACTGCCAAGGTGGAGCTGCTTGGGCCGGTGCTGGAAGGGCATGAACGCTTCCCGGAACGGGCCAACATCGGCTTTATGCAGGTGGTGAGCCGCGATCACATCAAGCTGCGCGTTTATGAACGCGGCGCTGGTGAAACGCAGGCCTGCGGCAGCGGCGCCTGTGCGGCGGTGGCGGTGGGGATCCAACAGGAATTGCTGTCAGAAGAGGTGCATGTAGAACTGCCGGGCGGCAGCCTGCATATTCGCTGGAAAGGGCCGGGCAACCCGCTGTTTATGACCGGTCCGGCAACCCATGTCTATGACGGATTTATTCATCTATGAAAAGCGTAGAAGAACAGAGCGTCGCCGGCCTGGCGCTGGATGACGACACCGTGATGCAGTACCTGCTGCAGAACCCGGATTTCTTTATTCGCAACGCGCGCCAGGTTGAGCAGATGCGCGTGCCGCACCCGGTGCGCGGCACCGTTTCGCTGGTGGAATGGCACCTGGCCCGCCAGCGCAATCACATCGAACGGTTGGAAGAAGAGATCACGCTGTTGATGGAGCAGGCCAGCGCCAACGAAGGGCTGTTCGCCCGGTTGCTGCACCTGCAGGCCGATTTGGCCACCGCCGACAGCCTGCAGGACATGCTCAACCGGCTGCAGCGCTGGGCGCGCGGCTTCGGTTTGGCCGGTGCCACGGTTCGGCTGTTCGCCGAGCGCTGGAATATCGGCGCGCCTTCCGATTTCACCCACCTGGCGCTGACGCGTTCGGCGTTCGAGCCGTTCCGCATTCAGCGGCTGGGCAGCGAACAACACTACCTCGGCGGCCTGAACGGCCCCGAGCTGCTGCTGCTGTTGCCGCAGGCCAAACAGATCGGCCAGATTGGCTCGGTGGCGCTGTCGATGCTGGGCGACGACGGCGAGCTGGGCATGGTGATCTTCAGCAGCCGCGATACGCAACACTATCAGCAGGGCATGGGCACGGTGATGCTCAATCAACTGGCGCGCATGCTGCCGGCGCTGCTGGAACGCTGGATAGAACGAGCATGACGCCGATTGCGCCCAGCCTGCAGCAGCCGGTGGACGCGTTTCTGCGTTATCTCAAGGTAGAACGGCAACTCAGCCCGCTGACGCAGCTCAGCTATTCACGCCAGCTGGCGGCGCTGATGCGCCTGGCGCAGGAGATCGGCGTCACCGACTGGGCAGCGCTGGACGCCGCCCGGGTGCGCATGCTGGCGGCGCGCAGCAAACGCGCCGGTCTGCAGTCCGCCAGCCTGGCGCTGCGGCTCTCTTCGTTGCGTAGCTTCCTCGATTGGCTGGTCAGCCAGGGCGTGCTGCACGCCAACCCCGCCAAGGGCATCCGCACGCCGCGCAGCGGCCGCCATCTGCCGAAAAATATCGACGTCGATGAAATGAACCAACTGCTGGAGATCGATCTTAACGATCCGCTGGCGGTGCGCGATCGCGCCATGCTGGAGGTGATGTACGGCGCCGGCCTGCGCCTCTCCGAGCTGGTGGGGCTGGATTGCCGCCATGTCGATATGGCCGCCGGCGAGGTGTGGGTGATGGGGAAAGGCAGCAAAGAGCGTAAATTGCCGATCGGGCGCACCGCCGTCACCTGGCTGGAACACTGGCTGGCAATGCGCGATCTGTTTGGGCCGCAGGACGACGCCATGTTCCTGTCCAATCAGGGGCGGCGCATCTCGACGCGCAACGTGCAAAAACGCTTCGCCGAGTGGGGCGTGAAACAGGGCGTTAACAGCCATATTCACCCGCACAAACTGCGCCACTCCTTCGCCACCCATATGCTGGAGTCCAGCGGCGACCTGCGCGCGGTGCAGGAGCTGCTCGGCCACGCCAACCTGACCACCACGCAAATTTATACCCACCTCGACTTTCAACACCTGGCGAACGTGTACGATGCCGCGCATCCGCGTGCCAAACGGGGGAAATCCTGATGCATTTTTATCGCCCGCTGCGCCCGCTGGCGGCGCTGACTTTCGATCTGGACGACACGCTGTATGATAACCGTCCGGTGATCCGGCAAACCGAACAACAATCGGTGGCCTTCCTGCAGAGTTACCACCCCGGCCTGAGCAGCTTTCAGTCGGCGGATTTTCATCGCCTGCGTCAGGAGCTGCGCGAGCAGGAACCGGAGATCTACCATGACGTCACCCAGTGGCGCTGGCGCGCCATTCATCTGGCGCTGAGCCGGCAGGGGCTGCGCGACGCCGAAGCGGCGATCGGGGCCGATGCGGCGATGCAGAACTTCGCGCTGTGGCGCAGCCGCATCGAGGTGCCGGAAGCGACCCACGCCACGCTGAAGGCGTTGGCCGCGCGCTACCCGCTGGTGGCGATCACCAACGGCAACGTCGATCCGTCTCTGTGCGGCCTGGACGGTTATTTCCAGTTCGTGTTGCGCTCCGGGCCGGACGGGCGCGCCAAGCCGTATCAGGACATGTACCACCTGGCCGTTGAGCGGCTGGGCGTGGCGCCCGAGCAGATCCTGCACGTGGGCGACGATCTGACCACCGACGTGGCCGGCGCGCTGCGCGCGGGGCTGCAGGCCTGTTGGATCAACGATCGGCAACGCTGCCTGATGCAGGCCGCCGACAGCCGCTTGCTGCCGCATATTGAGATTTCGCAGTTGGCATCGCTGACAGCATTGTTATAATCCCTGCCAGAACTCTGTATAAATTTCCAGTGAAAAACCCGTCACCGGCGGGTTTTCCCTTAACCATTAGTGGTGCCTATGGACGTCTCCGATCTGCTCGACAGCCTGAATGAAAAACAACGTGAAGCCGTGGCGGCGCCGCGCAGCAACCTGTTGGTTCTGGCCGGAGCGGGCAGCGGCAAGACGCGGGTGCTGGTGCACCGCATCGCCTGGCTGCTGTCGGTGGAGAACTGCTCACCGTATTCGATCATGGCGGTGACCTTCACCAACAAGGCGGCGGCGGAAATGCGCCACCGTATCGAACATCTGATCGGTACCAGCCAGGGCGGCATGTGGATCGGCACCTTCCACGGCTTGGCGCACCGCCTGTTGCGCGCCCACCACCTGGAGGCCAACTTGCCGCAGGATTTCCAGATCCTCGACAGCGACGACCAGCTGCGGTTGCTCAAGCGCATCATCAAGGCGCTGAACGTTGACGAGAAGCAGTGGCCGCCGCGTCAGGCGATGTGGTACATCAACGGCAAGAAAGACGAGGGCCTGCGCCCACAGCACGTTGAGACCTACAACAACCCGGTAGAGGCCACCTGGCTGCGCATCTATCAGGCCTATCAGGAAGCCTGCGATCGCGCCGGGCTGGTGGATTTCGCCGAGCTGCTGCTGCGCGCGCACGAACTGTGGCTGAACAAGCCGCATATCCTCAACCACTACCGCGAGCGTTTCACCAACGTGCTGGTGGACGAATTCCAGGATACCAACAGCATCCAGTACGCCTGGATCCGCCTGCTGGCGGGCGGCAACAGCAACGTGATGATCGTCGGCGACGATGACCAGTCGATCTACGGCTGGCGCGGCGCGCAGGTGGAAAACATCCAGCGCTTCCTGAAGGATTTCCCCGGCGCGGAAACCATCCGCCTGGAGCAGAACTACCGTTCCACCAGCAACATCCTGAAAGCGGCCAACACCCTGATCGCCAACAACGACGGGCGCATGGGCAAAAATCTGTGGACCGAAGGCGGCGAAGGCGAGCCGATTTCCCTCTACTGCGCCTTCAACGAACTCGACGAAGCGCGCTTCGTGGTCAACCGCATCAAGACCTGGCAAGACAACGGCGGCGCGCTGAACGACTGCGCCATCCTGTACCGCAGCAACGCCCAGTCGCGCGTGCTGGAAGAGGCGCTGCTGCAGACGGCGATGCCGTACCGCATCTACGGTGGCCAGCGCTTCTTCGAACGCCAGGAAATCAAGGATGCGCTGGCTTACCTGCGCCTCATTTCCAACCGCAACGACGATGCGGCCTTCGAGCGCGTGGTCAACACCCCGACGCGCGGCATCGGCGATCGCACCCTCGACGTGGTGCGCCAGGCGGCGCGCGATCGCCAGCTGACGCTGTGGCAGGCGACGCGCGAGCTGATGCAGGACAAAGTGTTGGCCGGCCGCGCCGCGTCGGCGCTGCAGCGCTTTATCGAACTGGTGGAGTCGCTGGCGCATGAAACCGCTGACATGCCGCTGCACGTGCAGACCGACCGGGTGATCCGCGACTCCGGGCTGTTCATCATGTATGAGCAGGAAAAGGGCGAAAAGGGGCAGGCGCGTATCGAAAACCTTGAGGAACTGGTGACGGCGACGCGTCAGTTCAGCTATCAGGAAGAAGATCAGGATCTGATGCCGCTGCAGGCGTTCCTGTCGCATGCGGCGCTGGAAGCGGGCGAAGGTCAGGCCGACGCCTATCAGGACGCGGTGCAGCTGATGACCCTGCACTCGGCCAAGGGCTTGGAGTTCCCGCTGGTGTTTATCGTCGGCATGGAAGAAGGCATGTTCCCGAGCCAGATGTCGCTGGATGAAGGCGGCCGTCTGGAGGAGGAGCGCCGTCTGGCCTATGTGGGCGTAACGCGCGCCATGCAGAAACTGACGCTGACCTATGCCGAAACGCGCCGTCTGTACGGCAAAGAGGTTTACCATCGGCCGTCGCGCTTTATCGGCGAACTGCCGGAAGAGTGTGTGGAAGAAGTGCGCCTGCGCGCCAGCGTATCGCGCCCGGTCAATCACCGCCGCATGGGCACGCCGATCAGCGAGAACGATACCGGCTACAAGCTGGGCCAGCGCGTGCGCCATCCCAAGTTTGGCGAAGGCACCATCGTCAATCTGGAAGGCAGCGGCGAGCACAGCCGGTTACAGATCGCTTTCCCGGGCGAGGGCATCAAGTGGCTGGTGGCGGCCTACGCTCGCCTGGAAACGGTATAAAGAGCGGGGAGAGTTGCAGGGGCAGGCCCCTGCAATCGTTCATTATCAGTGAGGGTAGCGATCGCCGACCTGCGCGGTGGCATACCAGCGCATCACCGCTTCGGTGCCTTCGCCGCCTTCCTGCGGTGCCCATTGCATGCAGTCCTCTTCGGTCAGCGCCTGATACGGGCCCTGCTTCACTTCGAACACCACGCCGCCGGCATCGACCGACAGCACCGCATGCCAGGTAAAGGCCGGCATCTCCAGCACTTTGGTTTCTTCGCCGAGCAGGGTGCGCTGCATGACGACGCCGTCATCGTTGAACTGCAACACGACAAAACGACCGCGCAGCGGCGTCAGCAGCTCCCAGGTTTGCGGGTGGCGGTGCGGGCGGATATAGGTGCCGGGCTCCATGGCGATCGCCAGGCGTTGCACCGGGTCGCTCAGCTCTTCGTGTAAGGTGCGGTGCGCGCGCAGGCGGGGCACGCTGGCGGCCTGTTCGCTCATCGCGGTCAGTTCATGGGCGGTAATCTGTTTCATCGTTTAAATCCGCATGCTTGTCGTACCATTAGGGTGATGTCATCTTAGCAACATTCTTGATGGCGGTAAGCGATCGTCGCGACTTTTTCAGTACGGTTTAAGCGTCATTTCTGCCATTGATCATCGTGATGATTTGTTGCGCAATTATCCCGCCTAACGTGTTGACAGGCTTTTTCTTCTCGGCGTAACATGCGCGCACTATTATCATTGAGGACAGACGCCTTGGACACACCCAGTAGATACTGGCTCACTGACCTGCGCCGCAGGTATAACTTCTAAGGCTCTCCGTTTTTGCTGATAGCCTTCGTGGTTGTCGGCGACCCCGCAAAGCGTCGCTATGAGTCAGATCTCTTCATGGTCTGAAACAATCGGTGATACGCATCCCCTCTGTTTCTGTGCTTCAACGCGTTGTCCGCACCCGTTACCTTCACGGAGTTTTGGCACATGCTGAGCGCTTTTAAATTAGATAACCGCCGCTTGTCCCGTCTGGAACTGGACGACTCGGATGATCTCACGTCATCGCTGTGGGTTGATCTGGTCGAGCCGGAAGAGGGCGAGCGTGAGCGCGTGCAGAATGAGCTGGGACAAAGCCTGGCGACGCGTCCCGAACTGGACGATATCGAAGCCTCCGCCCGTTTCTTCGAAGACGAAGACGGTCTGCATATCCACTCCTTCTTCTACTTCGAAGATGCGGAAGATCACGCCGGCAACTCCACGGTGGCCTTCACCATCCGCGACGGCCGCCTGTATACCCTGCGCGAGCGTGAACTGCCGGCGTTTCGCCTGTACCGCATGCGCGCCCGCAACCAGACCATGCTCGAAGGCAACGCCTACGAACTGCTGCTGGATTTGTTCGAAACCAAGATTGAACAGCTGGCGGACGAGATAGAGAACATCTACAGCGATCTGGAACAGCTCAGCCGGGTGATCATGGAAGGGCATCAGGGCGACGAATACGACGCCGCGCTGTCGACGCTGGCGGAGCTGGAAGATATCGGCTGGAAGGTACGTTTGTGTCTGATGGATACCCAGCGCGCGCTCAACTTCCTGGTGCGCAAGGCGCGTTTGCCGACCGGCCAGTTGGAGCAGGCGCGTGAAGTGCTGCGCGACATCGAATCCCTGCTGCCGCACAACGAATCGCTGTTCCAGAAGGTGAACTTCCTGATGCAGGCGGCGATGGGCTTCATCAATATCGAACAGAACCGCATCATCAAGATCTTCTCGGTGGTGTCGGTGGTATTCCTGCCGCCTACGCTGGTGGCCTCCAGCTACGGCATGAACTTCGAATTCATGCCGGAACTGAAATGGTCGTTCGGCTACCCGGGCGCCATCACGCTGATGATCCTGGCCGGCCTGGCCCCTTACCTGTACTTCAAGCGCAAAAACTGGCTGTAACCCGGCGGCGCCGGGCTTAGCGCAGCTTGCGTTGGGTGTAGAGCGCGTCGAGGGTGAACAGGATCAGCGCCGCCCAGATAAAGCCGAAGGTCACCAGCTTGTCCTGGCCGATGGTCTCACCGTAGAAGGTGACCGCCAGCAGGAACATCAGCGTCGGGCCGAGATACTGGAAGAAACCGAGCGTCGACAGGCGCAGCCGGGTAGCCGCCGCGGTGAAGCACAGCAGCGGTACGGTGGTGACGATGCCGGCGGCGACCAGCAGCAGGTTCAGCGACCACGGGTTGGCGCTCAGGTGGCTGGTGGGGCTGTCGGCGAACAGGAACAGATAGGCGGCCGCCACCGGCAGCAGCCATAGCGTCTCAATCAGCATGCCGGTCTGGGCGTCGATGGCGATTTTCTTGCGCAGCAGGCCGTAGAAAGCGAAGCTGAACGCCAGCCCCAGACCGATGATCGGCAACGAGCCGAACTGCCAGAGCTGCACCAGCACCCCGGTGAACGCCAGCGCCACCGCCACCCACTGCATGCGACGAAAGCGCTCGCCGAGAAACAGCATCCCCAGCAGCACGTTAACCAGCGGGTTGATGAAGTAGCCCAGGCTGGCTTCCAGCATATGGTGATTGTTCACCGCCCAGATGAACAGCAGCCAGTTGCCGCCGATCAACAGCGCGGTGACCGCCAGCAGCAGCAGTCGTTTGCGGTTTTGGCAGGCGGCGCGCACTTTAGGCCAGTTGCGGCCCAGCGTGATCAGCGCCAGCATGAAGAAAAACGACCAGATGATCCGGTGGGTGAGGATCTCATCCGCGGACACTTGCTGGATCAGTTTGAAATAGGCCGGGGCGATGCCCCACATAAAATAGGCGGCCAGGGCGAAGAAAATGCCCTGACGCGTTTGCTTTGCGTCCATGACGTCACTCTGGTGGGGAACTTAAGATGCGGTGAGTGTACTGAAGACGCTCACCGCACACAATCATCAGCCGACCAGATAGGTGGCGGTGGCGGTCGCGATATGCAGGCCGTCGTGGTTATGCAGTTCTACGCGCGCGACGGCGACTTTGTTGCCGCTGCGCAGCACGCTGGCGGAGGCGACGAAGTGCTCGCCGCGGCCGGGGCGCAGGTAGTCGACGCGCAGGTCGATGGTGCCCATGCGCGACAGTTTGGCGGCGATCTCTTCTTCGATCAGCGGCTCCAGGCGCGTCAGCACGCCGCCGGCGCAAGCCAGCCCGGCGGCGACGTCGAGTACCGCGGCAATCACGCCGCCGTGCAGAATTTCCTGTGCGGCGTTGCCCACCAGCTTGCGCTGGTTGGTGAAGCTCAGCTCGACGTAGTCATCGTCGAAGCGGCGCAGCTCCAGGCCAAGCTCGCGGTTGAACGGCATGTGGTAGACAAAGATTTCGCCGATCTTGCGGCGGGCGGCTTCCAGGGTCAGTGGTGTGGTCGACATAGCGGGTTTCCATTTTTCTTTTGCGTTTTAAGGGAGCTAACTGGTCAGTCCAGGTTAATGAGATGTTGATTTTATGCTTAACCTTTGTTGCTTTCCAGACTATTCCAATAAAACCGGCCTGCGCTGCGGTAAAACGCCCTTTGTGTGTAAAATGGCCTGATTTTTTCCGGGCTTGCCCTTTTTCGTTGGAGTGAGGAGAGGTTATGCGCATTTTGTCAGGGATCGTTTCCGCCACGCTGCTGATGCCGGCGCTGGCATTGGCTGAGGAAGCCAAAGAGCAGCAGATTCACGATAAGCCGGCGGTGCGCGGCAGCATTATCGCCAACCTGCTGCAGGAGCACGAGAATCCGTTCACGCTGTATCCTTACGATCCCAATTATCTGCTGTACACCGACACCAGCGATATCAACAAAGAGGCCATCAAGACGTACAACTGGGGCGACAAGGCGCGCAAGGACGAGGTGAAATACCAACTTAGCCTGGCGTTTCCGCTGTGGCGGGGCATTGCCGGCGACAACTCGGTGCTCGGCGCGTCTTATACTCAGCGCTCCTGGTGGCAATTGTCCAACCGCGGCGAGTCTTCGCCGTTCCGCGAAACCAACTACGAGCCGCAGCTGTTCGTGGGGTGGGCGACCGATTACCGTTTTGCCGGTTGGACGCTGCGCGATGTTGAAATCGGCGTTAACCATCAGTCTAACGGCCGCTCGGATCCGACGTCGCGCAGCTGGAATCGCGGCTATGCGCGGCTGATGGCGCAAAACGGCAACTGGCAGGTGGATCTCAAGCCCTGGTTCCGCTTCTCGGAGAGCTCGAGCAACGACGACAACCCGGACATCACCAAATACATGGGATACTACCGGTTGAAGGTCGGTTACGCCTGGGGCGACAGCGTGTTCAGCGTCGACAGCCACTATAACTGGAACAGCGGCTACGGCGGCGCGGAGCTGGGCTGGAGCTATCCGATCACCCGCAACGTGCGTTTCTATACCCAGGTATTCAGCGGCTACGGCGAATCGCTGATCGACTATAACTTCCGGCAGACACGGGTGGGCGTTGGTGTCATGCTGAACGATATTATGTAATCATACCCGCTGGGTGTGTACCGATGAAAAAATGGGGAAGTGTGTGTCAACCGCAGCAGTGATTAACAGAGAGTTGCTGGCCGAGCAGGTATTGCGCGATACCTTTGGCTACCAGCAATTCCGTCCGGGGCAGCAAACGATTATCAACGCCGCGATCGGCGGGCAGGATTGCCTGGTGGTGATGCCGACCGGCGGCGGCAAGTCGTTGTGCTACCAAATCCCGGCGCTGGTGATGGACGGCCTGACGCTGGTCGTTTCCCCTCTGATCTCGCTGATGAAGGACCAGGTCGACCAACTGTTGGCCTACGGCGTTTCCGCCGCCTGCTATAACTCGACGCAAACCCGCGAGGAGCAGCTGGACGTCATGGCCGGTTGCCGCAACGGTAACATCAAGATGCTGTACATCGCGCCGGAACGGCTGATGATGGAAAGCTTCCTCAACCTGCTCGACCACTGCCCGCCGGCAATGCTGGCGGTGGATGAGGCGCACTGCATCTCGCAGTGGGGCCATGACTTCCGGCCGGAATATCGCGCGCTGGGCCAACTGAAACAGCGCTTCCCGTCGATGCCGGTGATCGCGTTGACTGCCACCGCCGACGAGTCCACCCGCGGCGATATCGTGCGTCTGCTGTCGCTGCAGGATCCGCTGGTGCAGGTCAGTAGCTTCGACCGGCCGAACATCCGCTACACGCTGGTGGAAAAATTCAAACCGCTCGATCAGCTGTGGCGCTTCGTGCAGGATCAGCGCGGCAAGAGCGGCATTATCTATTGCAACAGCCGCGCCAAGGTGGAAGACACCGCTGCGCGCCTGCAAAGCCGCGGGCTGAGCGTCGGTGCCTACCACGCCGGGCTGGACAACGATCGCCGCGCGCAGGTGCAGGAAGCGTTCCAGCGCGACGATCTGCAGGTGGTGGTGGCCACCGTCGCCTTCGGCATGGGCATCAACAAACCCAACGTGCGCTTCGTGGTGCATTTCGACATCCCGCGCAATATCGAATCCTATTATCAGGAGACCGGCCGAGCCGGGCGCGACGGCCTGCCGGCCGAAGCCATCCTGCTGTACGATCCGGCCGACATGGCCTGGCTGCGCCGCTGCCTGGAGGAGAAACCCGCCGGGCAACAGCTGGACATCGAGCGTCACAAGCTGAACGCCATGGGCGCTTTCGCCGAGGCGCAAACCTGCCGTCGCCTGGTGCTGCTCAACTACTTCGGCGAAGGCAAGCACGAGAACTGCGGCAACTGCGACATCTGCCTCGATCCGCCCAAGCGCTACGACGGGCTGGAGGACGCGCGCAAGGCGCTGTCCTGCGTGTACCGCGTCGGCCAGCGCTTTGGCCTCGGGTACATCGTGGAAGTGCTGCGCGGCTCCAACAACCAACGCATTCGTGAATACGGTCACGACAAGCTGCCGGTGTACGGCATCGGCCGCGATCAAACCACCGAACACTGGACCAGCGTGCTGCGTCAGCTGATCCACCTGGGCTTTATCACCCAGAACATCGCCATGCACTCGGCGCTGCAATTGACCGAGGCGGCGCGTCCGGTGTTGCGCGGCGAGGTGGCGCTGCAGCTGGCGGTGCCGCGTATTCAGAGCCTGAAGTCGCGCAGCAGCAGCGCCAACCAGAAATCCTACGGCGGCAATTACGATCGCAAGCTGTTCGCCAAGCTGCGCAAACTGCGCAAATCGATCGCCGACGAAGAAAACATTCCGCCCTACGTGGTGTTCAACGACGCCACGCTGCTGGAAATGGCCGAGCAGATGCCGATCAAGGCCGGCGATCTGCTGAGCGTCAACGGCGTCGGCCAGCGCAAACTGGAGCGTTTCGGCGCGCCCTTTATGGCGATGATCCGCGACCATCTCGACAATGATGAAGACTGAGGGCGATAAATCATGCTGATGCTGTTTCTCACCGTGGCGCTGGTGCATCTGATTGCGCTGATGAGCCCGGGGCCGGACTTCTTTTTCGTGTCGCAAACCGCCGCCAGCCGTTCGCGCCGTGAGGCGATGATGGGCGTGGTCGGCATTTCGCTCGGCATCGTGGTTTGGGCCGGCGTGGCGTTGATGGGGCTGCATCTGATCCTGCAGAAGATGGCCTGGCTGCATCAGGTCATCATGGTCGGCGGCGGCATTTACCTGTGCTGGATGGGGTGGCAACTGCTGCGTTCCGCGCGGGCGCAGCAAGCTACTCCGGCGGCGGAGGCCCAGGTGGCGTTGCCGAAGGCCGGGCGCAGCTTTATTCGCGGCTTCCTGACCAACCTGTCCAACCCGAAAGCGGTGATCTATTTCGGCAGCGTGTTCTCGCTGTTCGTCGGTGACAGCGTCGGCGCCGGCGCGCGCTGGGGGCTGTTCTTGCTGATCGTTGCCGAGACCTTCGTCTGGTTCAGCCTGGTGGCGGTGGTGTTCGCGCTGCCGGCGATGCGCCGCGGCTATCAGCGGTTGGCCAAGTGGATCGACGGGGTGGCGGGCGTGCTGTTCACCGGCTTCGGGTTACACCTGATCTTTACCCGCTGACCGGCGGTGAGATGCCCAAGGCCGAGCAGCGATGCCCGGCCTTTTTTGTCAGGCTTTGCGGGCGGTCGCCAGCAGCCCCGCCACCAAAATGAACAGTGAACCGAACACCCGGTTAAGCAGCTGCATCTGGCGCGGCGTTTTCAGCCAGCCGGCGATGCGCGTCGCCAGGGTGGCGTAACCGATCATCACCAGAATATCCACCACCACGGTGGTGACGCCGAGCACCAGGTACTGCTCGGCCTGCGGTTGATTGGGCAAGATGAACTGCGGGAACAGCGCGGCGAGGAACACGATGCTTTTCGGGTTGGTCAGGTTGACCAGCACCGCGCGGCGGAACAGACGGCGGCGCGGCATGCTGCCCGCCAGCGCATGCAGATCCAGCGCGCCAGCGGCGCGCCATTGCTGGATGCCGAGCCACACCAGGTAGGCGGCGCCCAACCATTTCAGCAGTTCGAACGCCAGCAATGATTGAGAAATCAGCGCGCCGAGACCGATGCCCACCAGCACGATGTGCGCGCTCAACCCGACCTGCAGGCCGGCGATTGACGCGGCGGCGCCGCGATAGCCGTGGCTGATGCCGGTGCTCATGGTGTTGATGGCGCCGGATCCAGGGGACAGGCTAAGGATAAGCGTGGTCAGCAGGTAGGTTAACCACCAGTCCAAGGTCATGGTTCTCGGCTCCCTGAAAGTGTCGTTTTGTGCCACAATGCGCCGAGGCGGCGCCGTTTTTTGTCAGAATTGAATCACAATACGCTAGTATGATTTCTTGTGCCAGCGGTCACATTTTCCGCCGGCTCCACAGGGAAAACGCTCTCGATGACCTCGTTCACTCTCAGCTCCGATGACTGGTTAACGCGTGAAACGCAGTTCGCTGCCTTCGCCACCGGGCCGCTGCTGGATTTCTGGCGGCAGCGCGAAGAAGGCGAGTTCAGCGGCGTGGACGGCGTGCCGATCCGCTTTGTGCGTTTCAGTTCCGCGCGGCATCAGCGCGTGGTGGTGGTCAGCCCCGGCCGCATCGAAAGCTACGTGAAATACCCCGAGGTGGCCTACGATCTGTTCCACTGCGGTTACGACGTGGTGATCGTCGATCATCGCGGCCAAGGGCGTTCCGGGCGTTTACTGGCGGATACGCACCGCGGTCATGTGGTAAACTTCGCCGACTACGTGGACGATTTCGAGCAGCTTTGGCAGCGCGAAGTCGAGTCGCGCGGTTACCGGCAGCGCTTCGCGCTGGCGCATTCGATGGGCGGCGCGATCCTGGCGCAGTTCCTGCAACGCCGGCCGCAGGCGTTCGATGCGGCGGCGTTTTGCGCGCCGATGTTCGGCATCCAGCTGCCGATGCCGGGCTGGCTGGCCGACCGCATCCTCGACTGGGCGGAGACCCGTCCGGCGATCCGCGACTACTACGCGGTGGGCACCGGCCAGTGGCGGCCGCTGCCTTATGTGGTCAACGTGTTGACCCACAGCCGCGAACGCTACCGGCGTAGCCTGCGCTATTACGCCGATTACCCCGAGCTGCAGGTGGGCGGACCGACCTACCATTGGGTGCGGGAGAGCATCCGCGCCGGCCGGCAGATTATCGCGCAGGCCGGGGAGATAACAACGCCGCTGTTGCTTTTGCAAGCCGGTGAGGAACGGGTGGTTGACAACCGTTCGCACCAGGCTTTTTGTCAGGCTCTGTCAGACGCGGGGCGCCCTTGCGAAGGGGGGCTTCCGTGGGTTATCAACGGCGCACGCCATGAGATCCTGTTCGAGCGGGACGCGATGCGCGCCGAAGCACTGAACGCAATCCTGCGCTTCTTTGCTCAACACTTAGGTGGCGCGCTGCCGCCGACAACTCCATCAGAGGTTAGAACATAACGCTATGTATCACGTCGTCGCTTCCGATTTAGATGGCACGCTGCTGTCTCCCGACCATACCCTGTCGCCGTACGCCAAAGAAACGCTGAAGTTGCTGACCCAGCGCGGCGTGCATTTCGTGTTCGCCACCGGCCGCCACCACATCGACGTGGCGCAGATCCGCGACAGTCTGGAGATCAGCGCCTTTATGATCACCTCCAACGGCGCGCGGGTGCACAACACGGCCGGCGAGCTGATCTTCAGCCACAACCTGGACGAGGATATCGCCCGCGATCTGTACGGCATGCTGCACGACGATCCGGAGATAACCACCAACGTCTACCGTAACGATGACTGGTTCATCAACCGCGAAAGCCCGGAGCAGGAAGAGTTCTTCCAGGAGTCGGTATTCAAATATCAGCTGTTTGAGCCGGGCCTGCTGGAAACCGACGGCGTCTGCAAGGTTTACTTTACCTGTGAAGATCATGAGCGGTTGCTGCAGGTGGAAGACGCCATCAACGCGCGCTGGGGCGATCGGGTCAACGTCAGCTTCTCGTTCCCGACCTGTCTGGAAGTGATGGCGGGCGGCGTGTCGAAAGGGCATGCGCTGGAAGAAGTGGCCAAGATCATCGGCTATACGCTGCAAGAGTGCATCGCCTTCGGCGACGGTATGAACGATCTGGAGATGCTGTCGATGGCCGGCAAGGGCTGCATCATGCGCGACGCGCATCAGCGCCTGAAGGATATGCTGCCGGAGCTGGAAGTGATCGGCTCCAATGTCGATAACGCGGTGCCGCACTACCTGCGCAAGATGTTCCTCTGAAATAACCAGGCCGTTTCTCTGAAATAACAAGGGCGCCTTGCGGCGCCCTTGGCATTACTTGTGCTGGCCCTGCTTCTGCAGGAACTGCACGCCCTTGTCCGGGAAGTCGGTGAACACGCCGTCGACGCCGGCCTGGTTGTAAATCACGTCATACAGCTGGTTTACGTCGGTCACGTACTTCGGCAGCGCATCGGCGCGGATGGTGAACGGATGCACCGCCAGCTTGCTGGCATGCGCTTCTTTCACCATGTCGGTCAGCACGATGTGGCCCGGCTTGGATTGATCCGCCACCACCAGCATGTGGTAGTCCGGCCCGATACCGTCGGCATACTGAGCGATTTTCTTCATCGCGCCCGGTTTGAACATCCAGTCGTAGTCGTATTCTACCCACTTGCCGTCGGCTTTCTGCTCGTAGGTTTCCTGCCAGTCGTTATAGGCGATCAGCTGCACCAGCTTCAGATCCATGCCCAGCTTCGGCTCCAGCTCGTTCTTGATGCGCTTGAGCTCGTTGGCGTCGAAGCACTGCAGGTAGACGTTGTCGTTCTTGCCGGTGTAGCCGTACTGCTTGAGCACCGCCAGCACTTTGCTGGAGATGTCTTTGCCTTCCTGCTTGTGGAACCAAGGCGCTTTGATTTCAGGATAGATGCCGATGTTTTTGCCGGTCGAATGGTTCAGACCCTGCACGAACTCGATCTCTTCCTGGAAGGTGTGTACGCGGAAGTCGGATTTGCCCATCGGGAAGCGGCCTGGGTAGCCCTGTACCTTCTTGCCGTTTTCGATGTCAAAGCCTTCGGTAAACTTCAGCGATTTGATCTCCGCCAGCGTAAAGTCGATGGCGTAATAACGGCCGTCTTTACGCGCGCGGTCCGGGAAGCGTTCGGCGACGTCGGTGACGCGATCGAGGTAATGGTCGTGCAGCACCACCAGCTCGTTGTCTTTGGTCATCACCAGATCTTGTTCGAGGTAATCGGCGCCCTGCGCGTAGGCCATTGCCTTCGCCGGCAGAGTGTGTTCCGGCAGGTAGCCGCTGGCGCCGCGGTGGGCGATCACCACTTTGTCCGCCGCCTGGGCGGCGCTGACCATTGAGGTGGCGAGAATGATCCCTGTCAGCAGGGCTTTGACTTGAGTCCGCATTCCGTTTTCTCCGTGTTGTTGGGGGCAGGGTAGTAAAAAGGCCGCAGGGCGGCCTTTAAATCATGCAAAAGTCGTGTGACGGTTAGCCGCGCTTGCCGGCAGCGATTTCCGCGTGGTGTTTCTTCTCGTTCAGCATGGTCAGCAGCAGCAGGATAACCGCCAGCACGCCGCCGCCGATCATCACCATGAAGCCGCCGTCCCAACCGAAGAAGTCTACGGTGTAACCGACGATGGCGCTGGCCGCAACCGAGCCGCCCAGGTAGCCGAACAGGCCGGTGAAGCCCGCGGCGGTGCCGGCGGCTTTCTTCGGCGCCAGCTCCAGCGCGTGCAGGCCGATCAGCATCACCGGGCCGTAGATCAGGAAGCCGATGACCAGCATACAGATCATGTCCACGGTCGGGTTACCGGCCGGGTTCATCCAGAACACCACGGTGGCGATGGTCACCAGCGTCATGAAGAACACGCCGGTGGCGCCGCGGTTGCCTTTGAACACTTTGTCCGACATCCAGCCGCACAGCAGGGTGCCCGGGATACCGGCGTATTCATACAGGAAGTAGGCCCAGGAAGACTTGTCCAGCGCGAAGTGCTTCACTTCTTTCAGGTAGGTCGGTGACCAGTCCAGAATGCCGTAACGCAGCAGGTAGACGAACACGTTGGCGACAGCGATGTACCACAACAGCTTGTTCGGCAGGATGTACTGCATGAAGATCTGCTTGGCGGTCAGCTCTTCTTCGTCTTTTTCGCTGTAGTCGTCCGGGTAGTCGTTTTTGTACTCTTCAATCGGCGGCAGGCCGCAGGATTGCGGGGTATCGCGCATCAGGGCGAAGGCGATCAGGGCCACCAGGATGGCGCCGAAGGCCGGCATGTACAGCGCCGCGTGCCAGTCGTTGAACCAGGCCATGCCCAGCAGGAACAGCAGCGGCGGCAGGCCGCCACCCACGTTGTGGGCGCAGTTCCAGATGGAGACGATGCCACCGCGTTCTTTCTGCGACCACCAGTGCACCATGGTGCGGCCGCACGGCGGCCAACCCATGCCCTGGAACCAGCCGCACAGGAACAGCAGAACGAACATCACCGCGATGCTGGAAGTTGCCCACGGTACGAAGCCCATGAACAACATCACCGCCGCCGCCAGGATCAGGCCGGCAGGCAGGAACACCCGCGGGTTGGAACGGTCAGAGACCGAACCCATGATGAATTTGGAGAAGCCGTAGGCGATAGAGATGCCCGACAGCGCGAAGCCGAGGTCGCCGCGGCTGAAGCCTTGTTCGATCAGGTAAGGCATGGCCAGGGTGAAGTTCTTACGCACCAGATAGTAGGCGGCGTAACCGAAGAAGATCCCCAGGAAAATTTGCCAGCGCAGCTTACGGTAGAGCGGATCTACCTTATCGCTCGGCACACGGGCGATGTGTGCGGCTGGCTTAAAAATACTCAACATGAGCGCCTCCGATGGCTTTATCTGTTATCACATCAATATGACCTTTTACGTTCATTTGATGATTGAGCGGATATCGAATGTGGTGTTTTTGTGTTCCATAACGAGCGCCATTGTCATCAAATACGCCTGGTGTCGCTGTGACGAATGGCGCAATTGTTACACTTTCATGAAACCACGGCGGATTTTGAGCGATTCGTTAACGTTATGAAATAGAAAAACGTCCAAAAATCGTGATTATGATCACATTGATGGTTTTTTGTGGTCATTTTTATTTCGTTTTATGTTCGTTATTGTTCCTTATCAAACAAAGACCCCAATAACCGTGGCTCAATAGGCTCATAACTACCGATCCTGAGGGAGCGACATGAGCAGCTATTTTGACGGCGGCGAAACGGATGTGATCATCATCGGCGGCGGCGCCACCGGCGCAGGCATTGCCCGCGACTGTGCGCGGCGCGGCCTGCGATGCATTTTGCTGGAGCGCCACGACATCGCCACCGGCGCCACCGGCCGCAACCACGGTTTATTGCACAGCGGCGCGCGCTATGCGGTGACCGACGGCGAGTCGGCGCGCGAGTGCATCGAAGAAAACCGCATCCTGAAACGCATCGCGCATCACTGTATCGAGCGCACCGACGGGCTGTTCATCACCTTGCCGCAAGACTCGCTGGACTATCAGCAGCAGTTTATCGCGGCCTGTCGCCAGGCCGATATCGACGCCGAAGCGATCGACCCGCAGCTGGCGCTGCGGCTGGAGCCGGCGGCTAACCCGGCGCTGATCGGCGCGGTGCGCGTACCGGACGGCACCGTCGATCCCTTCCGGCTGACCGCCGCCAACATGTTGGACGCGCGCGAGCACGGTGCGCAGATCCTGACCTACCACCAGGTGGTGGGATTGTTGCGCAGCGGCGATCGGGTAACGGGCGTGCGCGTTTACGACCATCAGAATCAGCGGCGCTATGAGCTGCACGCGTCTGTGGTGGTCAACGCCGCCGGTATCTGGGGCCAGCAGATCGCCGAATATGCCGATTTACGCATTCGCATGTTCCCGGCCAAGGGAACGCTGCTGATCCTCGGCCATCGCATCAACAACATGGTGATCAACCGCTGCCGCAAACCGGCGGACGCCGACATCCTGGTGCCGGGCGACACCATCTCGCTGATCGGCACCACCTCGACCCATATCGACTACGACCAAATTGACAACATGCTGGTGACCCCGCAGGAGGTGGACATTCTGATCCGCGAGGGGGCGCTGTTGGCGCCCACCCTGGCGCAGACCCGTATTCTGCGCGCCTATGCCGGGGTGCGGCCGCTGGTCGCCAGCGACGACGATCCCAGCGGGCGCAACGTCAGCCGCGGCATCGTGCTGCTCGATCACGCCGCCCGCGACGGGCTGGAAGGGTTTATCACCATCACCGGCGGCAAGCTGATGACCTACCGCCTGATGGCGGAGTGGGCCACCGACAAGGTGTGCGAAAAGCTTGGCGTAAACCGTCCGTGCACCACCGCGCAGGACGCGTTGCCCGGATCCCGCCAGTCGGCGGAGGAAACGGTGCGCAGCGTGGTTTCACTGCCCGCCAGCATCCGTGGTTCGGCGATTTACCGCCACGGCGATCGCGCCAGCCAGGTGCCGGCGGCCGATCGGCTCGACACCAGCCTGGTGTGCGAATGCGAGGCGGTGACCGCCGGGGAAGTGCGTTATGCGGTCAATTCGCTGACCGTCAATAACCTGGTGGATCTGCGCCGCCGCACCCGCGTCGGCATGGGCACCTGCCAGGGCGAACTCTGCGCCTGCCGCGCCGCCGGGCTGCTGACGCGCTTTAACGTCAGCACGCCGCAGCAATCCATCGCGCAGCTGTCGCAGTTCCTCAACGAACGCTGGAAAGGCGTACGGCCGATCGCCTGGGGCGATGCGCTGCGCGAGAGCGAATTTACCAGCTGGGTTTACCAGGGATTATGCGGGCTTGAAGCCCAGGCCGACCAGGAGCAGGAGGCAGATGATGCGATTTGACGTCGTGGTGATTGGCGGCGGTCTGGCGGGCCTGAGCTGCGCCATTGCCGTGGCCGAACAGGGCAAGCGCTGCGCGGTGGTCAGTTCTGGCCAGAGCGCGCTCTACTTCTCCTCCGGCTCGCTCGACCTGTTGGCGAGATTGCCGGACGGCACGCCGGTCGAGATGCCGCTGGCGGCGTTGCCGCAGCTGGCGCAGCAGGCGCCGCAGCATCCGTATGCCCTGATCGGGCCCGGCCGGGTGGCGGCGCTGTCCGCTGCCGCACAGCGGCTGCTGGCGCGCTGCGGGTTGAACCTGCAGGGGGAGGGAACCAATAACCATCTGCGCATTACGCCGCTGGGCACGCGCCGCGCCACCTGGCTCAGCCCGCAGGCGATCCCGACGCTGCCGCTGACCGGCCAACTGCCGTGGCGGCGCATCGCGGTGATCGGCATCGAAGGGTTCCTCGACTTCCAGCCGCAGATGGCCGCCGATTCCCTGAGCCGCGAGCTCGGCGTGCAGACGGACGTGGCCTATCTGCACATGCCGGCGCTGGACAGATTGCGCAATAACCCCAGTGAGTTCCGCGCGGTGAACATCGCCCGGGTACTGGATTTGATGGAAAGCCTGCCGCCGATGGCCGAAGAGCTGCGGCGGCTGGCGGGCGAGGCCGAGGCGCTCTTCCTGCCGGCCTGTCTGGGCCTGGAGGACGATGCGTCGCTGGCGGTGTTGCAGGATGCGGTCGGCAAACCGATCCGACTGCTGCCGACGTTGCCGCCTTCGGTGCCCGGCATGCGCTTGCATCAGGCGCTGCGGCGGCGTTTTCAGCAGCTGGGCGGCATTTTCATGCCCGGCGACAGCGTGCTGCGCGCCGAGAGCGAGGCCGGCCGCATCATCGGTTTGTACACCCGCAACCACGGCGATATTCCGCTGCGAGCGCAGCAGGTGGTGCTGGCCAGCGGCAGCTTCTTCAGCAATGGGCTGGTGGCCGATTTCGACCGGGTGCGTGAGCCGATCTTTGGGCTGGACGTACACAGCCGGGCGGATCGCGCCGACTGGAGCCGACGCGAGCTGTTCGCGCCGCAGCCTTACCTGCAGTTCGGCGTGCGTACCGACGGCAGGCTGCGGGCGATGAAGCAGGGAGTGCCGTTCGACAACCTGTACGCCATCGGCGCGGTCGCCGGTGGCTACGATCCGCTGCAGCAGGGCTGCGGCGCCGGCGTGTCATTGATCGGCGCGCTGCACGTCGCGCAGCAGATCGCCGCGGAGGAGAACGTATGAGCCTGCATCGGGACCACAGCTTTGAAAGCTGCATCAAATGCACCGTCTGCACCACTTACTGCCCGGTCGCCAAAGTGAACCCGCTCTACCCGGGGCCGAAACAGGCGGGGCCGGACGGCGAGCGGCTGCGGCTGAAAGACCCGGCGCTGTACGACGAAGCGCTGAAATACTGCACCAACTGCAAACGTTGTGAAGTGGCCTGCCCGTCCGACGTCAAAATCGGCGACATTATTCAACGCGCCCGCGCCGACTTCGCCCAGAGCAAGCCGACGCTGCGCGATGCCATACTCAGCCATACCGATATCATGGGATCGCTGTCGACGCCGTTTGCGCCGATCGTCAACGCCGCCACCGGGTTGAAACCGGTGCGCAAGCTGCTGGACAAGGCGCTGAAGATCGATCACCGTCGTGAGCTGCCGAAATATTCCTTCGGCACCTTCCGCCGCTGGTACCGGCAACAGGCGCAGGCTCAGCAGCGTTACGCTGAGCAGGTGGCATTCTTCCACGGTTGCTTCGTCAACTATAACCACCCGCAGCTGGGCAAGGATTTGGTCCGGGTGTTCAACGCGCTGGATATCGGCGTGCAGCTGCTGAAACGCGAGAAATGCTGCGGCGTGCCGCTGATCGCCAACGGGTTTATCGAGCAGGCTAAAAAGCAGGCCAGGGTCAATGCCGAATCGCTGCAGGAAACGGTGCTGGAGCGCGGCATTCCGGTGGTGGCGACCTCATCGAGCTGCACCTTCACCCTGCGTGACGAATACCCTCATCTGCTGGACGTAGACACCACTGCGGTGCGCGATCGGGTGGAGCTGGCGACGCGCTATCTCTATCGCCTGATCAATCAGGGGCGCAGCCTGCCGCTCAAGCGCACGCCGCTGCGGGTGGCTTATCACACGCCTTGCCATATGGAGAAGATGGGCTGGACCGCCTACACCCTGGAGCTGCTGCGGCAGATACCGGGGCTGGAGCTGGTGGTACTGGATTCGCAGTGCTGCGGCATCGCCGGCACCTACGGGTTCAAATCGGAGAACTACGCCACGTCGCAAGGCATTGGCGCGCCGCTGTTCCGGCAGATAGAAGAGAGCGGGGTGGATCTGGTGGTGACCGACTGCGAAACCTGCAAATGGCAGATAGAAATGTCCACCAGCAAGCGCTGCGAACATCCGATCACCCTGCTGGCGCAGGCGCTGGTATAAAAACGAAAGGGCCGGCAAACCGGCCCTCTGTGGGATTACTGCTTCAGCTTCAGAGTGGAGATGATGCCTTCGGCTTCGGTCTGCGCCTGCTGCTGATTGTCTGCCGGCAGCGTTACCTGGATGGTCAGCATGTTGTTGTTCAGCGAACCTATCAGGACGGAAGAATAAGCCTTTTCACCGCCGCTGGTGATGATGCTGTCCAGCTGACGCAGCGGCACGCCGTTGACGTCGAGCGCCTTGTTGGTGATCACCTGCAGGTTGGCGTCACGCGCGCGCTGGGTATTCTCCAGGCGCTTGGCCAGGGTCTCCAGGCTGTCGGCGGTCTTGTCGCCCAAGATGACGATCACCGCGCGCTGGCCGGTGCTGTCTGCGTAAACATGCATGTTGTTGGCCTGGTTGCCCAACTTGCCGCTCTGATCCGCCATGCCGACCGGCAGGGTGAACGCCAGTTTACCGTCCAGCAGGCTTACCTGCTGCCCGGCCAGCGCGCTGGCCGCCGCGCCGTCTGGCGCTGCCTTGGTGTCTTTGGTGTTGCCGTCGCAGGCCGCGAGGCCAAGCGCCAGCAGGCTGATACCCATCAATTTCGCTACTTTACGCATCGGGCTTCCTTCTTCCTTTCCGGTAGGGATTCACTGTCGTATCGCAACCTATTCCAGGTTGAAATGCAAGGCAGATGTTGTCACAAGTTTTTTTCCAGTAATAGCCGATAATCAGCCACTTCGCCTTTCTTTTCCAGTTGAACAATCTGATAGTGGTGGGTGAGCAGCATCGTCAGCATGGCGCGGAACCGGTTACGGGTTTTGACCGTCAGTTGGCGATAGCCCTGCGCCCGAGCCCAGCGTTCCTGTTCGGCCAACAAGGCCTGCGCCACGCCGTGGCGACGGAATGCCGGCAGCACGCCACCCAGCCAGCTGTAAAACACCGTTTCCTGCCGTTGATAACCGAGTTTGAAACCGGCCGGCTGCCCGTCTATCTCGGCGATCAACAGGCTGGCGGGGGCGGTGCCGATGCGCTGCTGCAGATCGGCCAGGCTATGCAGGCCGCCGAATTCGGGGATGCGTTGATAAAGGCGGTGGATTTCTTCGAGCGTGGCGGTGCGGACGATTGGGGTCATGAGCGGCCTCCAAGGATAAGGCCGCCCAGAATAGCATGGCTCAGCTCGGCTGCAGGCTGCCGCTGCGCGCCGCGATGCGTTTGAGCAACATGTTCAGCAACACGCCGTACATCGGCAAGAAGAACAGCAGGCAGATCATCACCTTGAAGCTGTAATCCACCAGCGCAATCTCCACCCAGTTGTTGGCCATGAAGGGATCGCTGCTCTTGTAGAAGGCGATGAAGAAGAACGCCAGCGTATCGCTGATGTTGCCGAGGAACATCGCCGCCGCCGGCGCCACCCACCAGGCGCTGCGTTGGCGCAGACGGTTAAAGACGTGTACGTCGAGGATCTGGCCGAGCACATAGGCCATAAAGCTGGCCACGGCGATGCGCGCCACGAACAGGTTAAAACTGCTCAGCGCCGCGAAGCCCTGCCATTCTCCCTGATAGGTGACGGTGGAGACCACATAAGAGATGAACAGCGCCGGCACCATCACCGCCAGGATAATACGTCGCGCCAGCGGCGCGCCGAAGATGCGCACGGTCAGATCGGTCGCCAGGAAGATAAACGGGAAGGTAAAGGCGCCCCAGGTGGTATGGAAGCCTAAAACGGTGATCGGCAGCTGCACCAGGTAGTTGCTGGAGGTAATGATGGCGATATGAAACAGCGAAAGCCAGACCAACGCCGTGAAGCGCTGCTGTGCGGTAAACGAATACATGTTGTAGCCTTTTTAGCAGTGGGGTGAGGGAACCCAGTGTGTCTTGTCAAAACAGCAAAAAACGCTGCGCGGCGGCATGATACGCGTTTGCGCAACCAATGCAATGGTTAAATTTAACGCAAACGTTAACGCATCTTGCGCAGAAAAACTACCGGCGTAAACTAGGCGCTAATGAGATGCGGCGAGCGTTCGCCGATCGTTTTGAACGAGAAAAATTGCATGACTGACTTATTTGCCCAGGCAGACCAGACGCTCGACGCGCTGGGGCTGCGTTGCCCAGAACCGGTGATGATGGTGCGTAAAACCGTGCGCCATATGGACAACGGCGAAACGCTGCTGATTATTGCCGACGATCCGGCTACCACCCGCGATATCCCGGGGTTCTGCCGCTTTATGGAGCATACGCTGGTGGCGCAGGAGACCGAGCAGGCGCCATACCGTTATCTGCTGCGTAAAGGCGTATAACGGCGGCGCGGCCGAGTTAAAAGTTCCTTCCCCCAAATGACAACGGGCGCGGTATGCCGCGCCCGTGTTTGTTTCAGAGCTTAGCTGCGCTTTCTCAACAGCCGCAGCGCGTTGGCGGTGACCAGCGCGGTGGCGCCGGAGTCGGCCAGCACCGCCAGCCACAGCCCGGTTAACCCCAGCAGGCTGGTGATCAGAAAGACCCCTTTCAACCCCAACGCGATGGTGATGTTTTGCCGGATATTGGCGTGGGTGGCGCGCGAGATGCGGATCATTTCCGCGACGCCCACCAGTCGGTTGTGGGTCAGGGCGGCGTCGGCGGTCTCCAGCGCCACGTCGGTGCCGCTGCCCATGGCGATGCCGATGTTGGAGGCCTTCATCGCCGGGGCGTCGTTGATGCCGTCGCCGATCATCGCCGTCGGGCGCAGTTCGCTCAGTTCGGTGACCGCGCTGACCTTATCTTCCGGCAACAGACCGGCACGATAGTCGAGGCCCAGCTCGCCGGCGATCGCCGCGGCGGCGCGCGGGTTATCCCCGGTCAGCATCACGCCGCGAATACCCAACGCGTTCAGTTCGGCTATCGCCTGTTTGGCGTCGCTGCGTAGCGTATCACGCAGCGCCAGCAAGCCGATGGGCGCGCCGTCTTCCAGCACCACCACCGCCGTTTTACCGGCGTTTTCCAGCTTGTCTACCTGGCTCTGCCATTGTGTGGCGAGCAGGCCCGGCGCCAGCTTGCCCGGCGCACTGATCAGCACGGTCTTGCCGTCCACGATCCCTTCCACACCGACGCCGGCCAGCGCGCGGCGCGCCTGCGCCAGCGGCAGCTCAGCCCCGCTTGCGGCGGCGCGGTTGATGATCGCTTGCGCCAGCGGGTGATGTGAACCGGCCTCTACCGCGGCGGCAAGCTGCAACAGCCGTTGTTCGGTCAGCGCGCCGATGGGCAGCACGTCGGTGACCGTCGGCTTGCCTTCGGTCAGGGTGCCGGTTTTATCGAAGGCGATGGTTTGAATCTGGCCCAGTTGCTCCAGCGCCGCGCCGCCTTTAATCAGCGCGCCGCGCCGCGTGGCGGCCGCCAGCCCGGATGTGATGGCCGCCGGCGTCGAGATCACCAGCGCGCATGGACAGCCGATCAGCAGCAGCGTCAGGCCGCGATAGATCCAGGTCTCCCACGGCTGCGAGAACAGCAGTGGCGGTACCAGGATCACCGCGACGGCCAGCAGCATGATGGCTGGGGTGTAATAGCGGCTGAAGCGATCGAGGAAGCGTTCGATCGGCGCGCGGCGTTCTTCGGCCTCTTCAATCAGCTGCAAAATGCGGTCGATGGCATTTTTGCCGGGCTCGGAAATCACCTTCATCTGTGCCGCCTGATCGACGGACAGGCTGCCGGCGGCCACTTTTTCCCCTTGTTGACGCTCGACCGGCACCGATTCGCCGGTCAGGGCGCTTTCGTCAAAGCTGGCGAACGGATTGAGCAGCTCGGCGTCGGCCGGCAGGCGCCCGCCGGGCGCGATTTCAATCACATCGCCAGGGCGCAGGCTGGCGACCGGCACGCGTTTGCGTTCCGTGCCTTGCAGCAGCAGCGCATCTTCCGGCACCAGCTCCATCAGCGCCTTCACCCCGCGACGCGCACGGTTGGCGGCGTAGGATTCCAGCAGCTCGCCGACCATAAACAGCAGCAGCACCATCGCCGCCTCGGCGGTGGCGCCAATAAACAGCGCGCCGATGGCCGCCACGCTCATCAACGTTTCGATGGCGAACGGCGTGCCGGAGCGAATCAGACGTAGCGCCTTGGCGGCGACCGGCGCCAACCCGACCAGCGTGGTGGCGATAAAGGCGATGCGACCCAGCTCCGGGTTAATCCGATCCAGCACCCAGCTGACCACCATCAGGGTAGTTAACAACAGCAGCGGCGCAAATTCGCCGAAGCGCGAGGCTTTTGGCGCGGCATCTTTGGCGGTCTGAGTGCCGAGCAGGGTAAAACCGGCCTGGGCGACCGCGTCCTGGATCCGCAGGCTGAGATCGGACTGTGCGTCGACCACCAGTTTTTCAGTGGCGAACAATACGCGTGCGCTGTCAACGCCGGGGAGCGCGGTGACGGCATTTTCGATTTTCTTGGCGCAGCTGGGGCAGTCCATACCGGTGACTTTCCAGCTGAAACGTTGGCTGCCGGAAGGGGGAGCGGCGGCCAGCCTGTCGCTTTCCTCGTCCGGATCGTCGGGCGCGGTGGCGCAGCAGCCGCTATCGCCATGATCGTGATGATGGTGGGCGTGTTCGGCCTGTACGGCTGCGCTTTTCGGCTCGCTGCTGCAGCCATGCTGCGTTTTGCTGTGGCTGTGGTTGCAGCCGCACCCGCCTTCGGCGTGGTGATGTTCCTGATGATTATGGTTTTGCTGATTGTGCATAACGTCCCCCTTCGGGCTGTTAAACGGGTTTGCTCAGCTGACTCTACACCCTGGAGTCCACTCCAGAGTCAAGCGCCGGATGAGAATTATTGCTAACGGCGTTCGGGCGTAGAAAAGGGGGATTCATTCAATAATGAATAATGCGAATTTAAATATATCGGCTTTTCTTATCCCCTATTTGGGCGAAAAGGCTCGCTGCCGTTAGTTTAAATAAGAAAATAATATTCCTATAGAAACTAAAAAATCGCCTGACCTAATAATAAAGAGTTATTAATCTATAACGCTTTAGCAAAATTTACCTTTTCCCCTGAGTAAAGCCAGCATGATTCGCTTGACTCTGCAGGCCGCGTTGCTATTGAAGTTTGGTGCCAACTTATCCTCATCAAGTTTCGTTTGCTTTGTAAAGAAGCCTAAAAAGCAGCATAACAAACTTTCGTTGCGATAATAAATGGTTGATTATTTTATGTGCAGTTTTACGGTCCTGCCTATAATTGGAATCGATTACCATTTTTAATGGTGATCTTATTTGCTGATATATATGCATTAATTCTACCTAACACACTGCCGGTAACGGCGCATAAGCCCCTTCCAGCAAGCTTGAGGTTCATTAACCGTGGCTTACGGGGAGGTTATGTCTATCTGTCTGATTGATATCAATCAGGTAATGAGTGGAATCGAACCAATGCAATCTACTAAAAAGGCAATTGAAATTACTGAATCCAGCCTCGCGGCCGCCACAACCGGTTACGATGCTGTAGACGACCTGCTGCATTATCATGAGCGGGGTAACGGGATTCAGATTAATGGCAAGGATTCATTTTCTAACGAGCAAGCTGGGCTGTTTATTACCCGCGAGAACCAAACCTGGAACGGTTACAAGGTATTTGGCCAGCCGATCAAATTAACCTTCTCCTTCCCGGATTATAAGTTCTCTTCCACTAACGTCGCCGGCGACACCGGGCTGAGCAAGTTCAGCGCGGAACAGCAGCAGCAGGCTAAGCTGTCGCTGCAGTCCTGGGCCGACGTCGCCAATATCACCTTCACCGAAGTGGCGGCCGGACAAAAGGCCAATATCACCTTCGGCAACTACAGCCAGGATCGCCCCGGCCACTATGATTACGGCACCCAGGCCTACGCCTTCCTGCCGAACACCATTTGGCAGGGCCAGGATCTGGGGGGCCAGACCTGGTACAACGTCAATCAGTCCAACGTCAAGCATCCGGCGACCGAAGACTACGGCCGCCAGACGTTCACCCATGAAATTGGCCATGCACTGGGTCTGAGCCATCCGGGCGATTACAACGCCGGTGAAGGCAACCCGACCTACCGCGACGTCACTTACGCGGAAGATACTCGTCAGTTCAGCCTGATGAGCTACTGGAGTGAAACCAATACCGGTGGCGACAACGGCGGTCATTACGCCGCGGCTCCGCTGCTGGATGACATTGCCGCCATTCAGCACCTGTATGGCGCCAACCTGTCGACCCGCACCGGCGACACCGTGTACGGCTTTAACTCCAACACCGGTCGTGACTTCCTCAGCACCACCAGCAACTCGCAAAAAGTGATCTTTGCGGCCTGGGATGCGGGCGGCAACGATACCTTCGACTTCTCCGGTTACACCGCTAACCAACGCATCAACCTGAACGAGAAGTCGTTCTCCGACGTGGGCGGCCTGAAGGGCAACGTGTCGATCGCCGCCGGTGTGACCATTGAGAACGCCATTGGCGGTTCCGGCAACGACGTGATCGTCGGCAACGCGGCCAATAACGTGCTGAAAGGCGGCGCGGGTAACGACGTGCTGTTCGGCGGCGGCGGGGCGGATGAGCTGTGGGGTGGTGCCGGTAAAGACATCTTTGTGTTCTCTGCCGCCAGCGATTCCGCACCGGGCGCTTCAGACTGGATCCGCGACTTCCAGAAAGGGATCGACAAGATTGATCTGTCGTTCTTCAACAAAGAGGCGCAGAGCAGCGACTTCATTCACTTCGTCGATCACTTCAGCGGCGCGGCCGGTGAAGCGCTGCTGAGCTACAACGCGTCCAACAACGTGACCGATTTGTCGGTGAACATCGGGGGGCATCAGGCGCCGGACTTCCTGGTGAAAATCGTCGGTCAGGTAGACGTCGCCACTGACTTTATCGTGTAACGCAGCAACGGAGCGCCCGGCGCAGTCTCGGCCGGGCGTGATGTGGGAGCCGGTATGAAAGGTACTTTAACGCGCGCCGCCCTGGCGGCGGGAGGCATGATGGTGACGAGTGCGGTGATGGCCGGCAGTCTGGCGCTGCCGACCGCGCAGTCGCTGGCGGGGCAATGGCAGGTAGCCGACAGCGAAAGGCAATGCCAAATCGAGTTTCTGGCCAATGAGCAAAGCGAGACCAACGGCTACCAGCTGGTGGATCGGCAGCGTTGTCTGCAAAGCGTATTTGCGGCCGAGGTGGTGGGCTGGCGCCCGGCGCCGGACGGCATCGCCCTGCTGCAGGCGGATGGCAGCACGCTGGCGTTCTTCTCGCGCGACGGCGATCTGTACCGCAATCAGCTGGGTGCGGGTGATGCCCTGACGTTGAAAGCGCTGGCTTGATGAAGAAACGGGTTCGGCGCGCCGAACCCGCGGCAGGTCTCTACAGGTAGAGCGAACGCACGATCAGGAAGTGGCCGGAAAAGTAACAGAAAGCCACGATGGCGTCCGCCGCGCGGAAGGTGAAGCGGTAGCGGTTGAGCAGCCAAACCACGTTGGCCAGCAGCAGCAGCGAGGTGCCGGCCAGCAGCGAGAAGCCGAAATCGGTGCTGCGCAGGAAATATTGTTCGCCTGCCAGCCAGACCATCAGCAGCGTCATCGCCACGTAGGTGACGATTGGCCAGCGCATCTCTTCCAGCCGGGTCCAAAGGGTGGCCAGCAGCAATGCACCGATCGCCAGCAGCGCCAGCGGCAGCGGCCAGAACAGACTGAACGTCATCTGGCTGGCGAAACTCAGGGTGTACAGCAAGTGGGACAGGAAAAAGGCGCCGATGGCGTACAGCACCCGCTCGCGCGGCAGCAGGAGCAGCGCATCGCCGATCAGCGTCGCCAGCAGGCCGAGTACGATCAGATAACCCGCCGCGCTGAGCACCGGCGCCTGCCAGGCAAGCAGCAACAGCAGCAACAGCGTGACGGGTTTGAACACCCAACGCTGCCAGCGCGGCCCGCGGTAAGAGGCGTCGACGAACAGCCAACCGGAAAAGAATACGGCAAGGAACGGCCAACTCATTGATGTCATCCTTATGTAGGAGGGAGCCGCAACCACCGGCTCCAAACTGTCACCCATGTCACTTCTTATTTCAGTGTAGGTAGCCTGCCGACGATCGACAATGCTTTCTTGAGAATGCTATGTTTACGCCGATTTGGCCGTGAAGGAAATGGGAAACCGATGAGTAAGCCACCGTTATTTTTTGTCGCCGTCATTGCGTTGATCGCCGTGCTGGCCACGCAACGCTACTTCAAACAGCGCCAGCAGGAGGCGGAAAACGATCGTGCGCCGATGCGCAGTCTGCAGGTGACGGTGAGCGACAAGCGGAGCTTCCCGGTCGCCAAGACCCGTGCGCCGCAGCGCGAGCCGTTGGTCAACGAGCCGATGTATTACGAGGTGGTGTTCAGCCCGAACCAGGGCGGTGAAGACATTACGCTGCGGCTGAAGCAATGGCAGTACAACCCGATAGAAAAAGGCGCGCACGGCACGTTAAACATGCAGGGCACGCGCTTCGTCTCGTTCACCGTTCAGCCGTAGCGGTCACTTTTTCTTGATGGGCGGCTGTTTCTTTTGCCAGGCCAGCAGCTCAAACACGCCAAAGATAAAGATCTTGGCCTCTTGCCAGTAGCTGATCGGCTGATCCTTCGGCTGGGTGGATTTCAACAGCACCAGCTGCAGGCCGTGCATCACCACCATAAAAAACAGCGCCACGTCGATGAAATACTTCAGCGGCTTGGGAAACGGATGGAACAGGTTAGAGAGCAGGAAGCCCCATACGCACAGCATCAGCAGGCGGCCCAGATTAATCAGCATGGTCGGTTTTCTCTTGCGAACGAAGATAAAGGCGATAAGCCACCTGACCGGCGACCTTCTCCCGGTGCAACTGCCAGCTGGCAGGCACGTCCGCCGCGGCGCTTTCCGCCTCGGCTTCTACATAGATCCATGCCTCGTCGGCCAGCCAGCCACGCTGCTCCAGCAACAAGACGGTCTCCGCCAGCAGGCCTTTGCGAAACGGCGGATCGAGGAACACCACGTCAAACGGTTGACCGTCGCCCGCCAGCCAGCTCAGCGCGTTGGTGTTGATAACCACCCCTTTGCCCTGCAGCAGCGCCAGATTTTTTTCCAGTTGCTGAGCCACCGGCCGTTCGAATTCCAGCAGCGTGGCGCTGCCGGCATAGCGCGATAGCGCTTCCAGCCCTAGTGCGCCACTGCCGGCGAAGCAGTCCAGGCAGCGCGCGCCCTGAATCACCGGCGCCAGCCAGTTGAACAGGGTTTCACGCACCCGATCGGTGGTGGGGCGCAGCCCCGGGCTGTTTGGCACCGGGAGTTTGCGGCCGCGCCATTGGCCGCCGATGATGCGGATCTGTCCGGCTGCGGCCTGGGGCGGCTTTTTGGCCGCGGCCCGTGGCGAGAGTCTTGTCATAAGCGTTGTTTGATTTCTTTTGCGGCGCGGGGCCGCAGAGGTTAACGAAAAGTTGTCCCTATTCTACCGGTGACGGGCGTCGGGGGGAACGGTAAAACGTTGTTGTCTGATTTCACACCGGAAAGCATGCCGGATGCGTGTTGCTGCGCGAGGGAAAGTGATAGACTCGGCGGATTATTGTCAGCATATATCCTTCAGGTATGTAGGGTAAGCGAGCCTTCGGTACGGAGTAGAGTCATAACATGGCAAAAGATAAGAAACGTGGGTTTTTCTCCTGGCTGGGCTTTGGCCAGAAGGAAAAGGAAGAAGAGCAACAGCAACCTGAGCAGCCGGTAGAGCAGGCGGAACCTCAGGCCGCGGAGACGCCGGCTGAACCTGCCGCCGCCAAGCTGGATGACAAGCTCCCCGCCCAGGAATCTGAACCTGCCGCCTCCGTCGACACCCCGGGGGAGTGGGATAACGGTCAGGCCGGCGAGCAAATCGCGGAAAACCTGCCGGCGGCGGCTGAACATCCGGCGGCGCCGCAAGCGTTGGCTGAAGAGATCGTCAGCGTCACCGAGCAAGTGGTGGCGCAGCAGCAACCGGTGGTTGAACCTGAGCCGGTCGTCCAACCTGAGCCGGTCGTCGAACCTGAGCCGGTCGTCGAGCCTGAGCCGGTCGTCGAACCTGAGCCGGTCGTCGAGCCTGAGCCGGTCGTCGAGCCTGAGCCGGTCGTCGAGCCTGAGCCGGTCGTCGAACCTGAGCCAGTGGTTGAACCCGAGCCAGTGGTTGAACCCGAGCCAGTGGTTGAGCCCGAGCCAGTGGTTGAGCCCGAGCCGGTGGTTGAACCCGAGCCAATCGTCGAACCTGAGCCGGTCGTTGAACCCGAGCCAATCGTCGAACCTGAACCGGAGCCGGAAGAAGCGCCGCTTGAACCTGTGGTGCCCGCCGCTGCGCAAGAGCAGGAACGCCCGACCAAAGAAGGCTTCTTCGCTCGCCTGAAACGCAGCCTGCAGAAGACCAAGCAAAATCTCGGTTCCGGCTTTATGGGGCTGTTCCGCGGTAAAAAGATCGACGACGACCTGTTCGACGAGCTGGAAGAACAGCTACTGATCGCCGACGTCGGCGTGGAGACCACGCGCAAGATCATCACCTCCCTGACTCAGCACGCCAGCCGTAAGCAGCTGAAAGACGCTGAAGCGCTGTACGGCAAGCTGAAGGAGGAAATGTCCGAAATTCTGGCCAAGGTCGATCAGCCGCTGGATGTCAGCGGGAAAACCCCGTATGTCATCCTGATGGTCGGCGTGAACGGCGTGGGTAAAACCACCACCATCGGCAAGCTGGCGCGTCAGTTCCAGGCGGAAGGCAAGTCGGTGATGCTGGCGGCGGGGGATACCTTCCGCGCCGCCGCGGTGGAGCAGCTGCAGGTGTGGGGCGAACGCAACCGCATTCCGGTGGTGGCGCAGCATACCGGCGCGGATTCCGCTTCGGTGATCTTCGATGCGGTGCAGGCCGCCAAGGCGCGCGGCATCGATGTGTTGATCGCCGATACCGCCGGCCGTCTGCAGAATAAATCGCACCTGATGGAAGAGCTGAAGAAGATCGTCCGCGTCATGAAAAAACTGGACGACCAGGCCCCCCATGAGGTTATGCTGACGCTCGATGCCAGCACCGGCCAGAATGCGGTCAGTCAGGCGAAATTATTTAATGAGGCCGTGGGCTTAACCGGCATCACGCTGACTAAACTGGACGGTACCGCCAAGGGCGGGGTGATCTTCGCCATCGCCGATCAGTTCGGTATCCCGATCCGCTATATCGGCGTCGGGGAAGGCATCGAAGATTTGCGGCCGTTTAAGGCTGACGATTTTATTGAGGCACTTTTTGCCCGAGAGGATTAATACGGATGATTCGCTTTGAACAGGTCAGTAAAGCTTATCTGGGCGGACGGCAAGCGCTGCAGGGGGTTGATTTCCATCTGCGCCCGGCGGAAATGGCGTTTCTGACCGGCCATTCCGGCGCGGGGAAAAGTACCCTGCTGAAACTGATTTGCGGTATCGAACGGCCCAGCGCCGGCCACATCTGGTTTGGCGGGCACGACATCAGCCGTTTGAAAAACCGCGAGGTGCCGTTCCTGCGTCGGCAGATCGGCATGATCTTCCAGGATCACCACCTGCTGCTGGATCGCACGGTGTATGACAACGTGGCGATGCCGCTGATCATCGCCGGCGCCAGCACCGAAGATATCCGCCGCCGCGTTTCCGCCGCGTTGGACAAAGTCGGTTTGCTGGATAAAGCGAAAAACTTCCCGATTCAGCTGTCCGGCGGTGAGCAGCAGCGCGTGGGCATCGCCCGTGCGGTGGTGAACAAGCCGGCGGTGCTGCTGGCGGATGAACCGACCGGTAACCTGGATGATGCGCTGTCGGAAGGCATTCTGCGCCTGTTTGAAGAATTCAACCGCGTCGGCGTGACCGTACTGATGGCGACGCACGACACCGGGCTTATCGCCCGTCGCAATTACCGCATCCTGACGCTGAGCCAGGGCCGCATGCAGGGGGGCGCTCACCATGGCCAATAACGCAAAAACCGCCAAGAGCAAGGCGCTGCGCGGCGGCTGGCGCGAACAGTGGCGTTATGCCTGGATGAACGCCATCAAAGACATGCTGCGCCAGCCGTTGGCGACGCTGCTGACGGTGATGGTGATCGCCATTTCCCTGACGCTGCCGAGCGTGTGCTACATCGTGTGGAAAAACGTCAGCACCGCGGCCAGCCAGTGGTACCCGACGCCGCAACTGACGGTCTACCTGGATAAATCGCTCGATGACGACGCGGCGCTGAAAGTGCTCGACGCCATCAAGGCGGAAGCCGGCGTGGAGAAGGTGAACTACCTGTCGCGTGAAGAAGCGCGCGGCGAGTTCCGTAACTGGTCGGGCTTTGGCGGCGCGCTGGACATGCTGGAAGAGAACCCGTTGCCGGCGGTGGCGATCGTCACGCCGAAGATGAGCTTCCAGAGTTCGGACACCCTCAACACCCTGCGCGATCGCGTAGCGGCGGTGCAGGGCGTGGAAGAAGTGCGTATGGATGACAGCTGGTTTGCCCGCCTGGCGGCGCTGACCGGGCTGGCGGGCCAGATCGCGGCGATCATCGGCGTGCTGATGATCGTGGCAGTGTTCCTGGTGATCGGCAACAGCGTGCGTCTGAGCATCTTCAGCCGTCGCGACACCATCAACGTGATGAAGCTGATCGGCGCCACCGACGGCTTTATTCTGCGGCCGTTCCTCAACGGCGGGGCGATGCTGGGCTTTGCCGGTGCGCTGCTGTCGCTGGTGCTCTCCGGCGCGCTGGTGTGGCAGCTGGAGTCGGTGGTCGTCGGGGTCGCCAAGGTATTCGGCACCACCTTCACCCTGCACGGGCTGGGCTGGGATGAGGCGCTGTTGCTGCTGATCATCTCCGCGATGATCGGCTGGATCGCCGCCTGGCTGGCGACGGTGCAACATTTACGCCGATTTACACCACAGTAAGATTTTTTTGGTATACTCTTCTCCTGCTGCTTTTGATCGCGTTGCGGGAGAAGAGTGACCTCAAGCGAAGTCAGCACCACCCCTCTCTTCTTAGCGCACAAATTCCCTATCGGCCTTCACCCTCGTCACGTATTGTCAGCGACAATGCTTGCAAAAAAGGGTGAACTTTTAGGGCGGAGTACGGTCAAAAATTGCAGCAAATGTTAAGGTGCCCGGCGTGTGGAACCGCTTTTGCTTCAGCAACTGCCGTAGAATCAATCATTTCCCCGCTGTAATAATCACCTGCATGATTTTGTATTCTCATAGAGAGGGTTTGAATGACCAAAGAAATGCAAACTTTAGCCTTAGTACCCCAAGGTAGCTTGGAAGCCTATATCCGGGCAGCCAACGCCTATCCGATGCTGACGGCAGAGGAAGAGCGGGAGCTGGCTGAACGGCTGCATTATCAGGGCGATCTGGATGCCGCTAAGCAGCTCATCCTGTCTCACCTGCGCTTTGTCGCTCATATTGCCCGCAACTATTCAGGCTATGGTCTGCCGCAGGCGGATCTGATTCAGGAAGGCAATATCGGCCTGATGAAAGCCGTTCGCCGCTTCAACCCTGAAGTCGGCGTGCGTCTGGTTTCCTTTGCGGTGCATTGGATTAAGGCGGAAATCCACGAGTACGTATTGCGCAACTGGCGCATCGTGAAAGTGGCGACCACCAAAGCGCAGCGCAAGCTGTTCTTTAACCTGCGCAAAACCAAACAGCGTTTGGGCTGGTTCAACCAGGACGAAGTGGAACTGGTGGCCCGCGAGCTGGGCGTAACCAGCAAAGACGTGCGCGAGATGGAATCTCGCATGGCGGCGCAGGACATGACGTTCGATCCGACTCCGGACGACGAGGCCCGCGATGGCCAGTCGATGGCGCCGGTGCTGTACCTGCAGGACAAAAGCTCGGACTTCGCCGAAGGCATCGAGGAAGATAACTGGGAAAGCAACGCCGCAGACAAACTGGCCTATGCGCTGGAAGGTCTGGACGAGCGCAGCCAGCATATCATCCGCGCCCGTTGGCTGGATGATGACAACAAATCGACGCTGCAGGAGCTGGCCGATCAGTACGGCGTTTCCGCCGAACGCGTGCGTCAGCTGGAAAAGAACGCCATGAAGAAACTCAAAATGGCGATCGAAGCCTGAGTCGATGCGAGATTCAATAAAAAAAGCCCGGCAAGCCGGGCTTTTTAGTGCCTGAAATTCGGCGTTATGGCGCCACGGCGGTGAAGTCCGGCGCCGGGCAGTCGTAGCCGAATTTCGCCGCCCACGGATAACGGGTGCCGGTGTTGATATAGCGCTGATAAAGCGCACGGCCGGATTTGGCATCACGCTTGATAACCCAGCTGGCAGCGTTACATAGCACGGCGGCATAGGCCTGGCTCTTCGGCGGCAGCAGATCGGCCGCCTGTTGCGCCAGCCCCACTGCTTGCCAGCGATAGTGCAGGAAACGGTTGTCTTCCTCCGGTAGCGCCGCCTTGGCGCGCGCCGCTTCTGCGCTGTCGATCCAGCTTTTATGCTTCAGCTCGCGAGTATCGAACGCATCCCCCAGATAGGAATAGCCGGCGCCATAGATGGCGTAATCCGGCGTCATCTCATACCCGGTAAACTCCAGCCCCTGGGCGCGCAGCAGGTTGGCGGCGCGATAGTAAGCCTGCGCGCGCGTCAGCGGCGCGGCGGATTTGTCCTTGGCGGCCTTCAGTTCGTCGGCGAACTGCTGCGCCGCTTGCCGGTAGTTGGGGATATCGAAATAGGCCAGCGCTTCCGGCGCTCGTCCGGCGCGCATCAGCCGCCGCGCCAGCAGTTCGCGCAGCTGCACTTCCGGCGTGATCTGCTGGCCGCCGTAGTCGTCCGGATTAACCGGCTTGAGCGGCGTCGTCGGCGCCGGGGCGTGCTTATCGACAAAACCTTTCAACTCATCGACGGTCAGCACCCGCTCCGCCACGTCGGCCACGTCGGCCCAGTAGAGCGCTTTGCCGCGATACAGCAGGTCCATCGCCTGCAGATAGTCGCCGCGGTTCAGCGCCAGGATGGCCTGTTCGCCGGCCACCCGGCACTCGGGCACGATGGTTTCTGCGACGAAGTCGGCGTTGCGTTGTTCACCCCAGCTTTCGTCGGTGGGGAACGCGCTTGCCGCCTTGGCGTAGGCGGCAGTGGCGGCTTTCACGTCGCCGTCGCGCAGCGCCATTTTCGCGCGCAGCCACCACGCCAGGCCGCTGTCGCCGGCGTTTTTCAGCAGGCTCGCCGCCATCGGGTACTGCCCCGAACGGTAAGCCAACGCCGCCAGCCGATCGCTGCCGGCGAAGCCGCTTTTCACTGAGCCGTCCAGCAGCGTCAGGATCTGGCTGATGATCTGGGCGGAGCGGCCGTTGCCGTCGGTATCTGCCATTTGCAGGTTGCCGCTGCGCGCGAACAGCTCAATGGTCACCAACTGCTGGATCAACGGATCGCCGATAATCTGTTTCAGCGTGTCCAAATGGTCGGGGTTGACCAGGAGGCTGGAGACGTACTGCAGCGACTGCCCGCCGCTCGGATCGCCCTGCGCCGCCTGTTGCGCATAGAGGTGGGCGGCGGGGGCGACGTCACCCAGCCACAGGTGGATGCGCGCCTGCTGCCCAAGGCTGCTCAGCGCCAACTGATCGGGATCGGCGGCGCCGCTTTTCACCCGGTCGATCACCTGCTGGAATGCCGTCAGCGCCTGTTCAAGTTCGGCTTTAGGCGGATGCTCGGCGGCGGGAACCGCTTCACCGGATTCATTCACCGGTGTACCGTGGTCAGCCATCAGGACGCGGCCAAGCGAATACTGCGCCCGCAGTCCCCAGTCGCTCTGCTCGGCGGCCGGTAGCTTCAGCACCTGCTGGAAATAGTCTGTGGCGCGCGGATCGTGGCTGGCGAAAGCGACGGCGCCCAGTTGATAGAGACGCGCGGCGTTGGACAACCCCTGCGTATTGACGGCGTCAGCCTCTTCCACCGTTTTGGCGGCGCGCATTTTACCGATCGCGATCGTTTCCGGCGATTGCGGCATCGGTTTCGGCGGCATCGGCGGCGGCGGGGCTTGCCAGTGCGGCAACTGTTTATCCATCGGCACCAGCCGGCCGGCTTCGAAGGCGAAATTGCCCTCCGGCATATACAGTAGGGTACCGTTGCGGTCGATCAGCAGCCGGTTAGGAAAATCCGGGCCGCAGGCATAGCCGCTCAGCGGCAGTGCGGCGCCGATCAGCATGGCCAGCGGAAGAAGGCGGCGGGTGTTCCGTGCCGCGCGCGAATCAAGGTGTGACAAGGGGGCCTCCTGGCGTCAGTTGTTGGCAGCGCAGCCAACCCAACGGCCGGGATTGCCCGGCGCGCAGTTGGTCGCTGCTGATGCGAATAAAGCGTTGCTGTTGCGGTGCGGATTCCAGCCGGTAGTGGCCGACCGCGTCCGCCGCCAGGCAGTCGTCGGCGCGGATGACCACCTCTTGCGGCAGCGGGGCATCTACCGGCCCGTTGTTATGAATTATCAGGTCATACAGCCCGTTTTGCTGTGGCTGAGGCCTAAATTTTACCTGCCAGTCGACGTTCAGCGGCCGGCGCTCGATCACCGCTCGCAGCGTGGCGAGCGACCAGGCGCGCCGATCGTCCGCCAGCGGCAAGCGGAACCAGATAATGCCGCGCAGCCGGGGCGGCGTTTGCTGCGCCAGCGTTTGCAGAAAATCGGCGATCTGCTGCGGCGCGACCGTCAGCTCACGGCCGTTGCCCGCCACGCGCAGCGAGGATTCGCTCTCCACCTGCGCGCCCTGCGCATCAAACCCCAGCAGCGCCATGCCATAAGCCGGCAGCGCGACGCGAAACGGCTTCGGTGTGACGGCAGCGTACTGCCGCACCCAGCGCAGCGCCAGCGGGCCGTCAAACAGCCCCTGCTGCGGCGAGAGCACCGCGTGCACCTGCAGGACGGAACTGTCGGCCTGTTGCAGTACGCCGGGCAGGTTGGATGAGCCGATCCAGGCCGGCAGGGCGGTGATGCCGAGTTGCAAAGCGGCGGGCAGCCGTTGGCGCAGCCGCTGCAGAAAGCGTTGGTAGTCCGGCAGGCGGGCGGTGGCGGCATCATGATCGATCTCGATGCCGGTGACGGGCAGCCCGGCCGCCTGCCAGCGCTGGGTGAGCGCCAGCAGGCGCTGGATAATGGCCTCTTGATCCAGCTGCGGCAGTTGGCCGTCGAGGCGGGCTACCAGCCAGAGTGGGTGGCCGTCCTGCTTCAGCAGGCTGAGATCGGCCGGGATTTCCCGCCAGCCTTCACGCGGATGCACCTGCAGCGCCAGCACCCGCAGCCCGGTAAACAGATCGCGGCTGTGCGCCAGCGCATCGGCGTGCTGCGGCGTCCAAACCCGCTGCCAGACATAAACCTGCTGATCCCAGCCTGAGGCCTGGCGCAGCGCCTGCTGGCGCCCGGCGAACCAGGCCGCCAACCCCAGCGCAATCAAAACCAGCGCCGCCAGCCGGCGCTTCATTTTTGCCAGAGATCGCCTTGCGGTGCGAAGCCGCAGGCGCGCATGAAGTTATCGACTTCCCCACGTTCACGCGGCGCCAGGCCGGCGGTCGACAGCTGCCACTGGGCGACCTGCGGCAGCTGACGCTGTGCATCCTGCACCAGATAAAGACCGACGCCGCGGCGGCGCGTCACTTCGCGTACCAGCAGATCCTGTAGTTCGGCGCGGTCGTCCTGCAGCGCAATTTTCACCGCACCCAGCAGACGCTCGTTGAAGCGGGCGGCAAACAGCGCCTTGTCGTCGCTCAGCCAGCCTTGCCACTGTTCCGGCTGCTGGTGCGGCCAAATTTTACCGAGGTCGATAAGGTCTTGCGGGGACAGCGCGGTTAGGCGCTCGATGGTCAGTTTCATGCAGAATTTCCGCGCAGCTAAATGATGTCGACAGTGTAATAGATCTTGTGCAGAGCGTTGTGTAAGTTTTTCTGTACGATTACTGTGCAATATGTTTTTTGCACGGGGCATTTTCCGAGTAAATAGTTAGTAAACGGATTGTTAACCAGCACAACGCACTACGCCTAAAGGTAAAGAGCGCAGATTTAATTCGAATTTTATCCTGTTTACACCGCTTGTTTCTGCCAGATGAAGTTGATTTGCAGAAGAAAATTCCTGTTTAATGGCATGAAAAATAAAGTCTTATTAGAAAATAATGCCGACAAAACGCCTAAATCATTATTACTTATAACAAAAGCGGTCAATAACGATCGGGCGCAGGCAAACACAACAGGTACGTTCACAACGACAGATGGGGATTTGCGGATGAAATTAACAACAGGTAAGGCACTGCTGGCGGGTTGTATTGCGATGGCCATGAGCCAGGCGGCCATGGCGAAAGACATCAAGGTGGCGATCGTCGGGGCAATGTCCGGCCCGGTCGCGCAGTATGGCGACATGGAGTTTACCGGCGCGCGCCAGGCGATTGCCGACATTAACGCCAAGGGCGGCATCAAGGGCGACAAGCTGGTCGGCGTGGAATACGACGACGCCTGCGACCCGAAACAGGCAGTTGCGGTCGCCAACAAGGTGATCAACGACGGCATTCGCTACGTGATCGGCCACCTGTGCTCCTCATCCACCCAGCCGGCGTCCGATATCTATGAAGACGAAGGCGTGATCATGATTACCCCGGCGGCCACCAACGCGGATCTGACTACCCGCGGCTACAAGATGATCCTGCGCACCACCGGCCTGGATTCGGATCAGGGCCCGACCGCCGCCAAATACATCCTCAGCGACATCAAGCCGAAGCGCATCGCCGTGGTGCACGACAAGCAGCAATACGGCGAAGGCCTGGCGCGCTCGGTGCGCGACAGCCTGAAAAAACAGGGCACCGAAGTGGCGATGTTCGAAGGCATCACCGCCGGCGACAAAGACTTCTCCACCTTGGTGGCGCGCCTGAAGAAAGAAAATATCGACTTCGTGTACTTCGGCGGTTACTACCCGGAAATGGGGCAGATCCTGCGTCAGGCCAAGCAGGCCGGGTTGACCACTCGCTTCATGGGGCCGGAAGGCGTGGGCAACTCCTCGCTGTCCAACATCGCCGGCGCCGCCTCGGAAGGCATGCTGGTGACGCTGCCGAAACGCTACGATCAGGTGCCTGCCAACCAGCCGATCGTCGATGCGCTGAAAGCCAAGAAGCTGGATCCGACTGGCCCGTTCGTCTGGACCACCTATGCTGCGCTGCAGTCGCTGACCACCGGCATGGAGCGCAGCGGCAGCCAGGAGCCGGCGGACATCGTCAAGGATCTGAAAACCGGCAAGCCGGTGGAGACCGTGATGGGGCCGCTGACCTGGGATGACAAGGGCGATCTGAAAGGCTTCGAGTTCGGCGTGTTCGAATGGCATGCCAACGGCACGTCCACACCGATCAAATAAGCCATAATGATTAGGGTGGGGCGCAGCCCGCTGCGCCCGGCGGGTCGGCTTGCCGGCCCCGTCTCCCTTTACCCGCCGGTTCTCCGCCGGCGGGTTTCGCAGCCAAGGGTTCAGAGTATGTCAGAGCAACTCCTCTATTTTCTGCAGCAGATGTTCAACGGCTTAACGTTGGGCAGCACCTATGCATTGATCGCCATCGGTTACACCATGGTTTACGGCATCATCGGCATGATCAACTTCGCCCACGGCGAGGTGTACATGATCGGCAGCTATGTCTCCTTTATCGTTATCGCCGCCCTGATGATGCTCGGCATCGACGTCGGTTGGCTGCTGATCGGCGCCGCGTTCCTGGTCTCGATCGTTATCGCCAGTGCCTACGGCTGGAGCATCGAACGGGTGGCCTACAAGCCGGTGCGCAACTCCAAGCGCCTGATTGCGCTGATCTCGGCCATCGGCATGTCGATATTCCTGCAAAACTACGTCAGCCTGACGCAGGGCTCACGCGATCTGGCGCTGCCTAGCCTAGTGACCGGCCAGTGGGTGCTGGGAGAAAGCAACGGCTTCGCCGCCACCATCAGCACCATGCAGCTGACCATCTGGCTCGTGACCTTCCTGGCGATGCTGGCGCTGACGCTGTTTATCCGCTATTCACGCATGGGCCGCGCCTGCCGCGCCTGTGCGGAAGATCTGAAGATGGCCAGCCTGCTGGGCATCAACACCGACCGGGTGATCTCGCTGACCTTCGTTATCGGTGCGGTGATGGCGGCGGTGGCCGGGGTGTTGCTCGGCCAGTTCTACGGCGTCATCAACCCTTACATCGGGTTTATGGCCGGTATGAAAGCCTTCACCGCCGCGGTTCTGGGCGGCATCGGCAGCATTCCCGGTGCGATGATTGGCGGCCTGGTACTGGGCGTGGCGGAAGCGCTGACCTCTGCCTACCTGAGCACCGAATACAAAGACGTGGTGTCGTTCGCGCTGCTGATCGTGGTGCTGCTGATCATGCCGACCGGCATCCTCGGGCGTCCGGAGGTTGAGAAAGTATGAAACTCAATCTGCTCAATGCGCTGATCGCCACGGCGGTGCTGTTCGTGATGGCGTCGTTCCTGATGGGCATGCAGCTCAGCCTGGACGGCACCAAGCTGGTGGTGCACGGCGCGGCGGAAGTGCGCTGGATGTGGATCGGCATCGGCTGCGTCATCGTCTTTTTCTTCCAGCTGTTGCGCCCGCTGCTGCAGCAGGGATTGAAAAAAGTCTCCGGCCCGGCGTTCGTGCTGCCGAGCTTCGACGGCACCACGCCGCGGCAAAAGCTGCTGGCGGCTTTGCTCATCGTCGCGGCGGTCGCCTGGCCGTTCCTGGTCTCGCGCGGCACGGTGGATATCGCCACCCTGACGCTGATCTACGTGATGCTGGGCCTCGGCCTCAACGTGGTGGTGGGCTTGTCCGGTCTGCTGGTGCTCGGCTACGGCGGTTTCTACGCCATCGGCGCCTACACCTACGCGCTGCTGAATCACTATTACGGCCTCGGCTTTTGGGAGAGCCTGCCGCTGGCGGGTATCGTCACCGCCGCCTTCGGCTTCCTGCTCGGTTTCCCGGTGCTGCGGCTGCGCGGCGACTATCTGGCAATCGTGACGCTCGGCTTCGGTGAGATCGTGCGCATCCTGCTGCTGAACAATACCGAGATCACCGGCGGGCCGAACGGCATCAGCCAGATCCCGAAACCGACCTTCTTCGGCCTGGAGTTCAACCGCAGCCTGCGCGACGGCGGCTGGGATACCTTCCATAACTTCTTCGGCCTGAAATACGATCCGAGCGATCGCATCGTATTCCTGTACCTGGTGGCGCTGCTGCTGGTGGTGCTGACGCTGTTCGTCATCAACCGCCTGCTGCGCATGCCGCTCGGGCGCGCCTGGGAAGCGCTGCGCGAAGACGAGATCGCCTGCCGCTCGCTGGGCCTCAGCCCGACGCGCATCAAGCTGACCGCCTTTACCATCAGCGCCGCTTTCGCCGGGTTTGCCGGCACGCTGTTTGCCGCGCGCCAGGGGTTCGTCAGCCCGGAATCCTTCACCTTCGTCGAGTCGGCCTTCGTGTTGGCGATCGTCGTACTGGGGGGTATGGGCTCGCAGTTCGCGGTCATTCTGGCGGCAATCCTGCTGGTGGTGTCGCGCGAGCTGATGCGCGATCTGAATGAGTACAGCATGTTGCTGCTGGGTGCGCTGATGGTGCTGATGATGATTTGGCGGCCGCAGGGGCTGTTGCCGATGAAACGGCCGCAGTTGAAGCTGCAGGCGGCGGACATTCACGCGGGCAAGGGGGAACAGGCATGAGCGTTCAACCTTTACTGCAGGTAGAGGGCCTGTCGATGCGTTTCGGCGGGCTACTGGCGGTCAACAACGTGGCGTTGACGCTGAACGAAGGCGAAATCGTGTCGCTGATCGGCCCCAACGGCGCCGGTAAAACCACGGTATTCAACTGCCTGACCGGTTTTTACCGCCCGACCGGCGGCACCATCAAATTGCGCGATCGCCACCTGGAAGGGTTGGCGGGGCAGGCCATCGCCCGTATGGGCGTGGTGCGCACCTTCCAGCACGTGCGGCTGTTCCGTGAAATGACGGTGATCGAGAACCTGCTGGTGGCGCAGCATCAGCACCTGAAAAGCGGCGTGTTCGCCGGCCTATTGAAAACCCCGGCTTTCCGCCGTGCCGAAGCCGAGGCGCTGGCGCGCGCGGCGGAGTGGCTGGAGCGCGTCGGCCTGCTGGAGATGGCCAACCGTTCGGCGGGCAACCTGGCCTACGGGCAGCAGCGGCGGCTGGAGATCGCCCGCTGCATGGTGACCCGGCCGGAGCTGCTGATGCTGGATGAACCGGCCGCCGGCCTCAACCCGAAAGAGACCGACGAGCTGGATCACCTGATCGTCGAGCTGCGCGATCGGCATAAGGTCTCGGTGTTGCTGATCGAGCACGACATGAAGCTGGTGATGGGCATTTCCGACCGCATTTACGTGGTGAATCAGGGCACGCCGCTGGCGCAGGGCACACCGGCGGAGATCCGCAACAACCCGGACGTGATCCGGGCTTATTTGGGCGAAGAATAATATGTTGTCATTCAATCAGGTATCCGCCCATTACGGCAAAATTCAGGCGCTGCATCAGGTCAGTCTCACGATAAGTCAGGGCGAAATTGTGACGTTAATCGGCGCCAACGGCGCCGGTAAAACCACGCTGCTCGGCACCTTGTGCGGCGAACCGCGCGCCAGCGAAGGCAGCATCGTCTTTCAGGACCAGGACATCACCCAGTGGCAAACCTCGCGCATCATGCGCGAAGCGGTGGCGATCGTGCCGGAAGGGCGGCGCGTCTTCTCGCGCATGACGGTGGAAGAAAACCTGGCGATGGGCGGCTTCTTCGCCGATCGCCAGCAGTATCAACAGCGCATTGAACGGGTGTTCACGTTGTTCCCACGCCTGCTGGAGCGCCGAAGCCAGCGTGCCGGCACCATGTCCGGCGGCGAACAGCAGATGTTGGCCATCGGCCGCGCGCTGATGAGTCAGCCGAAGCTGCTGCTGCTCGACGAGCCCTCGCTGGGGCTGGCGCCGATCATTATCCAGCAGATTTTCGACATCATTCAGCAACTGCGGGAAGAGGGCATGACCATCTTCCTGGTGGAGCAAAACGCCAATCAGGCGCTGAAATTGGCGGACCGCGGTTATGTGCTGGAAAACGGCCGCGTGGTGTTGGAAGATACGGGGGCTGCATTGTTAGCCAACGAAGCAGTGAGGTCGGCGTATCTGGGCGGTTAATCCGCCCCCCTACGAATTAAAATAATCAGGTACGAGAAGAAGAAATGAAGACAGAAGGGTTACTCGCGCAGCGCATCGTTAACGTAAAAAGTTCGGCCATCCGTGAATTGCTTAAGCACAGCAAGATGGAACACGTCATTTCGCTGGCGGGCGGCATCCCCTCTGATGCGCTGTTCGATTTCGAAGGATTGAGCATCGCCACCCAGCAGGCGATCACCGAACAGCCGAAAAGCGCATTCCAGTATGGCCTGACCGAGGGCAGCCCGCTGCTGCGTGAGCGCATTTGCGCGCTGTGCGCCGAGCGCGGCGTCACCGCTGGCGCGGAAGAGGTAATGGTCACCGCCGGCTCACAGCAGGCACTGGATTTGGTGATGCGCGCCATCGTCAATCCCGGCGACGTGTTCGTGGTGGAGCGCCCGACCTACCTGGCGGCGCTGCAAACGCTGGAGCTGGCGGAGGCCAACATCATGTCGGTCTCGTCCGACAGCGACGGCATGGTGGTGGAAGAGCTGGCCGAGCTGCTGAAAACCCAGCGCATCAAGGGCGTGTACGTGGTGCCGAACTTCGGCAACCCCAGCGGCATCACCCTCAGCGCCGCGCGCCGTGAACTGCTGGTGAAGCTGGCTGCTGAACATAACTTCCTGATCATCGAAGACGATCCGTACGGCGAATTGCGTTTCACCGAAGAGCGCCACCCAACGCTGCATCAGGTGTCACAGCAGGTGCTGGGCAACACTGACCACATCATCTATACCTCGACCTTCTCCAAGATCCTGGCGCCGGGCCTGCGCTTGGGCTGGGCGATCCTGCCGCCGTTCCTGCTGCACAAAGTGGCGATCATCAAACAGGCGGCGGATCTGCACGCCAGCGCGTTGTCGCAGAGCATCGTCGAATGCTATCTCGGCCTGGATCGCCTGCCGGCGCAGATCGACAAGATCCGCGCCGCTTACAAGCAAAAGGGCGAGATCCTGGCCGGTTTGGTGGAGCAGGAGCTGGGCGACTACATCACCTTCGATAAGCCGAAGGGCGGCATGTTCCTGTGGGCGCGCTTCCGCCAGCCGTTCAACGCCACCGAATGGCTGAACACGACCTTGCAGCAGGGTGTGGTGTTCGTGCCGGGGGAATACTTCTTCTCCGACAACCCGGATCGTTCAACCTTCCGCCTGTCGTTCGCCACCGCCACCGAGCAGCAGATGCAAGAAGCGGTGGCGCGCCTGCGCCGTTCGCTGTAATCCTCGCGGCGGCGGAGCCCATGCCCGCCGCCGACATCAAACCGCCATCTTCACTTCACCTTGCCGTCATGTGGCTGTCATATAACGGTTATTTTTCTGTCATCCGCGCATGGCATGTTAGCTTCCGAACAAAAAACTGATTCTTTTCGCTCACGCGCTTTTACACCAGCTTTTTCAGGAGTTAGGCATGCTCACCTACGCTATTCGCAAAACCACGCTGTGCGTCGCGTTGACCCTGGCGGTCAGCACTCAGGCGCTGGCGGCGACAGAAATCCCGTTCTGGCATTCAATGGAAGGTGAACTGGGTAAGGAAGTGGATTCCCTGGCGGATCGCTTCAATCAGTCGCACAGCGACGTCAAGATTGTGCCGGTTTATAAAGGCAACTACGAACAGAGCCTGGCGGCGGGCATCGCTGCTTACCGCTCCGGCAAGGCGCCGGCGATCCTGCAGGTTTACGAGGTGGGCACCGCCACCATGATGGCCAGCAAAGCCATCAAACCGGTCTATGAAGTGTTTAAAGAGGCCGGCATCAACTTCGACGAGTCGGTGTTCGTGCCGACGGTGGCCGGCTATTACACCGACAACAAGAGCGGACATCTGCTGTCGCAGCCGTTCAACAGCTCCACGCCGGTGCTGTACTACAACAAAGATGCCTTCAAAAAGGCCGGCCTGAACCCGGATCAGCCGCCGAAAACCTGGCAGGAGCTGGCGGCGGATACCGCCAAGCTGCGTGAGGCCGGCATGAAGTGCGGCTACGCCAGCGGCTGGCAGGGTTGGATCCAGCTGGAGAACTTCAGCGCCTGGCACGGCGTGCCGTTCGCCAGTGAAAACAACGGTTTCGGCGGCACCAACGCCAAGCTGGAGTTCAACCAACCGCTGCAGGTCAAGCACATCGCGCTGCTGGAGGCGATGAACAAGAAGGGCGACTTTACCTACTTTGGCCGCAAAGACGAATCCACCGAGAAGTTCTATAACGGCGACTGCGCCATCACCACCGCCTCTTCCGGTTCGCTGGCGGACATCAAGCACTACGCCAAATTCAACTACGGCGTCGGCATGATGCCGTACGACGCCGACGCGAAAAATGCGCCGCAGAACGCCATCATCGGCGGGGCCAGCCTGTGGGTGATGAACGGCAAAGATGCCGCCACCTACAAGGGCGTGGCCGAGTTCCTGCAGTACCTGGCGCAGCCGGAAATTGCCGCCGAATGGCACCAGAAGACCGGCTATCTGCCGATCACCACCGCGGCTTACGATCTGACCAAGCAGCAGGGCTTCTACGACAAGAACCCGGGTGCCGACGTCGCCACTCGCCAGATGCTGAACAAGCCGCCGTTGCCGTTCACCAAGGGCCTGCGCCTGGGCAACATGCCACAGATCCGCAGCGTGGTGGATGAGGAGCTGGAAGGCGTGTGGACCGGCAAGAAAACGCCACAGCAGGCGTTGGACGCCGCCGTACAGCGCGGTGACGTGCTGCTGCGCCGCTTCGAAGCATCGACCAAGTAACCCTGCGTCGCGAGCCCGACAGACCGGGCTCGCATCTTCACGCCGATCCTTCCTTACCCGATCAATGGTTTAACTGCTATGTCATCTTCCCGTCCCGGTTTCGGCTGCAGCTGGTTGCCCTATGCGTTGGTGCTGCCGCAGCTGCTGATTACCGCCGTCTTCTTTTTATGGCCCGCCGGCGAAGCGCTGTGGTATTCGGTGCAGAGCCTCGATCCGTTCGGCCTATCCAGCCAGTTTGTCGGGCTGGATAACTTTAAACAGCTGTTCCAGGATCCTTACTACCTCGACTCGTTCTACACCACGCTGATCTTCAGCTTCCTGGTGGCGGGCATCGGGCTGGCGGTTTCGCTGTTCTTCGCCGCGCTGGTGGACTACGTGCTGCGCGGCAGCCGCCTCTATCGCACGCTGATGATCCTGCCCTACGCGGTGGCGCCGGCGGTGGCGGCGGTATTGTGGATCTTTCTGTTCAACCCCGGCCTGGGGTTGATCACCCATTTCCTCAACGGGCTGGGCTATAACTGGAACCATGCGCAAAACAGCGGCCAGGCGATGTTCCTGGTGGTGCTGGCCTCGGTATGGCAGCAGATAAGCTATAACTTCCTGTTTTTCCTCGCGGCGCTGCAGTCTATCCCGCGTTCGCTGGTGGAAGCGGCAGCCATCGATGGCGCCGGCCCGGTGCGGCGCTTCTTCCATCTGGTGCTGCCGCTGATCGCGCCGGTGAGCTTCTTCCTGCTGGTGGTCAATCTGGTGTACGCCTTCTTCGATACCTTCCCGGTGATCGACGCTGCCACCGGCGGCGGGCCGGTGCAGTCCACCACCACGTTGATCTACAAGATCTACCGCGAAGGCTTCGCCGGGCTGGATCTCTCCAGCTCCGCCGCACAGTCGGTGATCCTGATGCTGTTGGTGATCGGCCTGACGGTGATCCAGTTCCGCTTCGTTGAACGTAAGGTGCGCTATCAATGATTGAGAATCGACGCGGGCTGGACATCTTCAGCCATGTGATGCTGGTTATCGGCGTGCTGGTGGTGCTGTTCCCGCTGTACGTGGCCTTTGTCGCCGCCACGCTGGATGACAAACAGGTGTTTCAGGTGCCGATGACGTTGGTGCCCGGCGGCCACCTGTGGGAGAACATTCGCAATATCTGGCAGGGCGGCGTGGGCAACCTCAAGGTGCCGTTCTCGCTGCTGCTGCTCAACAGCGTGATCATGGCGTTGGCGATCACCTGCGGCAAAATCGCGGTGTCGGTACTGTCGGCTTACGCCATCGTGTATTTCCGTTTCCCGCTGCGCAGCCTGTTTTTCTGGCTGATTTTCCTCACCCTGATGTTGCCGGTGGAAGTGCGCATTTTCCCGACGGTGGAGGTGATCTCCAACCTCAACCTGCTGGACAGCTATACCGGCCTGACGCTGCCGCTGATGGCCTCGGCCACCGCTACCTTCCTGCTGCGCCAGTTCTTCATGACGCTGCCGGATGAGCTGCTGGAGGCGGCGCGCATCGACGGCGCCGGGCCGATGCGTTTCTTCTGGGACATCGTGCTGCCGCTGTCGAAAACCAATCTGGCGGCGCTGTTTGTCATCACCTTTATCTACGGTTGGAACCAATATCTGTGGCCGATCCTGATCACCAGCGACGCTTCGATGGGCACCGCGGTGGCGGGCATCAAGAGCATGATCTCCACTTCCGGCGCGCCGACCCAGTGGAACCAGGTGATGGCGACGATGATTCTAACTTTATTGCCACCGCTGGCGGTGGTGCTTCTGATGCAGCGCTGGTTTGTGCGCGGTCTGGTTGATAGCGAGAAATAACGACGATGGCAGGATTAAAACTACAGGCGGTCACCAAGTCTTACGACGGTAAAACGCCGGTGATCAAACAGATCGACCTCGACGTGGCGGACGGTGAATTTATTGTGATGGTCGGCCCGTCCGGCTGCGGCAAATCTACGCTGCTGCGTATGGTGGCCGGGCTGGAGCGCACTACCAGCGGCGATATCTATATCGATACCCGGCGCGTGACCGATCTGGAGCCCAAGGATCGCGGCATCGCGATGGTGTTCCAGAACTACGCGCTCTATCCGCACATGAGCGTGTACGACAACATGGCTTACGGCCTCAAGATCCGCGGTTTCGGCAAGGAGCATATCCGCCAGCGGGTGGAGGAAGCGGCGCGCATCCTGGAGCTGGAGCCGCTGCTCAAGCGCAAACCGCGCGAACTTTCCGGCGGCCAGCGCCAGCGGGTGGCGATGGGGCGCGCCATCGTGCGCGAACCGGCGGTATTCCTGTTCGATGAGCCGCTGTCCAACCTGGACGCCAAGCTGCGGGTGCAGATGCGCCTGGAGCTGCAACAGCTGCACCGCCGTCTGAAAACCACCAGCCTGTACGTGACTCACGACCAGGTGGAGGCGATGACTCTGGCGCAGCGGGTGATCGTGATGAATAAGGGCGTGGCAGAGCAGATCGGCACCCCGAGTGAAGTGTACCAACGGCCGGCTTCGCTGTTCGTCGCCGGCTTTATCGGCTCGCCGGCGATGAACCTGCTGCCCGGCACCCTGAGCGCCGACGGCGGCCAGCTGCTGTTGGCGGACGGCATGACGCTGCCGTTGCCGGCGGCCAAGCCGCAGTGGGCGGGGCGGCCGTTGACGCTGGGTATTCGGCCGGAGCATATTCAATTGGTGGCGCAAGGCCAGGGCGTGCCGCTGCAGCTGCAGACGCTGGAACTGCTGGGAGCCGACAATCTGGCGCACGGCCAGTGGGGCGGTCACGGGGTGATCGCGCGGCTGTCGCATGAAACCTTGCCGACGGCGGGCAGTACGCTATATTTGCAGCTGCCTGCTCAGGCGCTGCACTTCTTTGACACCCACAGCGGATTACGGATGGATTGATGACAAGACCCTGGCCTTACCCTCATATTGTTGCCCACCGCGGCGGCGGTTCTCTGGCGCCGGAAAATACCCTGGCGGCGATCGACGTCGGCGCGCGCCACGGCCACAAGATGATCGAGTTCGACGCCAAGCTGGCGCAGGACGGGCAAATTTTCCTGCTGCACGACGACACGCTGGATCGCACCAGCAACGGTTGGGGCGTGGCGGGCGAGCTGCCGTGGGACAAACTGGTGCAGCTGGACGCCGGCAACTGGTACAGCTCGGCCTTCAAGGGCGAGCGGTTGCCGCTGCTGTCGGAGGTGGCGGAACGCTGCCGGGAACACGGCCTGATGGCCAATATCGAGATCAAACCGACCACCGGCAGCGACGATGAAACCGGCCGGGTGGTGGCGCTGGCGGCGCGGTTGCTGTGGCAAGGGCAGACCGATCCGCTGCTTTCTTCCTTCTCGGTAGAAGCGCTGGCGGCGGCGCAGCGCACCGTGCCGGATTTGCCGCGTGGCCTGCTGCTGGAGGCCTGGGACGACAACTGGCGCGAGCTGACGGAGCGTCTGGACTGCGTCTCGCTGCATATCGACCACAAAGCGCTGACCGCCGAGCGGGTGAAAGCGTTGAAAGACGCCGGGCTGCGTATTTTGGTGTATACCGTCAACCAACCGGATCGCGCGCGCCTGCTGCTCGACTGGGGCGTTGACTGCATTTGCACCGACCGGATAGATTTGATTGGCCCGGCTTTTTAATCCGGCGCCGATGAATCCCGCGACGACAAGCCTTGCCGCCGCACCACCGGAAGGAATGCGATGCCTGGCTTTATCCTGTCACTGTGGCACCAGATCGTGCTGTCTTTACCGCTGTTCGTCCTGATCGCATTGGGTTATGGGCTGATTCGCTGGGGGAAATGGCCCTCCAGCATCACCGATGGCCTGACGCGCTTCGTGTTTTCCCTCGCCTTGCCCGCCATGCTGTTTCGCATGATGTGCGACTTCTCGCAGCGCCCGGCGGTCGACGCCCGGCTGCTGATCGCGTTCTTTGGCAGCTGCCTGATCGTATTTGTGCTTGGCCGCCTGGTCGCCCGGCACCTCTTCCGGTTGGATGGCGTCGCCGGATCGGTGTTTGCGTTAGGCGGTATTTTCTCCAATAACGTGATGCTCGGTTTACCTATCGCCAGCGTAATGCTGGGGCAGGCGGCGATCCCGTCGGTGGCGCTGGTGCTGGTGTTCAACGGCCTGATCCTGTGGACGCTGGTGACGGTGTCGATCGAATGGGCGCGCAACGGCTCGCCGACGCTGAGCGGCTTCGCCAAAACCGCCCGCAGCGTGCTGACCAACCCGCTGATCGTCGGCATTTTGTCCGGCACGCTGTTTAGCCTGACCGGCTTGCCGCTGCCGGACTTCGTCGATCGACCGGTCAGCATGCTCGGCCAGGTGGCGGCGCCGCTGTCGCTGGTGGTGCTTGGCATGGGGCTTGCCGAGTACCGCATCAGCGAAGGCTGGCAGCTGAGCAGCGCCATCTGCGTGCTGAAGTTGCTGGTGCAGCCGCTAGTGATTTGGCTGCTGGCCTGGATGATGGATCTGCCGCCGATGGAAACCCGCGTTGTTGTGCTACTTGGATCGATGGCGGTGGGGGTGAACGTCTACCTGATGTCGCGCCAGTTCAATACGCTCACCGGCCCGGCCGCCACCAGCCTGGTGATGTCCACCGTGCTGGCGGCGATCACCACGCCGCTGATCCTCACCGTTATGGGCGTGCGGGCGTAGCCGGCATCGGCGCCTGCGGCACCGCCGGTGCGGTGCGATTGAACGGATCGCGCGGCTGGTTGCCGTTAGGCAGCAACTGCCCGCCGTTCGGCGTGGTTTGCATCAGCTGTTGCCGCTGATTGTCGAACTGTCGCTGCTGCTGCAGGCGGCGTTGATCCATCTGCCGGTTGTTCAACAAGCGCTGTTGCTGCGCTTGCTGGTTGTTTTGGTTGAGTAACTGCTGCTGTGAGCGCAGGTCGGTTACGCCGTTGGCCGCCGCCGCCAACCCAGGCAGCAACAGCAGAGCGAACAGAATGTGAGACGTTTTCATGATGGTTACCTCGCCTTTTTATTAAGCCTAACCCAGCGGTGAAATTTTGCCGGTAGTTTGTCTTTTGTTCAGATGTAAACTGCCTTTCATCCCCTTAGGCGTCCATCTTCCGTTACAATCGCCCTTTCGGTCTTTTTAGGGTGAACCCATCGTGCTGCTTTTGGTTATAACCACCATTCTGTGGGCATTTTCTTTCAGCCTGATTGGCGAGTACCTGGCGGGCCACGTCGACAGCGGATTCTCGGCGCTGGTGCGCATCGGGCTGGCGGCGCTGGTGTTTCTGCCGTTTCTGCGTTGGCGCAACATCAAACTCAAGGTGATCCTGCTATATATGCTGGTGGGGGCCTTCCAGCTGGGCATCATGTACCTGTTCAGCTTCCGCGCCTATCTCTACCTGACGGTACCCGAATTCCTGCTGTTCACCGTGTTGACGCCGTTGTATATCACGTTGATCTACGACTTGCTGAGCGGCCGACGCCTGCGTTGGGGCTACGTCTTCAGCGCGCTGCTGGCGGTGCTGGGCGCGGCGATCATTCGCTATCACCAACTGAGTGAACACTTCTGGTGGGGGCTGCTGTTGGTGCAGGCGGCGAATATCAGCTTCGCCATCGGCATGGTCGGCTATAAGCGCCTGATGGAAGTGCACCCCTTGCCGCAGCACACCGCCTTTTCCTGGTTCTACCTGGGGGCGGCGGTGGTGGCGGTGGTGGCCTGGTTCCTGTGGGGTAACCCGCAGCAGCTGCCAACCACCAACCTGCAGTGGGGCGTGTTGATCTGGCTGGGCGTGGTGGCGTCGGGACTGGGTTACTTCATGTGGAACTATGGCGCGACGCAGGTCGATGCCGGCACGCTCGGCATCATGAACAACATGCATGTGCCGGCCGGGCTGCTGGTCAACCTGGCCATCTGGCAGCAGCAGCCGCACTGGCCGAGCTTTATCATCGGCGGGGCGGTGATCGTCGCTTCACTGTGGGTGCATCGACGCTGGGTGGCGCCGAAGCAGCTCGGCTAAACGGGGGCCGGCAGTTTATACGCCGGCCGCCAACGCTTTGGCGCCGGTCGCGCCAGGGCGTGCGGCGTCGCGCACGAACGGCAGATGATCGCAGGCGTGCTGGCGGGCCGAGCGGATAAAGGCTTCGGTCACCGCCTGGCGCTGTTCACCGTCGCGTACGGCGGCGTACAGGCGGCTCCACAGGCCGTCACCCAGGGTTTTGGTCACCACCAGCCCCTGCCGTTCGAAACTCTCCACCACCCAGTGCGGCAGCGCCGCAATCCCCATCCGCGCCGATACCATCTGGATCAGCAGCAGCGTGTTATCGACGTTCTTCAATGCCGGGTTGACGCCCGCCGGCTGCAGGAAATGCCGCCAGATATCCAGCCGTTGGCGCTGCACCGGGTAAATCAACAGTGTTTCATCGCTCAAGTCTTCCGGCTCGATATGCGGCTTGCCGGCGAGCGGATGATCCGGCGCCAGCACCAGACGCACCTCGAAATCGAACATCGGCGAATAGTGCAGGCCGCTGCGCGGCAGAATATCCGACGTCATCACCAGATCCAGCTCGCCTTGTTGCAGGGCCGGCTGCGGATCGAAAGTGACGCCGGAGGTGAAGTCCATCACCACCTGCGGGAAACGCTGGCGGAAGTTGTCCAGCGCCGGCGTCAGCCACTGAATGCAGCTGTGGCATTCGATGGCGATGCGCAGCGTGGTCTGATGCGGCTCGTGGCAGGCCTGCAGCGCCTGTTGGATCTGCGGGAGGACCTGCTCCGCCAGCTGCAGCAGGATCTCGCCCTGGGCGGTGAAGCGCAAGGGCTGGCTCTTGCGCACGAACAGCTTGAAGCCCAGACGTTGTTCAAGATCGCTGAACTGGTGCGACAGGGCAGACTGCGTCTGGTGAAGTTGGGCCGCCGCCCCCGCCAGCGAACCGCTGTTGCGCAGGGCCTGCAGCGTCCGTAAATGTTTCAGTTCGATCATGAGAGTCCTTCACATTGACAGTGAATAAATTGCGCTTGTGGTTAATACAGTACCTGCTGATTATGGATGTGTAAACATCTGGACGGCTAAATGGGGAATATGACGATGGCAATTTTGAATCACACACTGGGTTTTCCTCGCGTTGGGCTACGACGTGAGCTGAAAAAAGCTCAGGAAAGCTACTGGGCAGGCAACTCAACGCAGGAAGAGCTGTTGGCGGTTGGCCGCGAGCTGCGCGCTCGTCATTGGCAACAGCAACAGCAGGCCGGGGTGGATTTGGTGCCGGTCGGCGATTTCGCCTGGTACGATCATGTGTTGACCACCAGCCTGCTGCTGGGCAACGTGCCGGCGCGCCATCAGAATGCGAATGGCTCGATCGACCTGGACACGCTGTTCCGCATCGGCCGTGGCCGCGCACCGACCGGCGAGCCGGCGGCCGCGGCGGAAATGACCAAATGGTTTAACACCAACTATCACTACATGGTGCCCGAATTCCAGCAAGGCCAGCAGTTCAAACTGGGCTGGACTCAGCTGTTGGACGAAGTGGATGAAGCGCTGGCGCTCGGCCATCGCATCAAGCCGGTGCTGCTTGGCCCGGTGACTTACCTGTGGTTAGGGAAAGTGAAGGGCGAGCCGTTCGACCGCCTGTCGCTGCTGAAAGAGATCCTGCCGGTTTACCAGCAGGTGCTGGCCGAGCTGGCGAAGCGCGGCGTCGAGTGGGTGCAAATTGACGAGCCTGCGCTGGTGCTGGAGCTGCCACAAGCCTGGCTGGACGCGTTCAAACCGGCTTACGACGCGCTGCAGGGGCAGGTGAAGCTGCTGTTGACCACGTATTTCGACAGCGTAGGCCACAACCTCGATACCGTCCGCACGCTGCCGGTGCAGGGGCTGCATGTCGATCTGGTCGCCGGTCATGACGATATCGCCGCGCTGAGCGCCGCATTGCCGCAAGATTGGCTGCTGTCGCTGGGGGTGATCAACGGCCGCAACGTTTGGCGCGCCGATCTGAGCCGCTGGTTTGAACGTCTGCAGCCGCTGGTGGGCTCCCGCCCGCTGTGGATTGGCTCCTCCTGTTCACTGCTGCACAGTCCGATCGACCTGAGCGTGGAAAGCCGTCTGGACGAAGAAGTGAAAAGCTGGTTCGCCTTCGCGCTGCAAAAATGCGCCGAGCTGGCGCTATTAAGCTCGGCGCTGAACGCGCCTGACACGACGAAACAGGCTGAACTGGACGCCTACAGCGCGCCGATCCGCGCCCGCCGTCAGTCGAGCCGCGTGCATAACCCACAGGTTGAGCGCCGGCTGGCCGCGATCACCGCGCAGGACAGCGAACGCCACAGCGCTTACGCCGAGCGCGCCAGGGCGCAGCGCGAGCGTTTCAACCTGCCGGCCTGGCCGACCACCACCATCGGTTCGTTCCCGCAGACCACCGAGATCCGCGGCCTGCGTCTGGACTTCAAACAGGGCCGTTTGGACGGCAACAACTACCGCACCAGCATCGGTGAGCACATCAAACAGGCGATCGTCGAGCAGGAGCGCCTCGGGCTTGACGTACTGGTGCACGGTGAAGCCGAGCGCAATGACATGGTGGAATATTTCGGCGAGAACCTGGACGGCTTCGTGTTTACCCAGAATGGCTGGGTGCAGAGCTACGGCTCCCGCTGCGTGAAGCCGCCGGTCATCATCGGTGACGTCAGCCGCCCGGAAGCCATCACCGTCGAATGGGCCAAATTCGCCCAGTCGCTGACCGACAAGCCGGTAAAAGGCATGTTGACCGGGCCGGTGACCATCCTGTGCTGGTCGTTCCCGCGTGAAGACGTGACCCGCGAAGTGATCGCCAAGCAGATTGCGCTGGCGCTGCGCGACGAGGTGGAAGATCTGGAAAAAGCCGGTATCGGCATCATCCAGATCGACGAGCCTGCGCTGCGCGAGGGGCTACCGCTGCGCCAATCCGACTGGGCCGCCTACCTGAACTGGGCGGTGGACGCCTTCAAATTGAACGCCGCCGTGGCGCAGGATGACACCCAGATCCACACCCACATGTGTTACTGCGAGTTCAACGACATCATGGACTCCATCGCCGCGCTGGACGCCGATGTGATCACTATCGAGACCTCGCGTTCCGATATGGATCTGCTGGAAGCCTTCAAAGAGTTCGAATACCCGAACGAAATCGGGCCGGGTGTCTACGATATCCACTCGCCGAACGTACCGAGCGTGGAATGGATTGAAGCGTTGCTGCGTAAAGCGGCGCAGAACATCCCGGCGGAACGTCTGTGGGTCAATCCGGATTGCGGCCTGAAAACCCGTGGCTGGCCGGAAACCCGGCAGTCGCTGGCCAACATGGTATTGGCGGCGCAGCGCCTACGCGAGCACGCGTGATGCCGTGCGGCGGGTAAACCGCCGCTTATAGATTTACTGGTGTGATGATTGGGCGCTTCGGCGCCCTTTTTTATGAGCGGGAAATTATTTGACGCCGTGCTGGGCGAACCACGCCAGCATGCGCTGCCAGCCGTCCTCCGCCGCTTCGGCGTTGTAGCTGGGGCGATAGTCGGCGTTGAATGCGTGCCCGACGCCAGGATATACCACGATTTCGGCCTCGGCGTTGGCGGCGCGGATCGCCTGACGCATGGTTTCCACCGTCTCCAGCGGAATGCCGCTGTCCTGCCCGCCATACAGCCCCAGCACCGGCGTTGACAGGTGGGTGGCGACATCGACCGGATGCTTCGGTGAATTCAGCGTTTTCTCGCCGACCAGTTTGCCGTACCAGGCGACCGCCGCCTTCAACTGCGGGTTGTGCGCCGCGTACAGCCAGGTAATGCGGCCGCCCCAGCAGAAACCGGTGATCGCCAGCTTGCCGGCGTCGCCGCCGTGGCGGATAGCCCAGTGCGCGGCGTGATCCAGATCCGACAGCACCTGACGATCCGGCACCTTGGTCACCAACTGCTGGAACAGTTCGCCGATATCGGTGTAGTCGTTGGCGTCGCCCTGACGGAAATAGAGCTCGGGCGCGATTGCCAGATAGCCCTGCTTGGCCAGGCGACGGCACAGATCCTGAATGTGCTCATGGACGCCGAAGATTTCCTGTACCACCAGCACGATGGGGAAGGGGCCGTTATGGTCGGCGGGTTTGGCGACATAGGCCGGCAGCGCGTCGCCCTGAGAAGGGATGGTCGTTTGCCCGGCGTGAATGCCCTGTTCGTCGGTGATAATCGCGGAGGCGGCCAACGGCGCGGCGGCCGGGGCGAATCCCCCCTGAGCCTGTTCTAATGTCATCACATGTTCGGTTTTCATTGCGGTCTCCGTGCAATAGAAAAAAGCGCTGAGATTAACTATAGGAAAGATTACCCATTATTGGCGCTGCGTGGCGCACTTTCGGACAAGTCGATAAAAAACGGCTAATTATCTGGCTTTGCGGCATTTTTAAGCGCTTTTTATCATGTTATTACGCGTTTTGGCCCACGTAAGTGCCATAAGGTGCGTTAGAGGGCTTTTTTGTCCCTAAGCAACCGATAAGATGGGGGTATTTCGAATTGATGAGCTAAATAGTTTCAGTCGGCAACCAACGGGCAGGGAGCGGCAAGGTTTGTCGGCTAGACTGAGATTTAGCGGTGCGTTCTGGATGCGTCATAGTGATTTTTTTCGTGATAAAAATCACAAAAAATATGTAGCATGTGATTTGTTTCTCTTTTCATAGTGACTATCGTCACGAAATTAAGCGGCGATTTTCAGTAGAGTGCTTTTTTGTTCCTCCCAATAAACATGATCCATGAGGAGTCTCGTATGTCTCAGTCTGATGTTTTTCATCTCGGCCTCACCAAGAACGATTTACAAGGGGCCCAGCTTGCCATCGTGCCGGGCGATCCGCAGCGCGTAGAGAAGATTGCCAAGCTGATGGAAAATCCGGTGCATCTGGCCTCCCATCGTGAATTCACCACCTGGCGCGCAGAGCTGGACGGCAAGGCGGTGATCGTCTGCTCCACCGGTATCGGCGGCCCGTCTACCTCTATCGCGGTGGAAGAGCTGGCGCAGCTGGGCATTCGCACCTTCCTGCGCATCGGCACCACCGGCGCCATTCAGGCCAATATCAACGTCGGTGACGTGCTGGTGACTACGGCGGCGGTACGCCTCGACGGTGCCAGCCTGCACTTTGCGCCGATGGAGTTTCCGGCGGTCGCGGACTTCGCCTGCACCACTGCGCTGGTGGAAGCGGCCAAGGCCAGCGGCGCGACCACCCACATTGGCGTGACCGCCTCTTCCGATACTTTCTACCCGGGCCAGGAACGTTACGACACCTACTCCGGCCGCGTGGTCAGCCGTTTTAAAGGCTCGATGGAAGAGTGGCAGGCGATGGGCGTGATGAACTATGAAATGGAATCCGCCACGCTGCTGACCATGTGCGCCAGCCAGGGCCTGCGCGCCGGCATGGTGGCTGGGGTGATCGTTAACCGCACCCAGCAAGAGATCCCGAATGCCGAGACCATGAAAAACACCGAAAGCAAAGCGGTGCAGATCGTAGTGGACGCCGCCCGCCGCCTGCTGTAATCGCCTTCCCTCAACGGGCCGCTGACGCGGCCCGTTGAGGTTTGTCATCAACCTCATGCCATTGCCGGGTTTGCAAAGAGCTGCGGATAACAAACAGGGAAAATCAATTCATTGATTTTCGGCTGATGACCACAAAGGAGGAAAAACCGCGTTTTTTCCTCCTTTGTCAACGAACTGAACGGGCCGCTGACGCGGCCCGTTTTTCCATTCGCGGCGAATCTGTTACGGTGATACTCCTCAGCGCTGCGCCGATGGCTGCCGCGCGTTGTCATAACAAAAACAACGAGGACGTTTATGACCGCCCAGATCCTGCTTCATCCTTCGCTTGCGCCGCTCGACGGTGGCATCAATTTCCGCGACTTCGGTGGCAACGGCGTGGCCGACGGGCGCCGCATCAAACGCGGCCTGCTGTTCCGCTCCGGTTCTCTCGAACGGCTGACGGAAAGCGACTGCACTTTCCTCGCTGGAGTGCCGGTACGTTCCGTGCTGGACTACCGCGATGCCGACGAGGTGCAGGCCAAACCGGATATTCTGTGGAATGGCGCCGACTATCACCACGTGCCGGCTAACCCGCTGAGCAGCGAAGTTAACGCCAACCTGGAAAAGCTCACCAACGAAACGCTGGCCGCTTTCGACGCCCGGGCGTTCATGCTGGAGCTGTATCGCCGCCTGCCGTTCGGCAATGCGGCTTATCAGCGGCTGGCGCAGCTGTTGAGCAACCCTGGCGGCGGCGCGATCGTGCAGCACTGCGCGGTCGGCAAGGATCGCACTGGCGTCGGTTCGGCGCTGGTGCTGTTCGCGCTGGGCGCCGACGAAGCGACGGTGCTGGAAGACTATCTGCTGACTGAAACCACGCTGGCCACTTTCCGCGAGCAGATGCTGGATCAGCTGTCTATCAAGCTGAATGCGGCGGCGCTGGAGCAATTCGCCTACGTGCTCAGCGCGCGCGAGGAGTTCCTGATGACGGCGCTGGGCTGCATCCGTCAGCAATACGGCTCCACTGACCGCTGGCTGGAAGCGGAATACGGCCTGGGCGCGGCCCAGCGCGAAGCGCTGCAGGCGTTTTACCTCGAGTAAATTACCGCGTGTTTAGCCGGGGTTTAACTCGCCCCGGCTTATCCTAGGCGGCGAATCATCGCGTATCAGGAGCCCTGCATTGAGCCTCAATGACGTTATCAACTGGGTCAGCGACGTCGTGCGTCAGCACGAAGGCTGGGCCATTCCCATCATCTTCTTCCTGGCGTTCGGTGAGTCGCTGGCGTTTTTGTCGCTGCTGCTGCCGGCCACGGTGATCCTGCTGGCGCTGGGCGCGCTGATCGGCGAAAGCGGCATCGCCTTTTGGCCGATTTGGGCCGCCGCCGCCGCCGGGGCGTTTTTCGGCGACTGGCTCTCTTACTGGATCGGCTATCACTATCAGGATCGCGTGGCCCATATGTGGCCGCTGTCGCGCAATCCGCAGCTGCTGGCGCGCGGCCATGCCTTCTTTGAGCGCTGGGGCGTGCTGGGCATTTTCATCGGCCGCTTTTTCGGCCCGCTGCGCGCCGTGGTGCCGCTGGTGGGCGGCATTTGCGGCATGCCGCAGCGCTATTTCCAACTGGCCAACGTCACGTCGGCGATGATCTGGGCGTTCGGCATTCTGGCGCCGGGGGCATTCGGCATCAAGTGGCTCAGCCAGTGGCTGGGCTGATTTCTCGCTAAATTGCGTAGCGCCGCGCAATATTGTGCGCGGCGGGCAAAATCAGGCTGGACATCCATACAGCCTCCCCTTAACGTGACGGGCAATGGGCGTGCGAAACGCCGGAACGGCAAGGTGCAACAGGAGGCAGGGTGGATACCAGTCTGATTTATGGGATTGGCGGCGTCGCGATCGGCATGCTGTTGGGGTGGCTGATCGCCAGTCTGCGGGTGCAGCAGACGAATGCGCAACATGAAACCGAACTGCGGTTGCTGGAGCAAGCGTTGCAGCAGGCGCAGCAGGAAACGGCCGTGCGGCAGGATACCCTGCAGCGTCATGAGCAGCAGTTGCGCCAGAGCGAGCTGGAGCTGCGCAATCTGCACAGCCAGCTGGCAGCCGGACATGAGAAGCTGCAACAGCTCAACCATTGGCGCAACGAATGCGAACTGCTCAATCAGGAGCTGCGCGCCCAGCGCGAGGTTAACAGCGCGCAGGAGGCCGAGCTGCGCGAAGTCACCATCCGTCTGGAAGAGACGCGTATGGCGGCGGAGGAGAAGCAACGCCTGCTGATCAACAGCGAACAGCGCCTCACCACCCAGTTTGAAAATCTCGCCAATCGCATTTTTGAACACAGCGGCCGCAAGGTGGACGAGCAAAATAAGCAAAGCCTGGATCGTTTACTGCTGCCGCTGCGCGAACAGCTGGACGGTTTCCGCCGCCAGGTTCAGGACAGCTTTGGCCAGGAGGCGCGGGAGCGCCACACGCTGACGCACGAGATACGCAATCTGCAGCAGTTGAACGCGCAGATGGCGCGCGAGGCGATCAACCTCACCAAGGCGCTGAAAGGCGACAACAAAACGCAGGGCAACTGGGGCGAGGTGGTGCTGAGCCGGGTGCTGGAAGCCTCTGGCCTGCGCGAAGGGCATGAGTATGAAACGCAGGTCAACGTGCGGGTGGATCACCAGAGCCGCATGCAGCCCGATGTGATCGTACGCCTGCCGCAGGGCAAGGATGTGGTGATCGACGCCAAGATGTCGCTGATCGCCTACGAGCGCTATTTCAACGGCGAGGATGAGGCGGAGCGCGAGGCGGCGCTGAGCGAACATATCGCCTCGCTGCGCGGCCACATCCGCATGCTGGGCCGCAAGGACTATCAGCAACTGCCGGGGCTGCGCTCGCTGGACTATGTGCTGATGTTCATTCCGGTCGAGCCCGCCTTCCTGCTGGCTATCGATCGCGAGCCGGAGTTGATCAGCGAAGCGCTCAAGCACAACATCATGCTGGTCAGCCCGACCACGCTGCTGGTGGCGCTGCGTACCATCACCAACCTGTGGCGTTATGAGCATCAGAGCCAAAATGCCCAGCGCATCGCCGATCGCGCGGCGAAACTGTATGACAAGATGCGGCTGTTCGTGGACGATATGTCCGCGCTGGGGCAGAGCCTGGACAAGGCGCAGGGCAGTTATCGTCAGGCGATGAACAAACTGAGCGAAGGCCGTGGTAATCTTATCGGCCAAATTGAAGGTTTCCGCGCGCTGGGGGTTGAGGTCAAACGGCCGATCAACCCGCTGCTGGCGCAGCAAGCCGGCGCGCAACACGATGACGCGGAAGAGGCGAACGACGATGATGTCGCCGCGCTGCCGCAGACGAAAGACGATGACGATACCGCCGGGGAGCCGGGCTTCGTTTCGCACGGCTGAGGCCGTGGCGAGGTGGGGTATTCCCCAGGCTTCTGGTACACTCATCAACACAAAATTGACTGAATAGCAGGCAGGACAATGGCAGATCAACCGCAGGAAACCACCGATTTCGGTTTTCGCACCGTCGCTAGAGACGAAAAACAGGCCATGGTGGCGGACGTTTTTCATTCGGTAGCGGCAAAGTATGACGTGATGAACGACCTGATGTCGTTCGGCATCCACCGTATCTGGAAGCGTTTCACCATTGACTGCAGCGGCGTGCGCCGTGGGCAGCGCGTGCTGGATCTGGCCGGCGGTACCGGCGACCTGGCGGCCAAGTTCTCCCGCATGGTCGGCGAGCAGGGGCTGGTGGTGCTGGCGGACATCAACGATTCGATGCTGAAGATGGGGCGGGAGAAGCTGCGCGATCGCGGCATCGTCGGCAATATCAATTACGTGCAGGCCAACGCCGAGGCGTTGCCGTTCCCAGATAACTACTTCGATTGCATCACCATCTCCTTTGGCCTGCGTAACGTGACCGACAAAGACAAAGCGCTGCGCTCGATGTTCCGCGTGCTGAAGCCGGGCGGGCGCCTGTTGGTGCTGGAATTCTCCAAGCCGCTGCTGGCTCCGCTGAGCAAGGCTTATGATGCCTACTCCTTCCATGTGTTGCCGAAGATCGGCGAGCTGGTGGTGAAAGATCCGGACAGTTACCGTTACCTGGCGGAATCGATCCGTATGCACCCCGATCAGGAAACCCTGAAAGGCATGATGGGCAACGCCGGTTTTGAAAACGTCACCTATTTCAACCTGACCGGTGGGATTGTCGCCCTGCATCGCGGCTTCAAGTTCTGAGAGGGAGATGCCGATGCTGTTTACCCCTCTGCTGACCGGTGCGCTGGAAACCTCGCTGAATAACCTGCTGTTTCGCGATCGCAGCATGAAAGCCGCTCGCCAACGCCTGGCGGGCAAGGTGCTGCGCATCGAACTGGAAGAGTTGGCTTCACCGCTGGTGCTGGTGTTCAGCGAACTGCGTGTGGACGTGCTGGGGCAGTCTGAAGACAGTGCCGATTGCACCGTGCGCAGCCGCATTCCCGCCTTACTGAAGCTGCGCGATCGCCAGCAGTTGCCAGTGCTGATGCGCAGCGGCGAATTGACGGTGGAAGGCGATATTCAGGTGGTGCAACAGCTGGTTGGCCTGCTCGATCTGGCGGAGTGGGATCCGGCGGAATGGCTGGCACCTTATATCGGCGATATCGCCGCTCAGGGCATTACGCAGGCGCTGGGCAAAGGCGCTTCGTTACTCAAGGCCGGATTGATGCGTCGGCAGCAAGACATGGCTGAGGCGCTGACTGAAGAGTGGCGTCTGGCGCCGGGGCCGCTGGAAGTGGTGTGGTTCAATGAAGAAGTGGATGCGCTCGCCCGCGGCGCGGAAGCGCTGATTGCCCGCATGGATAAGTTGGAGGGCAAGCGATGACCCCAGGCGAACTGCGTCGTTTGTATTTTATCGTCCGCGTTTTTCTCAGCTATGGGCTGGACGAGCTGATCCCGACAATGCGTTTGACGCTGCCGCTGCGCTTCGGCCGCCGGCTGCTGTTCTGGATGCCTAATCGGCACAAGGACAAACCGCTGGGCGAACGTCTGCGGCTGGCGCTGCAGGAATTGGGGCCGGTCTGGATCAAATTCGGCCAGATGATGTCGACCCGCCGCGATCTGTTCCCGCCGCACATTGCCGATCAGCTGACGCTGCTGCAGGATCGGGTGGCGCCTTTCGACGGTGCGCTGGCGCGCAAGCATATCGAGCTGGCGATGGGCGGCCCGCTGGAAGCCTGGTTCGACGACTTCGATCAGCAACCGCTGGCCTCTGCCTCGATCGCGCAGGTGCATACCGCGCGGTTGAAAACCACCGGCCAGGAAGTGGTGCTGAAGGTGATCCGACCGGATATCGGGCCGATTATCAAAGCCGATGTGCGCTTGATGTACCGGCTGGCCGGTTGGGTGCCGAAGCTGTTGCCGGACGGCCGCCGCCTGCGTCCGCGCGAAGTGGTACGCGAGTACGAGAAAACCCTGCTGGACGAATTGAATCTGCTGCGTGAAGCGGCCAACGCCATTCAGCTGCGTCGCAATTTCGACGGCAGCCCGATGCTGTACGTGCCTGAAGTCTACTCCGACTACTGCCGCGAAAGCGTGTTGGTGATGGAACGCATCTACGGCATTCCGGTCTCGGACATCGCCACGCTGGAGCAGCAGGGCACCAACATGAAACTGTTGGCGGAACGTGGCGTTCAGGTGTTCTTTACCCAGGTCTTCCGCGACAGCTTCTTCCATGCGGACATGCATCCCGGTAATATTTTCGTCAGCTACGAACATCCGGAAGATCCCTGCTACATCGGCATCGACTGCGGCATCGTGGGTTCGTTGAACAAGGATGACAAACGCTATCTGGCGGAAAACTTCATCGCCTTCTTCAACCGCGATTACCGCAAGGTGGCGGAACTGCACGTCGACTCCGGTTGGGTGCCGCGTGACACCAACGTGGAAGATTTCGAATTTGCTATCCGCACCGTGTGCGAACCGATTTTCGAGAAGCCGCTGGCGGAGATTTCCTTCGGCAACGTGCTGCTGAATCTGTTTAACACCGCGCGCCGCTTCAATATGGAAGTGCAGCCACAGCTGGTGTTATTGCAGAAGACCTTGCTGTATGTTGAAGGACTGGGACGTCAGCTCTACCCGCAGCTGGATCTGTGGACCACCGCCAAGCCGTTCCTCGAGAGCTGGCTGCGCGATCAGGTCGGCATTCCCGCCGTGGTGCGTGCGTTGAAAGAGAAAGCGCCGTTCTGGGCGGAGAAACTGCCCGAACTGCCCGAGCTGTTTTACGACAGCCTGCAGCAGCATAAACTGTTGCAACAAAGCGTTGATAAGCTGACCAACCAGATGCAGGCTCAGCGGGTTCGTCAGGGGCAGTCACGTTATTTGTTCGGCGTTGGCGCTACACTGTTGGTAAGCGGCACGCTGTTGCTGCTGGGGCAAATCGAGGTGTTTCCCGCCTGGATGATGGCCGCCGGCATCGTATGCTGGGTGATTGGCTGGAAGCGAACCACCTGATTTAATTCGTTACTCTGGTAAAGTCGGCTCTATAATGCGGGCTGGCTTTAAAAGACCCTTTAAAATTAGAGGTAATTAAAATGGGCGGTATTAGTATTACGCAATTGTTGATCATCGCAGTGATCGTGGTGCTGCTGTTCGGTACCAAAAAACTGCGCACGCTGGGCTCCGATCTCGGCGCCTCGATCAAGGGCTTCAAAAAAGCGATCGGCGACGATACGCCGTCGACCCCCAATACGGCTGAAAAAAGCAGCCTGGATGATGCTGACTTCTCGGCCAAGCCTATTACCGATAAGCAGCCGGAAGTGAAACCGGAAGAGTCGAAGAACAAAGAGCAGGTATAAACCGTGTTTGACATTGGGTTTAGTGAGCTGCTGCTGGTGCTGGTGATCGGCCTGGTTGTTCTGGGGCCGGAACGCTTGCCGGTTGCGGTCAGAACGGTATCGGGCTGGATCCGCGCGCTGCGCTCGCTGGCGGCCTCGGTGCAGCACGAACTGTCTCAGGAGCTGAAGCTGCAGGAACTGCAGGACAGCCTGAAAAAAGCCGAACAGGCCGGCCTGCAGAACCTGACGCCGGAGTTGAAGGCGTCGATGGATGAGCTGAAAGACGCGACCGAATCTTTGAAACGCACCTACCGGGGCGAGAAAGAAGAGCTGGCGAACACCATTCATAACCCGCAGGCCATCGATCCGGAAGCTTTGCACGACGGCGTGACGCCGGCGGAAGCGGCAACCAGCGCCAGCGCGCCCGCCGCGGTGCCTAAACCGGCAGTGGAACCTGAAGCCGTCGTGGCGGCGCAACCGGCTAAAGCGCCGGTGGAAACCGTGCCTGCTCCTGTCGAACCTGTTGCGGATAAAACCCCAGCGTCTCACCAACCTAGTGGCGATCGTTAATACATGGCTGTTGAAGATACCCAACCCCTTATCAGTCATCTGATAGAGCTGCGCAAGCGGCTGCTTAACTCGATTATTTGCGTGCTGGCGGTATTCGTGGTGCTGGTGTTTTTCGCCAACGACATCTACCAGCTGGTCTCTGCGCCGCTGCTCAAGCAGCTGCCGGCCGGGGCGAGCATGATCGCTACCGACGTGGCGTCGCCGTTCTTTACGCCGATCAAGCTGACCATGATCGTCTCGGTGTTCGTCTCTGCGCCGATGATCCTGTATCAGGTGTGGGCATTCATCGCGCCGGCGCTGTACAAGCATGAACGCCGCCTGATGATGCCGCTGCTGGTGTCCAGCAGCCTGTTGTTCTACCTCGGCATGGCTTTCGCCTACTTCATCGTGTTCCCGCTGGCCTTCGGTTTCTTCGCCAAGACCGCGCCAATGGGGGTGACCATTGCGACCGATATCAAAAATTACCTCGATTTCGTCATGGCGCTGTTTATGGCGTTTGGCGTCGCCTTCGAAGTGCCGGTCGCCATCATTCTGTTGTGCTGGAGTGGCGTCACCTCGCCGGAAGACCTGAAGAAGAAACGGCCGTATGTGTTGGTTGGCGCGTTTGTGGTCGGCATGCTGCTCACGCCACCGGACGTGTTCTCGCAAACCCTGTTGGCAATACCGATGTACCTGCTGTTTGAAGTGGGGGTGTTCTTCGCTCGCTTCTATACCGGAAAACGTCGTCCACAGGCGGAAGAAGACGACGAGGGTGACGAACCCCCAACCCCCTGATCCCTCTTGATTGCGAAGCCGCCCATTGGGCGGCTTTTGCTTTGGAAAAAACCATGTTTGATATCGGCGTCAATCTCACCAGCAGCCTGTTCGCCAAAGACCGCGAGACCGTGGTGGAACGTGCCCGCACCGCGGGCGTTACCGGGATGTTGATTACCGGCACCGATCTGCCGGAGAGCCGTGAGGCCGCCAAACTGGCGCAGCAACATCCGGGTTATTGCTGGTCTACTGCCGGCGTGCATCCGCATAACGCCAGCAGTTGGGATGAACACACCGCCGAGCAGATTTATGCGTTGGCCGCGCACCCAGAAGTGGCGGCGATCGGCGAATGCGGCCTGGATTTCAACCGCAATTTCTCGACGCCGGAGCAGCAGGAAGCGGCGTTCACCGCGCAGCTGGCGTTAGCGGCGGAATTGGCGCTGCCGGTGTTTCTTCATTGCCGCGACGCACACGCACGTTTTGCCGAGCTACTGACGCCGTGGTTGGATAAACTGCCCGCGGCCGTGGTGCACTGCTTCACCGGCACCGCCGAAGAATTAGCAAGCTGCCTGTCGCTAGGCCTGTCGATCGGGATTACCGGTTGGGTCTGCGACGAGCGGCGCGGCCTGGAACTGCGAGCCCTGTTGCCGCAGATCCCGGCCGAGCGTCTGCTGCTGGAAACGGACGCCCCTTATCTGTTGCCCCGGGATTTACAGCCTAAACCCGCATCTCGCCGCAACGAACCCTGTTTCCTGCCCCACATCGTGCATCAGGTCGCCGTCTGGCGACAGGAAGAGCCGCAATGGCTGGGGCAAAAGACCGATGAGAACGCCCGCCGGCTATTCCGGCTGGTTTGAGCTAGGAGAAAACTATGAGCTATGCATTTCCGGGTACCTTCCCTGGTCGTCGTATGCGCCGCGTACGCCGTCATGACTTCAGCCGCCGCCTGGTGGCCGAGAACCAACTGACGGTCAACGACCTGATTTATCCGGTGTTTGTCATGGAAGGCAGCAACCGCCAGGAAGAAGTGTCCTCGATGCCGGGCGTATCGCGCATGACGATCGATCTGCTGGTCAAGGAAGCGGAAATCATCGCCAAACTGGGCGTGCCGGTGATCTCCCTGTTCCCGGTGATCGAGCCGGGTCTGAAATCGCTGCATGCGGAAGAAGCCTATAACCCGGAAGGGCTGGTACAGCGCACGGTGCGCGCGCTGAAAGACGCGGTGCCTGAGCTGGGCATTCTGACCGACGTCGCGCTCGATCCTTACACCACTCACGGGCAGGACGGAGTGATCGATGAGCAGGGCTACGTGATTAACGACGTGACCAAAGACATTCTGGTGCGTCAGGCGCTGTCTCATGCCGAAGCGGGCGCAGAAATCGTGGCGCCGAGCGACATGATGGACGGCCGTATCGGGGCGATCCGCGATCGTTTGGAACTGCAGGGCCTGGTAAACACCCAGATTATGGCCTACTCCGCCAAGTACGCTTCCTGCTACTACGGTCCGTTCCGCGATGCGCTGGGTTCCAGCGGCAACCTGAAGGGCGGCAACAAAAAAACCTATCAGATGGATCCGGCCAACAGTGACGAAGCGCTGCAGGAGATTGCGCAGGATCTGCAGGAAGGTGCGGACATGGTGATGGTGAAACCGGGCATGCCTTACCTGGACGTGGTGCGCCGCGTGAAGGATACCTTCGGTGTGCCGACTTTCGCTTATCAAGTGTCCGGCGAGTACGCCATGCACATGGCGGCGATTCAGAACGGCTGGCTGCAGGAGCAACCTGCGGTGATGGAGTCGTTGATGTGCTTCAAACGCGCCGGCGCCGACGGCGTGCTGACCTACTTCGCCAAGCGTGTCGCCCAGTGGCTGCACGACGACGCGATGCGCCGCTAAGCGGAACATGAGCCAACAAAAAGGCGCCTGAGGGCGCCTTTTGCATTACATCTTCTGGAACTGTCGGTTGTCGATGCTTTGACTGACCTGCTTGTTGATCAGGTTCAGCAACAACATGGAACGCGCCTCGCCGTCCGGCTCGGTGTAGATCGCCTGCAGCCCTTCGAACACGCCGTCGACGATCAGAACAGTATCCCCCGGCTGTGGGGTTTCCGGATCGACATAGGTTTCGCAGGCGTGCGTGCGCAGTTCATCGATCACCTTGCTCGGGATGACGCTCGGCAACGTGCCGAAACGCACGAAGTGGCTGACGCCACGGGTAGCGCTGATGGTGGTGGTGTGAATGCGCTCCGGGTCGAACTCCACAAACAGATAGTTGGGAAACAGGGGTTCGCTGACCGCGATGCGCTTACCACGCACGATCTTTTCCAGCGTGATGATCGGGCTGAGGCAGTTTACCTGCTGCCGCTCCAGATGTTCCTGCGCTCGCAACAGCTGACCGCGTTTGCAATAAAGTAGATACCAGGATTCCATAGTTTCACATGCCTTTCTGCCAGCCGGTAAGCATATCAAAAGCTATTCCGGATACATAGTGATGCAAGTTTCAGCGTGTAACATCACCTATCTCTATGAATCTGCGGCTATTAGCGAGGGGTCACACACTTATCGATACGGCGCTGGTATAACAGAGGGCTAAAAATTTGTTACCGTCACAGTATGGCAAGGCGTTGCGCTACCGGCTGTGACGCTATTCATCGTTTTCGACCGAGGGAGAAAGAAATGGAGCTGTTTCTGTTGAGCAACGGCAAGCTGTCTGGTGAAGCCGAGCTGCTGGGGTACGCTAAAAGCCAACTGCTGGCGATGATTGCGCGTCGTGGCATCAAATCCGCCGTCTTTATCCCTTACGCCCTGATCCGTTACGACTACGACCAGCGTGCGCAGGAACTGGCGCAAACGCTGGGCATCGAAGTCACCAGTATCCACCACGCCGCTTCACCGGCGGCGGCGATCGCGCAGGCGGAATGCATTTTGGTCAGCGGCGGCAATACCTGGTTGCTGAACCAAATGCTGCACGAGCAAGGCCTGATCGTGCCTATCCAGCGCGCGGTGCGCGAGCGTGAAGTGCCTTACGTCGGCTGGAGCGCCGGTTGCAATGTGGCCACGCCGAGCATTCGCACCACCAATGACATGCCGGTGCGCTGCAGCGTGGTGCTGTCGGCGCTGGGGCTGTTCCCGGTACAGATCAACCCGCATTACATCGACGCGCACATCAGCGGCCACATGGGCGAAACCCGTGACGAGCGCCTGGCGGAGTTCTGCGCGATCAACCCGAGCGAATCGGTGGTGGCGCTGCGGGAAGGCAGCCTGCTGCATGTTGAAGGCAATGCGCTGCGTTACTTCAGCGCTAATGGGCAGGGCTTCAAGGTGTTCCGCCATGGCGAGGAGACGCGCGAATATCAGGATACGCGCGCGCTGGCTGCGCTGGTGCCGTTCAACTGCGGCTGAGAGCCACCCGGCAGCGGGCGGCGTTAACAAAATTGCAGCAACAACCGTGAAGAGGGCTTATAATGCCCTCCCCACAGGCCGTTATAATGATCAGCATGAAATACCGTGACTTACGCGATTTCCTCTCGTTGCTGGAGAAGAGAGGGGAACTAAAACGCATCAGCCAGCCGATCGATCCTTACCTGGAAATGACGGAGATTGCCGATCGCACCCTGCGGGCAGGCGGCCCGGCATTGCTGTTTGAAAACCCGAAAGGGTACGACATGCCGGTGCTGTGCAACCTGTTCGGCACCGCCAATCGCGTGGCGATGGGCATGGGGCAGGAAGACATCAGCGCGCTGCGCGAAGTCGGCAAACTGCTGGCGTTTCTCAAAGAACCGGAGCCACCGAAAGGCTTCCGCGATCTGTTCGACAAAATGCCGAAGTTCAAGCAAGTGCTGAACATGCCGACCAAGGTGCTGGGGTCCGCGCCTTGTCAGGAGCAGGTATGGCAGGGTGAGGATGTCGATCTGGGCCGTATTCCGGTGATGCACTGCTGGCCGGAAGACGCCGCGCCGCTGATCACCTGGGGGCTGACGGTGACCCGTGGCCCGCATAAGGAACGGCAAAACCTCGGCATCTATCGTCAGCAGGTGCTGGGCAAGAATAAAGTGATCATGCGCTGGCTGTCGCATCGCGGCGGCGCGCTGGATTATCAGGAGTGGTGCCAGGCGCACCCCGGCGAGCGTTTCCCGGTTGCGGTGGCGCTGGGCGCCGATCCCGCCACTATCCTCGGTGCGGTCACGCCGGTGCCGGATACCCTGTCTGAATATGCCTTTGCCGGGCTGCTGCGCGGCAATAAAACCGAAGTGGTCAAGTGTCTTTCCAACGATCTGGAAGTGCCAGCCAGCGCCGAAATCGTGCTGGAAGGCTATATCGAGCCGGGTGAAATGGCGCCGGAAGGCCCCTACGGCGACCACACCGGTTACTACAATGAAATCGACCAGTTCCCGGTGTTCACCGTCACCCACATCACCCAGCGCCGCAACGCCATCTACCACTCGACCTATACCGGCCGCCCGCCGGATGAGCCGGCGATCCTGGGCGTGGCGCTGAATGAAGTGTTCGTGCCGATCCTGCAAAAACAGTTCCCGGAAATCGTCGATTTCTATCTGCCGCCGGAAGGGTGCTCGTACCGCCTGGCGGTAGTGACCATGAAAAAACAGTACGCCGGCCATGCGAAACGCGTGATGATGGGCGTCTGGTCGTTCCTGCGGCAGTTTATGTACACCAAATTTGTTATCGTCTGCGATGACGACGTCAATGCGCGCGACTGGAACGACGTAATTTGGGCGATCACCACACGAATGGATCCGGCAAGGGATACCGTTCTGGTGGAGAATACGCCGATCGACTATCTGGACTTCGCCTCGCCGGTTTCCGGTCTGGGTTCGAAGATGGGGCTGGACGCCACCAATAAATGGCCGGGTGAAACCGATCGCGAATGGGGCCGTCCGATTCAGATGGATGAAAAGGTACGTGCGCGCGTCGACGAAATCTGGGATGAGCTCGCAATCTTCAGTGACAGGGAACCGACGCTGTAGCGTCAGGCCCTGTTCTCAGCTTTGCATTGATGACCCGACAGAGGGAACGCATGACAATATTGAGCTGTAAAGTGACCTCGGTAGAGGCCATTACCGATACGGTTTATCGGGTACGTCTGGTGCCCGAGCAGCCGTTTTCTTTCAAGGCAGGGCAATATCTGATGGTGGTGATGGACGAGCGCGACAAGCGCCCGTTCTCGCTGGCATCAACCCCGACGCAGCAAGAGTACATCGAGCTGCATATCGGTGCTTCGGAGCTGAATCTGTACGCCATGGCGGTGATGGATCGCATCCTGAAAGAGCAGGCGATCACCGTTGACGTGCCGCATGGCGACGCCTGGCTGCGGGAAGAGGGCAGCCGTCCGCTGGTGCTGATCGCCGGCGGCACCGGTTTCTCTTACGCGCGTTCAATCTTGTTGACCGCGCTGGAGCAGCAGCCCGATCGCGACATTTCAATCTACTGGGGCGGGCGTGAGCTGAAGCACCTGTACGATTTGAGCGAGCTGGAAGCGCTGTCGTTGCAGCATCCGAATCTGAAGGTGATCCCGGTGGTCGAGCAGCCGGAAGCCGAATGGCGCGGCCGCAGCGGCACCGTGCTCAGCGCGGTGCTGCAGGATTTCGGTACGCTGGCGGAGCACGACATCTACATCGCCGGGCGTTTCGAGATGGCGAAAATCGCCCGCGAGCGTTTCTGCGCCGAACGCGGCGCGCAGGAAGCGCATATGTTTGGCGACGCGTTTTCGTTTATCTGACCGAGGCGATACGCAGTGAACGGGGTGGCCGAGGGTCGCCCCGTTTTTATTTGGGCGCCGGCAAACTTCAGGCATAAAAAACCCGCCCCTGACAGGCGGGAAGAACGGCAACTAAACTTGGCGGGATGCCGCGATTTGAAGTGGTGACGCGGTCATCCCAAGATAGACACAGCTAAACGCGTTCAAATACGGTGGCGATGCCCTGGCCTAGGCCGATGCACATGGTCGCCAGACCGAACTGTGCGTCGCGACGTTCCATGTTGTTCAACAGGGTGGTCGAGATGCGGGAGCCTGAACAGCCCAGCGGGTGGCCGAGCGCGATGGCGCCGCCGTTCAGGTTGATCTTGTCGTCGATACTGTCCATCAGCCCCAGATCTTTGATGCACGGCAGCGACTGGGCGGCGAACGCTTCGTTCAGTTCGAACAGATCGATGTCCTGCACGCTCAGACCGGCGCGTTTCAGCGCCAGCTTGCTGGCCGGCACCGGGCCGTAGCCCATGATGGAAGGATCGCAGCCGACGACCGCCATCGAGCGAATGCGGGCGCGGGCCTTCAAACCGAGCGCTTTGGCGCGCGACTCGCTCATCAGCAGCATGGCGGAAGCGCCGTCCGACAGGGCGGAAGAACTGCCAGCGGTGACGGTGCCGTTGACCGGATCGAACGCCGGACGCAGGGCCGACAGGCTTTCGACGGTGGTTTCCGGGCGAATGACTTCATCGAAATCGTAACGGGTCAGCACGCCGTCGGCGTCGTGGCCGTTGGTCGGAATGATCTCGTTTTTAAAGTAACCCGCCAGCGTCGCTGCATGTGCGCGCTGGTGGGAGCGGGCAGCAAACTCATCCTGCATCTGGCGGCTGATGTTGTGCATCTTGGCCAGCATTTCGGCGGTCAGCCCCATCATCCCGGCGGCTTTTGCCACGCTGCGGCTCAGCCCCGGATGGAAATCCACGCCGTGGTTCATCGGCACATGGCCCATGTGTTCCACGCCGCCGATCAGGCTGACGTGTGCGTCGCCAACCATGATGGCGCGCGCCGCGTCGTGCAATGCCTGCATCGAAGAGCCGCACAGGCGGTTGACGGTCACCGCCGGCACGCGGTGCGGGATTTCGGCCAGCAGTGCGGCGTTGCGGGCGATGTTGAAGCCTTGCTCCAGCGTCTGCTGCACGCAGCCCCAGTAAATGTCATCGATCTCGGCGGCGTCCAGCGCCGGGTTACGGCTCAACACTTCACGCATCAGGTGAGCGGAGAGATCTTCGGCGCGCACCTGGCGGAAGGCGCCGCCCTTGGAGCGGCCCATCGGCGTGCGTACGGCATCAACAATAACTACGTTTTCCATCTTTATGACCTCATGCCGGTTGGCGGGTAGCGACGTCGGACAGCGGTGTCGCCACCGGGTAGTAGCTTTCATTGCGCTCGGCCTTGGCGCGCAGACCGGCCGGCACCTGATACAGGGCGCCGAGGTGTGCGTAACGCTGGGCCAGCTCAACGTAGTTGGCGGTGCCGAGCGTATCCAGGTAGCGGAATGCGCCGCCATGGAACGGAGGGAAGCCGATGCCGTACACCAGTGCCATATCGGCTTCCGCCGGGCTGGCGACGATCTTCTCTTCCAGGCAACGCACCACTTCGTTGATCATCGGGATCATCATGCGCGCAACGATCTCTTCGTCGCTGATGGTCTGGCGCGGTTGGCTCACTTCGGCCAGCAGCGCATCGGTCTGCTCGTCGTTGTCCTTGCGCGGCTTACCTTTGTTGTCCTGGCTGTAGCGGTAGAAGCCCAGCTGGTTTTTCTGACCGAAGCGCTGGTTGTCGAACATCACGTCAATGGCATCGCGATAGTCTTTGCTCATGCGCTCCGGGAAGCCGGCCGCCATTACCGCTTGCGCGTGGTGTGCGGTGTCGATGCCCACCACGTCGAGCAGGTAGGCCGGGCCCATCGGCCAACCGAACTGTTTTTCCATCACTTTATCGATCTGACGGAAGTCGGCTCCGTCGCGCAGCAGCAGGCTGAAACCGGCGAAATACGGGAACAGCACGCGGTTGACGAAGAAGCCCGGGCAGTCGTTCACCACGATCGGCGTTTTGCCCATGCGGCTGGCGTAGGCCACCACTTTGGCAATGGTCTCGTCGCTGGTTTGTTCGCCGCGGATGATTTCAACCAGCGGCATGCGGTGTACCGGGTTAAAGAAGTGCATGCCGCAGAAGTTTTGCGGGCGCTTCAACGATTTTGCCAGGTGATTAATCGGAATGGTCGAGGTGTTCGACGCCAGAACGGTCTCTTCGCCGATCAGGTTTTCCACTTCCGACAGTACGGCGGCTTTGACCTTCGGGTTCTCCACGACCGCTTCGACGATCACCTGCGCGCGCTCGATGCCGGCGTAGTCCAACGTTGGTTGAATGGTCGACAGCACCTGCGCCATTTTCAGGCCATCCAGTTTGCCGCGTTCCAGCTGCTTATTGAGCAGCTTGGCCGCTTCGTTCATGCCCAGCGTCAGCGATTTGTCGCTGATGTCCTTCATGATCACCGGCACGCCTTTCAGCGCCGATTGGTAGGCGATGCCACCGCCCATGATGCCGGCGCCCAGCACCGCCGCCTGTTTCGGCGCGTCCACATTCTTGGCCAGCTTTTTCGCCTGGCCTTTCACGAACTGATCGTTAAGGAAGATGCCGACCAGCGCACGCGCTTCGTTGGATCGTGCCAACGGCACGAAGCTGGCGGTTTCCAGTTTCAGTGCCTCATCGCGGCCCAGCTTGGCGGCGGCTTCAATGGTTTTCACCGCGGTCATCGGTGCCGGGTAATGTTTACCGGCGGTCTGCAGCACCATGCCTTTGGCGGTGGTGAAGCTCATTGCCGCTTCGATCGGGCTGAGCTTCAGCGGCTCCAGCTTAGGTTGACGTGCGGCGCGCCAGTCCAGCTTGCCGTCGATCGCCTGTTGCAGCATTTTCAGCGCCGCTTCGGCCAGTTTTTCCGGTGCTACCACCGCATCCACCAGGCCGACTTTCAACGCGTCTTTGGCGCTGACGTCTTTGCCGGCGGCGATGATTTCCAGCGCGCTGTCGTTACCCAGCAGGCGTGGCAGGCGGACGGAACCGCCGAAGCCCGGCATAATGCCCAATTTGGTTTCCGGCAGGCCGATGCGCGCGTCCGGTGAGGCGACGCGGAAATCGGTCGCCAGAATGCATTCGCAACCGCCGCCGAGTGCATAGCCGTTAATGGCCGAAATGGTCGGTACCGGCAAATCTTCCAGCCGGTTAAAGACGTTGTTGGCGAATACCAGCCACTCGTGCAGCTTTTCAGCCGGTGCGGCGAACAGAGAAAGGAATTCGGTGATATCGGCGCCGACGATAAACGCGGCTTTGGAGGAGCGCAGCAGCAACCCCTTGAGCTCAGGCTGGTTTTCCAGCACGGTGAGCGCTTCACCCAGGCTGGCGACGGTACGGGTGTCCAGCTTGTTGACCGAGCCTGATGCGTTGAACACCAGCTCGGCGATGCCGTTATCGAGCCAGTGCAGTTGTAATGTTTCGCCTTGGTAGAGCATGTCTATCTCCTGAATCAGCGTATGATCTGGTATGACCAGATGAAGAGGAGTGTGGTTTTTATGTTAAAAATATGCAAATGAGAGATTGCATATTTGCTGGTCGGATCACATGTCGCCAAGTTAGTTTTTTGATTTGAAACGAAGTTATATTTTATGTGCTATCGGCATTTGCTGGAGTGTGTCGGCACTCATACACTTGCTCGCAGCGAATGAACATTCAGACGAGGTTACGCATGACTAAGACGGCTTGTGTTAAACGCAGCGGCTTGTGGAGCATTCCCGCCAGAACCATGGCGCTGGCGTGTCTGTTGGTGTTTATGGCGCAAATGGCGACGACCGTGTATTTGCCTTCGCTGCCAACGGTGATGCGGGAGCTGGCGATGAGCCGGCGTGCCACCGAGCTGTCCATTTCAATCTTCGTCATCGGCGCCGCCTTGCCGGTGCTGTTTTGGGGCGCGGCCGCCGATCGCTTTGGCCGCCGCGCGCCCCTGACGCTGTCTTTGTTTCTTTTCATTGGCTGCAGCGGGCTGTTAGCGCTGTGCAGCAACGGCGCCCAATTGCTGACGCTGCGTGCGCTGCAGGGCGTGGGTGCCGGCGGTGCGGCGATCATCGCGCGTATCATCGTGCGGGATAACTGGAGCGGTGACGAGCTGGCGCGACGGCTGTCGGTGCTCTCCATCGCTTTTATCACCGCGCTGGGCGGCGGCCAGTTCGTCGGCGGCCTGCTCAGCCAATATTCACACTGGCAGATGGGCTTCGTCTTGATGGGCGCCACCGGTTTGGCCATTCTGGCGCTGATGGCGACGCTGCCGCTGGAGGCAGGGCGCGCTCGTGGGCCACGTCCGGCGATGGCGGCCACCTACTTCGCCATCCTGCGGCGGCCGGGATTTTTTTGGCCGGCCTGCGTCGGTGGGCTGGGTTTTGCCATCACGGTGACACTGCAGGAAGTGAGTCCGTTCGTCATGCAGCAGGGGTTTGGTCTCAACGTCACGGCGTTCGGCGCCCTGGGGCTGGTGATCGGCGTCGCCTACTTCAGCGGGGCGCTGACGGTGAACCGTACGGTGGCGCGTCTCGGCGGGAAAAAACTGATGCAGGCCGGCAGCGGCATCGTGGCGCTGGCGACGGCGGTGATCCTGCTGCTGTGGTGGAGCGGCGTCCTGGCCGGCCTTTCCGGTATGGCGCTGTTCATTGCGCTATATTGCCTGACCATTTTTGGCCAGGCGGTGCTGTTTCCCAACAGCATGGCGATGGCGGTCAGCGATGCCAAAGAGTACGGTGCCTATGCGATGGCGCTGTGCGGCTTTCTGCAGCAGTGTCTGGCGGGCGTCGCCGCGGCCGGTGCGGTGTTGTTGGAACACCATGGCCTGTGGGCGCTGGCGATAGCGCTGCTCGGTTTGGGCGGCTGGTTAATGGTTAAGCTGCGGATGTAACGGCATTTGCAGGGAATTGCGAGCTGCTCCGCATGCCCAACGCGATGAGGTTGGAGCGTCGGAGCGCTGTGTTAAGATGACTTCTTTCGTGCTAAGGCATAAGGGTACTGTGATGGAAACGCTGGCTTCTTTGTATAACGACCACCTAGCAGAGCTGCAAAAACGCGCGCGCGAAGTGCTGGAGCGCAACAAGTTGGATGCGCTGCTGATTCACTCCGGGGAACTGCAAAAGGTATTTTTGGACGACCATAGCTATCCGTTCAAAGTGAACGCGCATTTCAAAGCCTGGGTGCCGGTGACGTCGGTGCCGAACTGCTGGTTGTGGATCGACGGTGTTAACAAGCCGAAGCTGTGGTTCTACTCCCCGGTTGACTACTGGCACAGCGTAGAGCCGCTGCCGGACAGTTTCTGGACCAAATCCCTTGAATTGATGCCGCTGGCCAACGCCGACGCCATCGCCCAGCAGCTTCCGTCGCAGCGCGAGCGCGTCGGCTATATCGGTTATGCCCAACAGCGCGCCCGCGATCTCGGCATCCCTTCTGAGAACATCAACCCGAAAGCGGTGCTGAACTACCTGGATTTCCACCGTTCGATTAAAACCGGCTATGAGCTGGCCTGCATGCGCGAAGCGCAGAAGACGGCGGTAACCGGCCATCGTGCCGCGCATGAGGCCTTCCTCTCCGGCATGAGCGAATTCGACATCAATCTGGCCTACCTGACGGCGACCGGCCACCGCGATACCGATGTGCCTTACGACAACATCGTGGCGTTGAACGAGCACGCTTCGGTGCTGCACTACACCAAGCTGGATCATCAGCCGCCGGCCGAGTCCCTGAGTTTTCTGATCGACGCCGGGGCGGAATATAACGGCTACGCCGCCGATCTGACGCGTACCTATGCGGCGCAAAGCGGCAGCGAGTTCGCTCATCTGGTGAAAGATCTCAATAGTGAACAGCTGGCGCTGATCGACACCATTAAAACCGGCGTGCGCTATACCGACTACCATGTGCAGATGCACCAGCGCATCGCCAAGTTGCTCAAGAATCACAAACTGGTGAATGGCCTCAGCGAAGAGGCGATGGTTGAAACGGGCATCACCACGCCGTTCCTGCCGCACGGGTTGGGCCATCCGCTGGGCCTGCAGGTGCACGACGCCGCAGGCTTTATGCAGGACGAGCAAGGCACCCATCTGGCGGCGCCGTCCAAGTATCCGTTCCTGCGTTGTACCCGCGTGTTGCAGCCGGGCATGGTGTTGACCATCGAGCCGGGTCTGTACTTCATCGAATCTCTGTTGGCGCCGTGGCGCAGCGGTGAGTTCAAGCAGCACTTCGCCTGGGATCGCATCGATGCGCTGAAACCGTATGGCGGTATTCGCATCGAAGACAACATCGTGATCCATGAAAAGCGTATCGAGAACATGACGCGCGATCTGAACCTGGCCTGATGCGGCCGTACCCGATACCGGCGGAAGCAACCCGCTTTACCGAAGAAATAAAGAAGAGCCGTTTTATCACCCTGCTGGCGCCAACCAGCGGGGTAGAAGCGGCAAAGGCGTTTATTCAGCAGGTGCGGGATGAGCACCCGGCGGCGCGGCACCATTGTTGGGCCTTCGTCGCCGGTAGCCCCGATGACTCACAGCAGCTGGGGTTCTCCGACGATGGAGAACCGTCGGGCACCGCTGGCAAACCGATCCTCGCGCAGCTGATGGGCAGCGGTATCGGCGAAGTGACCGCCGTGGTCGTTCGTTACTATGGCGGCGTCAAGTTGGGCACCGGCGGGCTGGTGAAAGCCTATGGCAACGGTGTTCAACAGGCGTTGAAGCAGCTGGTGTTGGTAGAAAAGGTGCCGGAAGCCGAATATATCTTGCAGTGCGACTATGCGCAGTTGGCGCTGGTGGAGAACTTACTGCAGCAAACCGCAGGTCGGATCCTGCAGGGCGAATACGGTGCCGCCGTCGTGCTGCATCTGGCGTTGCCGGCCACCGAGGTCGAGCTGTTTGGGAATAAATTGCGTGATCTCAGTCGCGGTAATTTGCAATTAACCCCCATTTCGCAATAATTCCTCCCAATTGAATTGCTAAGGATCGTGCTGAAATGCATTTTCGCGCCATAACCCGTATCGTTGGTCTGCTGGTCATCCTGTTCTCCGGGACGATGTTTATTCCCGGCCTGGTGGCATTGATTTATCGCGATGGGGCGGGGCGCGCGTTCAGCCAAACGTTCTTCGTGGCGCTGACCATCGGGCTGATGCTGTGGTGGCCGAACCGCAAGCAAAAACACGAGCTGAAGCCGCGTGAAGGCTTCCTGATCGTCGTGCTGTTCTGGACCGTGCTGGGTAGCGTGGGGGCATTGCCGTTCCTGTTTTCGGAACGGCCCAATTTGTCGCTGACCGACGCCTTCTTTGAATCCTTCTCGGGATTGACGACCACCGGTGCGACGACGCTGGTGGGGTTGGACTCGCTGCCGAAGGCTATTCTTTTCTATCGCCAAATGCTGCAATGGATGGGCGGCATGGGGATCATCGTGTTGGCGGTGGCGATACTGCCGATACTCGGCGTCGGCGGCATGCAGCTGTATCGGGCGGAAATGCCCGGGCCGCTGAAAGATAACAAGATGCGTCCACGCATCGCCGAAACCGCCAAAACCCTGTGGCTAATCTATGTGTTGCTGACCGTCGCCTGTGCGCTGGCGCTCTGGGGGGCTGGGATGTCGGTGTTCGATGCCATCGGCCACAGTTTCTCGACCATCGCCATCGGCGGTTTTTCTACCCACGACGCCAGTATCGGTTATTACGCCAGCCCGACCATCAACACCATCATCGCCGTGTTCCTGCTGATTTCCGGCTGTAACTACGGCCTGCACTTCGCTTTGCTGAGCGGCCGCAGCCTGAAGGTGTATGGGCGCGATCCTGAATTCCGCATGTTTATCTTCGTTCAGTTGACGCTGGTGGTGGTGTGTACGTTGGTGCTCTGGGGACATGGCGTCTATAAGAGCGGTATGGAAACGCTCAATCAGGCGTTCTTCCAGGTGGTATCGATGGCGACTACGGCCGGTTTCACGACCGACAGCATCGCCAAGTGGCCGCTGTTCCTGCCGATGTTGTTGCTGTGCTCGGCGTTCATCGGCGGTTGTGCCGGCTCGACCGGCGGCGGCCTGAAGGTGATCCGTATCCTGCTTCTGTACCTGCAAGGTTCGCGCGAGTTGAAAAGGCTGGTGCACCCCAACGCGGTCTATACCATCAAATTGGGCAACCGTGCGCTGCCGGAACGCATTCTGGAGGCGGTGTGGGGATTCTTCTCTGCTTATGCGCTGGTGTTTATCGTCAGCATGCTGGCGATCATTGCCACCGGCGTTGACGACTTTTCCGCGTTCGCCGCAGTGACGGCAACGCTCAATAACCTCGGCCCCGGTCTGGGCGTAGTGGCGGATAACTTCACCACGATGCCGGCGGCGGCCAAGTGGGTCCTGGTGGTGACGATGCTGTTCGGGCGCCTGGAAGTGTTTACATTGCTGGTGCTGTTCACGCCAACCTTCTGGCGTGAGTAAGCCTGATATAAGGAGTAGGCCATGAAGGCATTGATACTTTATTCGAGCCGTGACGGGCAAACACGTGCTATCGCTTCTTATATAGCAAGCAAGTTGCAGGACACGCTGCGTTGTGAGGTGATCGATCTGCTGCAGGCAGAACAGGTCGATCTTAACCAGTATCAGCAGGTGATGATCGGCGCTTCTATCCGTTACGGGCACTTTAACCCGGCGCTGGATAAATTCGTCAAGCGTCATGCTGAGCAGTTGAATCGGATGCCGAGCGCATTCTTTGCCGTCAACCTGACCGCGCGCAAACCGGAAAAGCGTTCGCCACAAACCAACGCCTATACCCGTAAGTTCCTGTTGGCTTCGCCGTGGCAGCCAAAACAGTGCGCGGTGTTTGCCGGCGCATTGCGTTATCCGCGCTATCGCTGGTTCGATCGCACCATGATTCAATTTATTATGCGTATGACGGGCGGTGAAACGGATACCAGTAAGGAAGTGGAGTACACAGATTGGCAACAGGTCGACCGCTTTGCCCAGGAATTTAGCCAGATCCAGTACGAAAAGTGACAAAAACGCGGGTTTGGCCAGCGTTTTGCCGAAAAAATCCGCGCTTGAAAAGTTTTTTGCATTTAGGGGTTGCGGCCTGCCGAGAACTCCCTATAATGCGCCTCCACTGACCGGGAACAACGACTGACAAGCCGCCGGGTCAGCGAGAGAAAAGCGAAATAAACGCTTGACTCTCCGGGTGAAAAGCGTAATATACG
>NZ_JBJNLL010000005.1:0-271739 GCF_052169095.1 Serratia sp. CY33802
GCAATAGCGCGGTGGTCCCACCTGACCCCATGCCGAACTCAGAAGTGAAACGCCGTAGCGCCGATGGTAGTGTGGGGTCTCCCCATGCGAGAGTAGGACACTGCCAGGCATCAAATAAAGCCGAAAGCCCTGAACTGACGTTCAGGGCTTTTTGCTATGTGTAAAATGGAAAATCCCCGTTGTAATCCGCTTCAGCTTTCATCGTACTGTTTAATATTCATCACAAAACCAACGCATTGTTTCTCTGAATATCAGATATTCTTCGTCCGCTATTAAGTTTGGCTGTTAACTTATAAATAACAATAAAGTAACACCTGGCGGCAGGACGCCGAATTTCATCATTGCTATGGCTCGGAGAAAACATCATGACAGAAACAACCTCGGCTCTTGGGGATGAGCACGGCACCGAACAGGGAGCGCTGGATAACAAGAAACGCATTTTCGCTATCGTCGGGGCTTCGTCAGGCAATCTGGTGGAGTGGTTTGATTTTTACGTCTACTCCTTCTGCTCAATCTACTTTGCTGCCTCATTTTTTCCGGCGGGCAACAGTACGACACAGCTGCTGCAAACCGCCGGGGTATTCGCCGCCGGCTTCTTCATGCGACCTATCGGAGGTTGGTTATTCGGCTACATCGCTGACAAGCATGGCCGGAAAAACTCGATGCTGATTTCGGTCTGCATGATGTGCGCCGGATCGCTGGTGATCGCCTGCCTGCCGACTTATGAATCAATCGGCAGCTGGGCGCCGGCGCTGCTGCTGATTGCCCGCCTGTTCCAGGGGTTGTCGGTAGGGGGGGAATATGGCACCAGCGCCACCTACATGAGCGAGGTGGCAATCAAGGGGCGGCGTGGCTTCTACGCCTCGTTCCAGTACGTGACGCTGATCGGCGGGCAACTGTTGGCGCTGCTGGTTTTGGTGATCTTACAGCAAATATTGTCCGGCGAAGAGCTGAAAGCCTGGGGATGGCGTATTCCGTTTGCCTTGGGGGCGGTGTTGGCGGTGGTTGCGCTGTACCTGCGCCGCTCGCTGAATGAAACCTCCGATGCGAAGACGCGTAACCACAAAGATGCCGGTTCGCTGACGGGGCTGTGGAAGAACCGCAAGGCATTCCTGATGGTGCTGGGCTTTACCGCCGCCGGTTCGCTGACCTTCTACACCTTCACCACCTACATGCAAAAATACCTGGTGAACACCGCTGGTATGGACGCCAAGCTGGCCAGCGCCATCATGACCGTGGCGCTGTTCGTCTTTATGCTGCTGCAGCCGGCGGTAGGCGCGTTTTCGGACAAAATCGGCCGTCGCAGCTCGATGCTGATCTTCTCAGCCTTCGCCACGGTGTTGACGGTGCCGATCCTGTTTGCCTTGAAAGAGGTGACCAACCCCTTTATGGCGTTCGGTCTGATCGTGTTGGCGCTGTTCGTTGTCAGCTTTTACACCGCGATCAGCGGGTTGCTTAAAGCCGAGATGTTCCCGCCGGAGGTACGCGCGTTAGGGGTAGGCTTGTCTTATGCGGTGGCGAATGCCCTGTTCGGTGGTTCGGCGGAATATGTCGCGTTGTCGCTTAAATCGTTTGGCGTGGAGAACGCTTTCTTCTGGTATGTCTCCGGCATGTGCCTGCTGGCGCTGCTGGTCTCGCTCCGGTTGCATCGCAAAGGCAAGGAGATACAGCTGTAATAAAAACCCCGGCCTTGGCCGGGGTCAGCATACCGCTTACAGGATACGGCTAATCAGCCGATCGATGCGGATACGGCGCAGACGCCGAATCAGCTTACGCACCTTGATCGGGTACTGCTGAATGCTTTGCAGCTCCTGATAATGGCCGACCACGGTGGTGTGAGTGCGGATGCATTCCAGCTCTTTTTGCCGCTGCTCGCGCATTTCCTGCTTGGGATCGTGGATCAGAATGGCGTTTTCCAGATCCAGCCGCCAGGCGCGCGGGTTGAGATTATTGCCGGTAATCAGCTGCCACTCTTCGTCTACCCACATGCCTTTCAGGTGATAGCTGTTATCGCCATCCTTCCACAGACGCACGATCAGCTGTCCGGTGTCGATATAACGCTGCAAGCGGCTCAGAAAGCGGCGCAGGTTGATCTCGTACAGGTAGGGCAGCGCGCCGATGATTTTGAACGGCTGGTCCTCCGGAATATAGAAGTCGTTGGCGGTCTTGTCGCCGACGATGATCTCCACCTGTTTGCCCTGGCGCAGCAGATAAATGATGTTGCGCACCAGCAGCGCCGGCAGGTTGAAATAGGGAGTACACAGCGTCAGTTTCTGGTCGGCGCACGACATCAGGTGATGAATGGTTTTATTCAGCACGCTTTGCTTGCCAAGCCCAACCAGCGGCGTCACCGCCAGCTCATCGTTGCCGGCCTTGCCGCGGAAGTGGTAACCCGCGCGGCGCAGGGCGAAACGGAACAGACGGGTCTCGTTTTTGATCTCCGGGCTTTTCGGCCGATCGCTGCGATCGAGGCGTTGTACGGCGCCGGCGGTGAGCAGATGCTGCTTGATGTAATCGATCAGGGTATCGGCCAACACCTCATTGGTGATCAGCTGGTAGCGATCGTAACGGTATTTCTCATGCTGATGCAGATAAACGTCGTTGATGCTGGCGCCGCTGTAGATCACGGTATCGTCGACCACAAAGCCCTTCAGGTGCAGAACGCCCAACGCTTCGCGGGTATTGACCGGCACGCCGTAGATCGGCACCGACTGTTCCGGATGTTGGCTGGCCATGGCGCAGTACCAGTCGGCGTTGGTATTGGCGGCGGCGGCGCCGATTCGCCCGCGCTGTGCGCGGTGCCAGTCGACCAGTACGCAGATTTCCAGCTCGGGCCGACGCTGCTTGGCTTGATACAGCGCGTTGAGGATCTCGCGCCCGGCGTCGTCATGCTCCAGATACAGGGCCACCAGATAGATGCGTTGGGTGGCGTTGGCGATGGCGCTCAGCAGCGTGGTGCGAAAATCGGACGGCGCGTACAACGTACGAACATCAGCAACCGTCTGGGGGAGTTTGGGCAGTTGTGCAAGGTGTTGTTGATGTTTGCTACGTTTAAATTTTGACAACATCACAGTGCGTTTCTTCTCTCATGATTGATGGCCGGAACGCCACAGGCATAAAAACAATAAACCGAATAATCGGGCGATAATACCATTAGTTGCCCCGATTGTGCGTATGTTTTGGCGTTAAGTGGTGGATTCGTAGCGCATTGCGACGCAGGTCACTGCGCGTCGGCGGCCTGCAGCGGCAGCGTCAGATTGACGATGCCGTCCTCAAGCTGCACCTCGATGCCAAAGCCCAGTCGCTGCGCCAGCGCGATCATGCCGCGGTTATTCGGCATGGTGATGCCGCTCAGGCGGGTCAGGCCATGCGCGCGCGCGTAGGCGATCATTTTCTCCAGTAGCTGACGGCCTAGGCCCACGCCTTTGAGATCGGAACGCACCAGTACGGCGAACTCGGCGTCGGTGTTGTCCGGATCGGACAGCGCGCGGGTCACACCGATGATCTCGTCTGCGCGCACCGCCACAAAGGCCATTTCTCGATCGTAGTCGATCTGCGTCATGTTGGCCAAATCGTCATGGGTAAACTCGTTGATCTCGCTGAAGTAGCGATAATAGAGGTCTTCCTTGGTCACCCGGTCGATGAAATGTTTCAGCGCCGGTTCGTCTTCCGGCAGGATCGGGCGGAACAGGCACTGGCTGCCGTCTTTCAACGCGATGGTCTCTTCCAGCTCATGCGGATAAGGGCGGATCGCCAGCCGCGCCTGCGGATCGCCGCTGAACGGCGCGAGCTGCATCGAAACGTCCAGCAGGGTGAATTCGCTGCCGGAGGCCAACACCGGGTGAATATCCAGCCGGGCGATCTCCGGGCAGTCGAGGATCAGGTTGGAGACCTGCACCAGCAAGCGGCTTAGTCCAGGGATATCTAAAGGCCGCAGCGCGCTGCGCCCGCGGATCTTGCCGCCTTTCACCGCCTGCAGCACCAGATAACGCGCCAGCGCCATGTTCAGCGGCGGCAGCGCGACCGCCACCTGATTTTCCTGGCGCCACTCCACGCCGCCTTCACCCAGCATGATCAGCGGGCCGAAAATGGCATCCTGCTCCACCGCGATGCGCAGCTCCTGGGCGCCGGCGCGGTTGGCCATGCTCTGCACCAACAGGCCATGGATGCGCGCCTGGGGGTAGGTACGCTTCACACGGTCAAGGATCGCCTCCGCCGCGCGCTGCACTTCGGTCGCGGTGCGCAGGTAGAGCATCACACCCTGAACTTCCGATTTGTGCGGAATATCCGGCGAACGCAGCTTCAGCGCCACCGGGTAGCCGATCTGTTCGGCGATATGTACCGCTTCGGCGCTGTCTTCAGCGATCCAGGTTGGCAGGGTGCTCAGGTCATAAGCCTGCAGAATGGATTGCACCTCGTGGGTATCCAACTGGGTGGCACCTTCGGCCAGCGCCTGATGGATCAGGCGGTGAGCGTCGGCGGTATTGGCGGTCAGGCCGACCGGCAGCGCCGGGGTCTCTTTCAGTTGCTTTTGGTTGCGGCGGTATTCCACCATATGCATAAAGGCGGTGACCGCGCCTTCCGGCGTGCGGTAGGTGGGAATGGCGGCCTCGGTAAACTGCCGGCGCGCCTCTTGAGAAGAGTATTCGCCGCACCAGTTGGTCAGCAAGGTGATGCGCTTGCCGCGCGTATGGCGATGCAGCGCGTCAATCAGCCGCTGCGCCGTGGCGGTGCCCGGCGCCGCCGCACTCGGCGCATGGATCAGAAGCAGCGCGTCATAGTCGTGGCTGTCGAGCAGCGCTTCGAGAGCCGCCAGGTAGCGCTGCGGCGTGGCGTCGTCGCGCAGATCGAGCGGGTTGCCGGCGCGAATGAAATCCGGCAGCGCGTCGCTCAGCTTCGCCAGGCTTTCCTCGCTCAGCGTCGCCAGCTTGCCGTTGCGGCCGAGCAGTTCGTCCAGCGCCATCGCCGCCGGCGCCGCGCCGTTGCTGACGATCATCAACCGTTCCCCCCGCAGCGGATGCATATGGCTGAGGGTTTCCACCGCGGAGAACAGCTCGTGAGTATCCTGCACGCGCAGCAGGCCGGCGCGCTGGATGGCGGCGTCATAAGCGGCGTCCAGCCCCAGCTGGCTGTTGAGCAGTAATTGCGCCTGTTGGCTGCGGCCGCTTTTGATCACCAGAATGGGCTTGTTGCGTGAGGCGCTGCGCGAGGCGGAGAGAAAGCGTCGTGCGTCGCTGATGTTTTCCAGATACAGCAGGATGGCGCTGGTCTTGCTGTCGCGCGCCAAAAAGTCGAGCAGGTCGTCGACGTCGATGTCCAGGCTGTCGCCCAGCGCGATGAAGTAGGAGAAGCCGACTTCGCGCTGCTGCGCCCAGTCGAGAATGGTGTTGGCCACGGCGGCGGACTGCGAGATAAACGCCAGCTTGCCCTTTTGGATCGGCACCGGCGAGAAGCTGGCGTTGATGCCCTGCCACGGCGCCAGCAGCCCCAGGCTGTTGGGGCCCAACAGCCGCATGGCGTGGCGCTGCGCGCAGGCCTTCAGCTCGGCGAACTGTTCCGGTGGCGAAGAGAGCACGATGGCGGTTTTGCAGCCGCGTTGGCCCAGCGCGTCGATCAGCACCAGATTACGCTTGGCGTGGGTGCAGATGATCGCCAGATCCGGCGTCAGCGGCAGGCTGGCGACGTCGGGATAGGCCATGACGCCGCATACCGCCTTGTAGCGCGGCGTAACCGGCAAGATGGGCCCACCGAAACCGCCGGCCAGCAGGTTGCTCATCATCAGGTTGCCGGCGCGGCCCGGCTGCTGCGAAGCGCCCAGCACGGCGATCGATTTGGGACGTAGTAGCGCTTCTAACCCTCGCTGGCTCATGCACGGCTCCTTTTGGCAACGTTACGCCTGATTTTAGGCGCTTTATGGCTACATTGCTGTGACCGGTGCCTCCGGCCGGGTCGGTTTTCCCGCCAGATACTGTTGACGGAAATAGCGGAAATGCTGATTCAATCCGTCGGCGGCCGGCAGATCGCCCGCCTGTTGCAACAGGGCGGCGGCCACTTCCGCCGTGCAGTGCTGCTCGGCGCGGCTGGCTTCGCGCAGCTGATAGTCGGATGCGGCATCGACGTTGAGTGAAAACACCGGGAATTGATTGAGATACGGGCTTTTACGGAACATTTTGCGCGCTTCTGCCCAGGTACCGTCCAGCATGATGAACAGCGGCGGTTTACCGCCGACGGGCAGCTCATTGAACACCGGCCGTTCGGCGTCGGCGTAGGACGCGGGGAACACCACATAAGGCTGCCGCGTCGGATCGTTGATGGCTGCCAGCAGGGCGGGATCGACCTCGGTACGCGACCAGAGGAACGCCTGGGTGTCCGGCAGGATATCGGCGATCAGGCGCCCGGTGTTGCTGGGCTTGAGCGGCTCGGCGCCGAACATGATCAGGCAGAAGCGGCTGCCGGCCTGCTGCGGGCGAATGGTGTCACACAGGCAGTTTTTATGCGGCAGCAGGCAACCCTGACAACGCGCCACCCGGCAACCGCGCGCTAAAAAAGGGCGGGTGGCGCGGTCTAAACGGAATTGGCGCAGGCGAAGTACGGCGTTGTCGGTCATAACGATCCTGGGGGAAAAACCGCTATTGTAACGCAGAAAAAAGCCCGCCGGGAGGGGCGGGCTCGATCGGGGCGCGTTCGCGCGCGATGGCGGGATACGGCCTATACTTGCGGAATCACACTAACTCGTTGAGCCAGTTGTCAAACGGCGCCTTCGGCATCGCGCCGTTGAGCATGTCGACCATCTTGCCCTGACGGAACACCATGATGGTCGGGATGCTGCGGATGCGGAAACGGGCGCTCAGCTCCGGTTCGGCTTCGGTGTTCACTTTCACGAAGCGCACTTTGCCGGCGCGCTCTTCGGCCACGTCTTCAAAGATCGGCGCAAAGCTGCGGCACGGGCCGCACCACGGCGCCCAGAAATCGACCACGACCGGCAGATCGTCCTGCAGCAACTGGTCCAGCGTGGCGGCGGTGGCGTTGATCACTTCACCGTCGAAGAGCTCGTGGCCGCAGCGGCCGCATTTCGCGTTGTCCGCCAGACGTTCTTCCGGCACACGGTTGGTGGCATTGCAAGCTGCACAAACTGTATTCATGTTGACCTCGGGTACTGAGAAAACCGGGTCCCCGCAACGCGGTTGCGGAGATGTTTCTTTAATGCTGACAATTATCGGCAAAACCCGGCGCGTGAACAATGAGGTTTGTTCAATGGATGTGATAGTTGGGAGCTTTTAGCGCAAGTTGGTGGCTTCGTGCACCAACATCAGGTAATCTTCGCGCCCTGCGCGTTGGTGGAGAAGACAATGAACGATTCATTTAGTGGCAAGAACGGTAAAGTCAAAGTGATGTACGTCCGCAATGACGACGACAATGGCGATGACCGCAACAAGAATAAACGTCCGGCTGGCAAAGGCCGTCCGGCTGACGGTGCGCGCTCGGGCCGCACTGGTCAAGACAAGGCGCGTGGCGGCAACGATCGCCGCGGCGCCGACTCCCGCCGCAGTGAAAGCGATCGTCCTCGCCGTCCGGCGCGCACTGAAGATCGCGGTGGCAACGAGTCACCGTGGAGAACCGTCTCGCGGGCACCGAATGAAGAGCCGGCGTTCGATCACGGTGGCATCAGCGGCAAAAGCTTCATCGATCCGGAACAGCTGCGCCGCCAGCGCGCGGAAGAAACCCGCGTTTACGGTGAAAACGCCTGTCAGGCGCTGTTCGCCAGCCGCCCGGAAGCGATCGTGCGCGCCTGGTTCGTGCAGTCGGTCACGTCGCGCTTCCGTGAAGCGCTGCGCTGGATGGCTGCTAACCGCAAAGCCTACCACGTGGTGGATGAGGAAGAGCTGGCCAAGGCTTCCGGCACTGAGCACCACGGCGGCGTCTGCTTCCTGATCAAAAAGCGTCAGGGCCTGGATGCGCAGACCTACCTGAAAACCGCACCGGCGACCGACTGCGTGCTGGCGCTGGAAGAAGTGGGCAACCCGCACAACCTGGGCGCCATCGTCCGTTCGTGCGCCCACTTCGGCGTCAACGGCGTGCTGCTGCAGGATCCGGCGCTGCTGGAGTCCGGCGCGGCGGTGCGTACCGCAGAAGGCGGCGCGGAGCACATCAAGGCGATCAACGCCGATGATTTCCTGTCGGTGCTGGATACCTTCCGCAAGGCGGGTTACACCATCGTCACCACCTCCAGCCACAAAGGCACCGCGCTGGCGCAGGCCAAGCTGCCGGCCAAGATGGTGCTGGTGCTGGGCCAGGAGCGTGACGGCCTCAGCGACGGCGCCTGGCAACAGGGCGACATGAACGTGTCTATCGGCGGCACCGGCAAAGTGGAAAGCCTGAACGTTTCCGTGGCGACCGGCATTCTGCTGGCGGACTGGTGGCGTCAGAATCAGGCGTAATCTGTTCTACGTCGGATAAAAAAACGGGCGCCCCAGGGCGCCCGTTTCGTTTATTGAAGCTTAGTGAGCGCCGCCGCCCCCACCGCCGCCAGAGCTGAACGGCGGTTTCGCCACCCATACCAACACCAGCAGTACCAGGAACACCCCGGCCGACAGCCAGAAGATCTCGTTGGCGGAGATGATCAGGCCCTGGGCGGTGATCTCGTTAGCGATATACGCCGACGCCTGCTGCTTGCTCATGCCGAGCTGCTCCAGTTGCCGGTACATCTCCTGCGACTGCGGGTTGTACGGGTTGACGAACTCCGTCAGCTGCGAATGGTGCTGCGATTCGCGCTGCGTCCACAGGGTGGTGGTGATCGAGGTACCGATCGAGCCCGCCAGGGTTCGCGTGAAGTTCGACAGGCTCGATGCCGCCGCCATACGCTCCGGCGGCAGGCCGGACAGCGTGATGGTGGTCAACGGCATGAAGAAGCAGGCGATGGCGAAGCCCTGGACGAACTGCGGCCAGGCGGAAGCGCCGAAGTCCATGCCCGGTTCAAACGTATAGGCGCGCCAGTAGAAGCACACGGCATACATGATGAAGCTGAAGGTCACCAGCCTGCGCATGTCGAGCCGGTTGCCGAACTTGCCGATGATCGGCGACAGCAGCACTGGGATCAGCCCGACCGGCGCCGACGCCAGCCCGGCCCAGGTGGCGGTATAGCCGTACACCTCTTGCAGCAGCTGCGGCAACAGCACGATGGCGCCGAAGTACAGCATGTACGCCAGACTGATGCACAGGCAGCCGATGGTGAAGTTGCGCGACTTGAACAGCGACAGATCCACCACCGGATGGTCATCCGTCAGCTCCCAGACCACCAGGAACAACAGCGCTACGACCGCCACGACGGTCAGGGTGATGATCTCGGTCGAGTTGAACCAGTCCAGCTCCTTGCCCTGATCGAGCATCACCTGCAGCGAACCGATGCCGACGATCAGCAGCACCAGTCCAACCGTGTCGATCGGTTTGATCTCGGTTTTGGTTTCTCGCCCCTTCAGCGTCGCCATCGCCGCCATGATAACGAAGGCGCCGATCGGGATGTTGATGAAGAAGATCCAACCCCAATGGTAGTTGTCGCTGATGTAACCGCCGAGGATCGGCCCGAAGATCGGCGCGACGATAACGGTCATCGACCAGAGCGCCAGGGCCATCGCTCGCTTGGCGGGCGGGTAGTTGTTCAGCAACAGGCTCTGCGACAGCGGGATCAGCGGCCCGGCCACCACGCCCTGGATCACGCGGAAGAAGATCAGCATGCCGAGGCTGTTGGAGATGCCGCACAGCCAGGAAGCGAGGACGAACAGCGCGGTGGACCAGAGGAACAGCCGCACTTCGCCGATGCGCTTCGCCAGCCAGCCGGTGATCGGGATCGAGATGGCGTTCGCCACGCCGAACGAGGTGATCACCCAGGTCCCCTGCGAGTTGGAAGACCCGAGGTTACCGGCAATGGTGGGGATCGCCACGTTGGCGATGGTGGAGTCCAGCACCTGCATGAAGGTCGCCATGGCGAGCGCGACCGTCATCCAGGCGAGCTGGGCGCCTTCAAGCGGTTTCTGTGGCAAGATGGCCTCCCGCGCGCTTAGCCGGCGTTCGCATGGATCACGTCAGCGATCAGCTGGTTAACCGGCGCCAGATTCAACGCCAGCGCGTCGCTCTGGTACAGCGGTTTGTCGCGCACCACGTCAGACAGCACGCGGCCGTCCAGATTGGCGGTGTCGACGGTCACCAGCGTCGAAAGACCGATGCGCAGCGGATGATCGGCCACCTGCTTGGCGTCGAGCTCAATACGCACCGGCAGACGTTGCACCACCTTGATCCAGTTGCCGGTGGCGTTCTGGGCCGGCAGCAGCGAGAAGGCGCTGCCGGTGCCCATATCGATACCGACCACTTTGCCTTGATACACCACGTCATCGCCGTAGACATCGCTGACTACCGTTGCCGGCTGGCCGATACGCATGTTGGCGATCTGGGTTTCCTTGAAGTTGGCGTCAACCCAGATGTGATCGGCCGGCACCACCGCCATCAGCGGCGAACCGGCGGCGATCTGCGCGCCGACCTGCACGCTGCGGCGCGAGACATAACCGGTAATGGGGCTGATCACTTTGGTACGCTGCAGCGCCAGCCAGGCGTCACGCATCTGCGCGGCGGCCTGTTGGATTGCCGGCTGCTGTTCCAGCGGGGTATTCAGTACCATCGCCTGGTTGGCGTTGTATTGCTGCACCGCCACTTCCAGCGCGGCCTTGGCGCTGTCGACCGCATCGCGAGCGTGTTGCAGCTCTTCGCGGCCGATGGCGTCAACGCTGCCCAGCACCACGCGGCGTTTCAGATCGTTCTCGGCCTTGCTCAGATCGGTCTTGCGCAGGGCGATGTTGGCCTGATACTGCTTGCTGTTGATGATCAGCTGGTGGGTCTGACGCACGCTGTTGGCCAGGCCGGTTTTGGCGCGTTCAAACGCCTGCTCGGCATCGGTCGGATCGAGCGTCAGCAGTACGTCACCCTGCTTGACGTAGTCGGTGTTGTCGAAATTGACGCTGTTCACGCTACCGGACACCTGGGCCATGATCTGCACCTGGTTGCCGGAGACGTAGGCGTCGTCGGTTTCCTGATGATGACGCAGCACCAGGAACCAATACACTAAGTAAGCCACCCCTATAACAATGAAAATAACCGTCAGCAACAGCAGCCAAAATTTACGCTGCTTCTTTTTGCCGCTCGGCTGCTGCGGGTTTTGGATTTCCGCGCTCGCGCTCATGGTGTTCTCCAAGCCTTATATTATTATGCTTTCGAATCCGCTGCGGCCGGGGCCTGATAGCCACCGCCCAGCGCACGGATCAGTCCTATCTTCGCCTGCAGTAAGTTGCTGCTGGCATTTAACTCCGCCTGTTGCTGCTGCAATAGCTGCGTCTGGCTGGTCAACAGATCGTCGCGCCCGATAATCCCTGCCTGGTAACGGGCGTTAGCGACCTGATACACCTGTTGCATCGACTGGGCCGCGGACGCCGCCTGCAGCTGCTGTTGCGCAGAACTCTGCTGGATGGTGATGGCGTCGGCGGTTTCCTGTACCGCATTCAGGATGGTTTGGTTATAGGATTCCACCGCTTCGTCATACAGCGCGGATTCCTCGCCCAGCTTGCTGCGCAGCGCCCCGGCGTGGAAGATCGGCAGCGAAATCGCCGGCATCACGTTCCAGGCCTGGCTGGCCGCTTCAAACAGATTCGGGCTGGTGCCACTGGTGTTGGTGGTCATCAGGCCGGCGAAGGCTGAAATGGTCAGGCTGGGGTAAAACTCCTTACGTGCGGCGCTGACGCGCTGGCTGTAAGACTCCACCAGCTGGCGTTGCGCGGCGATGTCCGGGCGTTTGCCCAGCAGATCCGCCGTCAGCTCGCCCTGCGGTGCCATCAGGTTGTCTGCGGGCAACGGCACCTGACGCAGGTGCTGCATGGCGTTCGGCCCTTGGCCCGCCAGCGCGGCGAGCTGGTGTCTGAGCTGTTCGATTTGCGACTGCAACTGCAGAATCTGCTGTTTAGCGACGTCGGACTGCGCCTGGGTTTGTTGCGGCACGTCGACGCCGGTCAGCCCGGCCTGATAGCGCTGTTGGCGCAGCGCGGTCAGGCGTTCATTGTTGTTCACTTCCTGCTGCAGCAGCTTCTCGAGCGCCAGATTGCTTTGCAGCTGGTAGTAGGCGGACGCCACCGAACTGGTCAGCGTCAGCGCCGCCTGTTCCTGCTCGGCGCGCGCAGCGTTCACTTGCGCTTTGGCGGCGTTCACCTGGTTGCGGTATTTACCCCACCAGTCGAATTCGTACGCCAGGTTCAACCCCAGGGAGTTGGAGCTTGAATAGATCGGCTTATGCGGATACCCCAACCCCATATTGACGTTTTGCGGCACGCGTTGACGCTGGGTGCTGGCGTTCAGATCCAGGTTCGGCCCGTTGGCGGCGTTGGCTTCGCCCACCACGCTCTGCGCTTCGCGCACGCGGGCGGCGGCTTGACGCAGGGTCGGCGAGTTTTGCAGCGTCTGCGTCATCAGGGCATCCAACTGCGGATCCTTGAGGGCGCGCCACCACTGCGGGCTGACGGCCAGCGAACTGACTTTCGGCTGAGCCAACTGCAGGCTCTGCGGATCCATCAGCGTGGATTGCGGGGCAATATTATCGGTAGAAGCACACCCGGCCAGCAGCAATACGGCGAACAGCGGGGTGAATCTCCAGTTAAATGGGGATCGCATAATAGGTACCTGAACAGAAATTGTGAATTAGGATAACTGTTCTGTGATTTCCATTTGATCCAGACGTGCCAGCAATTTGCGCGTCAGCTGTTCCAGCTGTTTTTGCTCATCGTCGGTCAGCGTGGACCACAGGAAATGCAGACATTGGTGCTGCGGCGGCAGCAGTTGACTGAGAAATTCTTCCCCCTGCGGCGTCAGATGTAGATGCAGGCAGCGGCGATCGTTATCGCTTTCACGGCGCTCGATCCAACCGCGTTTCTCCAGCTCGTCGGCGATGCGGGTCGCATTGGTGCGCGAGGAGCCTAAGGCAGAGCTTAGCTCAGAAGGTTGGATGCTGTGGCTCTCCTGCGCATCCAGGGTAATCAGCGCCATAAACAGTGTTTCGTTAATCCCCTGCGCCTTCAGCATCTTGTTGCGATTTTCCAGCAACTTGCCTTGCATGTGCATGCACAGGCGGGTCAGCAGGATTTCCTGATACGGGAAATCTTTCTGCCGGGTGGCGCGGAAATTCAGCATTTGTTCTATGGGGGCAAACGAGCTTTCCATAATTTAGGGCCTCATTAATTTCGTTCGAGATAGTAACGACGGTGACTAATAATGTAAATGTTCAGCCGTGCGGATAATTTAGCAATTCGTGTCATTTGTCAGAGTTTGTAAAGATGTGGCGCATGAAAACGCCAAAGCGAAGCCAAACGTTCGGCGCGGCGTCAGCCTGGACCGAAAAGCATTAACAGCTTTAATGTGACGCCAAAGGCCGTCGCGCCGAGCAGCGTCGACAGAATGATGCTTTTACTGCGGTAGAAGCACAGCGCCAGCGCGGCGAACCCCGCCAACGTCGGCAGCAGCTTGTCCGGTTCGCGCATCACCACCGGCGTGCTGGAGACCACCAGCAGGGCGCAGATCGAGGCGATGCCAATGCTGTCGAGTAGCAGGGCGGCTTTACCGCGTTTGAGGCCGGGCTGGGCGCGCGCCGGCGCCAGCCGCAGCGGCAGATAACGGAACAAGTAATTGGCGCAGCCCACCACCAGGCCGATCACCAGCACATCAGTGTTCATGGCTGGCCTCCGCAGGGGCAGGTTGGAACAGAGCGGCGACGCAACCGGCGCCGATGCCGGCCAAAATGGCGACCGGGATGGAGAACAGCACCACGCCGAGCAGCGCACCGGCCAATGAGGCAGCGATGGTCAGGCTCTGCGGGCGCCGGAAAGCGGCCAGCAGGAAACTGAGAAACAGCGCCGGCAGCATGAAGGCCAGCGAGGCCTCGATCACCGGGAACTGCTCCAGCGGGCCGTTGCCGAACAGCGCGCCGAGCGCGGTGCCGGCTACCCAGGAAAGCCAGGAACAGAGCGCGATGCCCAGCATCCAGTTTTCGCTCCAGCTGCGGTTATTGCGCATCAGCTTGGCGGTGGCGGCGGCGAAGACCTCATCGGTCAGACCAAAAGCCCACATTGCCGTTTTACCGGGCGACATGCGCGAGACGATACGGTGACGCAGCGCCGGGCCGTACAGCAGGTGGCGCACGTCCATCGCCATCACCGTCAACGCGGAGACCCACAGCGACATGCCGGCGCTCAGCAGGGCGGTGATCACGAACTGGCTGGCGCCGGCGTAGATGATGCAGGAGAAGAAAAGGCTTTCCAGCGGGGAAAAGCCCAGTTTGACGGCGCTGAGGCCGAAGGCGAACGCCACCGGGACATACCCGATGACGATCGGCAAACTGTCGACGACGCCGTTGGCGAAGGTGGCGCTGACGGCGGGCGGATTGAGGCTGTCTGCAGCTTGGCTTTGCATGGTTGTGGATCGCAGGGTAGATAGGACTTCAATAGTTTATGCCCAGAACATTACCAGAGAGTAAGTAATGTTTATACCCTGCACCGCTAATAAATTTCTTTAGTGACTATTTGCACGATAATCAGATTGTCGCTGGCCCTTGCGGATCGTGGTGCTTGCCGAGCCACCAGGTCAGCAGGTTGAGCAGGCATAACACCCCGCCGGCGGCGGCCACGCCGTACCAGCCGGCATGCTGATAGGCCGAGGCGGAGAGCAGAGAACCGAGCGCGCCGCCGATAAAGTAGCTGGTCATGTAGCCGGCTGTCAGGCGGTTGCGCGCGTCCGGCATGATGCGGTACATCACGCTCTGGTTGGTGACGTGCACCGCCTGCACCGCCAGATCGAGGATCAGAATGCCGGCGATCAGCGCCCATAGCGACTGTTTGGCTAACGCGATAGGGATCCAGGACAGCAGTAACAACACCAGGCCGACGGTGGTGGTCAACCCGGCTTTACCTTTGTCCGCCAGATGTCCGGCGCGCGAAGCGGCCAGCGCCCCGGCGGCGCCCACCAGGCCGAACAGCCCGATCACCCCCTCGGAATAGTTGAACGGCGGCGCGGCGAGCAGAAAGGCCATTGAGGTCCAGAGCACGCTGAAGTTGGCGAACGAAAGGGCGCCGAGGATGGCGCGGGTGCGCAGCAACGGCGTGCGGCAGAACAGGCTGAAGATCGAGGCCAGCAGCTGCGGATAGTTCAGCCCGGAGTGTTGCTTATAGCGCGGCAGCGCGCGCCACAGGATCAGCGCCATCAGGATCATCAGCACGCTGGCGACCCAGTAGATGGTGCGCCAGCCGCCGAACGACGCCAGCGCGCCCGCGACGGTTCGCGCCAGCAGGATGCCGAGCAGCAGGCCGCTCATGATGATGCCAACGGTCTTGCCGCGCTTTTCCGGGTGGGCCAGCGTGGCGGCCAGCGGCACCAGGATCTGCGCCACTACCGAGAACAGCCCGGTGAGCGCGGTGCCGAGGATCATCATCGGCAGCGTGGCGGAGGTGGCGGTGATCAGCATGCCCCCGGCGGCCAGCAGCGTCATGAACACGATCAGGCCGCGGCGTTCGAACATATCGCCGAGCGGCACCAGCAGCAGCAGGCCGGTGGCGTAACCGAGCTGCGCGGCGGTGACGATAAAGCCGGCCTGGTTGACCGACAGGTTGAAACTGGTGGCGATGGTTTCCAGCAGCGGTTGCGCGTAATAGTTGCTGGCGACCGCCAGGCCGGTGGCGATGGCAATCAGCACGGTCAGCGCCGGGCTGAGGCCCGGATGGGCGTTTTGTGGATTCATGATTTTTTCATCACGGGAAGAAGATAGCGCGCAGTATCCGGCAACGCGTCTGCGGAAACCAATGTATAATTTTCATTTGATTTATCTCATTTCAAGATAGATGCCATGAACCTGAAACAGATCCGCTATGCGCTGGCGGTGGCGGAAGAACAGAGTTTCACCCGGGCGGCGCAGCGCTGCCATACGGTGCAGTCGGCGCTCAGCCACCAGATCGCAAAACTGGAAGAAGAGCTGGGCTGTACGCTGTTTGAACGCACCTCGCGACGGGTGCGGTTGACCCCCGCCGGCCAGGCTTTCATTCCGTCTGCGCAGCGCCTGTTGGCGGCGCAGCAGGCGCTGGTGGAAGAGGTGACCGCCGCCGGCGATGCGGTGTCCGGCACCCTGACCATCGGCACAATTTCAACCATAAACGCGATTGATCTGACCGAAAAACTCGACAAGTTTCATCGCCACTATCCGGCGGTGAACATCCGCCTGTACGTTGGCATGAGCGAAGCCCTGCTGGAGGATGTGCGTCAGCAGAAGTGCGATATGGCGTTCGTCGGCATCTGGCCCGGCGATGTCGATTTACTGCCGATGTCGCACCGGCAGTTGACCGATGAGCCATTGGTGGCGCTGGTGGCGCCGCAGCACCCGCTGGCCAACCGCGAGCGGGTGAACCTGCAGGCGTTGGCGGAAGTGCCGCTGGTGGATTTCTACAGCGGCACCGGTGCGCGACGCCAAACCGATCGCGCCTTCCAGGCGGCGGGTATCCGCCGGCACGTCAGTTTTGAAATCGATCATATCGAATGGCTGGAAAATCTGGTGCGGCGCGGATTGGCGGCGGGTATCGTACCTGTCTCGACCGCGCAACGCTTAAGTGCGCTGGTGTCGATTCCGATTGAAGACGGGCCGCGGCGCCAGGTGTATTGCATCTGGCCGCAGCCTTTGTCGAACGCCGCCGCACGTTTTTTACAGTTCAGCGGCATCGATATGGCGGGGTAGGGGCGCGGCAAAGGCGGCGCCCCTGAACGGTTACGACTTCGCCGCTTCGGCGGCGGTTTTCACCCAGCCGTCGAAGGTCGCCTGGTGCGCCTTGATCCAGCCGTTAACGTGGTTCTGGATATCGGCTTCCGAAGCCTGGCCTTCATGCATGCGCAGGTTTTGCGCATTGATGTCGGCGATCGGCAGCTTCATGATGGCGAACAGCTTGGCGGCCGCAGGATTGGCTTCGGCCCACTGCTTGTTGGCGGCGATGCGCATGGTGTTGACCGGGAAGCCGTAGTTGGCGCCGTTAGGCAGCTTGGTGTCGACGTTCTTCTGCTCGCCCGGCAGCGAGGAGAACGGCACCTGCAGCCAGACCACGTCGCGGCCCGGCGCCATCACATCACTGACCCAGTACGGTGTCCAGGTGTAATACAGCACTGGTTTGCCCTCTTTGTAGCGGGTGATGGTGTCGGCGATCATCGCCGCGTAGTTGCCCTGGTTATGCTCGACGGTGTTGCTCAGGCCATAGGCCTTGATGTGGTGATTGATCACCGCTTCGCAGCCCCAACCCGGGGTGCAGCCAGTCAGATCGGCCTTGCCGTCGCCGTTGGTGTCGAACAGCTTGGCGATCTTGGGATCCTTGAGCTGTTCGACGTTGGTGATGTGATACTGCTCGGCGGTTTTCTTGTCGATCAGGTAACCCTGCGCGGCGCCGTTGACGTAGACGCCTTCGCGGTAGAACTTGGCGTCGCCGCCGGCGGCCTTGTACTGATCGGCGTGCAGCGGGTCCCAGTTGACCGCGATAAAGGTCGCATCGCCGGAGGCAATGGAGGTGTAGGCGACGTTGTAATCCACTTCACGCGGTTCCTTCACGTCGTAACCCAATTTCTCCAGCGCCTTGCTGACCAGCAGCGTCTGGAACGTCTCTTCGGAAATGGTGCTTTGCACCGGCTGTACCGCGATCCCCTTGCCGGGTAAGTCTGCCGCGATGGCGCTCTGTGAGCCAATCAGCGTCGTCAGGGCGAGAGCCCAGATGCCCGTGGTGCGCATAGTGTTTCCCCTCTTTCGATGTGGTGGTGTCATAGCCCGCCGGGGCCGCAGCCGCCGGCGGGAAAAGCGTCAGGCCTGTTTGATGAACGGGCGAGTCAGCAGCCCGATGGGGCCGCGGCGATACCAGCGGCCGATGCCCTTGCTGCGGCGATCGCGCCCCAGCGATTGGGTGAGGCGATCGAGAATGATCGCCAGGATTACGATGCCGACCCCGCCGACGGCGGCCAGGCCCATGTCCAGCCGGCCGATGCCGCGCAGCACCATCTGCCCCAGACCGCCGACCGCGATCATCGAGGCAATGACGACCATCGACAGCGCCAACATCAGGGTCTGGTTCACGCCGGCCATGATGGTCGGCATCGCCAGCGGCAGCTGCACCTTGAACAGCAGCTGCCGCGGGCTGGCGCCGAAGGATTCGGCGGCCTCGATCAGATCTTCCGGCACCTGCTTGATGCCCAAAATGGTCAGGCGCACGATCGGCGGCAGCGCGAAGATAATGGTGACCACCACGCCCGGCACGTTGCCGATGCCGAACAGCATGACGATCGGCACCAGGTAGACGAAGGCCGGGGTGGTTTGCATCGCGTCGAGCAGCGGCCTTATCACCTTGGCAGCGTGCTTGCTGCGCGCCAGCCAGATGCCGAGCGGCAGGCCGATAAGAATGCAGAAGAACAGCGCGGTCAGCACCAGCGCCAGCGTAACCATCGCCTGCGACCAGGCGCCGATGGCGCCGATGGCGACCAGGGAGAGCAGCGTGGCGGCGCCCATGCCGAGGCCCGAGACCTGCCAGGCGAGCAGCGAGAACACCAGAATGGCGATCGGCGCCGGCATGCCCAGCAGCAATTGCTGGAAGCCACTCAAGATCATATCCACCGGCACGCGAATGCCCTGGAACAGTGGGCGGAAGTGCAGCACCAGCCAGTCGATGCCTTGCGTGACCCAGGAGTCGAACGGCACCCAGGCCTTATGGAACGGGTCGAGCAGGCTGAAGTGTTCAGGCTGCGCCGGGGCGCTGCTGAGCCAATCTGCGCCTTGTCCGGCGGCGTCATGAGCGGCCGGCGGCGGCGCGCTGGACCAGGCGTCGCCGGCGTTGGCGGCGGCATCGTGAGCGGGTGCTGCGCCGGCATCTGCCGGTGCGGTAGCCCAGGGATCTTGGGTTTGCGTGGTATCACTCATTGGTTGAGCCCTCCTTGTCCAACGCCTGCAGCAGCATGGCCTTGGAGATGATGCCGAGATAGTTATGTTCTTCGCTCACCACCGGCACCGCGCAGGGCGCCTGGGCGACCAGGGAAATCAGATCGCTGAGCGGCGTATCGGCCGGCACGGCGGCAGGGGCCTCGAGCAGGGCATCGTCCAGCGTTTGATTGGCGGACAGCGCCTTTTTCAGCGACTCTATCGACACCACGCCAATAAATTTCTTCCCGCGTTCAACAACATAACCATAATCACGGTCCTCATCGCGCAGCAGCTGCAGCGCCGATCGGGGGCCAAAGCCGGGGGTTTTGCGGATCAGCGTCACCGGGCGCCGTTGGGCGATATCCTTGGCGCTGAACACGTGACTGATGTCCACGCCGCGGAAGAAGGTGCGCACATAGTCGTTGGCCGGGTTGTTCAGGATCTCGTCCGGTGTGCCGACCTGGATCACCTCACCGCCCTGCATGATGGCGATGCGATCGCCGATACGCATCGCCTCGTCCAGATCGTGGGAAATAAACACGATGGTGCGCTGATGCTGGGCCTGTAATTTCACCAGCTCATCCTGCATTTCGGTGCGAATTAACGGATCGAGCGCCGAGAAAGCCTCGTCCATCAATAATATATCCGGGTTATTGGCCATGGCGCGGGCTAATCCTACGCGCTGACGCATACCGCCGGATAATTCATCCGGATAAGACAGCGCATAATTCTCCAGCCCGACCTGACGCAGGGCATCCAGCGCTTTTTCCTGACGTTCCTGCAACGGTATGCCGGCTAATTCCATACCAAAGGCGGTATTATTCAGGACATTCATGTGCGGCATCAGCGCGAAGGATTGAAATACCATGCTGATCTTATTTCGCCGCACGGTGCGCAGCGCGGTGTCGGATATTTTGGCGATGTCCTCACCGTCGATCAGCACCTGACCGCGGGTGGGTTCTATCAGACGATTGAGAAGGCGTACCAGGGTGGACTTGCCGGAACCGGAGAGCCCCATGATGACAAATATCTCGCCTTCTTCAATGGCCAGAGTGGCGTCTTTTACGCCGAGCGATAAGCCGGTTTTTTCAAACAGCCGATCTTTTGTCAGACCTTTATCCAGCAGTTTGAATGCGCGTTCCGGGTGTTCGCCAAATATCTTATACAGGTTCTTTACTTCGAGTTTAATTGCCATGCAATTTGCTGTTTCCTCTGGTTTAATTAACGCGTTATGGGCTGTCCTTAGCAAAATAAAAGAGCTTTTTACCCTAACACAGTGAATATCTGAGACAACCCTCAATGTCATTTAAATGGGATATTAGTGGTTTACATCAAGGTTTTAATTAGCTATGGTAATTTGGCCCGTGACTCAAAATTGACGGCCGTTATTCGCCATAATGGTTTGGTTTTTGAGGAAATAACGCGGTGTGGGGCGATGAGCTATTTCGGTTTTACGCCTGCCGTTCGGATAATAAAAAACCCGACCAGAGGCCGGGTAAAAGTCATCAGTATTTCATCAGTTTTAACGACAGGTGCCGATATCGAGGGGGATATCGTCGAGCGCTATGTTATCGCCGTAATATGACAGCCAGATGGCAGCCTCAGGCCTTGCGGTACAGCCGCCGCGGATGGCCAATATTGCCGTACAACATCTCTACCCGCACGAACTGGGTGGCGACGCAATATTCCAGATAACGGCGGGCGGTGGTCTTGCTGATGCCGACCTGCTCCACCACGTCTTCCACCGCATGCGCCACCGTCGGCTGGGCGATAAACAGCGCCTGCACCAGCTCTAGGGTATTGGTTTCGATGCCTTTAGCGCTCGGCTCGCTGGAGAACTGCTTCGACTGCAGGTTGTACAGCGCATCGACGTTATCCTGATCGATGATCTTGAAGGTACGCTGGGTCTGTACGAACTGCATGAAACGTTCGAGCGAATTGCGCAGCCGCTTGTAGGACACCGGCTTGATGATGTAGTCGAAGGCGCCGTTGCGGATCGCTTGGCTGCAGGTATGCATGTCGCTGGCGGCGGTGATGAAGATCACCGAACAGGCGGGGTTCTTCACCGCCGGCTCTTCCATCAGCTCGATGCCCTGACCGTCCGGCAGAAAGTTATCCAGCAGGATCAGGCGCGGCTGGTGCGCGTTGGCTTTGGCTCGCGCTTCGGCCAGCGTAGCGGCGTAAGCCACCACCCGCAGGTTGAAATTTTTCTCGATGAACTCCGCGTGCAGCGTCGCCAGTTGCGGCTCGTCTTCCACGATCAGAACGTCCAGTGCTTGGTGTGACATAATCGGGTGCTCAAAAAATCGGGTTATGGGTTTTATTTAGGGATAAATATAGAGAATATCGCGCCGTGCGGCTCGTTGTCCGACACTTCTATGCTGCCATGCGCCTGCGCCACGTGGCTGGCGACCAGATGCAGGCCGATGCCGTGGTCGCTTTTATCCGCTTTGGTGGTGACGCCCTGTTCAAACAGCGTATCACGAATCTCCTCAGCGATGCCGGTACCGCGATCCGCCACCTCGATCACCAGCTCGTCGCTGCCATCGCTGATATAGAGTTCGATCGCATCGTGCGGCGCCGGGCGGTGCAGCGTCGCCTCCACCGCATTATCCAGCAGGTTGCCGACGATCGACATCAGTTCGGTCTCATTCAGCGCCGCCGGGATCTGCCGCAGCTGGCAGGCCGGATCGAAGCGCAGCTCGATGCCTTTTTCTCTGGCGCTGGAATATTTGCCCAGCAGCAGGCCGCACAGCGCCGCCGAACTGAAGCGCTGCGAGATGAAATCGAGGATCTCCTGCGCGCCCTCCGACTGGGCTTCCACATAGCGAATAGCCTCGTCGTAGCGCTGCATATGCAACAGCCCGGCCAGCGTGGCGGTCCAGTTCAGCTGCTCGTGGCGCATGATGCGCAGGTTGTCGGCATAGCGTTTCACCTGGCTGAGCTGGCTGCTCAGGGTATTGATGTCGTTCTTGTCGCGGAAGCTGATCACCCAGCCTTGCAGCTCCTGCTCCTGCATGATGCGCACCCGGCTGGCGATCACCCGCACGTGGTTGAAGCGGCACACTTCGTCGTGCGTATCCTGGCCCAGTTGCGCGGCGGCGAAGAAGTCCGGCTGCGCCTGGATCACGTCGCCGATTGGTCGGCCCAGCAAGCTGGCGGCGGGCTGGTGTAGATCCAATAGCTCGCGCGCCGCATGGTTGATGGTGATGATCCGCAATTGCGGATCGATGGCGATCACGCCCTCATAAATGGCTTCCAGCAGCGCTTTTTGCTGGCGCACCAGCAGCGCGATCTCTTTCGGTTCCAGCCAGAACATCTGGCGCTTGAGATTTTTCGACAGCAGCCAGGAAAAAACGAACAGGGCAATCAGCAGCAGCACGATAGAGCCGATAATTTGCGTCAACGTCCTGGCATTTAAATTATCGATATGCGATTTCAAATAACCGACGGAAACGATGCCGATCACCTGATTATTTTCATCCAGGATCGGCGCCTTGCTGCGTAATGATACGCCGATGCCGCCCTTGCGAATGGAAATAATGCTTTTCCCTTCCAGCACCTCTTTATTATCGCCGCCGATCATCGGTGTGCCCAGGCGGCCTTCGTATTCGGAATGATAAAGATGGCGGGCATGATTATCGCCGATGACGATATAGCTGGCGTCGCTGCTGGCGCGGATTCTTTTCATCAGTGCGGCGATCCTGGCGGCGTCGTTGTTTTCCACCGCGTCCACCAGCGAAGGGATAAGGGCGATTTCCCGCGCCTGCACCTGGGCGCGGGCGCCGAGATCGCGGTGCAGTTGCGCATCCAACTGGTAATAGGTATAGGCGCCGATACAGGTCAGCAGCAGGCAGGAGAAGGCCACCAGGCACAGAAACAGTTTGATTTGAAATGAGAGTTTGAGGCGCATGGTGGAGCTTCACCGTAAAGAGATCCTGAAGCCTTACCCTATCACGATAAGCGGGGTCTGTAATATTGCGCTCGATCAACTTGTGATCCCTCACACGGGATTAGAGTGAACCGGACGAGAATTGTTCGCCTGCGATAAAGTTGATAAGCTTTAAAATAAAAGCGGTATTAACACCATTAAAACCACGCCGGTTTTTACATAATCTTAATTAACCCCATAGAAACCATAACCACCATTAAAAACCCTTTTTAACTTTGAACATAGTCACAGCAGATAATCCGTGCGCTTCTCTATGATGGCTGAACAAACTAATAAGAGGCCAGATTATGAGCACAACAGATGATTCTTACCTCGTAGCCAAAGACAAGGCCGCCGATATTCCTCTGCGTGAGAAATGGTGGCGGATACTGGACAATTATAAAGTAGGGATTATTCCGTTACCGTTCTTTATTCTGGCCGGCGTATTGATTCTGCTCGACTGCCTGGAAGGCAAATTGCCGAGCGATATCGTGGTGATGGTGGCTACCCTGGCGTTCTTCGGTTTCGCCTGCGGCGAATTCGGCAAGCGCCTGCCGCTGATCGGCAAAATGGGCGCGGCGGCGATCTGCGCCACCTTCATTCCTTCCGCGCTGGTGCACTATGGCCTGCTGCCGGACGTGGTGGTGGAGTCGACCACCAAGTTCTACAAATCGACCAACATTCTTTATCTCTACATCTGCTGCATTATCGTCGGCAGCATCATGAGTATGAACCGCCAGGTGCTGATCCAGGGCTTCCTGCGCATCTTCATTCCGATGCTATGCGGCGAGATCGTCGGCATGCTGGTGGGGATGGGCGTCGGCATGGCGCTGGGCCTGGAGCCGTTCCAGATCTTCTTCTTCCTGATCCTGCCGATCATGGCCGGCGGCGTGGGTGAAGGGGCGATCCCGCTGTCGATGGGCTACGCGGCGATCCTGCACATGGAGCAGGGCGTGGCGTTGGGGCGCATTCTGCCGATCGTGATGCTCGGCAGCCTGACCGCCATCGTCATCGCCGGCCTGCTCAACCAATTGGGCAAGCGTTATCCGCACCTGACCGGCGAAGGCAGCCTGATGCCGAGCAAGCAGGGCGACAGCGACATGAACGCGGTGGAAAAAATCAGCGGCAAGGTGGACGTCAGCACCATCGCCTGCGGCGCGCTGCTGGCCATCCTGCTGTATATGGTAGGCATGCTGCTGCACCGCCTGATCGGTCTGCCAGCGCCGGTGGGCATGCTGTTCGCCGCCGTAGCGGTGAAGCTGGCGCACGGGGTGTCGCCGCGCATTCAGGAAGGCTCGCAGGTGGTGTACAAATTCTTCCGCACCGCCGTGACTTATCCGATCCTGTTCGCGGTCGGGGTGGCCATCACGCCGTGGCAGGAGCTGGTGGACGCGTTCACCGTACAGAATCTGATCGTGATCGTCACCACCGTCAGCGCGCTGGTGGCGACCGGTTTCTTCGTCGGCAAGAAAATCGGCATGCATCCTATCGACGTGGCGATTGTCTCCTGCTGCCAGAGCGGGCAGGGCGGCACCGGCGACGTCGCGATCCTCACCGCCGGTAACCGCATGTCGCTGATGCCGTTCGCCCAGATCGCAACCCGTATCGGCGGCGCTATCAACGTCTCGCTGTCGCTGCTGGTATTAGCCAAGTTCTTCGTATAACTCCTATAAATCCTTAGCGTTACTTTGCCTTTCCCCGCCCCCGCGGGGATTTTTTTTGCCCGCGCGCCGGCCGTACGCGCAGGAAGGGATAATACCGGTTACGCTGCCTGTTTCATGGCGGCGTCATACCACGCGAAGTAGCGCTCTACGCCGCGACGGCCGGATTCGATCAGCGCGCGTTTCTTCTCCTCGCTGATGCCGAACTCCAGCGTGCCGACGTCGAGCGTATCGACATACACGGTGCGCTTCCAGTCATCGCTGTCCAGATGCACCTTGGTTTGGATGTCCAGCATCACGTTGGCCACCGCCAGGGTGAAATCAAACAGGTTGTTGACCGGCGTGCGCGGGCCGGCCTGACCGGCGGCCTGGGCGATTTCGCCGGCGGAGTCGAGGCGAAGGCCCAGGGTGCGGGTGTTGATGCGTTGGCTGGAGGCGTCGATGTAAGGCGGCGTGGCGGAGAAGTCATAGTCGAACAGTCGCACCGGGTAGTTGTCGATCATGCCGCCGTCGATGCACAGGTCGCCCAGAGTATTGTTCTTCGCCACGAAGGCGAAGGGGAACGACATCGAAATGCGCAGGCCGTCCGCCACTTTCATGCGCGGCGTGGTACGGTGAGAATAAACCTCTCGCTGGCCGCTGTTGAGGTTGGCGCCGATAAAGTAAATCGACTTGAACCCTTTCGCCGCCTTCATCGCTTCGAACTGCTCGAAGGTGATATCCGGGTTGCCGGTATACTGCTTGATAATATCGCGTGACCATTGATAGAAATAATCGCCGGGCGCGATGCCGTATTGATTAAACAGGCGATAGGCATCCTGGATCGTACCGAAAAAGCCGCCGTTATAATCGAGGAATTTTTTAAAATCCATCGCCGACAGAATCTTGGTGACGTCCGCCGAGCTGCAGCCCAGGCCGACCAGCAGCGCGGCGATGGCGCCCGCCGAGGCGCCGGAGGTTTGCTTGATCTGCGGCATGATGCCTTTGGCTTCCAGCAATTCCAGCGCGCCGCCATAGGCGATGCCTTTTACGCCGCCGCCTTCAAAGACCAGATTTTCGAATTGGTAGTTCATGATATTTCCTCACTCGTGGTTTAGGGAGTAAGAAAAATAACGAAGTCGCGAACCGGAAAATATTGATTGGGGTTGTGTGAGTCGGCAAACAAAATTATTCATAATAAATATATTGTTCATATATTTATCAAAGGCATTTATTAAACAGGCGCATCGGGATTTTTGCGTCAATACTTAGCGCTGTTCAATTCTCGCAAGGAGTCATCATGTTCTGGAAACGTTGTCTGCTGGGCGCGGCGCTGGCCGTTATGTCATTACAGGCCGGGGCCGCCGCGCCGCAGGCTAAAACCCCGACGCCGGGATTTTATCGCATCATGCTGGGCAGTTTTGAAGTGACCGCGTTGTCCGACGGCATCATTCGTTTGCCGGCGGACAAGCTGTTGCTAAACACCACGCCGCAGCAGATCGCCGCCGGGTTGGCCGAGCGGCATCAAAGCCTGCCGGTGGTCACCTCGGTCAATGCCTATCTGATCAATACCGGCGATAAGCTGGTGATGATCGACAGCGGCGCCGGCCAACTGCTGGGCGACGGCCTGGGCAAGCTGGCGGATAACCTGCGCGCGGCGGGTTACCAGCCGGAGCAGGTGGATGAGATCTACCTGACCCACATGCACCCGGACCATCTCGGCGGCCTGACGCACGACGGCAAGGCGGTATTCCCCAATGCGGTGGTGCGCGCCGCCAGCCAGGACGCGGACTTCTGGCTAAGCGCGGACAAACTGAAACAGGCTAGCGCGGGCAGTAAAAGCAACTTCGAACGGGCTCAGGCGGCGATCAAGCCGTATCAGGCGACCGGTCACTTTAAGCCGTTCAGCGGCGACGGTGAGCTTTCCCCGGGCATTGCCGCCTTTGCCGCCCACGGCCATACGCCGGGGCATAGCGTGTATCAGGTGACCAGCCAGGGCCAGAAGCTGTTGCTGTTGGGGGATCTTATCCACGTGGCAGCGGTGCAGTTGCCGCATCCGAAGGTGGCTATCAGCTTTGACAGCGACGCCAAGGCGGCAGTCGCTCAGCGGCTGCGGATATTTGGCGACAGCGCGCGGCGGAGCGAGCTGGTGGGGGGCGCACACCTGTCGTTCCCGGGGTTGGGGTATCTGAACCGCCAGGGCGACGGTTACACCTGGGTGCCATTGAACTACGGCGCGCTGTAAGGGAGATGGCCGCCCAACGGGCGGCCATCGTAAGCGCCTTGGGGACATTGTTCGATAATTTGGGATGATGATGCCAGAGAATCGGGGCTTATTCGCCATGATAAAGAGTGCATGATTAACATTACCCTCGTCGTTTTCTTTAAGGATCTCCCGATGAATCAGAAAACTCCCTCCGTCGCCATCGTCACCGGCGCATCGCGCGGTATCGGCGCCGCCATCGCCGAGCGCCTGGCCGCCGATGGCTTTGCCGTCATCATCAACTATTCGGGCAACCCGGCGCCGGCCTATGAGCTGGTGGGCAAGATAGAACAGCGCGGCGGCCGCGCCTTGAGCATCAAGGCCGACGTCAGCGATGCGGCTGCGGTTGCCCAGCTGTTCGACAGCGCCGAACAGGCGTTTGGCGGCGTCGACGTTCTGGTCAATAACGCCGGGGTGATCGCGCTAGCGCCGGTGGCGGACATGCATGATGAAGACGTGGATCGCCTGCTCGACATCAACCTGAAAGGCAGCTTCAATGCGATGCGCGAGGCGGCGAAGCGCCTGCGCGACAACGGCCGCATCATCAACTTCTCTTCCAGCGTGGTGGGGTTGCTGCAGCCGGGTTACGGTATGTATGCCGCCAGTAAGGCGGCGATCGAAGCGCTGACCAGCGTGCTGGCGAAAGAGCTGCGCGGCCGCAATATCACGGTGAACGCCGTCGCGCCGGGGCCGACCGCCACCGGTTTGTTCCTCGACGGCAAAACCCCGGAGCTTATCGAGCGGCTGGCGAAGATGGCGCCGCTGGAGCGCCTGGGCACGCCGGACGATATCGCTGCAGCGGTGGCTTTCCTCGCGGGGGCCGACGGCGGCTGGATCAACGGCCAAACCCTGCGCGCCAACGGCGGCATCATCTGATTGACGACGCGCCGCCGCAGGATCGGGTATCCTGTGGCGGAACTCATCACATCAAGGGCAGCGTATGGCGGGCGACAATCAGCAATTCCAGCACGGCGTGAGATCGCCCTGCGTCAGCCTGTGTCGCATCGACGACGAAACCCAGCAGTGCCGGGGATGCCGGCGCACGCGGGCGGAAATCGCCGCCTGGCCGACCGCCAGCGACGCGGAGAAACGCGCTATTTGGCGGCAGCTTGAGCTGCGTCAATCGGTGAAATAATCCTCTGCATTATTGCGCTGTCAGACTTCATGTAGCACAATTGAGCTACATGTGATTGACCGACGTTGGGAGCGATTATGTCGACGACGACCATCCGTATTCCAGATGAGCTTAAAGCCCGAGTCGCTGCCGTCGCCGAGCAGGCTGGCGTGACGTCTCACAGCTTTATTTTGCAGGCAATAGCGGAGAAAACGCAGCAAGAAGAGTTGCGCCGCGACTTTGAGAATGAAGCGGAAAAACGCTATGCCAAGATAATTGCGACGGGAGAGACGGTCTCTTGGAAAGAGATGCGCGGTTATTTGGAAAATTACGCAGCCGGTAACACTGACGCTGTTAAACCTCCGGTAAAAAAATTGGGGCGCTGATGGCAAACGTCGAGTTGGCGCCAGAGGTCAGGGATGATATCGAACGTATTCTCGCTCATTTGGCTCAGTATGGTGCCGTGGATCCAGGGCGGCGCATTCAGGAAATCATCCAGGCGATTGCGGTATTGGAACATAATCCATTGATCGGACGAGCCCTTGGCTCAGGGCTGCGTGAATTGATTATTGGGCAGCAAGTTCGCGGTTATTTGGCGCTCTACAAATATATCCCTGATATCGATACGGCGTTTGTTCTGGCGATCCGTAGTCAGAAAGAACAAGGGTATTGAATGCACGATACCGGCCTGAAAGACCGGTATCGCTGTCATGTTCTCAGAAGTCCCAGTCCTCATCCTCGGTGTTGACCGCCTTGCCGATGACGTAGGACGACCCTGACCCGGAGAAGAAGTCGTGGTTTTCGTCGGCGTTTGGCGACAGCGCCGACAGGATCGCCGGGTTGACCTCCGCCATCGCCGGTGGGAACAGCGCTTCATACCCCAGGTTCATCAGCGCCTTGTTGGCGTTGTAGTGCAGGAAGGTCTTCACATCTTCCGTCCAGCCGACGCCGTCGTACAGCTCCTCGGTGTAGCGCACCTCGTTGTCGTACAGGTCCTGCATCAGATCGAAGGCGAAATTTTTCACCTGTTGGCGCCGTGCGGCGTCCACTTTCTCCAGCCCTTTCTGGAACTTATAGCCGATATAGTAGCCGTGCACCGCCTCGTCGCGAATGATCAGGCGGATCAGATCGGCGGTGTTGGTCAGCTTGGCGCGGCTGGACCAGTACATCGGCAGGTAAAAGCCCGAATAGAACAGGAACGACTCGAGGAACACGCTGGCGACCTTTTTCAGCAGCGGATCGTCGCTGCGGTAGTGCGCCAGAATGATGCCGGCTTTCTTCTGCAGCGCGCGGTTTTCCTCGCTCCAGCGATAGGCGTCGTCCACGTCCGGCGTTTGGCACAGGGTGGAGAAGATTGAGCTGTAAGAGCGGGCGTGCACCGCCTCCATAAAGCTGATGTTGGAGTACACCGCCTCTTCGTGCGGCGTCAGCGCATCGGCGATCAGGGCCGGCGCGCCGACGGTGTTCTGGATGGTGTCCAGCAGCGTCAGCCCGGTAAACACCCGAATGGTTAGCTGCTGCTCCTTCGGCGTCAGCGTGGCCCAGGACGGGATATCGTTGGACAGCGGCACCTTCTCCGGCAGCCAGAAGTTGGAGGTCAGGCGGTTCCATACCTCCAGATCCTTGTCGTCTTCGATAATGTTCCAGTTGATGGCGCGCACCAGCGGCGCCGATGTTACGGTCGTCATAAATTGCCTCACAGCGCGCAGGACACGCAGCCCTGCACCTCGGTGCCTTCCAGCGCCATCTGGCGCAGGCGGATGTAGTAAATGGTCTTGATGCCTTTGCGCCAGGCGTAGATCTGCGCGCGGTTGATGTCGCGGGTGGTGGCGGTATCGCGGAAAAACAACGTCAGCGACAGCCCCTGATCGACGTGTTGCGTTGCGGCGGCATAGGTATCGATGATTTTTTCCGGGCCAATCTCGTAGGCATCCTGGTAATACGCCAGGTTGTCGTTGGTCATGTACGGCGCCGGGTAGTAAACGCGGCCGATCTTGCCTTCCTTGCGGATCTCGATACGCGAGACGATCGGATGGATGCTGGAGGTGGCGTTGTTGATGTACGAGATGGAACCGGTCGGCGGCACCGCCTGTAGGTTCTGATTGTACAGCCCGTGCATCATCACCGACTGGCGCAGCGCGCGCCACTCGTCGCGGCCCGGAATGGCGATGCCGGCGGCGGCGAACAGCTCGCGCACCCGCTCAGTCTGCGGCAGCCAGTCGCGCTCGGTGTACTTGTCGAAGTACTCGCCGCTGGCATAGCGCGAGTGCTCAAAGCCGTCGAACGCGCCGCCACGTTCTATCGCCAGCCGGTTCGAGGCGCGGATGGCGTGATAGGCCACGGTATAGAAATAGAGGTTGGTGAAGTCGATGCCTTCTTCCGAGCCGTAGAAAATGCGCTCGCGCGCCAGGTAACCGTGCAGATTCATCTGGCCCAGGCCGATGGCGCGGGCGCTGCGGTTGCCCTCGGCGATCGACGGCACCGAGCGGATATCGCTCATGTCGGCCACCGCGGTCAGCGCGCGGATCGCGGTCTCGATCGCCTTGCCGAAGTCCGGCGCGTCCATGGTTTTGGCGATATTCAGCGAGCCGAGGTTGCAGGAAATGTCCTTGCCGATGCGATCGTAGCTCAGATCTTCGTGATAGGTGCTGGCGCGGTTGACCTGCAGGATCTCCGAACACAGGTTGCTCATGTTGATGCGCCCGGCGATCGGGTTCTCCCGGTTGACCGTGTCCTCGAACATCACGTAGGGATAGCCGGATTCGAACTGGATCTCCGCCAGCACCTGGAAGAACTCGCGTGCGTTGATGCGCGACTTGCGGATACGCTTGTCGTCCACCATCTCGCGGTATTTTTCACTGACGCTGATTTCAGACAGCGGCGTGCCATACACCCGTTCGACGTCGTAGGGCGAGAACAGGTACATCTCTTCGTTGTTCTTCGCCAGCTCGAAGGTAATATCCGGGATCACTACCCCCAGCGACAGCGTCTTGATGCGGATCTTCTCGTCGGCGTTTTCCCGCTTGGTGTCGAGAAAACGCAGGATATCCGGGTGGTGGGCGTTGAGATACACCGCGCCGGCCCCCTGGCGCGCGCCGAGCTGGTTGGCGTAGGAGAAGGCGTCTTCGAGCATTTTCATGATCGGAATGACGCCGGAGGACTGGTTCTCGATGCGCTTGATCGGCGCGCCCACTTCGCGAATATTGCTCAGCATGAAGGCTACGCCGCCGCCGCGTTTCGACAGCTGCAGCGCGGAGTTCACCGCCCGGCCGATCGATTCCATATTGTCTTCGATGCGCAGCAGGAAGCAGGAGACCAGCTCACCGCGCTGGCGTTTGCCGCAGTTGAGGAAAGTCGGCGTGGCCGGCTGGAAGCGGCCCGAAATCATCTCCTCCACCAGATCCTGCGCCAGGGCGGTGTCGCCCGCCGCCAGTGTCAGCGCCACCATGCACACCCGGTCTTCGTAGCGTTCCAGATAGCGCTTGCCGTCGAAGGTTTTGAGCGTATAGCTGGTGTAGTACTTGAAGGCGCCGAGGAAGGTCTCGAAGCGGAATTTCTTGGCGTAGGCCTGCTGGAACAGCTGCTTGATAAACGGGAATTCATACTGCGCCAGCACCTGCGGCTCGTAGTAGCCTTCCTCCACCAGATAGCGCAGCTTTTCCTCCAGGTTATGGAAGAACACGGTGTTTTGGTTGACGTGCTGCAGGAAGTAGTGCCGCGCTGCCAGCCGATCTTTATCGAACTGGATCCGGCCTTCCGCATCGTAAAGATTGAGCATCGCGTTGAGCGAATGGTAATCCAGCGCGCCCGTCTCGGGCCTGGTCAGTTCTGTCGTTGCCAAAATGCGGTTACTCCCTGTCTAACGTTTTCAACGTCTTGCGTCGTGCCGAGCAGCTCGAAGCGGTACAAAAAAGGCACCTGGCATTTTTTGGCGATGATGTCGCCGGCGATGCCGTACGCTGCGCCGAAGTTGGTGTTCCCAGCGGCGATGACGCCGCGCAGGTATGAACGGTTTTGCGGAACGTTGAGAAAGCGGATCACCTGGATCGGCACCGCGCCGACGGCGCTGCCGCCGCCATAGCTGGGTACGATCAAGATATAGGGTTGTTCCATCAGCAATTTGCTGCGGGCGCCGGCGATCGGAATGCGGATCGCCGGCAGGCCCAGTTTCTCAACGAACCGATGGGTGTTCTCCGAACTGCTGGAGAAATAGACCAGCGGATTCATCGTCGAGCCTCAGCAGGTGAGCGCCAGCGCGCCGATTTTGTCCGGCCGGAAACCGGACCAGTGGTCGTCACCGGCGATAATCACCGGAACCTGCTGATAACCTAAGGATTTAACGTGGTTCAGCGCCTGCTGATCCTGGGTGAGGTCGATCACCTGATAATCAATCCCCTGTTTATCAAATGCGCGATAAGTGGCGTTGCACTGGACACAGTCCGGCTTACTGTAAATAATAATGCTCATGATTCGCATTTACCTTTAGGCTGAAGGAAAGGCGGGCAAGTCAGATAACGGAGCATCGTTCCTGGCGTTTCTGACGGCGTTATCAACCGAACGACATTCCCTGCGGCTGACTCATAAAATACTATATGTAGATATTTGTTTTATCAACCACGCTATATATGGTGTTTTGTGGGGTTGGGTGCGCAGGCCGCGCTGGGGCTGGAAAAGGCGAGGGAAAAATTTTTTGCGGGTGAGAAATTCCCCCTCTCAGTGAAGAGGGGGAGTCGAGCGCATTACTGACGCATGCTGACGGCCAGACGATTAAAGGCGTTCATGATGCTGATGGCGAAAGTCAGATCGGCGATCTCGGTATCGCTGAAGTGCGCTTTCAGCGTCTCGAAAGCGCTGTCCGGCGCGCCGGTGGCGGCGATCAGCGTCACTGACTCGGCCCATTCCAGCGCGACGCGCTCGCGCTCGCTGAATTCATGGCTGACGCGCCAGCCCGCCAGCGTATCCAGCTTGGCATGGCTGAAGCCGCTTTCACGCAGCGCTTTGCCGTGCATGTCCAGGCAGTAGGCGCAGCCGTTGATCTGCGAAACGCGCATAAACATCAACTCGATGGTCGCCTTGTCCAGGGCGCCTTTCTCCAGCGCCATCAGCGCGCCCACCATATTTTTGTACGGGGCGGGCGCCAGCTCGGCATAGTTCAAACGTTGCTTAATCATGGTCAACCTCAATCGGTAGTAACGAAATCATGGCGCTACTTTAGCGGCCTTATGGTCTATGCTATAGGGCCATAAAATGATTATTTAACCGGGCCATAATGCCAACTTTCCTGACCTCGCTGCGGCTGGACAGCCGGCTCGCCGAGCCGCTGTACCGGCAGATTTACCAGCGGATTAAAGACGCCATTACCCAGAGCAGCCTGGCGGCAGGCAGCCGGTTGCCCTCAGTGCGCGGGTTGGCGAGCGATCTGGGCGTGGCGCGCGCTACGGTGGAAAGCGCCTACGCGCAACTTATTGCCGAAGGTTTCTTGCAGAGCCGCGGGCAGGCGGGCACCTATGTCTCGCCACAGCTGCCACACATGCCGCCGGGCGCGGTCCCCGCTGCGCCACCGCTGGCGGCAATGGCGCCCGATCCGCTGCAGCCGCAAGGCATGCTGCAGCCTTTCCAGCTGGGGGTACCGGCGCTGGACGCGTTTCCACGGGCGCTGTGGCAGCGCATTGTCGCCCGCCAGCTGCGCGGTTCCACGGTGGCTTCTCTGGCACTGCCGCCGGCCGGCGGCCTGTCTGAGCTGCGTGAGGCGATCGCCCATTACCTGCATTTGTCGCGCGGCATCAGCTGTCGGCCGGAGCAAATTTTCCTCTGTGCCGGTTATCCGGCGTTGTTGGACTGGGTGACGGAGACGCTGTTACATGCCGGCGACGCGGTATGGATCGAAGATCCCGGCTATCCGGTCACGCGTCCGCTGCTGCTGGCCGCCGGCGTCAGGCCGGTCGCCGTGCCGGTGGATGAACAGGGCATGGACGTGGCCGCCGGTATTCTGACGGCGCCTGAGGCGCGGCTGGCGGTGGTGACGCCGACCCATCAAAGCCCGCTCGGCGTCTCGCTCAGCCTGGCGCGGCGCATGGCGCTGCTCGACTGGGCGCAGCAGCGCGGGGCCTGGATCCTCGAGGATGACTACGACAGCGAGTTTCGCTATCACGGGCGGCCGCTGCCGCCGCTGAAAAGCCTCGATGTTCAGGGTCGGGTGCTGTACGCCGGCACCTTCAGCAAAACGCTGTTCCCGGCGCTGCGCATGGCTTATCTGGTGGTGCCCGTCGGTCTGACGGAAACATTCGCGCGCAGCAGCCGGCTGCGTGGCTGCGGTTGCCCGCCGCTGCTGCAGGCCGGCGTGGCGGATTTTATCCGGCAAGGGCATTTCTATCGCCACCTGAAACGCATGCGGCCGTTGTACCGCCAGCGGCGCGAGTGGCTGACGCAGGCGTTGGAGCGACAGCTGGGGGCGTGGCTGACGACGGTGCCGCAACAGGGCGGTATTCAGCTGTTGGCCCGGCTGCGCGACGGCTTGGCGGATGCGCCGTTGGCGGCGCAAGCCTGGCAGCAGGGGCTGGCGGTGCAGGCGTTGTCTGACTGGCGAATCGACCATCCGGTGGGGCAAGGGTTACTGCTGGGGTTCGCCAATTTCAGCCGGCGAGAGGAGGCGGAGCGGGCGGTACAGGGGCTGGCGCAGCTGTTTCGCTAAAATTAAACGGCCCGCGATTTCCGCGGGCCAGACGCACATCTGTTTTATCTTTATGACTGCAGGGGTGTTAACGCCGGGCCAGCAGCACGCCGAGCACGATGCCGACGGCGGCACCGATCCCTACGCCCTGCCAAGGTTTGTCACGCACATAGCTGTCGGCTTGATCGACGGCGTCGCGCGCATGCTGTGTCAGACTGGTGGAGCCGTTGAATCGCGCCCGAGCGTCGCGCAGCACGCCTTTCGCCTTGCTGTGCAGCTCTTTCAGTTCCTCTTTGGTCTTGTCACCGGACTCGCGCAACACTTCATCCAGCGTATCGGCCAACAGAGTGACGTCCTGATCGATATCGCGTTCTGTTCTTTCCGCTTTCTTAAACATTCAGCTCTCCATTTCGACACATGTCTTTTAAGTGTAGACCATGCCGAGAATTGTGTGGCCGATCACGGAAAAAAACCGCCGTCACGCAGGTGTTTGCCGGTGCGTGGGCTTTGTACATTTGGTTACTCGGCGAAACCAATCACTCACGGAAGCGGCGGTTTGATTCCACTAGTATCTGTTTCAACGGCTCCACCGGAGCTTACCGAAACAACACTCTGAGGATTTAAAGATGAAAAAAGTATTAGCGCTGATCGTTGCTGCCACTATGGGTCTGTCTTCTGTTGCTTTCGCTGCTGATACCGCAGCTACTGCTCCGGCTACCACCACCGCGCCAGCTGCGACCACCACTACCGCTGCGCCAGCGGCTGCTGCTGAAAAAGCGCCAGCTAAAGCAACGCATCACAAGAAAGCCAAGCACCACAAAAAAGCGCCAGCCCAGAAAGCTCAGGCCGCTAAAAAGCACCACAAAAAAGCGCCAGCTCAGAAAGCCCAGGCTGCTAAAAAACACCACAAAAAAGCCGGTAAAAAAGCTTAATTAAGTGATGTTTGCGGAACCGGAAGGTTCCGCACTCTCCAGCCCGTATTCCAGACACCCGGTTCTTCCGGGTGTCTTCTTTTGAGGCGACGAACGATGATCCATCGCTATCTGTTTGAAGTCATTTTCAGCGCGGTAACCCTGTGTGGGGTGATCGTCGGTTGGGAATTGTTTTTGGCCGGCAGCTTCCTGTGATCATTGCGCTGCGGCAGTTTCGTGCAAATGCCGCCAGCCGAGCGCGTCGGGCAGGCGTTCAAACACCACCGTGGAGTAGCGCAGCGTGGCGGTTTGTCCCGGCAGACTCTGTTTTTCCCGGTAGCTGACTACCGCGCCCGTCGGCCATTCGGCCACCAGCTTCATCTCTTCTATCTCGATTTCCAATCCCGGTTTGGCGGCGCGATGCGCGCGGAAAAAAGCGCACAGCGCGGTGAAATCCAGCGGCGCGCCGTTCAGCGCGATCATGCTGAATTCCGGCGTAAAGCGCGCCAGCAGCGCTTGCTCTTCTCCGGCGCCTTTGCCCAGCCAGCGTTCAATGGCGATGTGGGCGTCGATCACTTCGGTAAAATACGGGTTCATAAAGCATCCTGTTGAGCGTTGAGTTGGCGCACGATGGCGCGGTTGGCGAGGCGCAGGCACAGCAACAGCGGGATAAATACGCTGGCGCCCGCCAGAATGAAGCAGGTTCGGTAGGCCGCCGCGGGCGGCAACACGGCCAGCAGCAGATTCAGCAGCAGGCTGAGCAGCGCCACGCCGAGGCAAAAACTGAGCTGGCGGTTGATGTTCCACAGCGCGCTGGCGTCCGCCAATTGGCCGTCGGGGATCTGCAGGAACGCGCTGCTCTGTGCGGTGCTGCTGCACAGGCTGCCGCCAAACCCCATCAGGGCGAAGGCGGCGATCTGCAACGCGTGCTGCCCGGCCAGGTCGATCTGCGCCAGCGTCAGCATGCCGGCGCCTTGCAACAGACAGCCGGCGATCAGCAGCGGCCGCGGGCCGAGGCGGTTAAAGCTTTTGCCGGTCAGCGTGATGGCCAGGAACGACGCCAGCGCCCAGGGCAGCATCAGGCCGCCGACCTGTGCGGCGGGCATCCCCAGCTGGTTTTGCAAATACAGCATCGCCACCAGGCTGACGCCGATGAACAGGCCGGGAATGCACAAATAAACCGCCATGGCGTTGCGCAGCAGCGGATCGGCGACCAGCCGCAGGTTCAGCAGCGGCTGCGGGGTACGCAGGCTATGGCGCAGATAATAGGCCAGCACCAGCAGACCGGTGGCCAGCAGCGCCGCGCCGGAAGCTTGATGGCCGGCTTCGCTCAGCCGGGTCAGGCCGAGCAGCAGCAGCGTCAGCGCCGCGCAGGCGCTCAGTAATCCTGTCGCGTCGAGCGGTTTGCGCGCCGCCGTCGGCGTTTCCGCACGCAGCCACAGCGCCGCCAGCGCCAGTGCCAGGGCCGCCAGCGGCAGGTTGGCGAAAAACACCCAGCGCCAGTCCAACCGATCGACGAGCCAGCCGCCCAGCGCCGGTGACAGCGCCGGTGCCAGCAGCCCCACCAACATGATGGCGGCCGACAGCCCGGCGCGTTCATGGCTGCGGTACAGCTGATAGGTCAGCGTTTGGCCGATGGGGATCAGCAAGCCGCCGCCCATGCCCTGTAGGGTGCGCCAGCCGATCAGCGCGCCGATGCTGTCGGCGTTGCCCGCGCCGAGGGTGGCCAGCATGAACAACGCCAGCGACAGCAGAAACACCCGCCGTCCGCCGATGCGCTGCGCCAGCCAGGCGCTGAGCGGGATCACCAGCGTCAGGCCGAGAATATAGCCGTTGCTGACCCACGCCAGTTGGCTGACCGACGCCCGCATCGCCTGGCCGATGGCGGGGTAGGCGACGTTGGCGATAAACATATTGATCAGATCGACGAAAAAGCCGAGCAGATAGACGATTGCCACTTTGCTGCGATAAGACATGGTGCCTCCGGTTGAAGGCGAGCAGTGTATCGGGGGGAAAAGTGCGGATAAATCGGCGGCGGGCGATTACACTGTCAAAATTATTTTGACAATAAGGGCGACGAAATGCTGAATTTGCAGCGTCTGGCGATCTTTGCGGCAGTGGTGGAAGCGGGCAGCTTTACCGCGGCGGCGGCGGCGCTGGGACAAACCAAGGCGGTGGTGAGCTTTAACGTCAAGCAGCTGGAGAACGAGCTGGGGGTGTCACTGCTGGCGCGCAGCACCCGGCGGCTGTCGCTGACCGATGCCGGCGAACGCTTCTACCAGCGCAGCCTGCAGCTGCTGCAGGAGGCGGAAAATGTGCTGGACGACGTGCGTCGCGATCATCACGGGCTGAGCGGCGTGCTGCGTATCACCAGCACGCCGGAGTACGGCGCCCAGGTGGTGGTGCCGGCGCTGGCGGCATTTTCGCGACAGCATCCGCGGCTGCGCATCCAGCATGTCTCTTCTTCTTATCATGCCGATCTGATCTCTGAGCGCTTCGACGTGGCGATCCGTCTGGGCCAGCTGGCGGATTCCAGCCACCGCGCGGCGCTGATCGACAGCTTTGCCATCTTTCCGGTGGCGTCGCCGGGTTATCTGGCCGACCGGCCGATTCATTCGCTGACGGATCTGGCGCAGGCGCAGTGGATCGCCCACAGCCGGCTCAGTTCGCCGCTCAGCTGGCAGGTGGTCACGCCGCAGCGCGAAGCGGTGCTGTTCAAGGTTGCGGACGCCGCCACGCTTACCGGCGACAGCGCTGCGGCATTGTTGGCGTTCGCCCTGCATGGCGCCGGGGTGGCGCTGCTGCCGGCGTGGCTGGCGCAGCCCGACATCGATGCCGGCAGGCTGCAGCGGTTACTGCCGGATCACCGTTTCCCCGAGCAGAGCATCTATGCGCTCTACCCGAATACCCGTCACGTGCCGGAGAAGGTGCGGGCGTTTATCGATTTTCTGCGCGCGCGGGTGGCGGCAAAATCGTTAGCGAAATAATAATTCGTTATAACTCTCTCATTTATCATCAAATCTCATCGGGGTATGCTGGAGGGCTTCGTCTACCCGTCCGATGCGAGCCACCTTCGATGACCGCAGAAAATAACCTCCAGCTGAACCGACGTATTTTGTCCGTGGTGATGTTCACCTTCGTCTGCTACCTGACCATCGGCCTGCCGCTGGCGGTGTTGCCGGGATTTGTGCATGACCACCTGGGCTACAACTCGGTGTTGGCGGGCCTTATCATCAGCGCGCAATACTTCGCCACGCTGTTCAGCCGCCCGCACGCCGGGCGTTACGCCGATCAGCTGGGGCCGAAGAAGGTGGTGCTGTTCGGCCTGGCCTGCTGCGGTGCCAGCGGCCTGTTTTACGCGCTGGCGTTCGGCGTTGACGGTTACCCGTGGCTCAGCCTGCTGTTGCTGTGCGTGGGGCGGGTGTTTCTCGGCGTCGGCGAAAGCTTCGCCAGCACCGGTTCCACGCTATGGGGCATCGGCCGGGTCGGGGCGATGCACACCGCGCGGGTGATTTCCTGGAACGGCGTTGCCACCTACGGGGCGATGGCGGCCGGGGCGCCGCTTGGCGTGTACCTGAATCAGCAGTGGGGATTGGCCGGGGTGGCGGCGCTGATCGTGCTGGCGGTTGCGGTGGCGCTGCTGTTGGCGAGCGGCAAGCCGGACGTCTCGATCGCCGCCGGGCAGCGCATCGCCTTTAGCGCGGTGTTCGGCCGCATCTGGGCCTATGGTCTCGGTCTGGCGATGGGCACCGTCGGTTTCGGCGTGATCGCCACGTTCATCACACTTTACTATGCCGACAAAGGCTGGAGCGGCGCGGCGTTTTCGCTGACGCTGTTCAGCTGCGCCTTCGTCGGCATTCGCCTGATCTTCAGCAACGTCATTAACCGCCACGGCGGGTTGAAGGTGACGCTGGCGTCGTTTCTGGTCGAGATCGTCGGGCTGCTGTTGATCTGGCAGGCTGGTGAGCCCTGGATGGTGCAAACCGGCGCGTTGCTGGCCGGCGCCGGTTTCTCGCTGGTGTTCCCGGCGCTGGGCGTCGAGGCGGTGAAACAGGTGCCGCCGCAGAACCAGGGCACGGCGCTCGGCACCTATTCGGCGTTCCTCGACCTGGCGCTGGGCATCACCGGCCCGCTGGCCGGGCTACTGATCGGGCAGACGGGCGTGCCGTCGATCTATCTGGCGGCGGCGCTGCTGGTGGCGCTCGGGGTGTTGCTCACCCTGCGCCTGCTGCAGCGCAGCCGGGCCTGATTCAGGAATAGTCCGAAACCCGGATTCCTTCCCAGAAAATCATTGTTTCGGTGAATGATTACGGTAAGGTCGCTCAGCGGTCCAGAATGAGAGGAGGAATCGATGTATTTACGGCCGGATGAAGTGGCTAAAGTGTTGGAGAATACCGGCTTTGAGCGTGATTATGTCACCGATCAGGCCTATGGTTACCGCAAGGGCGCACACTACGTGTATGTGAATCGCGAAGCGCGGATGGGCAGAACCGCGTTGGTGATCCACCCGGCGCTGAAAGAGAGAAGCGTGCATTTCGCCACGCCGACCTCCCCGGTGCGCTTCAGCGAGCAGTATCTGGAGTTTCCCCTGGATTTAAGCAGCGACACCCCGAACCAGCGCTACGGCATCGCACACGGCTTCAGCTCGCGCGAAGCGCTTTCGCGCTACCTTTACAGCATGTTCCTGTAATCGGTCCCCCGACCCGGGGGACGCTATCAGCCGTGGGCCAACGCTTCGCGGTTGAAACGCTCGTTGTAGGCGCGGCGGAATTGCGCCAGTTCAAACGCATCAATATCCAGCTCGGCGAAGTAAAACAGCGCCGCTTCGGTGTGCTCGGCGTGTAGCTCCGGTGACAGCCCGGCGCGCAGCAGCACGTCACGCCACAGGGCAATCTGCTCGTCGTCCGCCTGTTTGATAAACGTCAGGTAGATGAACAGCAGATAAGCCGCCTGGTGCATCTCTTCGGTGTAGCCATTGTTCAGCATGCGGATAAAGGTCTGGCTTTGGCGGCCGCCCATTTCCTGGATCATCGATTCGATCAGCATCGGCTTGACCCTCAGCAGATGGGCCAGCGAATCGATGGCTTTGCGGGTGTCGGACGTCAAGATGCGGTAACCGATAATGAATACGACGATCAGGGCGGCGAGGATGATCCAGGTCATTTAGGCTTTATTACACTCTCAATACGCCAGAAGAGGGGCGGGAGGCGCTGTGCGACAGCGCCCGCTATCAATGCTGTTCGCCGCTGAAATTACCGACCGCGCTCTGTTGGCGCAGGTGGTGATTGAAGGTGGCCGCGTCTTTGGCCAGCGCGTCCAGATGGGCGCCGAGCATTTTGATCTGCTTGACTAGCGCATGCTGTTCCGGCACCGAACTGGCGGTGCTCAGTTTGCGCGCCAGTTGTTCATTCTGCGCCCGCAGCGCGGCTTCGCGCTGTTTGGCTTCTTCCAGCAGTTGCTGCAGCGCCTGGTAGCTCTGCTGCCATTCGCGGTGTTGCCGTTCGAAGCTGCTCTGCAACTCATTCATCGCATTTTGAAACTGGATTTCCAGCTCGCGCATTGTCATGGGCTCGATCCTTTGCGGCACTCAATGATGGCTTAGCAGTATAGCGAAAACTGTTCGCAAGCTCACCCGTTGACGACAAATGAGACAAATGCCGCTGACAATTCCCGGCTTGCAACCGCGCCAAGGCGTCTTACAATCGACCCCATTCCCAGCCGTAAAGGCTGCCGTTCAAGAGAGGTGGAACATGAGCGAGCAGGAAAAAGACTTTTTTGAACAGGCGATGGCGGACGTGGTGCCGCTGGAGAGCGGACGGCAGACGCTGTACCTCAAGCCGCAGGCGGCGGTGGACAAAAGCGCGCGGCGCGAAGCGCAGCGGCTGCGGCAGGAAAACTTCCTCAGCACCGATTTTCTCGAGGTGATCCCCTGTGAACAGCCGCTGGAGTTCAAAGGGGAAGGCATTCAGCAGGGCGTGCTGGACAAACTGCGCAACGGGCGTTACCCGCCGCAGGCGTCGCTGAACCTGCTGCGTCAGCCGGTTGAAGCCAGCCGGCAGGCGCTGTTCCGTTTCATTATGCAGGCGGAGGCGCAAAATCTGCGTTCGCTGCTGATCGTGCACGGCCGCGGGCGGCAGAACGAAAGCCATCCGAATATCGTGCGCAGTTACGTCGCCAAATGGCTGGCGCAGTTTGAGCAGGTGCAGGCGTTTTGCCGCGCTTTACCGCGCGACGGCGGCGAGGGCGCCTGCTATGTCACGCTGCGTAAATCGGCGCAGGCCAGGGCAGAAAACTTTGAGCGCCACGCCAAGCGCAGCCGGTGAAAGGATAGCCGAAATAAAATGGCCGGCGCATATCGCCGGCCATCGATGAATTATTTATTAAATATTTTATAGTCCAGCGAATAACGGCCGGCGCCGGTCACCGCCAGCAGCAGCAAACCGCCAATGATGCTGATGTTTTTAAAGAAGTTGATTTCGTTGCCCATCATTTCCATGCCGGTCATTTTCCAGAACGGATGGCCGATAAACGCGGTGCCCAAAACATACAGGGCAAAAATGACCGCGATAGGGCGAGTAAACAGGCCGAGAATAAGCGCGATGCCGAAAATAAACTCCACCACCACGGCAACGATCGCCGCCAAATAAGGCATCGGCGTGCCATAGCCTTCCATCGCCGTGACGGTCGCACCGAAGTTGACCAGTTTCATCCAGCCGAAAATGATAAACAGAACCATCAGTAGAATACGGGACAGCAGAATTACGCCGTCTTTTGAGCTATCACCCATTTCGAACTCCTTAGCCACTGTCGGAATTATGTTGTCTTACTGAATAAATATTAGAACAATTTACGTTTTTTTCTAGCGGCGACGGGCGGTTGCGCCACTTTTTTCGTTGGGTGAGACGCGTGGTGAAGCCGACGGCATTGCCTATACTTGAGCCTGGAGCAAAAACAATAAAACAGGCAATGTGAGGCCAAGATGGATGAGGAATTGACCGCCGCCGGTTACCGCCGTTATTCCGGCGACAAGATTGACGTTTATTTTAACAGCGCGATATGCCGCCATTCCGCCAACTGCGTGCGCGGCAACGCGGCTATATTCACCTTGAACCGCCGGCCGTGGATTATGCCGGACAATGCCGAGCCGGCCGAGGTGAAACGCGTTATCGACACCTGCCCCAGCGGCGCACTGAAATATAGGGAGAAATAATATGGATCATAAAATACTGGCAGACGAGAAGCGTTTTTATATCAATGATGAGCAGGGCAAGCTGATCGCCGAGATCTCTTTCGTGCCGAGCGGCGACAAGCTGACCATAATCGATCACACCTGGGTGGATGAGTCATTGAAGGGGCAGGGCGTCGGCAAAAAGCTGGTGGCGTTGGTGGTGGAGAAAATGCGCGCGGAGCAGCGTAAAATCATTCCGCTATGCCCGTTCGCCAAGCATGAGTTCGATACCACCCCAGCCTATCAGGACATTCGCGCCTGAGGCGATAACGGGGCGCGGCGCGCCCCGGTCATTCAGCAGACGCCGAAATCGCCGTCTTCGTGGTACAGCGCCACGTCGCTGGCCTGCACCTCCGTGCGCTGCTCTTTGCCCAGTTCATTCCAGCTGCAAACCAGGGTTTCGCCGTCGATCGCTACCACGGTCATCTTTGGGCCGCCGGTGGTGCGTTGAACAAAATCACCGATATTGAATGCCATGCGTTCCTCCACAACAGATTAAACCTCATCTATTGATAACACAGAATGCCGCCGCCGTTGGCAGGAGTTTCGTTATGTATTAATTTATACAGCGATTATCACCAGGGAGAGCAGACTAACATGCCGGGATTATTGATGTTTTATGTGGGCGGTACGGCGCCGGGCGCCAATATTGAGTTGCACGACGTGCAGTTTGCGGCGGCGGATCGGCCGGAAGAGGCGTATCCGCTGCTGCGTGAAAAGTGGTTCGGCGATAAGCGCAAGGTGCATGTCGACGGCTATGCGCGCATCGACTGGGCGGACGGTTACGACGTGAGCCTGAAGCCTGCGCCGTTTACCGATGAAGAGAAGCTGTTTTTCGTCAACGTGGGCGGCTACCGCAGCGATGAGCTGGCGGAATTGCACCAGTTCGGCCTGTTTGTGGCGCGCTCCGCCGACGAGGCGAAGGAGAAAGCCAAACGGGTACTGCTGACGGACAGCGCGCAGCAGCACAAGGATGACCTGGCCGACGTGGACGACTGCCTGCTGCTGCACGCGCTGCAGGGCTACCACGTTCATTTGCGCGCCAACCCGCACGGCAAACCGGCCCGGCCGCTGTGGCAGGGGTATCTGCCAATCGGCGAACCCGCGTTATAACGCCGCCAGCGCCTGCAGCTGTTGCCGCAACCAGCGGCAGGCCTCCGGCCGGCCGTTCTTGCGGTGCAGGTAGATTTTGATCTGATACGGCGGCACCGGAAACGGCAGGGGATGGATATCCAGCGCCGCCGCCTGCCGCAATTTTTGCGCGGCGTAACGCGGCATGCTCATCACCAGTTTGCTGTCGGCGACGATGAACGGCGCGCCCAGCAGCGAAGGCGTGCGGATGGCGATATCGCGCTGCAGCCCCAGTTTGTCGAGCTGGTAGTCAATGACGCCACGCTGTTCGTTCCACGGTGTCACCACCAGATGACGCGCCTGCAGGTAGTTTTCCAGCGTCAGCTCGCCGTATTTCGCGCTGAACGCGGGCGAACAGATCGCCACATACTCATCCTCTAGCCAGCTCACCTCGTCGATCTCCGGGTAGCTTTCGCCGTCAGTTTCGGTAAAGCCCAGCGCGAAGTCGATGCGCCCCGCCAGCAGATCGTTCAGCGCCACCTTGCGCTCGGAATAGCGCAGCTGAAACGACAGCCCGGGCGCCAGGCGCTGCATCTGCGCCATCAGCGCGGGAAACACCGCGAAGGCGGTGTAATCGGTAATGGCGAAGGTGAAGCTCTCCCGGCTTTCGGCGGGGACGAAGCGCGGGCGCGGATGCAGCCCTTTGGCCAGCAGCGCCAGACTTTCGCTGACGGCCGGGGCCAGGCTGTCGGCATACACCGTTGGGTGCATGTCGTTGCCGACCCGGTAGAACAGCTCGTCCGCCAGCGCCTTGCGCAGCCGGATCAGCGCGTGGCTCAGCGCCGACGCGCTGAGGGCCAGCTCTGCCGCTGCGCGCGTCACCGATCGCAGCCGATAGACCGCTTCGAACACCAGCAGCAGGTTGAGATCGAGGCGTTTCAAATCCAGATGCATGATATTCATTACCTGTTGATGAAAATGCAGTTCATACAGTATTGGAGGCGCGATATGCTGGCAAGCACAGTCATTAACACACTCAGGATTTGCCATGACCATTGAGATTTATCCGGCGCAAAAAAGCGACGCCAAACTGATTCTGGATATGATTATCGAGCTGGCAGTGTACGAAAAGGCGCGCGAGCAGGTGCTGGCCAGCGTGGAAGACATCGAACGCAGCCTGTTTGGGCCGGGCGCCTGTTCCGAAGCGCTGATTTGTACGGTGAACGGCGAGCCGGCGGGTTATGCGGTGTTCTTTATGAGTTACTCCACCTGGCTGGGTAAAAATGGCATCTATCTGGAAGACCTGTACGTGGCGCCGAAGCATCGCGGCGCGGGCGCCGGTAAAAAGCTGCTGCGACACATCGCCCAGCTGGCGTGCGAACGGCAGTGCGGTCGCCTGGAGTGGAGCGTGCTGGACTGGAACCAACCGGCCATCGATTTCTACCTCAGCATCGGCGCGCAGCCGCAGGGCGAGTGGGTGCGCTATCGTATGGAAGGCGAGGCGCTGACGCACTTCGCGGCGCACGGGGCGGCGTTGCCGGCACAATAGCCGTTGGGGGGAGGCGGCCTCCCCAACTGTGGTGATGTGAACGGTTTACTGCGGATCAATCAGGCGGGTTTGCGGGCGGCGAGAATGAAGATCATCGGGCGCTCCTGCTCTTCGCCCAGCGCCGGATTAGCGGCGATTTGCTGCGCGCTGGGGCCCCATTCGTTCAAATGCTGGATGATAAACCCTTGCTGCGCCAGCGGGTTGATATAGCCGCCAAGCGTGCGGTGCTGCTTGATGACGCCTTCCGCCAGCCAGTTGGAAACGCGCTGGCCTTCTCGCTGGTAACCGTTGAGCGGCCAGGATTTCTGCCCGTTGCCGTCGGTCAGCCAGCCCTGCTGCGCCGGGGCGGTGTAGATCGGGTGCTCGGCGGTGAAGATGAACTGCCCGCCGGGTTTCAGCGCGGCGTAAACCGTGGCGAACAGCGCGGGCAAATCCTCGAGGTAGTGCAGCGTCAGCGAGCTGTAGACCAGATCGTAACTTTCCGGCGGCAGCTGCAGCTGCGCCAAATCCTGCCGACGGTACTCGATACCCGCGTCGGCGGTCATCTCCCGCGCCTTGGCCAGCATCTTGTCCGAGACGTCCAATCCCAGCACGTCGGCGGCGTCCTGTTCGCGTGCGCTGCGGCAGAACCAGCCGTAGCCGCAGCCGAGATCGACCACGCTTTTGCCCTGCAAATCCGGCAGGATACGGCGGATGGCGGGCCATTCCGGCGCGCCGTCCAGGCCGTGCTGCGAGCGGCTGAGCTGCGCATAGCCGTCGAAGAAGGCCTGATTGTCATAGATGTTTTGCGTCATGATGACTCCTTAGTGAATGACGGCGGCGGAATGCCGCTGCCATACCGTGCATATTGCTGCATAATTCTACGCTGACAACATGAATAACGGGAATGACGATGGACATGATTTCGGTGCGGCAAGCGCCCGAGCTGGCGCCGCGCGCCATTGCGTATTTTCAGCGGCACTGGGCCACGGCAGAGACGCTGATGATGTATGAAGACGCCATCAACCGCAGCCTCGGCGCCGCCAACCCGCTGCCGCAGTGGTACCTGCTGATGGAAAATGACCAGATCCTCGGCTGTGCGGGGCTCATCACCAACGACTTTATCAGCCGTGGCGAGCTGTATCCCTGGCTGTGCGCGCTCTACGTAGAAGAGACGCAGCGCGGCAGGGGCTACGGCGCCAAACTGATTGAGCATGTAGCTGCGGAAACCCGCCGGCTGGGCTTCCCGCAGCTGCACCTGTGCACCGATCTGGAAGGGTATTACGAACGCAGCGGCTTCGTTTATAACGGGCTCGGGTATCACCCCTGGGGCGAAGCCTCACGGGTCTATTCACGGGCGCTGTGATCGCCCTCGCCGGGGGCGTGTAAGACAAACCTGACTTTTCTTTCACCTCATCGCGCAACGCGGGTTACACTGGCCGCTTGTTCGCCACCGACCGGGTTAATTCGCCGCCGCGATGAGAGTGCCACGTCAGCTACAGCAACGCGTTACCGCCTGCATCGCCATTATGGCGGTGCTGTTGCTGTTTGTGGCGCCGGTGGTGTCGAAATCGCTGATGCACCACCCGATGATGGGCGGCATGATGCAAACGGACGCCGCTATGCCGCACGACATGCACGGGATGGCGATGCCCGCCGCCGAGCATGCCGGCCACCACGGCATGGATCCTGCGGAGATGATTTTCTGCGGCTATTGCGAGCTGCTGATCCACGTGCCGCTGCTGCTGTGGGCATTCGTCCCGCTGCTGTGGCTGATGACGCGCATCGCGCGCCTGCTTTGCGCGCCGCGCATCGTTTCTCCGCCCCTTCGGCGCCTGACTCTGCGGCCGAGCCCGCGCGGGCCGCCCGGCCAACCGTTTTTCCCTATTGCTTGATCATGGGTAACGCCGTCCGTATCGCTGCGGACGGTTTGCCTGCGCGCACAGTTTGAAAAACGAGAAAGGCCATGTCTTCAATAACTAAAACTCCACCTGCCGCATCGCCGCGTGGCGCGATGCTGAACCTGATCAGACGGCTGCATTTTTATATCGGCCTGCTGGTCGCTCCTTTTATTCTGGTCGCAGCACTGACCGGCACGCTGTATGTGCTGACGCCGCAGCTTGAAGAGGCGCTGTATCGTGATGCGCTTTTCACTGAACCGCACGGGCAGGCGAGATCGCTGGCTGACCAGATCGCCGCCGCCCGCCGCGCGGTGGGTGACGAGGCACGCATTTACGCCGTGCGCCCGGCACCCGGCGCAATGGACACCACGCGCGTGCAGTTCGCGGGCGCCGATCTGGGCGCTTCCGAGTCGCGCGCGCTATTTGTCGACCCTTACACTCTGGCGATCAAGGGCGATATGACGGTGTACGGCACCTCCGGCGTGCTGCCGCTGCGCACCTGGCTGGACAAGCTTCACAGCAGCCTGCTGCTTGGCGATCTGGGGCGCAACTACAGCGAGCTGGCGGCCTCCTGGCTGTGGGTGGCCGCGCTGGGGGGCGTGGCGCTGTGGCTGGCGACGCGGCCGAAGCGCAGGCTGAAAAAGGCAAAAGGGGGCTTCGCCGCCAGCCGCCATTGGCATATCACGCTGGGCGTGGCGCTGCTGGCCGGGCTGCTGTTCTTCTCGGCTACCGGGCTGACCTGGTCGCAGTGGGCCGGTGGCAACATCGACGCGCTGCGGGCCAACCTGGGCTGGCTGACGCCGCAGGTCAACACCAGCCTGCAGGCCGATGCGCCGCAGATGCCGGCCGATCCGCACGCCGAGCACCGCGGGATGATGCCGGGCATGAAGATGAACCCTGCCGTGCAGGCCAATGCGCTGAACGGCGACTGGGATCGGGCGCTGCACGCTGCGCGCGCCGCCGGGATCGACGCCGCCAAGGTCGAGCTGCGCCAGCCGAAAGGCGAGGGCAAAGCCTGGACGGTAACCGAAGTGGATCGCAGCTGGCCGACGCAGGTGGACGCGGTTGCCATCGCGCCGCAAAGCTTCGCCGTCATCGATCAGGTGCGGTTCGACACCTTCCCGCTCATCGCCAAGCTGACCCGCTGGGGCATCGACGCCCACATGGGCATTCTGTTCGGCTTGCCGAATCAGCTGCTGCTGGCGGCGTTTGGCCTTGGGCTGTGCTTGATGATCGTGCTGGGTTACCGCATGTGGTGGAGTCGCCGCCCGGCGGCGGGGGCGCAGCATCCGGTGCAGACGCTGGTTGCCGCCTGGCTGGCGCTTTCCCTGCCGGCGCGCGCCGCCACGCTGCTGGTGGCTTCCGCACTGGGGTATTGCCTGCCGGTGATGGGCGTGAGCCTCGCGGCGTTGCTGCTGGTGGACGTATGGCGCTGGCGCGGCCAGCGGCAAGGCCTTCAGAACGAAACGCCGGAAGCGGCCGCCCGCCGCGCCGAGGTGCGCAAGTTCCGCGCGGCGGTGGCGACCGTGGCGGTGGCGGTCGGCTGCGTGATGGGCCGGGCGATCCTCGGCGGCACCGTCGAACAGTTTCAGCTGCCGATCGGTGACTGGAGCGCACAGATGGTGATCATGCAGAGCCTGATGGTGCTGCTGTATACGCTGGTGTTCACCCTGCTGCTTTCCATTCCGCTGTGGTATTTCTTCCTGGGGGAGAAAGAGGGGCGGTGAGGTAGCGTCCGGCATGCCTGCGGGCATGCCGGATATTTGGGAATAGGGCTTAAGCGCGTATCATCTCACCAGATAGGCAATTTCCACTGAAAGGAAGCGAACGATGACGTTTGAATAAGTGTGGGATATGTGTAACTAAATGTATTTATTAATATTTTTGTGCTGTGCTCTATCCATCTGCGCAATTTTGTTCAGAAAGATTTTTCAGTTCTGATCTTCTATAAAATATCCCATCGGGCCGTGCCAAGCCTGGGGCTTTGGCGTACTCCCAAACTGAAAAATGCGTGAATTGGTAATCGCTCCCTGGTTTGGTTATTCTCTGAGCTGGACACATTTTGCTTAAGGAAAGCGAATGGACGCAAAGCAAATTGCACATGGAATTTTGGATGGAATTTCGACTATTCCCAGCGGGATGTATCATGGCGTTGTTCGCACTTGGCAGGGGGCTGGATTGGCTGGTAGTAGCCTCAAGACTAGAAACCAAGAAGAAACAGAACGTTTCGCCCGTATGGTTAAGTCGATGGGTAACAGTGAAGAACCCTTACGACGCCTGATTACTATTGTGATCACTGATTTCTATCAGAAATTAGACGCTAGCGGCAAAGAGTCCATCAATAATAAACTAGCCTATGGTGTCGGTCGTCTTGGTGGGCGAACTGGGGGCCAATTTGCATTGGCGCAATTTGCGGCTCACATGATGCTAAGGAAAGCGACCTCTGCATTAGCGTATAAACAATTTGTACGCTTTGGCGCTTCGTTCACTCTCAACCTTGTAATGTTACAGGGACTTATCGAAGAGGCAGCCCAAGCATCCCGACGAATGCAAGTTAAGTTTCCTCAAACATACCGGAAGGTGTCGGCGTTAAATTTAGATATGGCATATTTCTTGGTTGAGGAGCAACTAGAGCCGTATCTCCAATTCATTAACAGCCACCCTATGCTTTGTAAAGGTATTCAGAATGAACTCTGCAAAATCCTCTCTAACCAGAAAACTCACTAAGTATATAGGGTTAGGTGCTTCGCATGCTTTGGAAGCGATAGTAACCGGCGTTTGCGCGATTGCTGCTTTCATGTCGCTGTTCTTACTTGATGGGGCAGTGATGAAGGTTGCTGGCTTTGTTGGGTTCTTCGTTGCCGGCTATCTAATCACCCTGGCGATTGCATGGCTGCGTGGGGAGCGATAACAAAGTGGCGACGTAATTTTCTTGTCGCCATTACAAAGATTCCACTGTGCCAATCATTTCACCTACTGCATTCCCAAAGCTCTCGCGGGCCTGTTTTTTTACTGGATCTGTGCGGAGCCTTGGACTGTTCCCTGACCTGCGATGATTTGCCGCCGCCGGAAAAAAGAACATTAAACCGTTACCGCCGTTATAGCCGAATTCAAACACTTCACTGATTGAACTGCCTCCGCTGCAATGCTGATTTTGCTGCGGGGCGTTTACCGTTCCTCAAGCCCGAAAACAGCCTTTTTTCTGGCTAGCCTGCCTTGAATCGAGCGTGCATGCATAGGGTGCATGATTTTGCATTAATCCCCAGCTTCTCAAAACAGCTGAAACCCCGCACCACAAGTGCTTACAGGACCTCTTTGTCATGCATGAAATGTGCATGATAAAGTCAGAGCTCGTAGGCGAGGGAGTATTGCGCGCGCAGGCAAACTGCGGAAAATTAAAACTTAAAGCGTTTGCTTAAAAATTTGTATGAAAAATTTCCTGTTATTAGTAAATTGGTGTTTATCTTTGGAATACAAGCTTTTGTATTAGGTGCTAATTATTATACAAGGTGATTATTATGAGGTTTAGCTTTGAGTTGGTTATAGAAAGTGGTGAAGCTGATGTTGATATGGATTACGCACTAAAAACTTTAGCTGGTACCTCGAGTGTGGTTTGCCTCTTAGCCGAGGCCATTTTACGTGGGAGGATTATTGAAAGAAGGACTCAGGCAAACGATATAAGAGCCAAGTTAAAACACAGTTTCAGGGGGTCATATGGACAACGTTTTGATATTGAGATAAATGATAGAACTCTAATATCTCGGCTGAACTCTATTGGAAAGCCCGTTTTCGCTGAGGTTATGACATATTATATATGTGAAGCTTTATATATTGAGTACCCTGCAACTTCCCATGAAGCTCAAACTATAATAAATGAATTAGTTGAGATAGAAGATGAGTTAACTAAAAGAATTAGGTCCCCTTTGAAAGATATGCATAAGATAACAAATAAAAGTGGTTATAATGTTAAGCTTAATTATAAGATGAGAGGGGATGGTGGTAATGTGATAACTCTTAATTCAACAACTGATGATTTAATATCAGATGCGGAAATTGATGAGGCAAGACATGTTATAAGTGCAGTGATAACACGATTCAACTCTATGACTGGTAATGGCAGGTTAATTGTTCAGGGGGGAGAGGATGAAGGTACGGTTGCGTTTGGTTTTTATGATAACTTACGGTATGTAACTGAGGCATATAAATTGAAAATAACACAGAATCTCCACTATAATAATGGCCGCTCTTCTGAACAATGGTCTTACATTACGCTCTCAGTAAATAATCTCAAGATTCAAAGTGGTGATATTATAAAATATCTCATTAGAGATGTAGAATGAAGAAGTTAGGTAAGTTTGGAATTGCAAATTTGGCTGGCGCTACTATTGTTATATTGGCGTGGGTATCTTACTGGCTGATGTTTGGTAACGGAATTAATTTTTCCTCTGACACTGCCGTCTGGGGGCAGTTTGGTGATTTTTTGGGTGGGGTGATTAACCCATTATTAACATTTATTTCTGTTATCTTGTTGATAAACTCTGTAGGTTTACAAAGACAAGCGAATGAGAGCCTTATTGAACTAGAAGACTTCAAAAAAACAGAAGTAAAGTTTTATAATATGCTTGAGTCTCAGCGAGTTAATTTTGAACATTTCAAAATATACATCAACAACAATGGGGTGGAAACTGCCGTTTATAATGGCGAGGCTGTTTTATATATAGAAAATTTAATTCTAGAAAAGATAAATGATGGGGATTCAAAAGAGGCTGTGAAGAGTGCTGTCGAATCTCTAGACAAGTCAGATGCAATATTTAATGTTGTGAGACGATTTTATCTATTGACTAAACTTATTTTGTCAAATATCCAAAAAGAAAAGCATGAGGAGTACTTTGAAACCTGCAGAGGAATGACTGATTATAGATTAATATGTATGCTGGTTATATCCCTTGAGATTTTTGAATGGTCTATAATTGATGAAATCGATCAAAGCTCAATTTTAGATGTGGAGGGTCTAACAGAATACAGGAAAGAATTTTTCATCAAATAATAAATTAGAGATTGATACAAACTAATTAACTTTTTGTTGGTTTGCTAAGTGAATTATAGTTTTTTATTTTATATAGTTGTGGGCTTAATGTGATTGAAGATTATAGACTTACCATAATTAATCGTATTTCAGTTACCGATAATATCATAATCATGGTTTATGTGGTAATAAGCGGGCTGTCAAGCCCGCTTGTTTTTTATTTCAAAAAGATATTTTCCTGATAATTTCAATAAGAGCATCCGTGACTTTCCCAGTTAACTCCGAGGACCAGGGTTTCTCTCCATGAACTATTGAATTTCGTGTTTGTAGAGCCTCTTCAAGTGCAAATACATCAGCTTTGTTTATTTTATTCTCCTCATAAAGGCGAGATATTATAGACCTGAGCGAAAGCTTGGCATGTGAATCATCTTCATTACCAAGTACATATTTGCTAATAATTTCAAATTGAGACCAGGCATCTAAAAACGTTGCTATCTTTTCATACTCTTTGATTTTCGATAACTCCTCTTCTTCACGCTCCTTCCTAAGAATTATTATCGTCCTTGAAAGAAGGGCCAAGGCAATACCAACACCTGAAACCAAAAGTGCCAATTGTTGTTCTCTGTTCAACTCATAAGGTAGCAATGTTAATAAGAAATATGCCCCAGAGAAAATAGCTATTAAGAAACCAAGAATGCTATACACCCTGAGAACCAGGTCGTACCTTTTGCGATAGAATGATTTTTTTGTAATGTTTTGGAGTATTTCTTTGTTGTTATCCATGTTTACTCCTTAATGGTGGATATGGTGACAGCTAGAATTGTTGCTGTCACCACTAAAATAAAAATCAATAAATAAGCGCTATCTTGTAGCTTAGTATCATTGTACATAATACCAGCAAGCAATGACAATATAGCGCTGATAATCTGGAGTATTTTTGGCCACATTCCTTTTTTAGGGCTACCCAATCCTCGTTTCAGGAGAATTTTGGCATCGATAACCATACCTCTGGTTACTTCAGGAGCTCCCTTGGAAGCGTTTCTACCTGCCTCAAGGCGGTTGGTTTCATCTATTAGTTCAGAGGAAAATTCTTCTATTGCAGTTTTCAAAGTTTCTTGCGCTTGGGCACTGAATCCATTTAAATCTTCATCAGGTATCTCTATCTTTATAGACATTTCAATCCTATTTTATTATTTGAAACGTTTTATCCGTAGTATAGATTGGGACGAGACTTGTAAGATCAATAAACACCTTAACCCACAATCCCTTGTGCTTTCAATTAGTTTCAATGCCTACTATGTAACATTAACGTATCTTCGTAAAGAATTGCTTAGTAATGAAGGTGTTTCTTCAATTTTAACAGAAGTTACCGAGTAGGCAAGATTCTATACTTGTGGGAGTACATAAAATGTAATTTTTATTTTCGACTTATTCGACCTAGCAGCTACATTTTTCTAACCAATAACAATAAATACTTAAATGCTAAATTTTTTAACTTTCCGTCCCCACTAATTCATCAACTCAATGCGTTGAGCGATTATATGCTTTTCTCACTTCATTCTTATCACTATGAGCTAAAGCTGCTTCGATTACATCAGTATTAAACTCGGCTTCATTCATTGCTGTGCTTGCAAGAGACCGTAAACCGTGAGCAACAAGTTTTCCGCCATATCCGATACATTTTAACGCAGCATTCGCTGTCTGGCTATTAATCCCGGATTTAGCTGGATATTCTCGGACTACTACAGACACAAAAAAGCCCGCAAACCTAGGTGGTATGCGGGCTTTCCGTACTTCTCCGGACTTATCTGGTAATACCCGGATCATCATTTGGTGGAGCTGGGGGGATTTGAACCCCCGTCCGAAATTACTACACCGTCGGCACTACATGCTTAGTCCAATCTTTACATTCGCCGGCCAGCTGCGGATGGACACGCTACTGACAGACTAGCCTGATTGAGTTTAACGCTTCAGCCCCAGGCAGGACGTCCACGCGATCTCTTTTGGGTTTGACCTCTCTTGATCCCCGTCCTAAGAGCGGAGGCTAGGGAGAGAGGGCTCTAAGCAGGGTATTAAGCTGCTAAAGCGTAGTTTTCGTCGTTTGCGACTATTTTTTTGCGGCTTTTTACGAGGCCAACCGCCCCTCGGCATGCTCCTAGGGCTTCGCAAATCCCGTCGAATCCAGAATCAGCCCCAAGTAACTTTGTGCAGTATACCAGAAGTTTACCTCGATAAGCCAGCGGCTTAACGATTGGCGTGCTTCATGATACGGGCTTTCGCCGTCTGCCATTCGCGATCTTTGATGTCATCGCGTTTGTCGTGCTCTTTCTTGCCTTTGGCTACGCCGATCTTGATCTTGCTCCAGGCATTTTTCCAATACAGGGACAAGGCCACCACGGTGTAACCGTCGCGGTTGACGCGGCCGAGCAGGGTATCCAGCTCGCGTCGGTTCAGCAGCAGTTTACGGGTACGCGTCGGATCGCACACCACATGCGACGAAGCCACGTTGAGAGGGGTGATGGTGGCGCCAAACAGATAGGCTTCACCGTCACGGAACGTCACGTAGCTGTCGCTGAGGTTGGCTTTGCCTGCACGCAGCGATTTAACTTCCCACCCTTGCAGCGACAGGCCCGCCTCGAACTCTTCTTCAATGAAGTATTCGAAACGCGCGCGCTTGTTTTGAGCAATGGTGGCGGAACCGGGTTTGTGTGCTTTTTTCTTTGTCATAGTGCGTTCATTATACTGGATGCTTCAGCGAAAGAAATCCTTTCCCGTTCAGCACCTGCGCAATTTTTCGCATTTTTGGCGCCCTCATCCCTTAGCAGATTTTTTGTTTGCCGCCAGATAAATGGTATTATCTGTACGTTTTATGTCTTACAGGAAATGATATGCCCCAGATCAGTCGGTCTGCATTAGTGCCGTTCAGCGCCGAGCAGATGTATCAGTTGGTTAACGATGTTCATTCTTACCCCGATTTTCTGCCAGGCTGCACCGGTAGCCGGGTGCTTAACGCTACCTCCAACGAAATGACCGCCGCGGTGGACGTCGCCAAGGCCGGTATAAGCAAGACTTTCACCACGCGCAATACGCTGCTGGATAACCAGAGCATCAATATGCAGCTGGTCGATGGCCCGTTCCGCAAGCTGATGGGCGGCTGGCACTTCACGCCGCTGAGCGAAGAGGCCTGCAAGGTGGAGCTGCACCTGGACTTCGAGTTCACCAACAAACTGATTGAGCTGGCGTTCGGCAAGGTGTTCAAAGAGCTGGCGGGCAACATGGTGCAGGCATTCACCCAGCGGGCGAAAGAGGTCTACAGTGTCTGACATCCAGGTCGAGGTGGTGTACGCCTTGCCGGAGCGTCAGTACCTGCGCAAGGTGAAGCTGGCCGAGGGCAGCAGCGTCGAGCAGGCGATCCAGGCTTCCGGCCTGCTGGAGCTGCGCCAGGATATCGATCTCAAGAGCAACAAAATCGGCATCTACAGCCGCCCGGCCAAGCTGGGCGATACGCTGAACGACGGCGACCGGGTGGAGATCTACCGGCCGTTGCTCGCCGATCCGAAAGAGCTGCGCCGGCAACGGGCAGAAAAGGCAAAAAAATAAGGCGCTATGAGCGCCTTATTTTTTTATCTGAAACTGATTTTCTCTTCCGCGTTGCAGCCTGCGACTGTCATGAGGAACACCATGCCCCCTCATGGGCCGGAAGAGCGGGCGGCACCGATTACTTGGTCAGCGCCGGTTTGTTCTGGATATCGGTCAACACGCCTGCGCTGTCGAAGGTCAGCGTCAGCGTCTGCTGGGTGATATCTTCATGGCCAGGCTGCTGGCGGAACACATAGAACCACGTCTGAGTTCCGAACGGGTCTTGCAGCATTGGGGTACCCAATGTGTAAGCGACCTGTTGTTGGGTCATCCCTTTCTGAATTTTCGCCACGTCGGTCGACGTCAGGTAGTTCCCCTGGTTGATGTCAGGACGATAAACCACCTTTTCAAAAGTAGAACAGCCTGCAGTCAGCATCACAAGAACTACAGCGGCGGCAGTCAGCGTTTTACAGCGCATAGTAATCACATTCCTTTAGGGCATAGGATGCCGATGATAATAGACCTTGCGGCAGTTGGAAACCTTTATACCCTTCATCTTTCACGTTGCGACGCATTGGCTTTCCTTTAGCACCTCAAGCGCTTGGCCTGTTTCGGGCCGTTGAGGAGGCTTAAGATCACCGCCGCGCCGCACTTTAGATATATTTCGGGTCAACAGCGTCACTGTCAGACCGCAGGAAAGTGAAAAAGTTGAGCTTTTTTATGCCGCCAGCAGTTCTTTGGCGTTCGCCAACGTATTGCGGGTGACTTCGCTGCCACCGAGCAGGCGCGCCAGCTCCTGCAGCCGGGCGCGTTTATCCAGCGGCGCCATCTGGGTTTCGGTGACCGTGCCGTCGGTCTGCTTGCTGACGAACAGGTGCTGATGCCCGCATCCGGCCACCTGCGGCAGGTGAGTCACGCACATCACCTGGGTGGATTCGCCGAGCTGGCGCAGCAGACGGCCGACGATGGCGGCAGTCGGGCCGCTGATGCCCACGTCCACCTCATCGAAGATCAGCGCCGGGGTTTCCATCTTGCGGGCGGTGATCACCTGAATGGCCAGCGCGATGCGCGACAGCTCACCGCCGGAGGCGACCTTCGCCAGCGGTTGCAGCGGCTGCCCCGGGTTGGTGGAGACGCAGAACTCGGTGCGGCTGGCCCCTTCGGCGCTCAGATGCTGCGGTTCGAAGCGCACGTCGATGTTGAATTTGCCGTGCGGCATGGAGAGCGCCTGCATGCTGTCGGTGATGAGCGTGGTCAGCTCGGCCGCGTAGTGCAGGCGTTTCTGGTGCAGCTCTTCCGCCAGCGCCAGCGCCTGCTGATGATGCTGGGTGACCGCCTCGTTCAGGTGCTCATGATCGCTTTCCTGCTGCGACAGCAACTGCTGTTCATCCAGCAACTGCTGATGCAGCTGCGGCAGCTCTTCCGGCGCAACCTGGTGTTTGCGCGCCAGGCTGATTTGGCGCGACAGGCGCTGTTCCAGCTCGTGCAGGCGGTTGGGATCGAGATCCATGCGATCGGCGTAGTGGCGCAGCTCGTCGCTGGCTTCGCTGATCTGGATAGAAGCCTCTTCCAGCATGTCCAGCAGGCCGCTGAGCTTGTCGTCCAGCCCGGCCAGTTCAAGCAGCAGGTGTTTGGCGCTGTAGAGCTGGCTGAGCATGTTGTTCTCGTCGCTGTCGGCCAGCAGCTGCAGCGTCTGCTGGCTGAGGGTCAGCAGCTGGCCGCTGTTGGCCAGGCGCTTGTACTCGGCGTCGGTCTGTTCGAACTCGCCGGCCTGCGGCGCGAATTCGTTCAGCTCTTTCAATTGGTATTGCAGCAGCTGCTTGCGCGCTTCGCGCTCGATGGATTGCTGCTGATGGTGCGCCAGCTCGCGGCAGCTCTGGTGCCAGCGTTGGTAGGCCTGGCTCATCGCCGCCAGCAGGGCGGGTTCGTCGGCGTAGGCGTCGAGCAGCGCTTTTTGGTGCTCCGGCTTGAGCAGCAGCTGATGGGCGTGTTGACCGTGGATTTGGATCAGGCGTTGCCCCAGCTCGCGCAGCTGCGACAGCGGCACGGCGGTGCCGTTGATAAAGCCGCGCGAACGGCCGTCGGCGTTGATCACCCGGCGCAGCAGGCATTCGTTGCTGTCGTCCAGCTGGTTCTGTTCCAGCCATTCGCGCGCGGACGGGGTGTCCGCCAGCGAGAAGCGGGCGCAGAGGTCGGCGCGGGCGGCTCCCAGGCGCACCACGTTGCCGTCGGCGCGGTTGCCGAGGCACAGCCCCAGCGCATCGATGGCGATGGATTTGCCGGCGCCGGTTTCACCGGTGATCGCCGTCATGCCCGGTTGAAAATCGATTTCCAACTCACGAACGATAGCAAAGTTGCTGATGGTTAATTGCGCCAGCATGGGAACCTTCCTGTGTATAAACACATGACTGTAGTTTCATACAGTATAAACTGGTTTTATATACAGTAAAGTGGCTGGCACAGATTTTAGAACAATTTTTTCGACCAGCCCAGCTTGGTGCTTAACGTGTTGAAATAGCTGTAGTCCTTCGGGTGAATCAGATTCAGGTGGAAATCGCTGCGGCGGATCAGCACTTCTTCGCCTTCCTGGATAGGCAGCGCGATCTGGCTGTCGCAGCTGATCTCCAGATCGCTGCCGATCTGCGAGAATTTCAGGCGGATGGTGCTGTCGCCGTTGATCACCAGCGGCCGGGCGGAAAGGGTGTGCGGGAACATCGGCACCAGCGCGATCGCCTCCAGCGATGGGGTGAGGATCGGCCCGCCGGCGGAGAGCGAGTAGGCGGTGGAGCCGGTCGGCGTGGCGATGATCAGGCCGTCGGAGCGCTGCGAGAAGGCGAAGCGATCGTCGATGTACACCTCGAATTCGATCATGTGCGCCACTTTGCCGGGGTGCAGCACCACTTCGTTGATGGCGGTGCTGATGCGGCACTGCTGGTGCTCTTTATGCACGATGGTTTCCAGCAGGAAACGCTGTTCGTCGATGTACTCGCCTTCCAGCACGTCCGCCAGCTGCTGCAGGGCGTTGTCGGGATCGAGATCGGTGAGGAAACCGAGGTTGCCGCGGTTGACTCCGATTACCTTGATGTCGTAGCGCGCCAGCACGCGCGCGGCGCCGAGCATGTTGCCGTCGCCGCCAACCACCACCGCCAGATCGGCGCGCTGGCCGATATCCGCCAGGCTGCCGGTGACGGCGTCTTTCAGCCCCAAATCATGGGCGATTTGGCGTTCGACCATCACCGAATAGCCGCGGGCGACCAGCCAGTGGAACAGCATCTCGTGGGTTGCCAGCGCTGAAGGGTGACGCGGGTGGCCAACAATGCCAATACAGGCGAATTTTTTATTCATTTGTTGTGATTTTCCTCACCGGGACCCGTTTATGCCCCACATTGTGACCGGTTGACTTGAAACCCCGGTTTTGATCCCCATAATAAGCCAAGTTGCGAGATTAATGCTAAAACGCGGAGATATTCATGAGTAGTAAAGAACAGAAGACGCCAAACGAGCAAGTCTCGGAAGAAATGGAACAACACGCTCATCACGATGATACGCTGCCGGAAGCGGCGGAAGGCGTCGATCTGCGCGATGCGCGTATCGCCGAACTGGAAGCCCAACTGGCGGAAGCGCAGCAGCACGAGCGCGACAGCCTGCTGCGCGCCAAAGCGGAAGCGGAAAACATCCGCCGCCGCGCCGAACTGGACGTCGAGAAAGCGCACAAATTCGCCCTGGAGAAATTCTCCGGCGATCTGCTGCCGGTGATCGACAACCTGGAGCGCGCGCTGGATCTGGCGGATAAAAACAATCCTGAACTGGCCGCGATGATCGAAGGCATCGAGCTGACGCTGAAATCGCTGCTGGACGTGGTGCGCAAGTATGGCATCGAAATCGTCGGCGACGTCAACGTGCCGTTCAACCCGGAAGTGCATCAGGCGATGAGCATGATGGAATCCGCCGATCACCAGCCGAACCACGTGATGATGGTGATGCAGAAAGGTTATACGCTGAACGGTCGCCTGCTGCGTCCGGCGATGGTTGCGGTCTCCAAAGCCAAGGCGTAATCGCCCCGGCAACGGCATAAAGAAAGGCACCCGAGGGTGCCTTTTTTGTCTCTGGATTATGCCTGCGGCAGGCGCGGCATCCAGTCGATCGGCGTGAGCCCTTGCTGCTCCAGCAGCTGATTGGCCTGCGAGAAGTGGCGGCAGCCGAGGAAACCGCGGTGCGCGGAGAGCGGTGACGGGTGCGGCGCCTTCAGCACATGGTGGCGGTTGCGGTCGATAAAGTTGCCTTTCTTCTGCGCGTGCGAGCCCCACAGCAGGAACACCACGCCTTCGCGGTTCTCATTCAGGGCGGCGATCACCTTATCGGTAAAGGTTTCCCAGCCCAGGTTGGCGTGCGAGTGCGCGCGGCCGCCTTCCACTGTCAGCACGGTGTTGAGTAGCAGCACCCCCTGTTCAGCCCAGCTTTGCAGGTAGCCGTGATCCGGGCGTTCGAAGCCGGGAATGTCGGTCGCCAGCTCTTTATACATGTTCACCAGCGACGGCGGCGCCGGCACGCCGGGGCGCACCGAGAAAGAGAGGCCGTGCGCCTGATTGGGCCCGTGATACGGATCCTGGCCGAGGATGACGACCTTGACGTCCGCCAGCTCGGTATAGCGGAAAGCGTTGAACACGTCCTTCTGCGGTGGATAAATGGTCTTACCGGCCTGGCGCTCAGCGGCAACAAAGGCGAGCGTTTCAACAAAATAGGGCTGCTCTTTCTCTTTGCCGATCACGTCATGCCAGGTGAGGGAGGTGGCCATAAACGCTCTCCTTTGTTTTCTTTAGCAATTCATGGGCTATAGCTTACCGTTTCGGCACGCGCAGCGAAACCCGCTTTTCATTTCTCACTGTCACGCGTAATGCAATTATTTTTGAAAATTTACAAAAATAATTGGTTTTTGCCGCAGTGGGAAAATTGATATAAAACATAAATTTGCCCCTTCATGCCCTGTGCCTACCCGGTAAAAATTGACTTTAATCAAGGAACTGGCCCGGTCAGGCTGGTATACAGAACAACAAGACAACAATGGTTTTACCAAATGGCCGAAACCAGAATTGGGTTTTCTCACGACGTGAATTTTTACGCCCTTGTACGGAGGCAACATAATGATTACCGGTATTCAAATTACCAAAGCGAACGACCAGGCGCTGGTGAATTCTTTCTGGCTGCTGGATGATGAAAAAGCGGAAGCTCGCTGCGTGTGCGCCAAGGCCAACTACGCGGAAGATCAGGTTGTCGCAGTGAGCGACCTGGGCCAGATCGAATACCGTGAAGTGCCGCTGGAAATGCAGCCGACCGTGCGCGTGGAAGGCGGTCAGCACCTGAACGTCAACGTGCTGCGTCGCGAAACCCTGGAAGACGCGGTCAAGCACCCGGAAAAATACCCGCAGCTGACCATCCGCGTGTCCGGTTATGCGGTACGCTTCAACTCTCTGACGCCGGAACAGCAGCGCGACGTTATCGCCCGCACCTTTACCGAAAGCCTGTAATTTGCGGCGCAGTCAATCAGGGAGCTTCGGCTCCCTTTTCTGCGTTTGGTGGCCGAAAACCGAACGCGGATCACATTCTGTACAAAGATAAGCATTTCTAATACAGAACTCATCCGACCTGCCGATAGCTAAATCAGCACCTATTCAGGTGCTCAATAAAAAGTCTATCGACAAGGAGTCGGCATGAGTATGCCTTTAAGTTTTACCTCTGCAGTATCCCCGGTGGCCGCGATCCCTACACCTCGCGCCGCTGCCGAGACGGCGACGGCGGCGCAGCCTGCGGCAGCGCCGGCAAATCCAGCGCCGGTGGCCACCCCTTCGCAGAACACGCTCAATGCGCAGAACCTGTTGAATACGCTGGTCGGCGATATCTCCGCGGCGGCCCCGACGGCGGCGGCAGCGCCAGGCGTGACACGGGGGCAACAATCGCAGGAAGGTGATTATGCGTTGGCGCTGTTGGCCAAGGACGTTTATTCACTGAACGGCCAGGGCGCTGCCGGGTTCAACCGCCTGAGCGACAGCGCGCTGCTCGGTTTTGGCATCGATCCCGCCAGCCTGCACGACGCGGGCAGCGGTTTCCAGGCCGGGGTTTACAGCAACGACAAGCAGTATGTGTTGGCGTTCGCCGGCACCAACGACTGGCGCGACTGGCTGAGCAACGTGCGGCAGGCGACGGGCTATGACGATGTGCAGTACAATCAGGCGGTTGCCGCTGCCAAAAGCGCCAAGGCGGCCTTTGGCGATGCGCTGGTGATCGCCGGTCATTCGCTTGGCGGTGGCCTGGCGGCCACGGCTGCGCTGGCGACCGGTACCGTCGCGGTCACCTTCAACGCGGCTGGGGTTTCGGATTACACCCTGAATCGCCTGGGTATCGATCCGGCGGCGGCGAAGAAAGATGCCGAAGCCGGCGGCATTCGCCGCTACAGCGAGCAATATGACATGCTGACCAGCACCCAGGAGTCGACTTCGCTGATCCCGGACGCCATCGGCCATAACATCACCTTGGCCAACAACGATACCCTGACCGGCATCGATGACTGGCGGCCGAGCAAGCATCTGGATCGCAGCCTGACGGCGCACGGCATCGACAAGGTGATAAGCTCGATGGCGGAACAAAAGCCGTGGGAGGCGAAGGCCAATGCCTGAAGGGCGTCGCTTGCGGCGGGCGCTGGCGATAGCCTTACTGGCGCTGGTCGCGGTGACCGGTTTACTGATGATGGCTAAGGAGCAACAGATGGGGCAGGAGATTTCGCCGTTTGACGGCCGCAGCAATCTGGTGCTGGCTCAGGCGGTGGCGCGTGGCGATACGCAGGGTATCCGTGCACAGGCCACGCAGGATCGCTTGCGCGAACGGGGCGATCGGCAGGTCACGCTGTTGCAGTGGGCGGTGCTTTCGCAGCAGCCGGGTAGCGTGCAGGCGTTGCTGGATCTCGGCGCCGACCCGGCGGCGGCGGGGCTGGACGGCAACAGCGCGCTGCACACCGCGGCGATGCTGCAAGACGCGCAGTACCTGCGGCTGTTGCTGGCCGAAGGGGCGCAGGTGAACGTGCGTAATGCCGTTACCGGCGCCACGCCGCTTGCGGCGGCGGTGCTGGCCGGGCGCGAAGAGCAACTGCGGCTGTTGCTGGCGGCCGGAGCGGACACCACCTTGAGCGATCGGCTGGGGGATACTCCGCTGCATCTGGCGGCGAAGATTAACGCGCCGCACCTGGCGCTGCTGCTGTTGCAGGCCGGGGCCGATGCCCGGGCACGCAACCAGCAGGGCGTCGTGTTCCAGTTTTACTTCTCGCAAACGCCGGCGCATTTGCAGAATGACGAGCTGAAGGCGCAGTTCCGCGAACTGGATAAATGGCTGCAGGGGCACCGTCTGGCCACGCACTACGCGCAGCAGTAAACGCCCATAAAAAAACCGCCTGTACAGGCGGTTTTTTCTTAGGCAGCGGTGGTTATTCCGCGTCGCCGGCCGGTTTGGCCTTCGCCTGACGGCGTTTGCCGACGTTTTTGGCGTCGCGATGGCGCACTTTCACCTTGGCCTTTTCTTTGTTCTTCGCCTTGTCTTCCGCGCGCTTGGCCAGCACTTTCTTCGACGGTTTACCGTTGCTCTTCTCGTTCGGCACCTTGGTTTTCGGCCGCAGTTCGTCGATCACGCGCGCTTTCAGCGGCTCGTTCAGGTAACGGCCCACTTTGCCCAGCAGCAGATGGTCGTGCGCTTCCACCAGCGAAATGGCGGTGCCTTTGCGCCCGGCGCGGCCGGTACGCCCGATGCGGTGCAGGTAGGTATCCGCCGTGCGCGGCATGTCGAAGTTGAACACGTGGGTGATATCGAGGATATCCAGGCCACGTGCGGCAACGTCGGTGGCGACCAGCACGTTAACCCGGCCATCCATCATGCGTTTGACCGCCTCGTTGCGTTTGGCCTGCACCATTTCGCCTTCGAGATAGCAGGTGTTGATGCCCGCTTCGCGCAGCCAGGTGGCCAGCTCATGCACGCGCTCGCGCTTGCGCACGAAGATCACCGATTTCTGCACGTCTGGCTGCTGCAGCAGGTGGATTAGCAGCGCGGTTTTGTGCTGCACGTCATCGGCGCGGTAGTACCACTGCAGGATCTTTTTGCGTTCGCGGCGCGACGGATCGGCCTCCACTTCCACCGGCTCTTTCAGGATGCGCTCGGCGAATTCGCGGATCGCTTCGCCTTCCAGCGTGGCGGAGAACAGCAGCGTCTGGTTGCGCCAGCGGGTTTCGGCGGAGATGGTTTCGATGTCCTGCGCGAAGCCCATGTCGAGCATGCGGTCGGCTTCGTCGAGGATCAGGGTTTCCACCGCGCGGCAGTCGAAGTTCTCTTCTTTAATGTATTGCAGCAAGCGGCCGGTGGTGGCGACCACCACGTCCTGGTTTTCGCTGAACACTTCCGCGTGGTTCATGTAAGCGACGCCGCCGGTGATGGTGGCGATATCCAGCGAGGTATGAGCAGCCAATTCACGCGCCTGGTCGGCGACCTGCATCGCCAGTTCACGCGTTGGCGTCAGGATCAGCACGCGCGGCGGGCCGGATTTTTTGCGTGGAAAGTCCAGCAGGTGCTGCAAAACGGGCAGCAGGAAGGCGGCGGTTTTGCCGGTGCCGGTCGGAGCCGAACCTAAGACGTCGCGCCCGTCCATCGCCGGCGGGATCGCTGCGGCCTGAATGGCGGTGGGGCGATCGTAGCCTTTGTCGCGCAGCGCGTCGATCAGGCGGTCATCGAGTTCGAGTTCGGAAAAAGTGGTTGCTGTCATGGTCTACCTCTACTTGGGGCGCCGATTATAGACGGGTTGGCCGCGATCTTCACCTATTTAAGCGGAAAGCCGCTCTTTTCCCGCCGATCAGATTGCCTTATGCTACGCCAGTTTTATAGCCAGGTGGTGAGTGTGAGCAAGCGATCGAAAGCCGATTTTACCCCGCGCCGCGGGGGTTTTACCTTTAAACAATTCTTTGTCGCCCACGATCGTTGCGCCATGAAAGTGGGCACCGACGGGGTGCTGCTCGGCGCCTGGGCACCGCTGGGGCAGGCGCGCCGGGTGCTGGACATCGGCTGCGGCAGCGGGCTGATCGCGTTGATGCTGGCGCAGCGCAGCGGCGACGAAGTGACCATCGACGCGGTGGAACTGGATGAAGCCGCCGCCGGCCAGGCGCGCGAAAACGCGGCGGAATCGCCGTGGCCACAGCGCATCCGCGTGCATGCGCAGGATATTCATCATTATGCGCAGCGGCATGCCGCTGAGTATGATCTGATCGTCAGTAATCCGCCGTATTTCGAGCCGGCGGTGGCCTGCCGCGACCAGGCGCGCCACAACGCGCGCTACACCGAAACCCTGACGCACGGCGCGCTGTTGGCCTGCGCGGCGCAGCTGCTGGCGGAACAGGGGACGTTCTGCGTGGTGCTGCCGCACGACGTTGGCGCCGAATTCGAACGCCTGGCGCTGCAAAGCGGCTGGCATACGGCGGTGAAAGTGAACGTCAGCGACCGGGCCGATACGCCGCTGCACCGGGTGTTGCTGGCGCTGACACGGCGCGAAACGCCGCTGCAGGCGCAGGCGCTGGCGATCAAACAGGCCGATGGCAGCTACACCGACGATTTCCGCCGATTGATCACCGACTTCTACCTGTTCTACTGAAAAGAAAAGGGCGCCGATAAGGCGCCCTGTCGCAGAGTTTAAGGCTGCAAAATGGTCGGCAGCGCTTCCGGCAGCAAATCCGGGTAGTCCAGCGTGTAGTGCAGGCCGCGGCTCTCTTTGCGTGCCATGGCGCTGCGCACGATAAGCTCGGCCACCTGCACCAGATTGCGCAGCTCCAGCAGGTTGTTGGAGATGCGGAAGTGCGCGTAGTACTCGTCGATTTCCGCCTGCAGCGTGTTGATGCGGCGCAGGGCGCGCTCCAGCCGCTTGGTGGTGCGCACGATGCCGACGTAATCCCACATGAACAGCCGCAGCTCGTGCCAGTTGTGCTGAATCACCACCCGTTCGTCCGCATCGTCCACCCGGCTTTCATCCCAGTGCGGCACCTGTTTGGCCTGCTGGATGAACGGCAGGCGCTGCAGAATGTCTTCCGCCGCCGACCAACCGTAAACTAGGCATTCCAACAGCGAGTTCGACGCCATGCGGTTGGCACCGTGCAGGCCGGTGTAGCTGACTTCGCCGATGGCGTACAGCCCGTCGAGATCGGTGCGGCCGTGCTGATCGACCATCACGCCGCCGCAGGTGTAGTGCGCCGCCGGGACGATGGGGATCGGTTGCCGAGTCAGATCGAAGCCCAGCGTCAGCAGCTTTTCGTGGATCATTGGGAAGTGCTGGGTGATGAACTCCGCCGGCTTGTGGCTGATGTCCAGGTACATGCAGTCGGTACCCAGGCGCTTCATTTCATGGTCGATGGCGCGGGCGACGATATCGCGCGGGGCCAGTTCGCCGCGTGGGTCGACATCCGGCATAAAGCGGCTGCCGTCCGGGCGCTTCAGGTAAGCCCCTTCGCCGCGCAGCGCTTCGGTCAGCAGGAAGTTGCGCGCCTGCGGGTGGAACAGGCAGGTTGGGTGGAACTGGTTGAACTCCAGGTTGGCGACCCGGCAGCCGGCGCGCCAGGCCATGGCGATGCCGTCGCCGGAGGAGATATCGGGGTTGGTGGTGTATTGGTACACCTTGGCCGCGCCGCCTGTCGCCAACACCACCGTTTTGGCGCGGTAGGTTTCCACCTGCTCCAGCTCGCGGTTCCAGACGTAAGCGCCCACGACTCGGCGGGTGCCCGGCAGGCCGATTTTATTCGAGGTGATAAGGTCAACCGCGTTGCGGCGCTCCATCACGCAAATATTGGGGTGAGCGCTTGCTTTCCCCACCAGCGTGGTCTCTACTTCCTTACCGGTCGCGTCCGCGGCGTGCAGGATGCGGCGATGGCTGTGGCCGCCTTCGCGCGTGAGGTGATAATGCGCCTCGCCCTGCGCGTTGATCTCGGTGTCGAACAGCACGCCCTGATCGATCAGCCACTGCACGCAGTGGCGCGCGTTGCCGGCGATGAATTCGACGGCCTCTTTGTCACACAGGCCGGCACCGGCAATCAAAGTGTCATCAACGTGTGAGGCAATGCTGTCCGTCTCATCGAACACCGCGGCGATCCCGCCCTGGGCGTAAAAGGTGGCCCCCTCGCTGAGCGGCCCCTTGCTGAGAACGGTAACCTTACAATGCTGCGCCAGGCGCAGCGCCAGTGACAGGCCCGCAGCGCCGCTGCCGACGATCAGGACATCGCTAACATGTTCAGATGATGGTTGCATAACGTATGATGTGTGCAGAAGAAGAGTGAATTTCATGTTAGCCTAACTGTCCGGGCAAAAGCCACGGATAGGGTGACATCAACAGAAAAAACAATGGCGATATGGAACTTCGTGTTCTATATGAACTCCAAGCGAGTGCTTGCTCAGGAAAATAATGTATGGCTGGCAGTACAATTTTACGCGTGGAGACGGATTTGGGGAGAGTTTACCTCGGATGAGCGAGCAGTTAACGGATCAAGTTCTGGTCGAGCGGGTCCAAAAGGGCGATCAGAAGTCGTTTAACCTACTGGTAGTGCGCTATCAGCATAAGGTGGCGAGTCTCGTTTCCCGCTATGTGCCGCAGGGCGATGTGCCCGATGTGGTGCAGGAGTCGTTTATCAAGGCCTATCGCGCACTGGAATCGTTCCGTGGCGACAGCGCTTTTTATACCTGGTTGTATCGAATCGCCGTGAACACGGCAAAGAATTATCTGGTTGCTCAGGGGCGCCGTCCGCCATCCAGTGATGTGGACGCCAACGATGCGGAAAATTACGAAAGTGCGGGCGCACTGAAAGAAATTTCGAACCCTGAGAACTTAATGTTGTCAGAAGAGCTGAGACAGATAGTTTTCCGTACCATTGAGTCTCTCCCTGAGGATCTTCGCATGGCGATTACCTTGCGGGAGTTGGATGGTCTAAGCTACGAAGAGATAGCCGCCATCATGGATTGCCCGGTCGGAACCGTACGTTCGCGTATTTTCCGCGCCCGGGAAGCTATCGATAATAAAGTTCAACCGCTGATCCAGCGTTAGCAATGGCGGGCACAGGAAGGGTACTTAGGCATGCAGAAAGAAAAGCTTTCCGCTCTGATGGATGGTGAATCGTTCGACAGCGAGCTGTTGAGTTCTCTGTCGCAAGATCGAACGCTTCAACAAAGCTGGCAGAGCTATCACCTGATACGTGACACACTGCGAGGTGATGTCGGACAAGTGATGCATCTCGACATCGCCGATCGCGTAGCCGCTGCACTTGAGAAAGAACCCGCCCGGCTGGTACCTTCCGCCGTTCAGGAATCTCAGCCGCAGCCTCACACCTGGCAGAAAATGCCGTTCTGGGACAAAGTGCGTCCTTGGGCGAGCCAGATTACGCAAATCGGTATGGCGGCCTGCGTGTCTCTGGCGGTGATCGTCGGCGTGCAGCAGTACAACCAGCCTTCTGCGCCATCGAACGCGTCCGAATCGCCGGCCTTCACTACGCTGCCGATCATGGGCCAGGCCTCGCCGGTCAGCCTGGGCGTGCCTGCCGACAGTTTCTCTACCGGCAGCGGTCAACAGCAGCAGGTGCAGGAACAGCGTAAGCGTATCAACGCCATGCTGCAGGACTATGAGCTGCAACGTCGCCTGCATTCGGATCAGCTGCAGCTTGAGCAAGGCAACCCACAACAGGCTGCCATTCAGGTTCCCGGAACTCAGTCTTTAGGAATGCAACAGCAGTAATGAAGCAAATCTGGTTCTCCGTTTGTTTATTGACGGGCAGCCTGCTCTATTCCAGCATCGCCCCGGCGCAGCCAACTGCGTCCGGGGCGTTATTGCAACAGATGAGCAGCGCCAGCCGTTCTCTCAATTACGAGCTCGCCTACATCAGCATCAGCAAGCAGGGAATCGAGTCGTTGCGCTATCGCCATGCGGTGATCGGCAATGTGCCGCTCGGCCAGCTGCTGCATATGGATGGCCCGCGTCGCGAAGTGTTGCAGCGCGGCGGCGGGATCAGCTACTTCGAACCCGGTCTGGAACCGTTCACGCTCACCGGCGATCACATCGTCGATGCGCTGCCGGCGATCGTCTATGCCGATTTCACTCGTCTGGCCAAGTATTACGACTTCATCTCCGTGGGCAGCACCCGCATCGCCGATCGGCCGTGTGAAGTGCTGCGCGTAGTGGCGCGCGACGGTTCCCGCTACAGTTACATCGTCTGGATGGACGAAGACACCAAGCTGCCGCTGCGGGTGGATTTGCTCGATCGCGACGGCGAAACGCTGGAGCAATATCGGGTGATCTCCTTCGCGGTCGGCGCCGACGTGCAGGGCGCGATGCAGGGGCTGCTCAAAGCCAACCTGCCGCCGCTGCTGTCGCTGCCGGCGGTGGAAAACGTCCAGCTGAGCTGGAGCACCGGCTGGTTGCCGGCCGGCGTGGACGAGGTGGCGCGCAATCGCCGCAAATTGCCGAATGTCGCCGTGCCGGTTGAATCCCGGCTCTACAGCGACGGCCTGTTCAGCTTCTCGGTCAACGTCAGCCCGGCGGGCAGCGGAGCCGGGCAGCAGTACTACCGTCAGGGGCGCCGCACCATTCAGACCGAAGTGCGCGCGGGCAACGAAATCACGATTGTGGGCGAATTGCCGCCGGCGACGGCCAAGCGCATCGCCGACAGCATTTCTTTCAAGGTATCGCCGTAATGATGAAAGAGTGGGCCACGGTGGTTTCGTGGCAACAGGGCGTAGCGCTGCTGCGCTGTGAACCCAAGGCCGGCTGCGGCAGCTGCACCGCGCGCTCCGGCTGTGGCGCGCGTGCGCTGAACGAGCTGGTGCCGGAAACCGAGCATCAGCTGCAGGTGCATATCGATCAGCCGCTCGAACCGGGGCAGCGCGTCGAGGTCGGCATCGCGGAAGGCAGCCTGCTGCGCTCCGCCATGCTGGTTTACCTGACGCCGCTGCTGGGCATGATGCTGGGCGGCACGTTGTTGCAATATTGTTTCGGCAGCGACGCCTCGGCGGCAGTCGGCGCCGTACTGGGCGGCGGGGCGGCCTTTATGCTGGCGCGCCGGTTGGCTCGACGTCTGGGTGAGCAGGCCGACTACCAGCCGGTGGTGCTGCAGATTGGGTTGCCGCCTACCGCGATGCGCATGCAGGCGGAAAACTCCCCGCTGATTTAAACCGATGGCCGCGTCATCGCCGGGTTGTGATAGGCGGTGATGCGGTTGTGGATCATATGCTCCAACAGCGCGATGAACAGATCGGCGCTGAGCAGCGAATCGTAGTTAATCGCGAACAGCAGATTTCCCTGGCCGTCGAGCAAGCGGATGCCGCGCTGCGGATGGTTTTCCAAGGTGCGGATCTGCTCGATCGGCACGTTTCCCCGTTCAGTCGTCAGCAAGGTGGCGCTCAGCTGCAGCGTTTCGGTCGGCGTGCCTTGCCGCTTGCCGAGCAGCAGCTGCCACAGCCAGCGCGCGTCGCCCTCAACGGTGTGAAACGACACCGTCTCCCCTTGATAGAGCGCATTCAACGCCAGCGGCCCGCGCTGTTGCAGCTGTTGGTCGACGATCACGTCCGCCAATCGCCACGAATGGGCGATATTGCTGAAAACCGTGCACCAGGGCTGATCTGCGCCGGTGCGAAACGCCGTGACGTCAAACAGCCCGCCAAAAGCCTTGCCGCCGCGAAAGCGATAGATATCACCGATCTTCTCAAACGGGATGAAACGCTCTTTGTGATGGTGGTCGTCAAAGACCCGCACGCCGTGCTCGTACAGGCGATAGGTCAGCGTTGGGCGCAGATAATGCCGCAGCGCCAGCAGCGTACAGCCGAGTAAAATCGTGCCCGCGCCGGCCTGCAACAGCGTGATGACCTCGCTCTCGTCAATGCTGCTCAGCAGCGGCAGCACCAACAGCGCCGCCCCCACGCTAAACAGCAGCGCCGCCGCTGCCAGAATGCCCCAGTTGACCTTCGAAAAATCGTGCCGGCTCAGCATTTGCCCTTTATCGATCATAATGCACCTTCCAATCAACGTACGCAGATATGCTGGTGAACCCCGGTGGGCCGCCGATGTTGTGCCCTGAATAATGTTTTGTCGCGGAGTTCATGTCCTTTCTATCCGAGGCGAGGTGGTGGCGTATATGGGGTTTTTCCTAAAGGAAGTGAGGCAAAATTGAATTCTAAGAGGTTGATCCAAATATTCTTTTTCGATAATTTCAGAAGGGGTTTATTGCGCTGCGGCCGGTTATGTATTAGCGCCGGAGTTTGATGGCCACGGAGCACCGGCAAACCTCGGGTTCAGGCTGTATCGTCCGCGTTAACATCTGTTTTCACCCGCCGGGGCGACCTGTAACATTTAGCGGCGCATAATAGAATGCCTTCACTGCACCGATCGCTAGGTTTTCAGTGGTGTGGCATGTAGAATGCAGCGATTCAGGTGCAAGACGGCCTCACCCATTCACTGTCGCTTTAGGTCCATGCGGGTTTCTATAGGCGAGTAATTCAGAAATACCAAGGCAGAAAAACTTTTATAATGAAGCATATACGAAATTTCTCCATTATTGCCCATATTGACCACGGTAAGTCGACGCTGTCTGACCGCATTATCCAAATCTGCGGTGGCTTGTCCGACCGTGAAATGGCTGCGCAGGTGCTCGATTCCATGGATCTGGAGCGCGAGCGCGGCATCACCATCAAGGCGCAGAGCGTAACGCTGGATTATAAAGCGCTGGATGGGCAGACCTATCAGCTTAACTTTATCGACACCCCTGGCCACGTTGACTTCTCCTATGAAGTCTCCCGCTCGCTGGCGGCCTGCGAAGGCGCGCTGCTGGTGGTGGACGCCGGTCAGGGCGTAGAAGCCCAGACGCTGGCCAACTGCTACACCGCGATCGAAATGGATCTGGAAGTGGTGCCGGTGTTGAACAAAATCGACCTGCCGGCCGCCGATCCGGATCGCGCCGCGCAGGAAATTGAAGACATCGTCGGCATCGACGCTACCGATGCGGTGCGCTGCTCGGCCAAAACCGGCGTCGGTGTGCCTGAGGTACTGGAGCGTCTGGTGCGCGACATTCCTGCGCCGCAGGGCGATCCGGATGCGCCGCTGCAGGCGTTGATCATCGACTCCTGGTTCGATAACTACCTGGGCGTCGTGTCTCTGGTGCGCGTCAAGAACGGCACGCTGCGCAAGGGCGACAAGATCAAGGTCATGAGCACCGGCCAGGTGTATAACGCCGATCGTTTGGGCATCTTCACGCCGAAGCAGGTCGATCGCGACGTGCTGAACTGCGGCGAAGTGGGCTGGCTGGTCTGTGCGATCAAAGACATCCTCGGCGCGCCGGTGGGCGATACCCTGACGCAGGCGCGTCAGCCGGCGGATAAAGCGCTGCCGGGCTTCAAGAAAGTGAAGCCGCAGGTGTACGCCGGTCTGTTCCCAATCAGCTCCGACGACTATGAATCTTTCCGTGATGCGCTGGGCAAGCTGAGCCTTAACGACGCGTCCCTGTTCTACGAGCCGGAAAGCTCCACCGCGTTGGGCTTCGGCTTCCGCTGCGGCTTCCTCGGTCTGCTGCACATGGAGATCATTCAGGAACGTCTGGAGCGTGAATACGATCTGGATCTGATCACCACCGCGCCGACGGTAGTCTACGAAGTGGAAACCACCGGCAAAGAAGTGATCTACGTCGACAGCCCGTCCAAGCTGCCGCCGCTGAACAACATCCAGGAACTGCGCGAGCCGATCGCCGAATGTCACATGCTGATGCCGCAGGAATACCTGGGCAACGTCATCACCCTGTGCGTTGAGAAACGCGGTGTGCAGACCAACATGGTTTACCACGGCAACCAGGTGGCGTTGACCTATGAAATCCCGATGGCGGAAGTGGTGCTCGACTTCTTCGACCGCCTGAAGTCCACGTCGCGCGGTTATGCGTCGCTGGATTACAACTTCAAGCGTTTCCAGGCCTCCGACATGGTGCGCGTGGACGTGCTGATCAACAACGAGCGCGTGGATGCGCTGGCGCTGATCACCCACCGCGACAACTCGCAGTATCGCGGCCGTGAATTGGTGGAAAAGATGAAAGATCTGATCCCGCGTCAGCAGTTCGACATCGCGATTCAGGCGGCGATCGGCACGCACATCATCGCGCGCTCCACCGTGAAGCAGCTGCGTAAAAACGTGCTGGCGAAATGCTACGGCGGTGACGTCAGCCGTAAGAAAAAGCTGCTGCAGAAACAGAAAGACGGTAAGAAGCGCATGAAGCAGGTCGGCAACGTCGAGCTGCCGCAGGAAGCGTTCCTGGCCATTCTGCACGTCGGTAAAGACGGCAAGTAACCGCGACGAGTTCGCGAAACGAGGGAGTTTGCATGGCGAATATGTTTGCCCTGATCCTGGCGTTGGCCACCCTGGTCACCGGGATCATCTGGTGCTTCGAGCGCTTTAAATGGGCGCCGGCCCGCCGCGCGAAGATTGCGGCGGTCAACGAGCAGACCGCGGGCGCAGTAGACGATAAAACGCTGGCGAAAGTGGCTAAGCAGCCAGGCTGGGTAGAGACCGGGGCATCGGTCTTCCCGGTGTTGCTGCTGGTCTTTGTGGTGCGCTCGTTTATTTACGAACCGTTCCAAATCCCGTCCGGCTCAATGATGCCGACGCTGTTGATTGGCGATTTCATTCTGGTGGAGAAATATGCTTACGGCATTAAAGATCCGATAACCCAGACCACGCTAATTGAAACCGGTCATCCGAAGCGCGGCGATATTGCGGTATTTAAATATCCGCTGGATCCGAAGCTGGATTATATCAAGCGCGTGATTGGCCTGCCGGGCGACCGTATTACTTACGATCCGGTGAATAAGCGCGTCACGGTGCAGCCGTCCTGCAACAGCGGGCAGTCCTGCGATACCGCGCTGGCGGTCACCTACGCCGACGCGCAGCCGAGCGACTTCGTACAGCTGTTCAGCCGCAGCGGCATGGGCGAGGCCAGCAACGGCTTCTATCAGATCCCGCTGAACGATAACGTGCCGTCGGGCGGTATTCGCATGCGTGAGCGCCAGGAAAGCCTCGGCAACGTCACGCATCGCATCCTGACCGTGCCGGACGCGCAGGATCGGGTGGGCGCTTACTACCAACAGCCGGGTAAACCGCTGGCGGAGTGGGTGGTGCCGGCCGGGCATTACTTCATGATGGGCGACAACCGCGATAACAGCGCGGACAGCCGCTACTGGGGCTTTGTGCCGGAGAAGAATCTGGTGGGTAAAGCCACGGCCATCTGGATGAGCTTTGAAAAACAGGAAGGTGAGTGGCCTACCGGCGTGCGTTTCAGCCGGATCGGCGGTATTCATTAATCGCTGACTGATTCCCTGTTAATTTCACGCCGCAGCCTACTGCGGCGTGAAAGATTAAGGGGATATAAACACAGCATTATGTTTCCACTCGTTGTAGAATACTTTCTCGAGCGATAAAAAGTTGGCCCCTGCTGGGAGCCACTGCAAACGAAACAGCTTTGGATCGGCTTTCGGCGAAGCAGGCCTGTTCCGTATGCTGCAAGTTTTTGACGCATTCTTGATCTATTGGTAACTCATGAACCCCATCGTAATAAACAGGCTGCAGCGGAAGCTGGGCTACACTTTTCAACAGCAGGAGCTTTTACTGCAGGCTTTGACTCACCGCAGCGCCAGCAGTAAACACAATGAACGTCTTGAGTTTCTGGGTGACTCGATTCTGAGCTTTGTCATCGCCAATGCGCTCTATCATCGCTTTCCTCGCGTAGACGAGGGCGACATGAGCCGCATGCGCGCCACGCTGGTGCGCGGCAATACGCTGGCGGAGATGGCACGCGAGTTTGACCTGGGCGAATGTCTGCGGCTTGGGCCGGGCGAATTGAAAAGTGGTGGGTTCCGCCGCGAGTCAATCCTGGCGGATACGGTGGAGGCATTGATCGGCGGCGTGTTCCTGGACAGCGACATCCAGACCGTCGAGCGCCTGATTTTGGACTGGTATCGCAGCCGGTTGGACGAAATCAGCCCCGGTGATAAGCAGAAAGACCCGAAAACCCGTTTGCAGGAATTTTTGCAGGGGCGTCATCTGCCGTTGCCTTCTTATTTGGTGGTGCAGGTTCGCGGTGAAGCGCACGACCAAGAGTTTACCATCCACTGCCAGGTGAGTGGTTTGAGCGAGCCCGTGGTGGGCACCGGCTCAAGCCGCCGTAAAGCCGAGCAGGCGGCAGCGGAACAAGCGCTGAAAAAGCTGGAGCTTGAATGAGTGAAGTAAAACAACACTGCGGTTTTATCGCCATCGTCGGCCGCCCGAACGTGGGCAAATCGACGTTGCTGAACCAACTGCTGGGGCAGAAGGTTTCCATTACGTCGCGTAAGCCGCAGACGACCCGTCACCGCATCATGGGCATCGACACCGATGGCGCCTATCAGGCGATCTACGTCGATACCCCTGGGCTGCACATCGAAGAAAAACGCGCCATCAACCGTTTGATGAACCGCGCGGCCAGCAGCTCGATCGGCGACGTCGAACTGGTGATTTTCGTGGTCGAAGGCACCAACTGGACCGCCGACGACGAAATGGTGGTCAACAAGCTGCGCAGCCTGCGCTGCCCGGTATTGCTGGCGATCAATAAGGTCGATAACGTCACTGACAAATCCAAGCTGTTGCCGCACATCGCGTTCCTCAGCCAGCAGATGAATTTCCTCGACGTGGTGCCTATCTCCGCCGAGAAGGGGATGAACGTCGACACCATCGCCGGCATCGTGCGCAAGCTGCTGCCGGAAGCGGAACACCACTTCCCGGAAGACTACATCACCGATCGCTCCCAGCGCTTTATGGCGTCCGAGATCATCCGTGAGAAGCTGATGCGTTTCCTGGGCGAAGAGCTGCCCTATTCGGTGACGGTAGAAATCGAACAGTTCGTGGCCAACGATCGCGGCGGTTACGATGTGCATGGCCTGATCCTGGTCGAGCGCGAAGGCCAGAAGAAAATGGTCATCGGCAATAAAGGCGCCAAGATCAAAACCATCGGCATCGAAGCGCGCCAGGACATGGAAAAGATGTTCGACGCCAAAGTGCATCTGGAGCTGTGGGTGAAAGTGAAATCCGGTTGGGCGGACGACGAACGTGCGCTGCGCAGCCTGGGCTATGTTGACGATCTGAAGTAACGACCCGTGGACGGCTGGGAGCGCGCTTTCGTCCTGCATGGGCGGCCGTACAGTGAAACCAGTCTGATGCTGGATCTGTTTACCGAAGGTCATGGGCGGGTGCGCTTGCTGGCGAAAGGCGCGCGCAGCCGCCGCTCCAATCTGAAGGGTTGCCTGCAGCCCTTTACCCCCCTGTTAGTGCGCTGGGGCGGGCGTGGCGAAGTGAAAACGCTGCGCAACGCCGAAGCGGTCTCCCTTGGTTTACCCCTCAGCGGCATGATGCTCTACAGCGGCCTGTATGTGAACGAGCTGCTGGCGCGCGTGCTGGAGCAGGAAACCAACTACTCGGTGCTGTTCTTCGACTACCTGCAATGCCTGCAGGCGCTGGCGGCGGAAGACAGTTCGCCGGAACAGGCGCTGCGTCAGTTCGAGCTGGCCCTGTTGCACCACCTGGGTTACGGCCTCGATTTCCTGCACTGCGCCGGCAGCGGCCTGCCGGTGGATGATGCCATGACCTACCGCTACCGCGAAGAGAAGGGCTTTATCGCCAGCCTGGTGGTGGATCACTACAGCTTCACCGGGCGCGAACTGCGCGCGCTGGCGGAGCGTCAGTTTCCCGATGCCGAGACGCTGCGCGCCGCCAAGCGTTTCACCCGCATGGCGCTGAAACCCTACCTCGGCGGCAAGCCGTTGAAGAGCCGCGAACTGTTCCGCCAGTTTGTGCGCAAACAGCCGAATACGCCGGTCGACGACGCCTGACCTTTTCCCCTTTTGCCGCCCTGCGCCCGCGTGTAAACTGCTGACACTGAAAATCGTATTTAGAGGTTGTCATGGCTGATTTGCTGCTGGGCGTCAATATCGATCACATCGCCACGTTACGTAACGCGCGCGGAACCCAATACCCGGATCCGGTTCAGGCGGCATTCATTGCCGAACAGGCGGGGGCCGACGGCATTACCGTGCATCTGCGCGAAGACCGCCGCCACATCACCGACCGCGACGTGCGCTTGCTGCGCCAGACCATCCAGACGCGCATGAATCTGGAGATGGCGGTGACCGACGAGATGCTGGATATCGCCATTGAGCTGAAGCCGCATTTCTGCTGCCTGGTGCCGGAAAAACGCGAAGAAGTGACCACCGAAGGCGGCCTGGACGTCGCCGGTCAGCTGGACAAAATGAGCGTGGCGGTTGAGCGCCTGGCGCAGGCGGGCATTTTGGTCTCGCTGTTCATCGATCCCGATCATCGCCAAATCGACGCGGCGGTGGCGGTGGGCGCCCCGTATATCGAAATCCACACCGGTGCCTACGCCGAAGCGCAGGGCGAGCTGGCGGTACAGGCCGAGCTGCGCCGCATCGCGGTCGCCGCCGCCTACGCGGCCGAGAAGGGGCTGAAGGTCAACGCCGGCCACGGCCTGACCTATCACAACGTGCAGCCGATCGCCGCGCTGCCGGAAATGCACGAGCTGAACATCGGCCATGCGATTATCGGCCAGGCGGTGATGAGCGGGCTGCCGGCCGCGGTTGCCGACATGAAAGTGCTGATGCGGGAAGCGCGCCGGTAATGGCGGTGCTCGGGCTGGGTACCGACATCGTCGAGATGGCGCGTATCGAAGCGGTGGTGGAGCGCAGCGGCGATCGTCTGGCGCGCCGCGTGCTGAGCGACGCCGAGTGGGCGCTGTATCAGCAGCACCAGCAGCCGATTCGCTTTCTGGCCAAACGTTTCGCCGTGAAAGAGGCCGCTGCCAAGGCGTTCGGTACCGGCATTCGCAACGGCCTGGCGTTCAATCAATTCGAAGTGTTCAACGATGCGCTGGGCAAGCCGAATATTCGTTTGCACGGCCGCGCCGCCGAGCTGGCGGGGGAGATGGGGGTCACCGCGATCCACGTTTCGCTGGCCGACGAGCGGCGTTATGCCTGCGCGACGGTGATCGTCGAAAGCTGAAAAGAGAAAGGGCGCCTATGGCGCCCTTGTCAGTCCTGCGGCGATTAAATGCGATCGGCGTGGTGCAACACCACGAACTTGTCCCACAGCTGTTCGTTGCTCTCGCGGTGCTGCGGATCGGTAATGATGGTGTTGTCGATCGGGCAGACCTGCTGACAGGTCGGCGTATCGTAATGGCCGACGCACTCGGTGCAGCGGTCGGTATCTATCTGATAAATTTCATCGCCCATCGAAATTGCCTGGTTCGGGCATTCCGGCTCGCACATGTCGCAGTTGATGCATTTCTTGGTAATCAGCAGTGCCATTGTCAGTTATCTTTCCATCGGTGTGCTCGGGCTGGCGCGCAATCTATCATAGAATCGCCGCGCAACGGGCACTTTTTCGTCATCTTACCGCTTAGGGTAACTCAGGCGGATCGTCAGCCAACTGATCGAAATCAACCATTCTCTGCCCGTCAAACGCCCAGCGTTTATCTGCATCTGCGATACGTATCGTAGGCATCACTTCGGGATGGGCAATCCGTATTCCCGCCTCTTGGGCAAACAACCCGATAAAATCGAACGCGCTTAAGGGATCATCAATGATCTGGTGCTGTTGGTCGCGATCGCTCAGCACCAGCAACGGCACCTGGTAATTCTGCCGGGTATCGCCGCTGTGGCGTAAAGAACGCCCACCGCCGATATCCTTGTGGGAAAGGCCGTGATCGGAGAAATAGAACAGTTTAAACGGTGTGCCACTCTGTTTCAGGCTGTGATAAACCTGCTCGATAAAACGGTCGGTCTTGCGGTAGGTAGAGAGATAGCAGGCCAGTTCCTTATTCGGCGACTCGACGCTCGGCGGTTCGCCGTTAAGCCGCTCGCAAAAGTCGGCGTGCGAGCCCATCAGATGCAGCACATACAGATTGCCTTGTCCCTGGCGACGCAATAATGGGTCAAATATCGGCAGCAGCGCATCGTCATCGGTATTGCGCGATTGGAAGTCGCCTTTCTTCAGGAAATAATGGCTATCGCTGAACATGGCGATTTTTGATACCGGCGTATCGAATTGTCCGAACATGCCCTGATTGGACAGCCAGTGGGTTTTGAGACCGGCGGCTTTTGCCAGGGTGATGATATTATCTCCGATGGCAATGTTGTGGCCGTTGCTCAAAGCCAGCGTGCGAGGAAGCGATTCGAACGTATTTGGCGCAGTGGAAATATAATTGCTGTAAAATCGTCCATTGGCATTATCCAGAAACGGCGTAGTGGACACCGGATAACCAAATAATGACATATGATCTTTGCGCATACTTTCGCCGACGATAATGACATAGTTTTCATTCGTCGGTGCGCCTGCGGTTATTGACCAGGTACCCGGTGTTGTAGCACCGGCACTTAATTCATCAACCTGCTGTTGGTATTGATGGTAAGCCGAGTAGAGGGATAAAAAGAAGTCAGGCAATTTAAGATTCGCCACACCGCCATTGAAGGCTCTGGCGATAATGATAACCATCAGCAGGGCTAGCAAGGGAAGTATAGTTTTTTTTGAAATGGCTTGCCGCCAAATAAATAGGCCGAGAATGGCCAGCATAACCAGAATGGCGGCGGGCAGCAGATAACAACTGGCCGGCAGGGTCTGCAAAAACTCCCTCGCTTCTATGAGGTTGGTTTGTAACAGGGCGGACATCACGGCAGCGGAAGGGGTACCGTAAATGGCCCCGACCGGCGCATACAGCGCGCACAGCAGAATAAACGGAATAATCAGGCCGTATCGGGTAAGTGAATGAATAGATAATAATAGCAAAGTAAGCGCAATAAAAAGAATATCAATACCTTTTCCACCGCTGTATCCCATCGCCTTGATTAGAATCAATGCAGTAATGACATAGAGCAAAAAGGTACGCAGAATCGGATGCGTCACGGAATGCCGCAACTTATCTAAAATAACAGTGTGTGTATTCATAATGGTATCGTTAAATAATGCTGTCCATGCACGCTCAATTATTGATCGATAATTGAGCAGGTCACCGCCCGCACATTATTTTTCGAATGCAGAGAAGGGAAATAATTGAACTGGCGGCGTTTTATCGGCCGCCATTATACGCGTCAAACCAACTTTTTCATTAACTGTTCGCTGTGCTTGATGCGATCGCGGGCATGATCGAGATCGTGCTGGATCAATGCCATAAACAGCAGGTCGGTGAGGGCGAACTGGGCGGTGCTGGAGGAGATGGCCGCGCTGCGGGTATGGGGCTCTTCGGCGATGGTATAGAGACAGTGGTCCGCGCGCTGCTGCAGACCATTGGGCGAGAAACTGGTCAACGCCAACACCCTGGCGCCGGCCTGGCGCGCCTCTTCCGCTGCCAGATTGATTTCACGCCGTTCACCGCTGAAGGAGATCGCCAGCAGCAGATCGCGCTTGTCCAGCGCCTGCACCGCTGCCAGCTGAACGTGCATGTCCGCTTCGGCCACCGCCATCACGCCGATTTTCAGCAGCTTGAAGGAAAAATCCTTGGCCACCAGCCCGGAGGCGCCGATGCCGATCAGCATCACCCGGCGCGCCTGGCGCAGCATATCCAGCGCCTGATGCAGCCGCTCTTCGCTGTTGATGTCCAGCGTCGCGCGCAGCGCCGCCTGCTTTTCCGCCAATAGCTTTTCACCGACGGTTTTCAGCGTGTCGCTGCTGAGGATGTGGTTGTGGACGGTCACTACCGGTTCTGCCTGCGGCTGGGCCAGCGTTTCGCTCAGCGCCAGCTTCAGCGCCGGGAAACCTTTATAGCCCAGTTTTTGGGCGAACTTGACCACGCTCGACTGGCTGATGCCGGCCAACTGGGCCAGCTTTTGCGAGCTGAGATGGCGCGCCTGCTCGGCGTTATTCAGCAGAAAGTCCGCCAGCTTGCGGTCGTTTTGCGCCAGTGTCGGATACATCTGGCGAATGCGCAGAAGGGTACTCATTGTTCTTTCCCTGGAAACCAGCGGCCATTTTGCCATGCAGAGGGCGAAAACGCGCGGTGAAAATTTTTGTGAGCTCACCGTTAAAATAGCAAATAGCGCTCGCTTTGTTGAATAAAATATTCAAATATTGATTTAATTTTGTGAATTAAAAATTCAAAGGTGAACAGATGAACTTAGGCGCACTGGTATCGGAAACCCGCAACCCGGCCACCATGGGGCTGGATGAGATGTCGACGTTGGACATGGTCCGCTGCTTTAACCAGGAAGACCGCAAGGTGCCGGAGGCGATTGAAAAGGTGCTGCCGGCGATTGCGCAGGCGGTCGATTTGGCTGCGGCGGCGCTGAAGGCCGGCGGCCGGCTGATTTATTTGGGCGCCGGCACCAGCGGCCGCCTGGGCGTATTGGATGCCTCCGAGTGCCCGCCGACCTTCGGCGTGCCGCACGGCGTGGTGGTGGGGCTGATCGCCGGCGGGCCGGGCGCGCTGCTCAAAGCGGTGGAGGGGGCGGAAGACGACGAGGCCCTGGGCGAAGCCGATCTCCGGGCGCTGAACCTCACCGCCGTCGATATGGTGGTGGGGTTGGCGGCCTCGGGGCGCACGCCCTACGTGATCGGCGCCCTGCGCTATGCGCGCGGGCTGGGCTGCCCGACGGCGGCCATCTCCTGCAACCCGGATTCGCCGATTGCGCACGAAGCGCAGGTGGCGATTTCGCCGGTGGTGGGGCCAGAGGCGCTGACCGGTTCGACTCGCCTGAAATCCGGCACCGCGCAGAAACTGGTGCTCAACATGCTGTCGACCGGCGCGATGGTCAAACTGGGCAAGGTCTACCAGAACCTGATGGTGGACGTGAAGGCCACCAACGTCAAACTGGTGGATCGCGCTTGCCGCATCGTGGTGGAGGCCACCGGCGCAGAACGCGCTCAGGCGGAGGCGGCGCTGGCGCAGACCGGCTTCGAAGTCAAACCGGCGATCCTGATGATCTTGGCCGGCGTCAGCGCCGAAGAGGCGCAGCAGCGGCTGCAGCGGCACGACGGCTACCTGCGCGCGGCGTTGGTGCGTTAATTGACGGTGGGGGTGGCGATGGACAAGACAACGGCATTGGCGACACAGATCTTGGCGGGCGTGGGGGGCGAGGGCAATATCCTCAAACTGGAGAACTGCATGACGCGGGTGCGCGTTGAGGTCAGCGACGAGCAGCGTCTGGATCTGGCCGCCCTCAAGCAGTTGCCCGGCGTGAAGGGCTATATCAAACAGGGCGAGCAGCATCAGTTTATCGTCGGCCCGGGCGCCGCCGCCAAGGTGGTGGACGCCATGCGCGGGCTGTTGAGCGGCAATGCACAGCCCGCTGCCGCCGTCGGTGACGCCGCCCGCACCAAGGCGCAGGCTAAGCAAAAATACGCTGCGCCGATGAGCGGCGCGCTGAAAAAGCTGGCCGACGTTTTTATTCCGCTGATCCCGGCGTTTATCGCCTCGGGGCTGATCACCGGCATCATCAACCTGCTGAAACGGCCCGACATCGCCGGTCAGTTGGCCGTGGACTACCCGAACGTGCTGGGGCTGCTGGCGATATTCGGCAGCGCGGTATTTGCCATCATGAACATTCTGGTTGGGGTGAACGCCGCGCGGGTGTTCGGCGGCTCACAGGCGATGGGCGGCGTGATGGCCGGGATCCTCTCCAGCCCGGCGCTGGCGCAGATCACGTTGTTCGGCGAGGCGCTGCAGCCGGGGCGCGGCGGGGTGATCGCCGTGCTGCTGGTGGTGGCGTTGATGTGCTGGGTGGAGAAACGCCTGCGTACGCTGTTGCCGGAGTCGGTCGAACTGATCCTTAACCCACTGCTGACCACGCTGGTCACCGCCTCGTTGGCGATCCTGATCCTGCAGCCGGTCGGGGGGGTTATTTCCGATGCCATCGCCCACGGCGCCAATCTGGCGATCGACAAGGGCGGGCTGCTTGTCGGGGCGCTGCTCTCGGGGCTGTTCCTGCCGCTGGTGCTCTCCGGCCTGCATCAGGGGCTGGTGCCGATCCACGTCGAGCTGGTGCAGGCGCACGGTTCCAACCCGCTGCTGCCGATCCTGGCGATGGCCGGCGTCGGTCAGGTGGGGGCGGCGCTGGCGGTGCTGTTGAAAACCCGCAATGCGCGGCTGAAGAAGGTGATCAAAGGGGCGTTGCCGGTCGGCATTCTCGGCATCGGCGAGCCGCTGATCTTCGGGGTGACGCTGCCGCTGGGGCGGCCGTTTATCGGCGCCTGCCTCGGCGGGGCGGTCGGCGGTGCGCTCATCAGCTACTGGAAGGTGGCGACGGTGATTACCTTCGGCATTTCGGGGCTGCCTTTGGCGTTGACCATCGTCTCAGGTAAGGTGATGTTGTATCTGGCGGGGATGCTGATTACGATTATCGCCGGTTTTCTCTTCACCTGGATGATGGGGTTCAACGATCCCGAGGAGTAGCGTTTGAGCGACAAGCAGCAACCATCGGCCGCAGAAGGGCGCCGCGTGGTCTTTTTCGATCTGGACGGCACTTTGCATCAGGAGGATATGTTCGGCAGTTTCTTGCGCTTCCTGCTGCGCCGTTTACCGCTGAATCTGCTGCTGGTGATACCGCTGTTGCCATTGATTGGCCTGGCGCTGTTGCTGCTGGGGCGCGCCGCGCGCTGGCCGATGAGCCTGTTGCTGTGGGCGATCACCTTCGGGCGCTCCGAAGCGACGCTGAAGGCGTTGGAGCGGCAGTTTATCGAGGCTTTCCGCCAGAAGGTGACCGCGTTTCCGGTGGTGCAAATGCGCTTGCGGCAGTATTTGGATGAGCACGATGCCGAGGTGTGGCTGATTACCGGCTCGCCGGAGCAACTGGTGGCGCAGGTCTATCGGGATTCGGCGTTTCTGCCGCGGGTGCGATTGGTCGGCAGCCGCATCGCGCGCCGCTATGGCGGCTGGGTGCTGACCTTGCGCTGTCTGGGCGTACAAAAAGTGGTGCAGCTGGAGCAACGGCTCGGTGCGCCGCTGAAGCTGTACAGCGGTTACAGCGACAGCAAGCAGGATAACCCGCTGCTGTTTTTTTGCGAACACCGCTGGCGGGTAAGCAAGCAGGGCGAGCTGCAGCAGCTGGAATAAACAAAGGGCGGAGAATTCCGCCCTTTGCTGTTATCGCTACCGCGATCAGTCGTCGGTTACGTCGTGCGGTTTGCGCCCCAGTTGCCAAATCTTCTCCGCATAATGCCCCAACGCCCACAGGCTCAGGCCGAGCAGCGCGAAGAAAATCGCCTTCGGCATGCTGTCCCAGAAAAACTCGAACAGGCGGGTATAGAGGTTGATGCCGAGGAATGTCAGCCCGAAACCGCGCAGCATGGCGTCGTCATGCTTCAACCCCAGCCAGATGGCGGCGAGGGCGGCCAGCCCGAACAGCAGGCTCCAGTGGAACAGCTCAATCTGGCGCGCGCGGTACCAGCTGTCGAGATCGCCGTAGTTGCCAAAGATGGATAGCAGCCACAGCGCGATGAACAGGTACAGCAGGCCCATCGCCAGCGACACCCGCTGCAGGCCGCGCTGCGCCAACAGCGGCCGCAGCAGCAATGCGGCGGCGATCAGCACCGCGCCGAAGGCGATAAAGCGAATCGGGTAGCTCATGCCGAGCCAGTAGGCGCCCCAGCCGGACAGGTAGCCGGTTTCGGCGCCGAAGGCATTGCCGAGCGACAGCAGGGCGAACCACCACACCAGCCCGGAGCGGCTGAACCAGCCGATCGCGCCGTACAGCAGCGCGGCGACCAGCAGCAGTACGGAAACCCGGCCGCTGCCGTTATCCAGCCAGACCCCCAACTGCCATAAGGCGCAGGCGGTGAGCAACACGGCGACAAACAGCGCCGCCTCATTGCCGTAGCGTTTTTCCGGGTGCCGTTGGCGGCGGCGCAGCGCCCAGACGTAGGCCAGCGCCGCCAGTACGCCGGCGATCGCCATGCGCACCGGCGCGTCGAAGCGGAACAGTTCGCTCAGCCATTCAAGCAGTGCGCTGTCGGCGAACAGGCTGGTGACGGCGATCAGCAACGAGGCCAGCGCGGCGAGAAACGCATAGCGCGCCAGCCGTCGCCAGTCGAAAGGTTGTACGTCCACATGCAGCAGCAACTGCTGCCGTTGCTCGGGTGTCAAGGCGCCTTCCCCAACCCAGCCGTCCAGCGCCTTGCGCACCACGACGGCGTTCTTTTTACTGAGTTTCATGTTTCTTGTCCCTGAATCACACGCTGATTCGGCCAGTATAGCCATTGGCGGGCGGCTACGACAAAGGGAGGCTAGTGTGTATAATGCCCGCCGCAAAAGCGCACGAGGAATTATGCGATGACTGAATATAACGATGAGTACTGGATGCGTCAGGCATTGCAGCTGGCCCTGCGCGCGCAGGAAGAGGGCGAGGTGCCGGTGGGTGCGCTACTGGTGCTGGACAATCAGGTCATCGGCGAGGGCTGGAACCGCCCGATCGGCCGACACGATCCAACCGCGCACGCCGAGATCATGGCGCTGCGCCAGGGCGGCGCGGTGCTGCAAAACTACCGCTTGTTGAACGCCACGCTGTACGTCACGCTGGAGCCCTGCGTGATGTGCGCCGGTGCGATGGTGCACAGCCGTATCCGCCGGTTGGTGTATGGCGCCGCCGACGAGAAAACCGGCGCGGCCGGTTCGCTGGTGGACATTTTGCGCCATCCGGGCATGAACCATCAGGTGGAGATCGTCTCGGGCGTGCTGGCGGACGAATGCGCCGCCACCCTGAGCAATTTCTTCCGCCTGCGCCGCGAACAGAAAAAAGCGCTCAAGCTGGCGCAGCGGGCGGCGGATACGCCGGAATAATCAGTAGTTGAGCGCCAGTTCCGGCATCACCGTCGGATAGCCTTTCCCCAACGCTTCCTGCTCGGCGGCCGCTTGCGCCGCCTTTCTCTCTTTTTCCTGCAGATAACCCACCAGGCTGACCTGGTAGCGGCGGATGTTCTCTACATAGTTGTAGGCTTCTCGCCCACGCGCATAACCGTAGGTCAGCTGCGGGTAGTAGCGCTTTTGGCTGAGCATCGGCAGGCGCTGTTTGACGTCGACCCAGCTGTCCGGATTGCCTTTTTGCGTTTTGGTCAGCTTGCGTGCGTCCAGCATATGGCCCCAGCCCATGTTGTAGGCCGCCAGCGAGAACCAGATGCGCTCGTCTTCCGGCACGCTGTCCGGCACCTTGGCCATTAGTCGCTGCAGGTAGAGCGCGCCGCCCTGAATGCTCTCTTCCGGATCGAGGCGGTCGTTGACCCCCAGGCCGTCGGCGGTGGCGCGGGTCAGCATCATCAGGCCACGCACGCCGGTGGGGGAGGTGGCCTGCGGATTCCAGTGCGATTCCTGATAGGCGATGGCCGCCAGCAGCTTCCAGTCGATCTCGTTGGCGTGCTTCTCGAACAGTGGGCGGAAGTTGGGCAGCACCGAGTCGATGGCCGACAGGAAGGTTTTGGTGTCCACATAGTCGAAGCTGCCGACGTGGCCGAGGTATTTCTCCTCCAGCCGCGCCAGGGTGCCGTCGTCCACCATTTGACTGTAGAAATCCAGCATCGCTGCGTACAGGCTGTCGTCGCCGTCACGTTTGAGATACCAGGTGACCGGCTCTTCGTCGGTGACGTCGAACGCCACCGCCAGCTGCGGATGGATGCGCTGCAGCAGCGCGATGGTCACCGAATCGCCGAGGGTGTAGTCCAGCTTGCCGTCGGCAACCCGCTCCAGCAGCTCTTTGGAGGTGAGATCGCTGGAGGACTCCCAGGTGAGATCCGGGTATTTATCCTGCTTGAGCTGTTTTAGCGTGCTGACGTGCGCGGAACCGGAGGCGACCGCCAGCTTGCCTTTGATGTCGGCGAAGCTTTTCGGCCGCGGGGTGCCCAGTCGGTACACCAGCTGTTGGGAAACAGAGTAGTAGGCCGGGCCTGTGCGTGCGCGGCTCAGGCGTTCCTGGTTGTAGATAAGGCCTGCCGCCAGCAGGTCGGCGTCGTCGTCGTCCAGATCGTCGAACAGGTCATTGATGTTCTGATGGGGGATCACCACCAGCTTCACCCCGAGGTAGTTGGCGAAGCGCTTGGCCAGTTCGTAGTCGAGCCCACCCGGCCCTTGCTTGGTGTTGAAATAGGTCAGCGGGGAGTTCAGCGTGCTGATACGCAACTCGCCGCGGGAAATGATCTCCTGGAGTTGCCCGCCCTGGCCGCTGCGCCAGGTGATATTGGGCCACAGCGCGAGAGCCAGAAGCAGGGTGACAACGCCGATGAGGATGTAGTTTATTTTAAGACGTTTCAAATAGTTATCCAGTGGTGGCACAGGTACGCCGGCGACGACAACCGCGACTTTTCTCATGGTTAAATCACCAGTGCGGGGGCATTTTGCGCAACAAAACGCCAGTGTGCAACTTTATTGACACGTTATGACAATTCGTCGGTGCGGCACGCTTTTATCAATAATCCCTACGCAAACGGTTTCGTCGGCGGCGAGGATTCTCTATAATGACGCGCGTTTTCCCCTGTTGCGCCCAATGAAGCGTCTTATCCGTCGCTTCGAAGACGAGAGAACTTTGATTATGGAAATTCTGCGTGGTTCGCCCGCTTTATCGGCTTTTCGCATTACCAAACTGCTGTCCCGCTGCCAGGACGCTCACCTGCCCGTCAGTGATATCTACGCCGAGTACGTCCACTTTGCCGATGTTAGTGCACCGCTAAGTGCCGAAGAACACGCCAAGCTTCAGCGTCTGCTCAAGTACGGTCCTTCTCTCGCCGAACACGCTCCCGAAGGCCGGTTGCTGCTGGTTACGCCACGTCCGGGCACCATTTCTCCCTGGTCTTCCAAAGCCACCGATATTGCCCACAACTGCGGTTTGCAACAGGTGCTGCGGTTGGAACGCGGCCTGGCGTTCTACGTCAAGGCGCCCGAGCTGACGGAAACCCAGTGGCGCCAGCTCGCCGCGCTGCTGCACGATCGCATGATGGAAACCGTCTTCAGCGAGCTGCAACAGGCCGAACAGCTGTTCGCGCACCATCAGCCGGCGCCGTATCAGTCGGTCGATGTGCTGGGCGCAGGGCGCGCCGCGCTGGAGCAGGCCAACGTCCGGCTCGGCCTGGCGCTGGCGCAGGACGAGATCGACTATCTGCTGAATGCCTTTACCGGTTTGGGGCGCAACCCGACGGATATCGAACTCTATATGTTCGCGCAGGCCAACTCCGAGCACTGCCGCCACAAGATTTTCAACGCCGACTGGATCATCGACGGCGAACAGCAGCCTAAATCGCTGTTCAAAATGATCAAGAACACCTATGAGCAGACGCCGGACTACGTGCTGTCGGCGTATAAAGACAACGCCGCCGTGATGGAAGGCTCGCAGGTCGGTCGCTTCTTCGCCGCGCCGGAGAACGGCACGTACGATTACCATCAGGAAGATGCGCACATCCTGATGAAGGTAGAAACCCACAACCACCCGACGGCGATCTCACCGTGGCCGGGCGCCGCGACCGGCTCCGGCGGCGAGATCCGCGACGAGGGCGCCACCGGCCGCGGCGCCAAGCCGAAGGCCGGCCTGGTGGGCTTCTCGGTGTCCAACCTGCGCATTCCCGGCTTTGAACAGCCGTGGGAGCAGGATTTCGGCAAGCCGGAACGCATCGTCACCGCGCTGGATATCATGACCGAAGGCCCGCTGGGCGGCGCGGCATTCAACAACGAATTCGGTCGTCCGGCGCTGCTGGGCTACTTCCGTACCTATGAAGAGCGCGTCAACAGCCATAACGGCGTGGAGCTGCGCGGCTACCACAAACCGATCATGCTGGCGGGCGGTATCGGCAACATCCGCGCCGATCATGTGCAGAAAGGGGAAATCACCGTCGGCGCCAAGCTGGTGGTGCTGGGCGGCCCGGCGATGAATATCGGCCTGGGCGGCGGCGCAGCCTCGTCGATGGCGTCAGGCCAGTCCGATGCCGATCTGGACTTCGCTTCGGTGCAGCGCGACAACCCAGAAATGGAGCGCCGCTGTCAGGAAGTGATTGACCGCTGCTGGCAGCTGGGCGACCAGAACCCGATCCTGTTTATCCATGACGTCGGTGCCGGCGGCCTGTCCAACGCCATGCCGGAGCTGGTGAGCGACGGCGGCCGCGGCGGCCGCTTCGAGCTGCGCGATATCCTCAACGACGAGCCGGGCATGAGCCCGCTGGAAGTGTGGTGCAACGAATCGCAGGAACGTTACGTGATGGCGATTGCCCCGGCGCAGATGGCACAGTTCGACGAGATTTGCCGCCGCGAGCGCGCACCTTATGCGGTGATCGGCGAAGCGACCGAAGAACAGCACCTGACGCTGAACGACCGCCACTTCGACAACCAGCCGATCGACATGCCGCTGGACGTGCTGCTCGGCAAGACGCCGAAAATGACCCGCGACGTTACCCGCCTGCAGGCGCATGGCGAGGCGGTGCAGCGTGAGAACATCACGCTGGCCGACGCGGTGAAACGCGTGCTGCATTTGCCGGCCGTTGCGGAGAAAACCTTCCTGATCACCATCGGCGACCGCACCGTTACCGGCATGGTGGCGCGTGACCAGATGGTCGGCCCGTGGCAGATCCCGGTGGCCGACTGTGCGGTCACCACCGCCAGCCTGGACAGCTATTACGGCGAAGCGATGTCGCTCGGCGAACGCGCGCCGGTGGCGCTGCTGGACTTCGCCGCCTCCGGCCGCCTGGCGGTCGGGGAAGCGCTGACCAACCTGGCCGCCACGGAAATCGGCAGTCTGAAGCGCGTGAAGCTGTCCGCCAACTGGATGGCCGCCGCCGGCCACCCGGGTGAAGACGCCGGCCTGTACGAAGCGGTGAAAGCGGTGGGCGAAGAGCTGTGCCCGGCGCTGGGCATCACCATTCCGGTGGGTAAAGACTCCATGTCGATGAAAACCCGCTGGCAGGAAGGCAATGAACAGCGTGAAATGACCTCGCCGCTGTCGCTGGTCATCACCGCCTTCGCTCGCGTGGAAGACGTGCGCCACACCGTGACGCCACAATTGCGCACCGATAAGGGCGACAGCGCGCTGCTGTTGATCGACCTGGGCAACGGCCATAACGCGCTGGGCGCCACCGCGCTGGCGCAGGTTTACCGCCAACTGGGCGACAAACCTGCCGACGTGCGCAACGTTGCGCAGCTGGCGGGCTTCTTCAACGCCATGCAGCAGCTGGTGGCCGATCGCGCGCTGCTGGCTTACCACGATCGCGCCGACGGCGGCCTGCTGGTGACGCTGGCGGAGATGGCCTTCGCCGGTCACTGCGGCGTAGAGGTTAACCTCGATGGCCTCGGCGACGATGCGCTGGCGGTGCTGTTCAACGAAGAGCTGGGCGCGGTGATCCAGGTGAGCGCCGAACGCCTCGACGACGTGAAGCGGGCGTTCGCGCAGCACGGTCTGACCGACAACGTGCATCACATCGGCAGCGTGCAGGCCGGCGATCGTTTCGTCATCACCCAGCACGGCAAGGCGCTGTACAGCGAAAGCCGCAATACGCTGCGCACCTGGTGGGCGGAAACCACCTGGCAGATGCAGCGCCTGCGCGATAACCCGGCGTGCGCCGATCAGGAACATCAGGCCAAGCAGGATGAACAAGATCCTGGCCTGAACGTGAAACTGACCTTCGCACCCGAGGAAGACATCGCCGCGCCGTACATCGCCAAGGGCGCTCGCCCGAAAGTGGCGGTGCTGCGCGAGCAGGGGGTGAACTCCCACGTTGAAATGGCGGCGGCGTTCCACCGCGCCGGCTTTGACGCCGTGGACGTGCACATGAGCGATCTGCTGGCAGGGCGCCGCGATCTGCAGGACTTCCACACGCTGGTGGCCTGCGGCGGCTTCTCTTACGGCGACGTACTGGGTGCTGGCGAAGGCTGGGCGAAGTCTATCCTGTTCAACGAGCGGGTGCGTGACGAGTTTGAGGCGTTCTTCCACCGTCCGCAGACGCTGGCGCTGGGCGTATGCAACGGCTGCCAGATGATGTCCAACCTGCGTGAGCTGATCCCGGGCGCCGAACACTGGCCGCGCTTCGTGCGCAACCTGTCGGATCGCTTCGAGGCGCGCTTCAGCCTGGTGGAAGTGGCGGCCAGCCCGTCGCTATTCATGCAGGGCATGACTGGTTCGCGCATGCCGATCGCCGTTTCCCACGGTGAAGGGCACGTCGAAGTGCGCGATGCGGCGCATCTGGCGGCGCTGGAAAGCCACGGCCTGGTGGCGCTGCGTTTCGTCAACAACGCCGGTCAGGTGACGGAAGCTTACCCGGCTAACCCGAACGGTTCGCCGAACGGCATTACCGCCGTGACCAGCGCCAACGGACGTGCCACGGTGATGATGCCGCACCCGGAACGCGTGTTCCGCACGGTGAGCAACTCCTGGCACCCGGAAGAGTGGGGCGAGGACAGCCCGTGGATGCGCATGTTCCGCAACGCCCGTAAGCAGCTGGGCTAAAAACGGCCACCACCGTACAGAGGGCGCAAGCAATTGCGCCCTTTTTTATGGCCGGCGTTCGCCGAATGGCGGCAGTGTCTGCATTTAGCGACAGGCGCTATTTTCCCTGTCGCTAAATGGAGACATTTAACCGTTTGATTTTATTGGTGGTAAGCGGGTTTGGCTTTAGTTGTCTGCATTTGGCGACAGCGCGGCGTTTTTTTCATCGCTCATCGGGGCGTGATGCGCAAAGAAATTTGCTGATATAATTTTATTTTTTAATAAAATCATGTGATTATAATTTTAATTGCAAAGTTGGCACGCAACGTGCATTATTCTCGTCAGTTGCTCATTCAACTTTTTATGACGGCGCCGTCATTAGACGGCAAATCGCCTCATAAGCCTCCGAATGATGCCAAAGAAATGGTGCCTATCGTCCAACTAAACCGATAACAGACCGTGCAAGCGGCTTTATCAAGCATCGGGCGACACGTGGAGTGAGGCACCGCCTGTATCCAACTGTGATGAAGGGTTCATCAATCCTGGATACTTACGGATGCTATTCGTCCTGTTCGATGCCAGCCGCTGCGCTACATCACCCTGGGGACGAGGTTCAAGGGCATCCACACTTTCCTTGCGTTGGGGCAAGTTTCTTGCCCCGATGTCAATTCTCAACGCTGCGCTTATCCCTGTTTCGTTGCCTATGCCCTCGAACGCAGACGCTCTCCCCATACTCTCGCTTTCGCACCGGTTGATGCTGCCGGGGCCGCATGTCGTCGGCAGGCCAGGCCTATGGGCGCGGTTCACCAATCCCGCGGCTTTTTCCTTGTGCGTTCAGGATTCTCCCTTGCCGGGCTTTTTTCTTTCCGGCGAGTCAGTTAGCATCGTGACAGAGCTGAGAGAATGAGATGATTTCGTTGAAAAAATGGCGTTTATTTCCCCGTTCGCTGCGGCAATTGGTGCTGCTGGCCTTTCTGTTGGTGCTGCTGCCGCTGTTGGTGCTGGCCTATCAAGCCTACCAGAGCCTGGATCACCTCAGCGCGCAGGCGGCGGACATCAACCGCACCACGCTGGTGGACGCGCGGCGCAGTGAGGCGATGACCAGCGTGGCGCTGGAGATGGAGCGCAGCTATCGTCAGTACTGCGTGCTGGTCGATCCTACGCTGCAGAAGCTGTACCAGAACCAGCGCAAGCAATATTCGCAGATGCTGGACGCCCACGCGCCGATTCTGCCGGACGAGCGCTACTACCAAACGCTGCGTCAGTTGCTGACCCAGCTGGCGGCGATCAAATGCCATAACAGCGGGCCGGACCAAGAGGCTTCGGCCTTGCTCGAATCGTTCTCCCGTTCCAACGCCGAAATGGTGCAGGCCACGCGCGCGGTGGTGTTCTCGCGCGGCCAGCAGCTGCAGCAGGCCATCGCCGAGCGTGGCCAGTTCTTCGGCTGGCAGGCGCTGCTGCTGTTCCTGGTCAGCGTGCTGCTGGTGGTGCTGTTTACCCGCATGATCATCGGGCCGGTCAAGGCCGTGGAACGGATGATCAACCGCCTGGGGGAGGGGCGCGCGTTGGGCAGCACTGCATCGTTCAAAGGGCCGCGCGAGCTGCGTTCGCTGGCGCAGCGCATCATCTGGCTGAGCGAGCGGCTGGCGTGGCTGGAATCGCAGCGCCACGAATTCTTGCGCCATATCTCGCACGAGTTGAAAACGCCGCTGGCCAGCATGCGCGAAGGCACCGAGCTGCTGGCCGACGAGGTGGCGGGGCCGCTGACTTCCGATCAGAAAGAGGTGGTGACGATCCTCGACAACAGCAGTCGCCACCTGCAGCAGCTGATTGAACAGCTGCTGGATTACAACCGCAAACTGGCCGATGGCCCGGCGGAACACGAGAACGTCGAGCTGCGCGAGATGGTCGATTTGGTGGTCGCCGCGCACAGTTTGCCGGCGCGGGCGAAGATGATTTCCACCGAAATCGTGCTGGAGGCGGAAATCTGCTGGGCAGAGCCTACGCTATTAATGCGCGTGCTGGATAATCTCTACTCCAATGCGGTGCACTACGGCAAGGAATCCGGTAACATTTGGATCCGCAGCCGTCAGGTTGGACAACGGGTGCAAATCGACGTCGCCAATACCGGCACGCCGATCCCCGAGGCTGAAAGAGCCATGATTTTCGAGCCTTTTTTCCAGGGTAGTCACCAGCGAAAAGGGGCGGTAAAAGGAAGCGGACTGGGGTTGAGCATCGCTCAGGACTGTATCCGTCGCATGCGCGGTGAGCTGCAACTGGCGACGGTCGCCGGTGCAGACGTCTGCTTCCGCATTGAACTGCCGTTAACCGCCGAGAATGAATAAATAATGTACACATGGTCTAAGCGCCTTCGTCTTTCACAGACCGAACGTTCACCGCGTGCCACGCACAGAGCGCCGCTCGGCAAACGCCCGATCAGCTGGTTGGGTGCCGTCTTCTTTATGCCGCTGTTGCTGGCGGGCTGCGTCGATCGTGCCGTCAGCGGCGGCCTGAACTCTCAGCAGCAAGAGGCGATCCCGGATACCAAGGTGATCGATTACCGCACCGCGGCTTGCGATACCCTGTGGCAGTTGGACGACAAGGATGCGCTGGATAATGCGCTCTACTGGCTGCGCGCGATGGACTGCGCCGATCGCATCGGCTCGACCCAGGCGCGTGCGCTGGCGAAAACGGTGCCGGGTGACAGCTGGTCCGGCGTTTTCAAACAGAGCATCCTGCTGGGTAGCGCACAGCCGACCTCTGGCGAACGCCGCCAGATGATCGACAGGATCAACAGCTATCGGATGGAGTTCCCCGGCTCGCTGCGTCCACTGACGCAGCTGTGGCGCCAGCAGCAGATGCTGCAGATCACGCTGTTCGATGAGAAAGCGCGCTATCAGCATCTGCAGGAGAGCAGCGACAGCCAGATCGATTCGCTGCGCCAGAGCCAGGCGCGTTTGCAATCGCAGCTGCAGGACACCTCGCGCAAGCTGGAAAACCTGACCGACATCGAGCGCCAGCTCTCTTCGCGCAAGCAGCTGCAAGGGGAAATCCCGGACAACGGCGCGGGCTCGCAAAAGGGCGAAGCCGCCGGTAAAAACGGCGCGGCCGCCAAAGGGGCTGAGCCGCAGGACGAGCCGGAAAAGGGCACCGCGCTGCCGGTTGAACCGGAAGACACCTATACGCCGCCCCCTGCCAATAAGGAGTCCCACGCGCAATGACCGCACGCAAACCGGCCAACCTGTTATTGGTTGACGACGATCCCAGCCTGCTGAAGCTGCTGGGCATGCGCCTGACCAGTGAAGGTTTTCACGTCACCACCGCCGAAAGCGGCCAGGAAGCGCTGCGCCTGCTGGCGCGCGAACAGATCGATCTGGTGATCAGCGATCTGCGTATGGACGAGATGGACGGCATGGCGCTGTTCGCCGAGATCCAAAAACATCAGCCGGGCATGCCGGTGATCATTCTCACCGCGCACGGTTCGATTCCCGATGCGGTGGCCGCCACCCAGCAAGGGGTGTTCAGCTTCCTCACCAAACCGGTGGATCGCGATGCGCTGTACAAGGCCATCGACGAGGCGCTCGCGCTGTCGGCCACCCCGGCCGGCGACGAGGCCTGGCGGGAAGACATCGTCACCCGCAGCCCGCTGATGCTGCGCCTGCTGGAGCAGGTGAAAATGGTGGCGCAGTCCGACGTCAGCGTGTTGATCAACGGCCAGAGCGGCACCGGCAAAGAGGTGGTGGCGCAGGCGATCCACGCCGCCAGCCCGCGCGCCGGCAAGGCGTTCATCGCCATCAACTGCGGCGCGCTGCCGGAGCAGCTGCTGGAGTCCGAACTGTTCGGCCACGCCAAGGGCGCCTTTACCGGCGCGGTCAGCAGCCGCGAAGGGCTGTTCCAGGCGGCGGCGGGCGGCACGCTGTTCCTCGACGAAATCGGCGATATGCCGCTGTCGCTGCAGGTGAAGTTGCTGCGTGTGCTGCAGGAGCGCAAGGTGCGGCCGCTGGGCAGCAACCGCGATCTGGACATCGACGTGCGCATCATCTCCGCCACCCACCGCGATCTGCAAAAGGCGATGGCGAAGAACGAGTTCCGCGAGGATCTCTACTACCGCCTCAACGTGGTGAACCTGAAGATCCCGGCGCTCAACGAGCGCGCCGAAGACATTCCGCTGCTGGCCAACCACCTGTTGCGCGAAGCGGCTCAGCGGCACAAGCCGTTCGTGCGCAGCTTCTCGACCGACGCCATGAAGCGGCTGATGACCGCCAGCTGGCCGGGCAACGTGCGTCAGCTGGTCAACGTCATCGAGCAGTGCGTGGCGCTGACCTCGGCGCCGGTGATCAGCGAAGCCCTGGTGGAGCAAGCGCTGGAAGGAGAAAACACCGCGCTGCCGACCTTTGCCGAAGCGCGCAACCAGTTTGAGTTGCACTACCTGCGCAAGCTGCTGCAGATCACCAAGGGCAACGTGACCCAGGCCGCACGCATGGCGGGCCGCAACCGCACCGAGTTTTACAAATTGCTGTCGCGTCACGAGCTGGACGCCAACGATTTCAAAGAATGACAGATTCCCGCCGGTGCCTGCCACGCAGGTTCTCAACAAATCCGGCGGAATGATTTACACTCCGTTCTCTTTGCCGCGGCGCGCCCCGGCGTAGAGCACCATGGAACGTATTAAGCGGGATCGTACACAAATGAGCAGATCACTTTCCATCGCCCTGGCCCAGCTGAACCTGCTGGTCGGCGACATTGAAGGCAACACCGAACGCATGTTGCAAATCGTGCAGGAGCAGCAGAAGGCGGGAGCCGATCTGGTCATGTTCAGCGAACTGGCGCTGTCCGGCTACCCGCCGGAAGACCTGCTGTATCGCAATGATTTCTACCAGCGCTGCGACGCGCAGCTGCTGCGCCTGCAGCAGGCCTCCGCCGAGACGGCGATCCTGGTCGGCCACCCGTGGCGCGAAGGCGACAAGCTGTATAACGCGCTGTCGCTGTTTGCCGAAGGGCGCCTGCTGACCCGCTACTTCAAGCAGCAGCTTCCGAACTACGGCGTGTTTGATGAGAAGCGCTATTTCCATGCCGGCAACGACACCTGCGTGGTGGAGCTGAAAGGCTACCGTCTGGGGCTGCTGATTTGCGAAGATCTGTGGTTCCCTGAGCCGATCGACGCCGCCAAGGCGGCCGGCGCGGAGATTATCCTGTCGATCAATGCCTCGCCGTATAACCGCGAAAAACCATATATCCGTAAAACGCTGATGGCCGGCCACTGCCAGCGCACCCAGCTGCCGCTGGTGTACCTCAACCAGGTCGGCGGCCAGGATGAGCTGATCTTCGACGGCTGCTCCAAGGTATTCGACGCCGCCGGCACCATGACCCACCGTCTGGCGGCCTTCGACGAGCAGGTGACTCGTCTGGAATTCAACGAGCTGGCCGTGGTGCCGATGGCCGATCCGGCCGCTGAACTGCCGCAGCTGGCGCAGGTGTATCAGGCGCTGGTGCTGGCGGTGCGCGACTACGTGACCAAAAACGGCTTTAAAGGCGCGGTGCTGGGGCTGTCCGGCGGTATCGACTCGGCGCTGACGCTGGCGATTGCCGTGGATGCGTTGGGTAAAGACAAGGTGCAGGCGCTGATGATGCCGTTCCGCTATACCGCGGATATCAGCATCGCCGACGCCAAGGAAGAGGCGGAAATCCTTGGCGTGGAGTTCGATATCGTCTCCATCGAACCGATGTTCGACGCCTTTATGGGCCAGCTGTCGCCGATGTTCGCCGGCACCGAGCGTGACACCACCGAAGAAAACCTGCAGGCGCGTTGCCGCGGGGTGGTGCTGATGGCGCTGTCTAACAAACGCCGTAGCATCGTGCTTACCACCGGTAACAAGAGCGAAATGGCGGTGGGTTACGCCACGCTGTACGGCGATATGGCCGGCGGTTTCGACGTGTTGAAAGACGTGCCGAAAACGCTGGTGTTCAAGCTGTCCGAATACCGTAATACCGTCTCCTACGTGATCCCGCAGCGGGTGATCGATCGTCCGCCGTCCGCCGAGCTGGCGCCGGATCAGGTCGATCAGGACAGCCTGCCGCCGTACGATATCCTGGATGCGATCCTGGAAGGCTACGTTGAGCGTGACAAGTCGGTCGCCGATCTGGTGGCCGAAGGGTTCGACGAAGCGATCGTGCGCAAGGTGATCCGCCTGGTGGACATCAACGAATACAAGCGGCGTCAGGCCGCCGTCGGGCCGCGCATCACCGCCCGTAACTTCGGCAAAGACCGCCGCTACCCCATCACATCCGGTTTTGGCCGCAAAAATTGGTAAAAGGAAAGAAGATGAAAAAGATCGACGCGATTATCAAGCCGTTCAAACTGGATGACGTCCGCGAAGCGCTGGCCGAAGTGGGCATCACCGGCATGACGGTCACCGAAGTGAAAGGTTTCGGCCGCCAGAAGGGCCACACCGAGCTATACCGCGGTGCCGAGTACATGGTCGACTTTTTGCCTAAGGTGAAGATCGAGATCGTGGTTGCCGACGACATCGTTGACACCTGCGTGGAAACCATCATGCAGACCGCGCAGACCGGCAAGATCGGCGACGGCAAGATCTTCGTCTTCGACGTGGCGCGCGTGGTGCGCATCCGTACCGGCGAGCAGGACGAAGAAGCGATCTGATCCTCTGCCATCAAGGGCGCAGCGTGCTGCGCCCTTGTCATTTCTGTCCTCCGCGCATCATGCTTCTTCGCCTCGCCGTTTCCCCCTTTTTGCCTGTCAGCATTCTAAAAAAGCGAACGCTATCGCGTTTTTGATACTTTTCCCGATCGCTTCGTGGCCGGCGTCTACACTCAACGCAATGTTTTTGCTTGAGGAATCCCCCCCATGATGACGTTACGCCAAATCCGCCACTTCATCGCCGTGGCGGAAACCGGGTCGATCTCCGCCGGCGCCCAGGCGGTGTTTGTCTCCCAGTCTTCGCTGACGCTCGCTATCCAGCAGCTGGAAACCGAGATCGGCGTGCGGCTGTTCGATCGCCACGCCAAGGGCATGACGCTGACCCATCAGGGGCATCAGTTTTTGCGCCAGTCGTATCTGATCCTGGCGACGGTGGACAACGCCAAGCGCAGCCTGCAGATCGGCACCGAAAGCCTGACCGGCAAGCTGACCGTCGGCGTCACCAGCCTGGTGGCCGGCTACTTTCTGGTGGAGCTGCTCACGCGCTTTAAATCGGCCTATCCCAACGTCACCGTGCAGGTGGTTGAAGATGAACGCCCGTACATCGAGCATCTGCTGGTTAGCGGCGAGATCGACATCGGCGTGCTGATCTTGTCGAACATCGAGGACCGCGACGCGCTGCAGACCGAGGTGCTGATGCACTCGCCGTATCGCCTGTGGCTACCGCCGCTGCACCCGCTGCTGGAGCACGAGAGCATCAGCCTGGCGGACGTGGCCAAACAGCCGCTGATCCAGCTCAACGCCGATGAAATGGACGTGCACGCGCGGCGCATCTGGGCGCGCGCCGGGCTGAAGCCGGAGATCGCCATGAAGACCGCCTCGACCGAGGCGGTGCGCAGTCTGGTGGCGGCGGGGATGGGGGTCTCCATCCAGCCGGACATGGCGTACCGCGCCTGGTCGCTGGAGGGCAACATGATCGAGGCGCGCAAGCTGGACGATCTGCTGGAGCCGCTGGATATCGGGTTGGCATGGCGGCGCGGCAGCGCGCGGCCGGAGCTGGTGACGCCGTTCCTCACCATCGCGCGCGAGAACGGCAGCAAACACGCCGCCGGGCTTAAGCATTCGATTTAATCGAACGCGTCGTTCAGTATTTAGAATTTGTTGCCCGCCAGAGGCTCGCTTAGGCTGATTAAAACTAACTTATTCACATTTGGTTAACGTTTTTGTCACTTAGGGGCGTCAGGCGATGGCGGATGTGCAGGTTCTCTCAGGTTTGTCCTGTCAGCAGTTCATTAACGGTCAGCTTATCGACGGCGAAGGCCAGCAGGAATGCATCGTCAATCCGGCCAACGGCGAGACGCTGATCGCCCTGACCGAAGCCTCTTCGGCGCAGGTCGGCAGTGCGGTGAAAGCCGCGCAGCAGGCGTTCAGCCACTGGTCGCGCACCACGCCGGCCCAGCGCGCCACGCTGTTGCTGCGCATCGCCGACGCCATCGAGCGGCAGGCGCCGCAGCTGGCGCAGCTGGAAGCCCTCAACTGCGGCAAACCGCTGCATCAGGCGCTCAATGACGATCTGCCGGCGGCGGTCGACGTGTTTCGCTTCTTCGCCGGCGCGGTGCGCACGCAGCAAGGGCAGCTGGCCGGCGAGTATGTGCCCGGCCACACCTCGATGATCCGCCGCGATCCCATTGGCGTGGTGGCCTCGATCGCCCCCTGGAACTATCCGCTGATGATGGCGGCGTGGAAAATCGCGCCGGCGCTGGCGGCGGGCAATACCGTGGTGTTTAAACCGTCCGAACATACGCCGCTGACCATTCTGGCGCTGGTGCCGGCGCTGCAGGAGATCCTGCCGCCGGGCGTGCTGAATATCGTCTACGGCGGCGGTGAAGGGGTCGGCAGCCAGCTGGTGGGGCACCCGCAGGTGCGGCTGGTGTCGGTCACCGGCGATATCGTCACCGGGCAAAAAATTCTTCAGGCGGCGGCCAAAAGCGTCAAGCGCACCCACCTGGAACTGGGGGGCAAGGCGCCGGTGATCGTCTGCGACGACGCCGATCTCGACGAGGTGGTCAACGGCATTCGCACCTACGGCTATTACAACGCCGGCCAGGACTGCACCGCCGCCTGCCGCATCTACGCGCAGGCGGGCATCTATCCCAAACTGGTGGACGCGCTGGGCGAGGCGGTCGCCAGCCTGCGCTTCGCCCGCAAGCGCGATCAGGACAACGAGATCGGCCCGTTGATAAGTAGCCGCCAGCGCGATCGCGTCGCCAGCTTCGTCGAGCGGGCGCTCAGCCAACCGCATATCGAATTGATCACCGGCGCCGCGGCCCACTCCGGGCCGGGGTTCTACTACCAGCCGACCCTGCTGGCGGGCTGCCTGCAAAGCGACGAAATCGTGCAGCGCGAGGTGTTTGGCCCGGTGGTCAGCGTCACGCGCTTCGAGCATCTGGCGCAGGCAGTCGAGTGGGCCAACGACTCGGAATACGGGCTGGCTTCGTCGGTGTGGACGCAAAATATCGATCGGGCGCTGCACATCGCCGCCCATCTGCAGTACGGCAGCACCTGGATCAACACCCATTTCACCTTGGCGAGCGAGATGCCGCACGGCGGCCTGAAACGCTCCGGCTACGGCAAGGATCTGTCCAGCGATTCGCTGCAGGATTACAGCGTTGTCAGACACGTAATGGCGAAGTTCAAAGCCAGCTTCTAGCGGTTCTATAAAGCAAAATCGGGCGGCAGCCGTTCCCTGCCGCACACAGATACGCAACACAGGGGTAATTACGATGAGAAAAACTACCGCAGTCACCACCACCGTCTCCGCGCTCTGTCTCACCGTGCTGTGCGGCCTGGCCCAGGCGGCCGATCTGCCGCAGTCACTGGGCAAAGGCGAAGGCCGGCTGGATATCATCGCCTGGCCCGGCTACATCGAACGCGGCCAGTCCGACAAAAACTACGACTGGGTCACCCAGTTTGAGAAGCAAACCGGCTGCGCGGTGAACGTGAAGACCGCCGCTACCTCCGATGAAATGGTCAGCCTGATGGCCAAAGGCGGCTACGATCTGGTGACCGCCTCCGGCGACGCCTCGCTGCGCCTGATCTTCGGCAAGCGGGTGCAGCCGATCAACACCGCGCTGATCCCGAACTGGAAGAACATCGATCCGCGCCTGCTGAACGGCGCCTGGTACACCGTGGACGGCAAAACCTACGGCACGCCGTACCAGTGGGGGCCAAACCTGCTGATGTACAACACCAAAACCTTCCCGACGCCGCCGGACAGCTGGGCGGTGATCTTCCAGCAGCAGAACCTGCCGGACGGCAAGAGCAACCAGGGGCGGGTGCAGGCTTACGACGGCCCGATCTACATCGCCGACGCGGCGCTGTTCCTGAAGGCCACCCAGCCGCAGCTCGGCATCAGCGATCCTTATCAGCTCAACGAAGAGCAGTATCAGGCGGCGCTGAAGCTGCTGCGCAGCCAGCACGCGCTGATCCACCGCTACTGGCACGATACCTCGGTGCAGATGAGCGACTTTAAAAACGAAGGCGTGGTGGCTTCCAGCGCCTGGCCGTATCAGGCCAACGCCCTGAAGGGCGAGGGGCAGCCGATCGCCACCGTGTTCCCGAAAGAGGGCGTGACCGGCTGGGCGGATACCACCATGTTGCACAGCGACGCCAAACACCCGAGCTGCGCCTACCAGTGGATGAACTGGTCGCTGGAGCCGAAGGTGCAGGGCGACGTGGCGGCCTGGTTCGGGTCGGTGCCGGCTTCGCCGGCGGGCTGCAAGGCCAGCGCGCTGCTGGGTGAGAAGGGCTGCGAAACCAACGGCTTCAACCAGTTCGACAAAATCGCCTTCTGGAAAACGCCGCAGGCGCAGGGCGGCAAGTTCGTGCCGTACAGCCGCTGGACCCAGGACTACATCGCCATCATGGGCGGCCGCTAAGCCGCGGGGCGCAGCCCGCTGCGCCCGAATCACATCCGTATGGAGCACAGAAAATGACCATTGCCGTGCAATTCATCGATGTTTCGCGGACTTTCGGCGATGTTCGCGCCGTGGATCGGGTATCCATCGATATTCAGGACGGGGAATTCTTCTCCATGCTCGGGCCGTCCGGCTCGGGCAAAACTACCTGCCTGCGCCTGATCGCCGGCTTTGAACAGCTCACTTCCGGCTCGATTCGCATCCACGGCCAGGAAGCCGCCAACCTGCCGCCGTACCAGCGCGACGTGAACACCGTGTTTCAGGATTACGCGCTGTTCCCGCACATGTCGGTGCTGGAAAACGTCGCCTACGGCCTGATGGTGAAGGGCGTCGCCAAACGCGAGCGGCTGGCGCGGGCGCAAGAGGCGCTGGAGAGCGTGGCGCTCGGTTTCGTCGCCGAACGCAAGCCGGCGCACCTGTCGGGCGGCCAGCGTCAGCGCGTGGCGTTGGCGCGCGCGCTGGTCAATCGGCCGCGGGTGCTGCTGCTGGACGAGCCGCTCGGCGCGCTGGATCTCAAGCTGCGCGAGCAGATGCAGGGCGAGCTGAAGAAGCTGCAGCGCCAGCTGGGCATCACCTTTATCTTCGTCACCCACGATCAAAGCGAAGCGCTGTCGATGTCCGATCGGGTGGCGGTGTTCAATAACGGCCGCATCGAACAGGTGGATACGCCGCGCGAGCTTTACATGCGGCCGAAGACGCCGTTCGTCGCCGAGTTCGTCGGCACCTCCAACGTGGTACGTAGCGAGCTGGCGCAGCGCCTGCTCGGCGAAAGTCGAACCTTCTCGATCCGGCCGGAACATATCCGCCTGCTGGAGCAAGGCGGCGCGGCGCAGGACGAGATTCAGGTGCAGGGCACGCTGCAGGAAATCCATTACCAGGGCGCGGCCACACGCTATGAAATCGCGCTGAACGGCGGCGAAAAGCTGCTGGTCAGCCAGGCCAATCCGCAGTGGATCGCCGAAGGGCAACAGCGGCAGATCGGCCAGCCGATCGTCGCCTGCTGGCCGCGCGCGGCGATGGTGCCGCTGCTGGAGGAGAGGTGAGATGGACATGAGCATCGATTCCCCCTCGGCGCGCGGCGGTACCGTGCGCGCGCTGTCGACCTGGCTTTATCGCCGGCCGACGCTGTATCTGCTTTTGCTGCTGGTGCCGCCGCTGCTGTGGTTCGGCGCGGTGTACCTCGGTTCGCTGCTGACGCTGCTGTGGCAGGGGTTTTACACCTTCGACGATTTCACCATGGCAGTGACGCCGGACCTGACCTTCGCCAACCTGGCGGCGCTGTTCAACCCGGCCAACTACGACATCATCCTGCGCACGCTGACCATGGCGGTGCTGGTGTCGCTGGCCAGCGCGGTGCTGGCGTTCCCCATCGCCTATTATATGGCGCGCTACACCAGCGGCCGCGTCAAGGCGTTCTTTTATATCGCCGTGATGATGCCGATGTGGGCCAGCTATATCGTTAAAGCCTATGCCTGGACCCTGCTGCTGGCGAAAGACGGCGTGGCGCAGTGGTTCCTGCAGCACCTGGGGCTGGAGCCGCTGTTGGCTTCGCTGCTGACGGTGCCCGGCGTCGGCGGCAACACGCTGTCGACCTCGGGGCTGGGGCGTTTTCTGGTATTCGTCTATATCTGGCTGCCGTTCATGATCCTGCCGATCCAGGCGGCGCTGGAGCGCCTGCCGCCCTCGCTGCTGCATGCCTCAGCGGATCTGGGCGCGCGACCGGCGCAGACTTTCCGCCACGTTATTTTGCCGCTGGCGGTGCCGGGTATCGCCGCCGGATCGATCTTCACCTTCTCGCTGACGCTGGGCGACTTTATCGTGCCGCAGCTGGTGGGGCCGCCGGGCTATTTCATCGGCAGCATGGTGTACGCCCAGCAGGGCGCGATCGGCAATATGCCGATGGCCGCGGCCTTTACGCTGGTGCCGATCGTCCTGATCGCCATCTACCTTTCCATCGTCAAACGTCTGGGGGCTTTCGATGCACTCTGAACGCGCGCCCTTAGGGCTGAAGCTGGCCGCCTGGGGCGGACTTGTCTTCCTGCATTTCCCGTTGGCGATCATCGCCATCTATGCCTTCAACACCGAGGATGCGGCCTTCAGCTTCCCGCCGAAGGGCTTCACGCTGCACTGGTTTAACGTCGCCGCCGGGCGGCAGGACATCCTCGATGCGGTACTGCTGTCGGCGCAGATCGCCTGCCTGGCGACCGCCATCGCGCTGGTGCTCGGCACCCTGGCGGCGGCGGCGCTGTATCGGCGCGATTTCTTCGGCAAGGACAGCATTTCGCTGCTGCTGCTGCTGCCGATCGCGCTGCCGGGGATCGTCACCGGCCTAGCGCTGCTGGCGGCGTTCAAGGCGCTGAACATCGAGCCGGGCATCCTGACCATCGTCGTCGGCCATGCGACGTTCTGCGTGGTGATCGTGTTCAACAACGTCATCGCCCGGTTCCGCCGCACCTCGTACAGCTTGATCGAAGCGTCGATGGATCTCGGCGCCGACGGCTGGCAAACCTTCCGTTACGTGATCTTGCCGAACCTCGGCTCGGCGCTGCTGGCCGGCGGCATGCTGGCGTTTGCGCTGTCGTTCGACGAAATCATCGTGACCACCTTTACCGCTGGCCACGAGCGCACGCTGCCGCTGTGGCTGCTGAACCAGCTTGGCCGCCCGCGCGACGTGCCGATCACCAACGTGGTGGCGCTGTCGGTGATGCTGTTGACCATGCTGCCGATCCTCGGCGCTTACTACCTAACCAAAGGTGGAGAAAGCGTCGCCGGCAGCGGCAAATAATTTCCTTACCCGACCTCTGATAAAAGGATAACCCTATGCAAAGCCAACTGTTGATTGACGGCCAACTGGTGAATGGCCAGGGCGCGACCCAGCCGGTGTATAACCCGGCGACCGGCGAAGTGATCGCGCAGGTGGCGGAGGCCAGCCCGGAGCAGGTCGATCGCGCGGTGCTGGCGGCGGATGCCGCGTTCGCCGCCTGGGGGCAAACCACGCCGAAGGAGCGCGCCGAGCATCTGCTCAAGCTGGCAGATCTGATCGACGAGCATGCCGAGACCTTCGCCAGGCTGGAGTCGCTCAACTGCGGCAAGCCTTATCACTGCGTGTTGAACGACGAACTGCCGGCGGTGGCCGACGTGTTTCGCTTCTTCGCCGGGGCCAGCCGCTGCCTGACCGGCATGGCCGCCGGCGAGTATCTGGCCGGGCATACCTCGATGATCCGCCGCGATCCGCTCGGCGTGGTGGCTTCGATCGCCCCGTGGAACTACCCGCTGATGATGGCGGCCTGGAAACTGGCGCCGGCGCTGGCGGCGGGCAACTGCGTGGTGATTAAGCCTTCGGAGCAGACGCCGCTGACCACTTTCAAACTAGCCGAACTGGCCGCCGGGCTGTTCCCGCCGGGCGTGCTCAACGTGCTGTTCGGCCGCGGCGCCGGCGTCGGCGATCGACTGACCGGGCATGACAAGGTGCGCATGGTGTCGCTGACCGGCTCGATCGCCACCGGCGAGCACATCATCGCCCACACCGCCGCCGGCATTAAGCGCACCCATATGGAGCTGGGCGGCAAGGCGCCGGTGCTGGTATTCGACGATGCCGATCTGCAGCAGGTGGTGGACGGCATTCGCGGCTTCGGTTTCTACAACGCCGGGCAGGATTGCACCGCCGCCTGCCGCATCTACGCGCAGAAAAGCATTTATCCCGAGCTGGTGAAGCGGCTGGGCGAGGCGGTGGCCAGCCTGAAGATTGGTGCGCCGGACGACGAGAGCACCGAACTGGGGCCGTTGATTACCGCCCAGCATCTGGAGCGGGTGGCCGGTTTTGTCGAGCGCGCCAAAGCGTTGCCGCACGTGCAGGTGGTGACCGGCGGCGAGAAGGTGAAAGGGCCGGGTTACTATTTCCAGCCGACGCTGTTGGCCGGCGCGCGCCAGGAAGATGAGATCGTGCAGCGCGAAGTGTTCGGCCCGGTGGTGACGGTGACGCCGTTTGACGATGAAGAGCAGGTGCTGGCCTGGGCGAATGAATCCAACTACGGGCTGGCGTCGTCCGTGTGGACCCGCGACGTGGGCCGCGCGCATCGCTTAAGCGCCCGGCTGCAATATGGCTGCACTTGGGTGAACACCCACTTCATGCTGGTGAGCGAAATGCCGCACGGCGGCCAAAAACTGTCCGGTTACGGCAAGGATATGTCGATGTACGGGCTGGAGGATTACACGGCCATTCGTCATGTAATGTTCAAACATTGATTTTACAGTAATTATCCGCACAATAGCGCGGCCTTCGAGCCGGCTCCGGCCGGCTGATGATAATAAAAATTGAAAGGAAGCCTATATGGGTATCACCAGACGCGATTTTCTCAACGGGGTGGCGATCACCATCGCCGCCGGGTTGACGCCGCTGCAAATCTTGCGCGCGTCGCCGCAAACCGCCAATCAAACCCTGTACTACCCGCCGGCGCTGACCGGGCTGCGGGGTAACCATCCGGGCTCGTTCGAGCATGCGCATCAACTGGGGCGCGACGGCAAAACCTTTGATTTCGGCAGCGTACCCGCCGTTGAAGAGTTCGATCTGGTGGTGGTCGGTGCCGGCATCAGCGGGTTGGCGGCCGCCTGTTTCTGGCAGCAGCTGAAAGGCGAGCAGCAGCGCATTCTTTTGATCGACAACCATGACGACTTCGGCGGCCACGCCAAGCGCAACGAATTCAACACCGACGACGGCATGCTGCTCGGCTACGGCGGCAGTGAATCGCTGCAGTCGCCGCGCTCCAACTTCAGCCCGGTGGCGATGGGGCTGCTGCGCAAGCTCGGCGTCGATATCGACCAACTGGAGCAGGCGTTTGACACCACCTTCTACCCGGATCTGAACCTGAGCCGTGGGGTTTACTTCGATCGCAAGAACTTCGGCGTCGACAAGGTGGTGAGCGGCGATCCGGGCCGCACGGTGGCGGACGACATTCCGCGCGATCGCCTCAACGGCCGCTCTTATGAAGCGTTCATCGGCGATTTCCCACTGCCGGAAAGCGATCGCCAGGCGCTGATCGCGCTGCATACGGTGGAGAAAGATTATCTGCCGGAGATGACGCTGGAGCAGAAGGTCGAGTGGCTCGATACCCACAGCTACACCCAGTTCCTGCGTGAAAAAGTGGGCCTGAGCGAGCTGGCGATCCGGTATTTCCAGCAGACCACCAACGACTTCCAGGCGGTGGGCATCGACGGCACCTCGTGCAGCGATGCACGCATCTGCGATCTGCCGGGCCTCGGCGGCATGAATCTGCCGCCGCTGGACGAAGAGTCGCAGGCGGATCTCGACGATCCTTACGTGTTCCACTTCCCGGACGGCAACGCCACGCTGGCGCGCCTGATGGTGCGCAAGCTGATCCCGGCGGTGGCGCCGGCCGGCAAAGACATGAACGACGTGGTGCTGGCCAAATTCGACTACAGCCAGCTCGATCGGCCGGAGTCGCCGGTGAAGCTGCGTTTAAACAGCACCGGGCTGCACGCGGCCAACGTCGGCGACAAGGTGGAAGTCACCTATATGACCGGCGAGAAGATGACCAAGGTGCGCGCCGGGCAGGTAGTGATGGCCGGCTACAACATGATGATCCCGTATCTGGTGCCGGAGATGTCGCACGAGCAGCAGGAGGCGCTGAAGCAGAACGTCAAGGCGCCGCTGGTGTACAGCAAGGTGGTGATCCGCAACTGGCAGCCGTTCATTAAGCTGGGCGTGCACGAAATTTATTCGCCGGCCGCGCCGTACAGCCGCGTGAAGCTGGACTACCCGGTGAGCATGGGCGGGTACCAGCACCCGCGCGATCCGGATCGGCCAATCGGCCTGCATATGGTGTACGTGCCGACGCTGCCGGGCAGCGGCCTCAGCCCGCGCGAGCAGTCGCGCAAAGGGCGCGCGCTGCTGCTGGGCACGCCGTTCGAGGTGCACGAACAGATGATCCGCGAACAATTGCAGGGCATGTTGGGCGACGCCGGTTTCGACCATCAGCGCGACATTCAGGCGATCACCGTCAACCGCTGGTCACACGGTTACTCCTACTTCCTCAACGGGTTGTTTGACGACGAAGATGAAGCCAAGAAAATCATCGAAACGGCGCGGCAGCCGATCGGCAAGATCGTTATCGCCAACTCCGATGCCGACTGGAGCCCGTACGCCAACTCGGCGATCGATCAGGCGTGGCGTGCGGTGAATGAACTGGCCTACGGCAAGGTTGCCGCCAAGGAGGGAGCATGAGTCTGCGCTCGCTGTACCTGTTGAGCCTGCTGGCCGCCGGCGGTTCTGCCCAGGCGATGTCGGCCGGGGAATACGTCGCCAAAGCCGGTGATTGCACCGCCTGCCATACCGCGCCGGGCGGCGCAGAATTGGCGGGCGGCATGAAGTTCCCGACGCCGCTCGGGGCTATCTACGCCACCAACATCACGCCGGACAAGCTGCACGGCATCGGCGCTTACTCATTCGAAGAGTTCGATCGCGCCATGCGGCAGGGGATCGCCAAAGACGGTCACCGGCTTTATCCGGCGATGCCGTACACCTCGTACGCCAAAATGAGCGCGGAAGACATGCGCGCGCTGTATGACTATCTGATGAAAGAGGTGCCGGCGCAGAACGTCGCCAACCGCGACAGCGATATCAGCTGGCCGCTGTCGATGCGCTGGCCGCTGGCGGTGTGGAACTCGCTGTTCCACGACGACCAGCCGTATCAGGCAGATCCGCATCAAAGCGCCGAGTGGAACCGCGGCGCCTATCTGGTGCAGGGCGCGGGCCATTGCGGCAGCTGCCACACGCCGCGCGGCTGGGCGATGCAGGAGAAGGGCCTGGACGGTAAGGCGCCGGTATTCCTGAGCGGCGCCGAGCTGGACGGCTGGTACGCCTCCAATCTGCGCGGCCTGCCGCCGGAAGAGGTGACGGCGCTGCTGAAAACCGGGCGCAGCCGCCATGCGGCGGTCGCCGGGCCGATGAGCGAGGTGGTAACCCACAGTACGCAGTATCTCAGCGACGGCGATCTGAACGCCATCGCGGTGTACCTGCGCAGCCTGGCGCCGGAAACCGCCGCCAAAGCCGCTGCGCCAGCCACGCAGGCGGATAACCCGGGTGGCAAGGCGACCTATGCAATGTACTGCTCGACCTGCCACGGCAATAAGGGGGAGGGTACCGACTTCGCCATTCCGGCGCTGGCAGGCAATGCCACGGTAACGGCGGACAATCCGCTGACCGCGCTGCGGGTGGTGCTGGAGGGGGCGCATACGCCGATCACGCAGCAGGCGATGGCGTTCGACATGCCGGCTTACGGCTGGGCGTTGAACGATCGGCAGGCGGCGGATCTGATGAGCTATCTGCGGGGAAGCTGGGGCAACCAGGCGGCGCCGGTGACGGTGCAGCAGGTCCAGGACGCGCGCCAACTGCAGGCGAAATGAAGAGGGAGCGCGGTCTGACGGCCGCGCTCCGCAAGCATTACAGCACTTTATGCGGGCCGAAGCATTCGTAGTGGATGCGTTCGGCCTCTACGCCCATCTCCAGCAGCTGTTTGCCCACGAACTGCATGAAGGCCACCGGGCCGCAGAAGTAATAGTGCATCTGCGGATCGGCCAGGCTGCCTTGCAGCGCGCTCAAATCCATCAATCCGCGGCTGTGGTAGTCGCGGCCTTCCACGTCATCGGCACCCGGCTCGCGGTACCACACATGGCGGCTCAGATTTGGCATACGGCCGGCAATATCCGCTACCTCATCGGCAAAGGCGTGTACGCTGCCGTTTTCCGCCGCGTGCAGCCAGTGGACCTGCGCCTGATGTTGGCTGTCGTGCAGGGTGTTGAGCATGCCGAGCATCGGGGTTTGGCCGACGCCGGCGGAGATCAGCGCCACCGGCGTGGTCGGCGCCACGTCGAGGAAGAAGTCGCCGTGCGGCGGGGCGATGTCGATCACGTCGCCTTCCTGCGCCTGCTGGTGCAGGTAGTTGGACACTTTCCCCTGATCTTCGCGCTTCACCGCGATGCGGTAGAACTCGCCGTTTGGCGAGGTGGTCAGCGAGTACTGGCGAATTTCCTGATGCTCCAGGCTGTCGTGCTTGATGTAGACCGCCAGGTATTGCCCCGGTTTGAAGTCCGCCACCCGGCCGCCGTCCACCGGCGCCAGCACGAAGCTGCAGATCACGTCGCTCTGCGGCTGTTTCTTCAGGATGCGGAATGCGCGCAGATCGCGCCAGCCGCCGTTGTCGGTTTCGCTCTGCTGATAAATCTGCTCTTCACGCTGGATAAATACGTTGGCCAGCACGCCGTAGGCCTTGCCCCAGGCGTCCAGGACTTCCTGGCCCGGGCTGAACATTTCGTCCAGCGTCGCCAGCAGGTGACCGCCGACGATTTGGTACTGCTCCGGCTGGATATTGAAGCTGGTGTGCTTCTGCGCGATGCGCTCCACCGCCGGCAGCAGCGCCGCCAGGTTCTCGATGTTGGCGGCGTAGGCGCAGATGGCGTCGAACAGCGCTTGACGCTGATCGCCGTTGCGCTGGTTGCTCATGTTGAAAATATCTTTCAATTCCGGGTTATGCGCGAACATGCGATCGTAAAAGTGGGCGGTCAGCTTCGGCCCGGTCGCAGCCAGCAGGGGAATGGTGGATTTCACGGTGGCGATGGTTTGGCTATCCAGCATGGAAGCGCTCCTTAGGTTAGGATCTTGACGATAATTGTAATGATGCATTTTAAATGCATCTTATTGGGTTCCGCGTCGCTTGTAAATACCCTTGTTTTCGTTGCGGTGTTCTTCGGGCGTCGATCGCGCTCACAGAACATGAAAAAAGCGCATCGTTCGCATGAGGAAATGTCCGTTGATAAACGACGGCATTTAGCGGATCAAAGCCTTGCGCCACCTTATGCCAATCGTTTGCGTAAAAACCTCTGTCAAGACCTATCTTCGGTGGGGCGAAACGGTTTACACTGTGGCCCAGAACCCAAACGGGTAGTTATTTGGTGATTTTTTAGTTAGCTGATTTAAGTCAGGAGATGCCGGATGTTAAAGCGTGAAATGAACATTGCCGATTACGATGCGGAACTGTGGCGTGCCATGGAGCAGGAAGTGGTGCGTCAGGAAGAGCACATCGAGCTGATCGCGTCTGAGAACTACACCAGCCCGCGCGTGATGCAGGCTCAGGGTTCCCAGCTGACCAACAAATACGCTGAAGGCTATCCGGGCAAGCGTTACTACGGCGGCTGCGAATACGTGGATATCGTTGAGCAGCTGGCTATCGATCGTGCCAAAGAATTGTTCGGCGCCGATTACGCCAACGTGCAGCCGCACTCCGGCTCCCAGGCTAACTTCGCCGTGTACACCGCGCTGCTGCAGCCGGGCGACACCATTCTGGGCATGAACCTGGCGCACGGCGGCCACCTGACCCACGGTTCCCCGGTTAACCTGTCCGGCAAACTGTATAACGTGGTGCCTTACGGCATCGACGACAAAGGCCAAATCGACTATGACGATCTGGCCAAACAGGCGCAAACCCACAAGCCGAAAATGATCATCGGCGGCTTCTCCGCTTACTCCGGCGTGGTTGACTGGGCCAAAATGCGCGAAATCGCCGACAGCATCGGCGCTTACCTGTTCGTCGACATGGCGCACGTGGCTGGCCTGATCGCCGCCGGCGTGTATCCGAACCCGGTACCGCACGCGCACATCGTCACTACCACCACCCACAAAACCCTGGCGGGTCCGCGCGGCGGCCTGATCCTGGCGAAGGGCGGCGACGAAGAGCTGTACAAGAAGCTGAACTCCGCCGTGTTCCCTGGCGGCCAGGGCGGCCCGCTGATGCACGTGATCGCCGGCAAGGCGGTGGCGCTGAAAGAAGCGATGGAGCCTGAGTTCAAGGTTTACCAGCAGCAAGTGGCGGTCAACGCCAAGGCGATGGTGGACGTGTTCCTGCAGCGCGGCTACAAAGTGGTCTCCGGCGGCACCCATAACCACCTGTTCCTGCTGGATCTGGTCGATAAAAACCTGACCGGTAAAGAAGCGGACGCCGCCCTGGGCCGCGCCAACATCACCGTCAACAAAAACAGCGTGCCGAACGATCCGAAGAGCCCGTTCGTCACCTCCGGCGTGCGTATCGGCACCCCGGCCGTGACCCGTCGCGGCTTCAAAGAAGCCGACGTGCGCGAACTGGCCGGTTGGATCTGCGATGTGCTGGACAACATCAACGATGAAGCCACCATCGAACGCACCAAGAAGAAAGTGCTGGATATCTGCGCCCGCCTGCCGGTTTACGCATAATCCCGCTTTTGCCTGATAAAACCCGCTGCGGCGGGTTTTTTTGTGGCCGCTCGCGGTAAACTGTGAGCTGTCTGGCACTCTAACGCATTGAAGCGGAATGAAGATTGCGGGGCGGTGTGAGCTCTGTCAAAGTATTGCCCTCACTCCGGAGGGATCATGGTTCTGCAATCCACGCGTTGGCTCGCGCTCAGCTATTTCACCTACTTCTTTTCCTATGGCATCTTCTTACCGTTCTGGGGCGTGTGGCTGAAAGGCGAAGGCATCGCGCCGGAAACCATCGGCATATTGCTCGGCGCCGGTTTGGTGGCCCGCTTCCTCGGCAGTTTACTGATTGCACCCCGCGTTAAAGATCCCTCTCATTTAGTCTCCGCCCTGCGCCTGCTGGCGCTGCTGACACTGGCTTTCGCGGTTGGCTTCTGTTTCGGCAACGGCTGGGGCTGGCTGATGCTGGTGATAGCGGGGTTCAACCTGTTCTTCTCGCCGCTGGTGCCGCTGACCGACGCGCTGGCCGCCACCTGGCAAAAGCAGATCCGTATGGACTACGGCCGGGTAAGGCTGTGGGGCTCGCTGGCGTTCGTCATCGGCTCGGCGCTGACCGGGCAGCTGGTGGCGGTGTGGGGCCATAACGCCATTCTCTACAGCCTGATCTTCAGCGTGCTGGCGATGCTGCTGGGCATGTTGCTGAAGCCGAGCGTCATGCCGCAGGGCGAAGCGCGTACGCACAGCGATACCGAACGTTCGCTGTGGGCACTGCTGAAAGAGGGGCCGGTCTGGCGCTTCCTGTTGTGCGTCACGCTGCTGCAGGGGGCGCACGCCGGCTACTACAGCTTCGGCTCCATTTACTGGCAGGAGGCGGGCTATTCGGCCTCGACCATCGGCTATCTGTGGTCGCTGGGCGTGGTGGCGGAGGTGATTATTTTCGCCAGCAGCAACGTGCTGTTCCGCCGCTGGAATGCGCGCAACCTGCTGTTGCTCTCCGCCTGCTGCGGCGTGTTGCGCTGGAGCCTGATGGCCTATAGCACCGAGCTGGGCTGGCTGCTGCTGATCCAGATCCTGCATTGCGGCACCTTCACCGTCTGCCATCTGGCGGCGATGCGCTTTATCGCCGCGCGCCAGGGGCAAGAGGTGATCCGGCTGCAGGCGGTGTATTCGGCGCTGGCGATGGGCGGCGGTATCGCCGTCATGACGGTCATTGCCGGGTTCCTGTTCGAATATTGGCAGGGCGGGGTTTTCTGGGTGATGGCGGCGGTCGCGGTGCCGGCCTTGTTCATCCGGCCGCCGGCGGTCAGCGTCAGCCGCTGATTAAGGCGCTTCCAGCAGCGCGCGGATGGCCTGGCGCTGCCGGGTTTCCAGCGGCAGTTCGGTATAGATCAACGGCGGGTGCGGATCGCTGTGCACCGCCGCATAAGGGGTGATCACCAGCATGACGCCCTGCGGCGCTCCGCCGCGCAGATAGTCGCTCAACGGCAGATACTTGATGTTCAGCGGCAGCAGCGTGAGCTCGCGGATCTGGTATTCCACTTCCTCTTCCAACTGCGGGTTATCCAGCGTCAGCAGCAGCACCTGTTTCTCCTGCAGCGCGTTGTCCTGCATCAGCCAGGCGCCGAAGCTGATGGCCACCAGGCCCGCCTCCTCGTTGGAAAAATGCACGCCGTATTCCTGTTCCAGCGGTATCAGCGCTTCCTGCGTGGTGCGCATCAGCCGCGGGTATTTGCGCACCACTTCTTCCAGCAGCATATTGTCGATGCCGATGGCGAAACGGCAGCGCTCCAGCGCCGGCGCCAGATGGGCGAACAGCTGGCTGACCAGCTCCGTCTTGCTGCTGAAGGCCATGCCGGAAAGCTGCTGGAAACGCTCGACCATGCTGTCGATCGCCGCCATCAATCTCTGCTCTTGCGCCGAGTCATTGCTGTGGTAGCTGTGATTTTTCAACATGGTGAAGGTCAGCGCCAAAAAATCGCGCTCGTCTGCCTGCGGCGGCTGGTTAAACAGCCGGTTGCAGGCCTGATGCAACCAAGCGGCGGCCTGCTGCTCCGGCTTTTGCCGCAGCCAGTCGCGTTGAACGGCGTCGAAATGCGGATGGCGCTGCAGGCGATTTTGCCAGGCGCAGTAGAGCAGGTAATGCTGCAGGAATTGGCGGTCGCGCGCGTCAAAGTGGCGGCTGAGCAGTGGCTCGCAGGCGTCGATCGCTTGAGCCAGCGCAGACGCTGGGGCGGCATCGGCCGCCAGCGCGTGCCGCAGGCGCGGGGCGAAATCGTCTTCGACGAACCGCGGGCTGCAGCGCAGGGCCCGTCGCAGCCAATGGATCAGACACAGGCGTTGGTTGAGCGCGCTGCCCCGCAGTTGGTAGCCATGGTCGGGATCGACGGCGATCTCCAGGTGATGGAAACGCTGGATTTCACTGGCCACCTCGGCTATATCTTGCCGGGTTATCGGGGGGGCGACGCCGTTGATTCGGCTTAGGGTCTCCAGCTGTAACTCGGGCTCCGGCGTGTACAGCATCAGCAGCAGATGGCAGCGCCGTTGTTGTCCGGAGAGCGCGGGCACGGGAGAGGTGTCCAGGCTCATTATCACCTTCCGGCATAAAAGGTTGAGATTATGCCTAAGCATAGCAAAAGGCTTTGTGCCGGCAGGGTTACCGCGCGGCTTTTACTTCGGCTTACAACTTTCGTCACAAATATCGCCGGGAGAGGCGGGCCGTTCGGCAGTTATTTGTGTTACGTTATAACAAATACAGGTAAGGCAGGATAATGATGAAGTTACGTCGTCTTTTGGCTGCTTTCGGCGCCGTGTTCAGCGCCGGTGCGATCGCGCATCCACACAGCTTTATCGACATGAATACCACCTTCGTCGCCAAAGACCAGCGGCTGGTCGGCCTGAAAATGGTGTGGGTGATGGATGAAATCACCTCGGCGGATCTGCTTTACGATGCGAAAAACGCCAAGAGCGATTCGGAAGTGTGGAAAAAGCTGGCGGCGGAAGTGATGGCCAACGTGCTGGGGCAGCACTATTTCACCGATCTTTACCGCGACGGCAAGCCGGTGAAATACCTGAACTTGCCCAGCGAATATCACCTGTCGCGCCAGGGCAATCAGGCGGTGCTGGAGTTCGTGCTGCCGTTGGCCGAACCGCAGCCGCTGGCGGGCAAGCCGTTCGAACTTTCTACTTACGATCCGACTTATTTCGTGGATATGACCTATAAAGACCAAAATGCACTGCATCTGCCGCCGGAGATGGCGCAGCAGTGCAGCTACAAGCTGATGACGCCGCAGCCGAATGCGTCGCTGCAGGCCTATGCGCTGTCGCTCGACAAGAACGACTCGCCCGGCGAAGACCTGGCGCTGGGGCAACAGTTCGCCCAGCGGGTGACGCTGCAATGTCGTTAAATCTCTCGCAACCGACGACGAGCCGGCGTCACTGGGCCTTCGGCCTGTGGCCGCTGCTGCCGTTCACACTGGTGCTGGCGGCCGCCGCGCTGCTGGCGTGGCACTATTGGCCGCAGCTGCTGATGCAGAGCGTGGTGTGGCAAAAAGCGCTGCACCAGCAGATGGCGGGGCTGTTGCAGCAGGTGAAAGCCGCGCCGCAGCAGACCGGGCTGGCGCTGATGCTGTTCAGCCTCGGCTATGGCGTCTTGCATGCGCTCGGCCCCGGCCACGGCAAAGTGGTGATCGCCACCTACCTGGCCACCCATCCGGCGCGGCTGAAAAGCAGCCTGAAGCTGACCTTCGCGGCTTCGCTGGTGCAGGGCGGGGTGGCGATCGCGCTGGTCACGCTGATGCTGGTGGTGTTACAGCTCTCTTCGCGCCAGCTGCACCAAAGCAGTTTCTGGCTGGAGAAGGGCAGCTTTATTCTGGTGATGCTGCTTGGCGTGCTGCTGAGTTGGCGCGCGCTGAAACGCCTGTTTGCGGCGATCAAGGCGCTGCGCCCGGCGCCGGCGCTGCGCATCAACAGCCTGACGCCATTGGCGGCGGATCATGTGCACAGCGCCAATTGCGGCTGCGGCCACCGGCATCTGCCGAGCGACAGCGAGCTGCAGGCGGGAAGCGACTGGCGCACTCAGGCCGCCATCGTGCTGGCGATGGGCATGCGTCCCTGTTCGGGGGCGATTTTAGTGCTGCTGTTCTCCAAGGTGATCGGCGTGTTCGGTTGGGGAGTGATCTCCGCGCTGGCGATGGCGTTCGGCACCTCGTTGACCATCTCCATGCTGGCGCTGCTGGTGCATTACAGCCGCCGGCTGGCGGTGCGCCTCAGCCGTTCGCGCGCGCCCGCCGCCTGGAGCGCGGTGGCTTGGGGCTCGCTGGCGCTGGCCGGCGGTCTGATCCTGTTGGCCGCCGGGCTGTTGCTGTACGTCAGCGCGCAGCCGGAATTCGGCGGCGGCATCCGCCCCTTCTCCCGCTAACGGGCATAAAAAAAGCGCTGCATCGGCAGCGCTTTTTTTCGATTCGCTTCTGGCGATTAACGCTTCAGCGCTTCGCTCAGTTCTTCACGCATGGTGGCCAGCATGGCTTTCACCACGCGCGGGTTACCTGCGACCAGGTTACCTGAGCTGAAGTGGTTGTGGCCGCCGACGAAGTCGGTCACCAGGCCGCCGGCTTCACGCACCAGCAGCTCGCCCGCGGCGAAGTCCCACGGCTTCAGGCCGATCTCGAAGAAACCGTCTACGCGGCCGGCGGCCACATAGGCCAGATCCAGCGCGGCGGAACCGGTGCGACGGAAGTCTGCGCACTGGGTGAACAGCTTGCCGACGATGTTGATGTAAGGCGTTGCGTGCTGTTTGACTTTGAACGGGAAGCCGGTCGCCAGGATGGTGCCATCCAGATCTTTGGCGTTGGTACCGCGCAGGCGGTAGCCGTTGAGCTGTGCGCCCTGACCGCGCGTGGCGGTGAACAGTTCGTTGCGCATCGGATCGTAAACCACGGCCACTTCAGTACGGCCTTTGATGCGTACGGCGATGGAAACGGAGAAATGAGGGAAACGTTTGATGAAGTTTGCAGTGCCATCCAGTGGATCGATCACCCATTGCACATCGCGATCTTCGCCGATCAGCTCACCGCGTTCTTCGCTCACGATACTGTGTTGCGGATAAGACTTGCGGATGACGTCGATGATCAGATGCTCTGCATCGCGATCGACGTTGGTGACGAAGTCATTGGTCCCTTTCTGGCTCGCTTCTACAGCGTCAGGGGTTTCGTAGTTTTTGGCAATCAGGTTACCGGCCTTGCGCGCAGCGCGCACGGCGATAGTCAGCATCGGATGCATGGGTATCTTCCAACTAGGATGTTAAAGAACAGGAAACGGCGCGAAGTATAGCAGCTGTTCGGCAAATTGCCTACGGCTGTGTTAAGATGCTGCGATTTTCCGCCACGCTCAGAGTTTGTATGCTGCACAATATCCGCATTGTTCTGGTAGAGACTTCACATACCGGCAACATGGGCTCGACCGCCAGAGCCATGAAAACCATGGGGTTAACCAACCTTTATCTGGTTAATCCGCTGATCAAACCCGATTCTCAGGCCATCGCCCTGGCTGCCGGCGCCAGCGACGTGATCGGCAACGCCACCATCGTCGATACCCTCGATGACGCCATCGCCGGCTGTAGCTTGGTGGTGGGCACCAGCGCACGTTCTCGCACCTTGCCGTGGCCGATGCTGGAGCCGCGTGAATGCGGCGTGCGCGCGGTGCACGAGGGCGAGCACGCGCCGGTGGCGCTGGTGTTCGGCCGCGAACGCGTCGGGCTGACCAACGATGAATTGCAGAAGTGCCACTACCACGTCGCCATTCCGGCCAACCCGGACTACAGCTCGCTGAACCTGGCGATGGCGGTGCAGATCCTGGCGTATGAAGTGCGCGTGGCTTACCTCGATCGCCAACAGGCGGGCGCGCCGCAGCTGGAAGAGACGCCGTATCCGCTGGTGGATGACCTCGAGCGTTTCTATCAGCACCTGGAGCAGACGCTGCAGCGCACCGGCTTTATTCGCCCGTCCCATCCGGGCCAGGTGATGAGCCGCCTGCGCCGGCTGTTCACCCGCGCGCGCCCGGAAGGGCAGGAGCTGAATATCCTGCGCGGCATGCTAACCTCGATCGAGAAACAGGATAAACATCAAGGTAATTAATTGATGTGGCATAACGGTGGGCGACAATAGTATTAGTTATCCAAAGGTTATAACATGTATTTTATATACCTTTGTTCTTGCTAAGTTCAAAACGTGCTAATACTTGAGTCAATTACTAGGTTAAATAGTTGACTGTTTTACTCAGGAATGTCAGACTTTCGGCCATATTTGACCAACAGGTAACCATTGAGCTATGAGACTGACATCCAAAGGCCGTTATGCCGTAACCGCTATGCTTGACGTAGCGCTGCATTCCCAGGAAGGGCCGGTGCCACTGGCGGACATTTCCGAACGCCAGGGTATTTCGCTCTCTTATCTGGAACAATTATTCTCCCGTCTGCGCAAGAATGGCCTGGTGGCCAGCGTGCGCGGTCCGGGCGGTGGTTATCTGCTGGGTAAAGACGCGGGTGAGATCGCCGTTGGCGCTGTCATCACTGCCGTCGATGAATCGGTAGATGCAACCCGTTGCCAGGGCAAAGAAGGCTGTCAGGGCGGCGATCGCTGCTTGACCCACGCCCTGTGGCGCGATCTGAGCGAGCGCATCAGCGGGTTCCTGAACAACATTACGCTGGCAGAACTGGTCAATAACCAGGAAGTGCTGGTGGTGGCGGATCGTCAAAACAACGATACGCGCCGCACGGCCAACGGTCGTCCGCAAGAAACTATCAACGTTAATCTGCGCGCATAAGCAGCTGGCGAAATTATTTTAGTTTTTGGAAGTGATGTACGGAGCACAAGAGCAATGAAATTACCGATTTATCTGGATTACTCAGCAACGACGCCGGTTGACCCGCGCGTTGCTGAGAAGATGATGCAGTTTTTGACCCTGGACGGCACTTTCGGCAACCCGGCTTCCCGTTCCCACCGTTTCGGTTGGCAGGCGGAAGAGGCGGTAGACATCGCCCGTAACCAAATCGCCGAACTGGTGGGCGCCGACCCACGCGAAATCGTCTTCACCTCCGGGGCGACCGAATCCGACAACCTGGCGATTAAAGGCGCTGCCAATTTCTACCAGAAAAAAGGCAAGCACATCATCACCAGCAAAACCGAACACAAAGCCGTGCTGGACACCTGCCGTCAACTGGAGCGCGAAGGGTTTGAAGTGACCTACCTGGCGCCACAGAGCAACGGTATCATCAGCCTGCAGGATCTCGAAGCGGCGCTGCGCGATGACACCATCCTGGTCTCCATCATGCACGTCAACAACGAAATCGGCGTGGTGCAGGACATCGAAGCGATCGGTGAAATGTGCCGTGCGCGCGGTATCATCTACCACGTTGACGCCACCCAGAGCGTGGGCAAACTGCCTATCGATCTGAGCAAGCTGAAAGTCGACCTGATGTCGTTCTCCGGCCACAAAATCTATGGTCCGAAAGGCATCGGCGCGCTGTACGTGCGTCGTAAGCCGCGCATCCGCATCGAAGCGCAGGTGCACGGCGGCGGTCACGAGCGCGGCATGCGTTCCGGTACCCTGCCTGTCCACCAGATCGTCGGCATGGGCGAAGCTTACCGCATCGCCAAAGAAGAGATGACCGAAGAGATGGCGCGTCTGCGCACCCTGCGCGATCGTCTGTGGAACGGCGTGAAAGATATGGAAGAAGTGTATCTGAACGGCGATCTGGAGCACGGCGCACCGAACATCCTGAACGTCAGCTTCAACTACGTTGAAGGCGAGTCGCTGATCATGGCGCTGAAAGACCTGGCCGTTTCTTCCGGTTCAGCCTGTACCTCCGCCAGCCTCGAGCCGTCCTACGTGCTGCGCGCGCTGGGCATGAGCGATGAATTGGCGCACAGCTCGATCCGTTTCTCCCTGGGGCGTTTCACCACGGAAGAAGAGATCGACTACACCATTCAACTGGTGCGTAAATCCATCGGCCGTCTGCGCGATCTGTCCCCACTGTGGGAGATGTTCAAGCAGGGCGTGGACATCAACAGCATCGAATGGGCGCATCATTAATTCTCAGGTTTCAGGAGCAAGGTCATGGCTTACAGCGAAAAAGTAATCGATCATTATGAAAACCCGCGTAACGTGGGTTCTTTCGACAACGAAGATCCTACCGTCGGCAGCGGCATGGTAGGGGCACCGGCTTGCGGCGACGTGATGAAGCTGCAAATCAAGGTTAACGATGAAGGCATCATCGAAGACGCGCGCTTTAAAACTTACGGCTGCGGTTCCGCCATCGCCTCCAGCTCGCTGGTGACCGAATGGATGAAAGGCAAGTCGCTCGATCAGGCTGAAGCGATCAAAAACACCCAGATCGCCGAAGAGCTGGAATTGCCGCCGGTCAAAATTCACTGCTCGATCCTGGCTGAAGACGCCATCAAAGCAGCGATTGCCGACTATAAGAGCAAGCATAGCGCCAAGTAATTTGTCTGAATCGGCCCGGCCGCGCCGGGCTTTGATGTGAAGTGTGAGGTTGTGATGTCTATTACCATGAGCGACAGCGCTGCGCAGCGTGTTCAGGCGTTTTTGACGAACCGCGGCAAGGGTCTCGGCCTGCGTCTGGGAGTGCGAACTTCCGGCTGCTCCGGGATGGCCTATGTGCTGGAATTTGTTGACGAAGCCAACGATGACGACATCGTGTTTGAAGACAAAGGCATCAAGGTGATCATCGACGGCAAGAGCCTGGTCTACCTTGACGGCACCGAGCTTGATTTCGTTAAGGAAGGCCTGAACGAAGGCTTCAAGTTCAACAACCCGAACGTCTCAAGCGAGTGCGGCTGCGGCGAGAGTTTCAACGTCTGACAGTCCATCGTGCTCCCCCGTTTCGGCGGGGGAACTTCATCCGCTAACGCCCAGAGCACGCTATGGATTACTTTACTTTATTCGGGCTGCCCGTTCGCTACACCGTGGACGGCAGCCTGCTTGCGTCCCGCTTCCAGGATCTGCAGCGCCAATTCCACCCCGATCGTTTCGCCAACCAGCCGGAGCGCGAACGCCTGATGGCGTTGCAGCAGGCGGCGACCATCAACGAAGCCTACCAGTCGCTGAAGCACCCGTTAAAACGCGCGGAGTATATGCTATCTTTGCACGGCTTCGATCTGGGCAACGAACAGCATACGATGCGCGACACCGCCTTTCTGATGGAACAGCTGGAGCTGCGTGAAGAGCTCGACGCCATTGAGCGCAAGCCGGAGGCGGAAAGCCTGCTGGCCGATTTCGGCGCGCGGCTGGCCTCCTCCATCAAGCAGCGCAGCGCGCTGATGCTGCAGCAGTTGGACAGTGAACAGTGGGCGGATGCCGCCGACACCGTGCGCAAGCTGCGCTTTTTGGACAAACTCCAGCAACAGGTTGAACAACTCGAAGAAAAACTGCTGGGTTTTGAGTAACACCTTCTGATTCTGATTGTGGAAGCTTCAACATGGCCTTATTACAAATTAGTGAGCCTGGCCTCAGCGCCGCGCCGCACCAGCGACGCCTGGCCGCCGGCATCGACTTAGGCACCACCAACTCGCTGGTCGCCACGGTGCGCAGCGGGCAAGCGGAAACGCTGGCCGACGATCAGGGACGCCATTTGCTGCCTTCGGTGGTGCATTATCAGGCGGACGCGCAGCGCGTCGGCTGGGATGCGCGCCAACAGGCGGCGCAGGATCCGGCCAATACCGTCAGCTCCATCAAACGCATGATGGGTCGTTCGTTGGCGGACGTGCAGCAACGTTACCCGAACCTGCCGTATCAATTTCAGGCCAGCGACAACGGCCTGCCGCTGATCGTCACCGCCGCCGGCCCGGTTAACCCGGTTGGCGTCTCCGCCGATATCCTGCGGGCTCTGTCCGCGCGCGCGCAAGCGGCGCTGGAAGGCGAGCTGGATGGCGTGGTGATTACCGTTCCCGCTTACTTCGACGACGCGCAGCGCCAGGGCACCAAAGACGCGGCGCGTCTGGCCGGCCTGCACGTCCTGCGCCTGCTGAACGAACCGACCGCGGCGGCGATCGCCTACGGGCTGGATTCCGGCCAGGAAGGGGTGATCGCGGTTTACGATCTGGGCGGTGGCACCTTTGATATCTCCATTCTGCGCCTCAGCCGCGGCGTGTTCGAAGTGCTGGCCACCGGCGGCGATTCCGCGCTGGGCGGCGACGATTTCGATCACCTGCTGGCCGACTGGCTGCGCGAGCAGGCCGGCGTGGCCGATCGCAGCGATCACGGTGTGCAGCGCCAACTGCTGGACGCCGCCATCGCCGCCAAAATCGCGTTGAGCGATGCCGACAGCGTGTGCGTTGAGGTAGCCGGCTGGCAGGGCGAGGTGACCCGCGCCCAGTTCGAAGCGCTGATCGCTCCGCTGGTGAAACGTACGTTGATGGCCTGCCGCCGCGCGCTGAAAGATGCCGGCGTCGCCGCCGACGAGGTGCTGGAAGCGGTGATGGTCGGCGGTTCCACCCGCGTGCCGCTGGTGCGTGAGCAGGTGGGGGCCTTCTTCGGCCGCACGCCGCTGACGTCGATCGATCCGGATAAAGTGGTCGCCATCGGCGCCGCGATCCAGGCCGACATCCTGGTGGGCAACAAGCCGGACAGCGACATGCTGCTGCTGGATGTGATCCCGCTGTCGCTGGGCCTGGAAACCATGGGCGGTCTGGTGGAGAAAGTGATCCCGCGCAACACCACCATTCCGGTGGCGCGCGCGCAGGAGTTCACCACCTTTAAAGATGGCCAGAGCGCGATGATGATCCACGTGCTGCAGGGCGAGCGCGAGCTGGTGCAGGATTGCCGTTCGCTGGCGCGCTTCACGCTGCGCGGCCTGCCGCCATTGCCTGCCGGGGGCGCGCACATTCGCGTCACCTTCCAGGTGGATGCCGATGGTCTGCTGAGCGTCACCGCGATGGAGAAATCCACCGGCGTTGAAGCCTCGATCCAGGTCAAGCCGTCATACGGTCTGTCGGACAGCGAAATCGCCGGCATGATCAAGGATTCGATGGCCAACGCGCAAAGCGACGTGGGCGCGCGCAAGCTGGCGGAGCAACGCGTGGAAGCCGCGCGGGTGCTGGAAAGCCTGCAGGGTGCGCTGGCCACCGACGCCGCGCTGCTGAGCGAGGCGGAAAGCCAGGCGATCGCCGCCGCGACCCAGGCGTTGCAGCAGGCGGCGCAGGGTGAAGATCCCGCCGCTATCGAAGACGCCATCAAAACATTAGATGCACAAACGCAAGATTTTGCCGCGCGCCGCATGGACGATTCCATTCGCCGCGCGCTGGCTGGCCATTCTGTGGATGAGGTTTAACCATGCCTAAAATTGTTTTCCTGCCCCATCAAGACCTTTGCCCGGAAGGGGCGGTTCTGGAAGCCGAAAAAGGGGAGTCGATCCTCAACGTTGCGCTGCGCAACGGCATTGAAATCGAGCACGCCTGCGAGAAATCCTGCGCCTGCACCACCTGCCACTGCATCGTGCGTGAAGGCTTCGATTCGCTGGAAGAGAGCAGCGAGCTGGAAGACGACATGCTGGACAAAGCCTGGGGGCTGGAGCCGGAAAGCCGTCTGAGCTGCCAGGCGCTGGTCGCCGACGAAGATCTGGTGGTCGAAATGCCGCGCTACACCGTCAACCACGCGCGTGAGCATTAATTGTTAGCCGCAGCGTCAACCCGGAGATCATAATGGGACTGAAGTGGACCGACAGCCGTGAAATCGGCGAAGCCCTGTACGACCAATACCCGGACACCGATCCGAAAACCGTGCGTTTTACCGACATGCATCAGTGGATCTGCGATCTCGAAGAGTTCGACGACGATCCGCAGGCTTCCAACGAAAAAATACTGGAAGCGATCCTGCTGGTCTGGTTAGATGAAGCGGAGTAAATAGCGTAACGGGCTGCCATGGGCGGCCCGTTTATTTTGTATCCGACAAGATTAATAAAAGAATAATCCGGAGTAAGAAGGCTATGACAACAGAATTCATGCAGGTCACGCTGTCGCAACAACCTGCCGACGCCCGCTGGGGCGAGAAAGCGCTGCTGAGCACCAACGGTGAAGGGATGACCATCCACCTGACCGGGGCCGACAAGCTGGGCGCGATCCAGCGCGCGGGCCGCAAAATTGATGGCCAGGGCATCAAAAACGTCAAGCTGGCCGGCGACGGTTGGGATTTGGAAAACAGCTGGGCGTTCTGGCAAGGCTATCGCGGGCCGAAAGGGCAGCGCAACGTCGAATGGGCTGAACTGCCGGAAGCCGCGCGTCAGGAGCTGGATAAGCGCCTGAAGATCGTCGACTGGGTGCGTGACACCATCAACATGCCGGCGGAAGAGCTGGGGCCGGAGCAACTGGCGACCCGCGCTGTCGATCTGATGTGCGACGTCGGCTGCGATGCCGTCAGCTACCGTATCACCAAGGGCGAAGATCTGCGCGAGCAGAACTATGCTGGCATCCACACCGTCGGCCGCGGTTCCGAACGCCCGCCGGTGCTGCTGGCGCTGGACTTCAACCCGACCGGTAACCCGGACGCGCCGGTGTTCGCTTGCCTGGTCGGCAAGGGCATCACCTTCGATACCGGCGGTTATAGCCTGAAACAGAGCGCCTTTATGGATTCGATGAAGGCTGACATGGGCGGTGCGGCCACCATCACCGGCGCCCTGGCGCTGGCGGCGGCGCGCGGCTTGAAGCAGCGCGTGAAGCTGTACCTGTGCTGCGCCGACAACATGGTCAGCGGCAACGCCTTCAAACTGGGTGACATCATTCGCTACCGCAACGGCAAAACCGTTGAGGTGATGAACACCGATGCGGAAGGGCGCCTGGTGCTGGCCGACGGCCTGATCGACGCTTCTGAGCAGGATCCGCAGCTGATTATCGACTGCGCCACCCTGACCGGCGCGGCCAAAACCGCAGTGGGCAACGACTACCACGCCCTGTTCAGCTTCGACGATGCGCTGGCGCAGGAACTGTTGAGCAGCGCCGCCGCCGAGCAAGAGCCGTTCTGGCGTTTGCCGCTGGCCGAGTTCCACCGTAGCCAGCTGCCGTCCAACTTCGCCGAGCTGAACAACGTAGCCGGCCCGGCCTACACCGCCGGCGCCAGCACCGCGGCGGCCTTCCTGTCGCACTTCGTCAAGAATTACCAACAGGGCTGGCTGCACATCGACTGCTCCGCCACCTACCGCAAAGGCGCGGTGGATCAGTGGTCGGCCGGCGCGACCGGTTTGGGCGTGCGTACCTTGGCCAACCTGCTGCTGAGCAAAGCCAAATAATTGAACGCCCGCCGCATCGGGCGCTAGAATGCGCATTATCTTCGGGGCCCAGCATGCTGGGCCTCGCTATTTGATCCTGGAGTTTGCCATGAGTGCCCATCATCACGATGCCGCCCCGAGCGAGAACGAACTTGAACGCCTGCTGAAGCTGGCGGTGACGGAGCCGGCCCACCGCCCGGCGTTCTTCCGTGAACTGCTCGAGGCCACGGTGCTGATCCTCGGCGACAGCGAACAGGTGCAGCAGGACGGCGACATCACGCTGAACGCGGATACGCCGGTCAATATCCAGCATTGGGAAAAGCAGGACGGCGGCAGCATCATTCCGTTCTTCACCTCGCTGGAAGCACTGCAGAAGGCCGTTGAGGACGAACAGCCATTCATCGCCATGCCGGCGCGGGTGCTGTTCGAAATCACCCAGGGCGCGGATCTGTTCCTCAACCCGAAGGCGGAGTACGGCAAGGAGTTCTACCCGGAAGAGGTGGCGATGCTGCTGGCGACCGGCGGCGTCGTCAAACCGGTGGAGCATTACGTCGATAAAGAGACCCAAATTCTGCTGGGGCAGCCCGAGGAGTACCCGTCGGCGATGGTGGATGCGTTGACCACGCTGTTCAGCCAGCGCAAACCGGTGCGCCGCGCGTTCCTGGCGCTGATGCACGACCAGGTGGCGGACGAGAAGCCGAATCTGCTGATCGGGCTGGAAGTGGACGCCGAGCCGGCGGAGATCGAGGCGTTGATCAACGAGGCCGGCAGCGTCGCCAGCGAAACGGCGCCAAACGACGAACCGGTGGATTTCTGCCTGGTGTCGGAGAACGAGCGCGGCATCAGCCACTATCTGATCGCCCATACGCAGCCATTTTACCAGCGCCGCTGGGGCAGCTGGCTGCGCAATTTGATCCCGTCTACCGACAAGACCCAGTAGCGCCGCCGCGTGGTTAAAATGACCCATGAAGATCATATTTTTTTAATGAAATGTTGATTTTCCCGTAGGCAAGCGTTAACGGCGCACATATAATCTGCGCCACTTGAGAAGGCCGGCAACATTGCAGACCGGCCTGTTTTGGAAGTCATACAGAGGCCATCATGACCGTAGAACGTACCTTTTCCATCGTTAAACCAAACGCAGTAGCCAACAACGACATCGGCGCTATCTACGCGCGTTTCGAGCGCGCCGGTTTCAAAATCATCGCCGCTAAAATGCTGCGTCTGACTCGCGAACAAGCTGAAGGCTTCTACGCTGAGCACAAAGGCCGCCCATTCTTCGACGGTCTGGTTGAGTTCATGACCTCCGGCCCGATCATGGTGCAGGTTCTGGAATCTGAAAACGCCGTGCAGCGCAACCGCGACATCATGGGCGCAACCAACCCGGACAACGCACTGGCCGGCACCCTGCGCGCCGACTACGCGGACAGCTTCACCGCTAACGCCGTTCACGGTTCCGACTCCGTTGAATCCGCACAGCGCGAAATCGCTTACTTCTTCAACGAAAGCGAAATCTGCGCACGTTAATCGTGCATTTCTGAGCTGATAGCCAGGCATTCACCGGCTGAAACAATAAAAATGCCCTGAATGCCTTTCAGCCGTAGCCACCCGCTACTAAAATTTGTACAATGCCGCGCCCCTGATAAGACGACTTGTCAGGGGCGTGTTTTTAGTGCCGCCACCCGAATCATGCGGGCTGAAATGCACAACTTACTGTCCATTCTTTAGCGCCATAACGTGTAATAACGAGGCCAGAGATCATTATGTTAGAACCCATCACGTCCGAGCACACCGTGTCTGAAAATAATTCGCTGACTACCCCCTCCGTTAACGTGGAGCAACCGGCTGCGGCCAAAATCAACCTGCTGGATCTGAACCGCCAGCAAATGCGCGAGTTCTTCGCCGAAATGGGCGAGAAGCCGTTCCGCGCCGATCAGGTGATGAAGTGGATTTACCACTACTGCTGCGACGATTTCGAGCAGATGACCGACATCAACAAAGTCCTGCGCGGCAAGCTGCAGCGCGTGGCGGAAATCCGCGCGCCGGAAGTGGCGGAAGAACAGCGTTCGGCCGACGGCACCATCAAGTGGGCGATTAAAGTCGGCGATCAGCAGGTCGAAACCGTGTACATCCCGGAAGCCGACCGCGCGACGCTGTGCGTCTCCTCGCAGGTAGGCTGCGCGCTGGAGTGCAAATTCTGTTCGACGGCGCAGCAGGGCTTCAACCGCAACCTGCGCGTGTCGGAAATCATTGGCCAGGTGTGGCGCGCGGCGAAAATCATCGGCGCGCTGAAGGTGACCGGCCAACGTCCGATCACCAACGTGGTGATGATGGGCATGGGCGAGCCGCTGCTCAACCTGAACAACGTGGTGCCGGCGATGGAAATCATGCTGGACGACTTCGGCTTTGGCCTGTCCAAACGCCGCGTGACCCTGTCTACTTCCGGCGTAGTGCCAGCGCTGGACAAGCTGGGCGACATGATCGACGTAGCGCTGGCTATTTCGCTGCACGCGCCGAACGACACCATCCGCGATGAGATCGTGCCGATCAACCGCAAATACAACATCGAGACCTTCCTGTCCGCAGTGCGTCGCTATCTGGAGAAGTCCAACGCCAACCAGGGCCGCGTGACCGTCGAGTACGTGATGTTGGATCATATCAACGACAGCACCGACGATGCGCATCAGCTGGCGGAAGTGCTGAAAGACACGCCGTGCAAGATTAACCTGATCCCATGGAACCCGTTCCCGGGCGCCCCCTACGGCCGCAGCTCCAACAGCCGGGTGGATCGTTTCTCCAAGGTGTTGATGGAATACGGCTTTACGACTATTGTTCGTAAAACCCGTGGTGACGATATCGACGCCGCCTGCGGGCAACTGGCGGGTGAAGTGATCGACCGTACCAAGCGTACCCTGAAGAAGAAAATGGCCGGGGAACCTATCAACGTACGGGCGGTCTGAATCCTATAGCACCATTTTTTGTTATCTAACAGCCTGTTATGCGCAAGCATGTCGCTGGCGGGCGTTAGCTGACGGCCGATAAGGAAATGAATGCGGGCATGAAGCTGAAACTGTGGGGTATGTGGCTGGCGGCCGGGTTGTTGGCCGGGTGTTCCGGTTCAGCGCCGGAAAAGGAAGCACAAGTCTCTGAGGCGGGCCAGACGCGGTTGCAACTGGGCCTGGAGTACCTGCAGCAAGGCGACATGGACGCCGCGCGCCAGAACCTGGAAAAGGCGCTGGACGCGGCCCCGCAGGATTACCGCACGCAGTTGGGCATGGCGCTCTACGCGCAGCGGAACGGTGAAAACGCCGAGGCCGAACAGCGTTATCGGCAAGCGCTCAAACTTGCGCCGGGCAATGGCACCGTATTGAATAATTACGGTGCGTTTCTTTGCGGTTTAGGGCAGTATGTACCGGCGCAACAGCAGTTTAGCGCTGCGGCGCTGGTGCCCGATTATGGCCAGGTCGCCGACAGCCTGGAAAACGCAGGTTACTGTTTTCTCAAGGCCGGACAAAACGATGAGGCGCGCACGCTGTTGAGCCGCGCGCTAAAAGTCGATCCGGACAAAGGCACTCCGCTGTTGGCGGAGGCCGAAAAGCAATTTGGAGAAGGGAAGCGCGCCCAGTCGCAACTTTTATTGGATGTTTATCAGCATGTTCTGCCGGCCAGCGCCAGCAGCTTATGGTTACAGATTCGTTTCGCCGCGTCAGCCGGCCGCCAGGATAGCGTTCAACGCTATGGCAAGCAGCTAGCGCGAAGTTTTCCACAATCCAAACAGTACCAGCAGTTCTTAGCTAATGAATACTGAAGCCTCCCAAGATAAAACCGTATCCATGACGACGGGCCAGCGCCTGCGTCAGGCCCGTGAGCAACTCGGGCTGAGCCAACAGACCGTTGCAGAACGCCTGTGTCTCAAAATGTCCACCGTGCGCGATATCGAGGAAGACAGCGTGTCTGCTGACCTCGCGTCCACCTTCGTGCGCGGCTACATCCGTTCCTACGCCAAGCTGGTGCATCTGCCGGAAGACGAACTGCTGCCGATGCTGGCCAAGCAGGCGCCGTTGAAGATGGCGAAAGTGGCGCCGATGCAAAGCTTCTCGCTGGGCAAGCGCCGCAAGAAACGCGACGGCTGGCTGATGAGCTTCACCTGGCTTATCGTGTTCGTGGTGATCGGCCTGACCGGCGCTTGGTGGTGGCAAAACCACAAGGCGCAGCAGGAAGAGATCGCCACCATGGCCGATCAATCCTCGGCGCAGCTTTCACAGAATAACGAAGGGCAGTCCGTGCCGCTGACCGACGGCAATGCCGACGCCGGCACCAACGTGCCGTTGGTCGACAACAGCGCTACGCCGGCTGATACCGGCGCAGCGGCTCAGACGCCTGCGGCGACCGCCCAGGCGCCGAGCGCGGCCCAGCAGCAGCCTGCCGTGGTGTCGCCAAGCCAGACCACCCTGCCGGAAACCGCGCCGGCGGCACAAGCGCCGTTGCCGACCGCCGATGCGGGCGTGGCTGCGCCGGCGGCCGATCCGAACGCGCTGGTGATGGATTTCTCCGCCGACTGCTGGCTGCAGGTGACCGACGCGAGCGGTAAAACGCTGTTCAGCGGCACCCAGAAGCAAGGTGGCAAGCTGAACCTGACCGGCACTGCGCCGTATAAACTGACCATCGGCGCGCCGGCGGCAGTTCAGATCCAGTATCAGGGTAAACCGGTTGATTTAAGCCGGTTCGTTAAGTCAAACCGTGTTGCTCGCCTGACCGTCGCCGCGCAGTAATCGCGCGGCTGGTCGTGATGTCAGAGCAGCAATGGAGAGTAAGTAATGCATAACCAAGCGCCCATCAACCGTCGAAAATCTACACGCATTTACGTCGGCAAGGTGCCTATTGGTGATGGCGCGCCGATTGCCGTGCAGTCGATGACCAACACCCGTACCACCGATGTTGAAGCAACGGTTAATCAGATCAAAGCGCTGGAGCGCGTGGGCGTCGACATCGTCCGCGTTTCGGTTCCTACCATGGACGCCGCCGAGGCGTTCAAACTGATCAAGCAGCAGGTCAACGTGCCGCTGGTCGCCGATATCCACTTCGATTATCGCATCGCGCTGCAGGTTGCCGAATATGGCGTAGACTGCCTGCGCATCAACCCGGGCAACATCGGCAACGAATCGCGCATTCGCTCGGTGGTGGACTGCGCCCGCGACAAGAACATCCCGATTCGCATCGGCGTCAACGGCGGCTCGCTGGAGAAAGACCTGCAGGAAAAGTACGGCGAACCTACGCCGGAAGCGCTGTTGGAATCCGCCATGCGCCACGTGGACATCCTCGATCGCCTCAACTTCGACCAGTTCAAGGTCAGCGTCAAGGCGTCGGACGTGTTCCTGGCGGTGCAATCCTACCGCTTGCTGGCGTCGCGCATCGATCAGCCGCTGCATCTGGGCATCACCGAAGCCGGCGGCGCGCGCAGCGGGTCGGTCAAATCGGCCATCGGCCTGGGCATGCTGCTGTCTGAAGGCATCGGCGACACCCTGCGCATCTCGCTGGCGGCGGATCCGGTTGAAGAAGTGAAGGTCGGTTTCGACATTCTGAAGTCGCTGCGCATCCGCGCGCGCGGCATCAACTTCATCGCCTGCCCGACCTGTTCGCGTCAGGAGTTCGATGTGATTGGCACGGTGAACGCGCTGGAGCAGCGCCTGGAAGACATCATCACGCCGATGGACGTCTCGATCATCGGTTGCGTGGTGAATGGCCCGGGCGAAGCGCTGGTGTCCACCATGGGCGTGACCGGCGGCCACAAGAAGAGCGGCTTCTATGAAGACGGCGTGCGCCAGAAAGAGCGTTTCGACAACGAACAGATGATCGACCAGCTGGAAGCGAAAATTCGCGCCAAGGCCGCGATGATGGACGAAAGCAACCGCATCACGGTCAACCTGCTGGAAAAATAAGCGTTATCGCTACACGGCGGGCCAGTTGGCCCGCTTGTTTATGAGCCTGAAGGGCAGAAAACCGCATCCGCGTTGAATACCGGGCGGCAAAGTCCCTATAATCGGGTTCATTTTTACAGACAACGGACAGAGAACTCACGTGGCAAAGAACATTCAAGCCATTCGCGGCATGAACGACTACCTGCCGGAAGAAACGGCATTATGGCAGCGTATTGAAGGCACCCTCAAGCAGGTGCTGGGCGGCTACGGTTACAGCGAAATCCGGTTGCCGATTGTAGAGCAGACCCCGTTATTCAAACGCGCGATCGGCGAAGTGACCGACGTCGTGGAAAAAGAGATGTATACCTTCGAAGACCGCAACGGCGAAAGCCTGACGCTGCGTCCGGAAGGGACGGCCGGCTGCGTGCGCGCCGGCATCGAACATGGTCTGCTGTACAATCAGGAACAGCGTCTGTGGTACATCGGCCCGATGTTCCGCTACGAGCGCCCGCAGAAGGGCCGCTATCGCCAGTTCCATCAGCTGGGCGCAGAAGTGTTCGGCCTGCAAGGCCCGGATATCGACGCCGAGTTGATCCTGCTGACCGCCCGCTGGTGGAAAGCGCTGGGCATCGCCGAGCACGTCAAGCTGGAGCTGAACTCCATCGGTTCGCTGGAGGCGCGCGCCAACTACCGCGACGCGCTGGTGGCGTTCCTGGAGCAGCACGTCGAGGTGCTGGACGAAGACTGCAAACGCCGCATGTACAGCAACCCGCTGCGCGTGCTGGACTCCAAGAATCCTGAGGTGCAGGCGCTGTTGAACGATGCGCCGCGCCTGTCCGAGTACCTGGATGAAGAATCCCGTGCTCACTTCGCCGGTCTGTGTGAACTTTTGGCGCAGGCAGGTATCCCATATACCGTTAACGAGCGCCTGGTGCGCGGTCTGGATTACTATAACCGCACCGTGTTTGAGTGGGTGACCACCAGCCTGGGCGCGCAGGGCACCGTCTGCGCGGGCGGCCGTTACGACGGCCTGGTCGAGCAATTGGGCGGCCGCGCCACCCCGGCGGTCGGTTTCGCCATGGGCCTCGAGCGTCTGGTGTTGCTGGTGCAGGCGGTTAACCCGGAATTCAAGGCGCCGTCGGCTATCGACGTGTACGTCATCTCTTCCGGCGCGGGCACCCAGAGCGCGGCAATGCAGCTGGCTGAACAGGTGCGCGACGCGGCGCCGCAGCTGAAGCTGATGACCAATTACGGCGGCGGCAACTTCAAGAAGCAGATCACCCGTGCGGACAAATGGGGCGCGCGCATCGCGCTGATCCTGGGTGAGAGCGAAGTGGCGGCGCAGCAGGTGGTGGTGAAAGACCTGCGCAGTGGTGAACAAGAAACGCTGGCGCAAAGCGAAGTCGCTGCGCGTCTGGCTTTGATGTTAGGTTAAGGAGAAGGACACCGTGGAAGTCTATACCACTGAAAACGAACAAGTCGACGCACTGCGTCGGTTCTTTGTCGAGAACGGCAAAGCGCTGGCGGTGGGCGTGGTGCTCGGAATTGGTGCCCTGGTTGGCTGGCGTTACTGGCAGAGCCATGAAAACTCCAACATGATGGCGGCATCGCAATCCTATCAGGAAGCCAGCGATCGTCTGGCGGCCGGCAAGCCGGATGACGTGGCTGCCGCAGAGAAATTTGTCCAGGCTAACGGCAACAGCTACGGCGTACTGGCCGCGCTGCAGTTGGCCAAGCACTTTGTCGAACAGAATGATTTCGCCAAGGCGGAACAGCAGCTGGTGCTGGCGCAGGGCCAGACCAAAGACGACAACCTGTTGGCGATGATCGACCTGCGTCTGGCGCGTGTCCAGCTGCAGGAGAAAAAGCTGGATGAAGCGCTGAAAACGCTGGATGGCGTGAAAGGCGAAGGCTGGGCGGCGATGATGCAGGATGTGCGCGGCGATGTATTGCTGGCCAAGGGCGACGCCAAGGGCGCGCGCGAAGCTTACAGCAAAGGCATTGAGTCCAATGCTTCTCAGGCGCTGCAGGTTCTGCTGCGCATGAAATTGAATAACTTGTCCAGCTAAGGGGAATTCCCATGCAATTGCGTAAAACACTCTTGGTCGGACTGGTTTCCGCTGCCTTGCTGAGTGGTTGCTCGCTGTTTAACAGCGAAGAAGACGTGGTTACCATGTCGCCGTTGCCGAAAGTTGAAAATCAGTTCACGCCGAGCAAGGCGTGGAGTACCTCGGTGGGCGACGGCATCGGTGAGTATTACTCCCACCTGCGTCCGGCCTATCAGGACAGCACCATTTACGCCGCCGATCGCTTTGGCATCGTGAAAGCGATGGACGCCGACAGCGGCAACGAGAAGTGGAAGGTCAACCTCTCCGAGAAGACCGGCTTCTTCTCCAGCAACCTGTCTGCGCTGCTGTCGGGCGGCCTGACGGTTGCGGGCGACAAGGTTTACGTCGGCAGCGAAAAAGCGGTGGTTTACGCATTGAACACCGCCGACGGCGCCATCGCCTGGCAGACCAAAGTGGCCGGCGAAGCGATTTCACGTCCGGTTATCAGCGACGGCATGGTGTTGGTGCACACCTCCAACGGCATGCTGCAGGCGCTGAACGAAGCCGACGGCGCGGTGAAGTGGACGGTTAACCTGGACATGCCTTCGCTGTCGCTGCGCGGTGAATCCGCGCCGGCCGTCGCCTTTGGCGCCGCCATCGTCGGCGGTGACAACGGCCGCGTCAGCGCCGTGCTGATGCAGCAGGGCCAACTGATCTGGCAACAGCGCATTTCTCAGCCGAGCGGCGCGACCGAAATCGATCGCCTGAACGACGTGGACACCACGCCGGTAATCGTTGACGGCGTGGTCTACGCGCTGGGTTACAACGGCAACCTGACGGCGCTGGATCTGCGTTCCGGTCAGATCATCTGGAAACGCGAGCTGGGTTCGGTGAATGATTTCATCGTCGACGCGGGCCGCATCTACCTGATCGACCAGAACGATCGCGTGGTGGCGCTCAGCACCGAAGGCGGCGTGACCGTGTGGACGCAAAGCGATCTGCTGCACCGCAACCTGACGCCGCCGGTGATGTATAATGGTTATCTGGTGACCGGTGACGCCGAAGGCTATCTGCACTGGGTCAACACCACCGATGGCCGTTTTGTCGCCCAGCAGGAAGTGGACAGCTCCGGCTTCCTGTCTGCGCCGATGGTGGCCGGCGACAAGCTGGTCATCCAGGCTCGCGGCGGGAAAGTTTACGCTTTCACCCGCTAACGCCGCTCGTCGTGATCCTTCTTGCGCCCGAAAGATTTCGGGTTGCAGCCAGGCGGCAAGCGCATGAGTCCTCGGGAGCTTAGTGAGCTAAGTGACCGAGGCGAAGGTGCGCAGACAACGCCGCTGTGGCGCGAAAGATGAAGGGGAAAACGGCTCCTGAATGTTCAGGGGCCGTTTCGTATTTTATAAGCTGCACCGCTGGTGTCTATCCACAGTGCAGTAACGCATTGATTATTAAGTAATGAGGCTTCAACAATGATACCTGTCGTCGCGCTGGTCGGGCGCCCGAATGTGGGTAAATCCACCTTGTTCAACCGTTTAACCCATACGCGTGATGCGCTGGTGGCGGATTTCCCGGGGCTGACGCGTGACCGCAAGTATGGTCGTGCTGAAATCGAAGGCAATGAATTCATCATCGTCGATACCGGCGGTATCGACGGCACCGAAGACGGCGTCGAAACGCGCATGGCCGGTCAGTCGCTGCTGGCGATCGAAGAAGCGGACATCGTGCTGTTCATGGTCGACGCCCGCGCCGGCCTGATGCCGGCGGATCAGGGCATCGCCCAGCACCTGCGCAGCCGCCAAAAGGCGACCTTCCTGGTGGCCAACAAGACCGACGGCCTGGACCCGGACACCGCCACCGCCGATTTCTACTCGCTCGGCCTGGGTGAAGTGTTCGCTATCGCCGCTTCTCACGGCCGTGGCGTGACCCAGCTGATTGAACACGTGCTGGTGCCGTTCGTGCCGGAAAAACCGGAAGACGTCGAGCTGACCGAGGAAGAGGCCAATGCCGCTTACTGGGCCGAGCAAAACGGTGAAACGCTGGAAGGCGAAGAAGACGAAGAGCCGGAAGAAGCGTTCAACCCGCAGGATCTGCCGATCAAACTGGCGATCGTCGGCCGCCCGAACGTTGGTAAGTCTACGCTGACTAACCGCATCCTCGGCGAGGAGCGCGTGGTGGTGTATGACATGCCGGGCACTACCCGCGACAGCATCTACATTCCGATGGTGCGCGACGAACGCGAATATGTGCTGATCGACACCGCCGGGGTGCGTAAACGCGGCAAGGTGACTGAAACCGTCGAGAAGTTCTCGGTGATCAAGACCCTGCAGGCGATTGAAGACGCCAACGTGGTGCTGCTGGTGATCGACGCGCGTGAAGGCATCTCCGATCAGGATCTCTCGCTGCTCGGCTTTATCCTCAACAGTGGGCGCTCACTGGTGATTGCGGTCAACAAGTGGGACGGCATGAGCGAAGAAGATCGCGAGCACGTGAAAGAGATGCTCGATCTGCGTCTGGGCTTCGTCGACTTCGCGCGCGTGCACTTTATTTCCGCCCTGCACGGCAGCGGTGTCGGCAACCTGTTCGAATCGGTACAGGAAGCCTACGAGTGCGCAACCCGTCGCGTAAACACCTCGATGCTGACCAAAATCATGCAGATGGCGGTTGACGATCACCAGCCGCCGTTGGTGCGCGGCCGCCGCGTGAAGCTGAAATATGCCCACGCCGGCGGTTACAACCCGCCGATCGTGGTGATCCACGGCAACCAGGTCAGCGATCTGGCCGATTCGTACAAACGCTATCTGATGAACTACTTCCGTCGCTCGCTGAACGTGATGGGGACGCCGATCCGCATCCAGTTCAAAGAGGGGGACAACCCGTTCGCCGGCAAGCGCAACCTGCTGACGCCAACCCAGATGCGTAAGCGCAAGCGCCTGATGAGCCACCTGAAAAAGAGCAAGTAATTGCCCATGAGGGGCGCGGCAGTGATGCCGCGCCCCTTTTTTATTGGCCCGAAATCGTTTTATTATCTGAAGATTACCTCGCCTGCCTGAAGGAACACCATGTCCTGGGAAACCTGGAGTTTTGCGTTCAACGTCACCGTGCCGAATCTGCTGATGATGCTGCTGGGGATCCTGCTGCGCCATTGGCGCCTGATGGATGACCGCTTTGTCGACGGCGCGACGCGCCTGGTGTTCAATCTGGCGCTGCCGTGCCTGCTGTTTTTCAGCATCGCCACCAACCACCCGCAGCTGCTCGGCAACCTGCCGCTGGTGCTGTTCGGCGCGGTCGGCACGCTGGCGACCTTCCTGCTCTTGGAGCTGGCGGCCAAGTGGCTGGTGAAAGAACCGCGTGAGCGCGGGGTGTTCGTGCAGGGCGGTTTCCGCGCCAATACCGCCATCGTCGGCCTGGCCTACGCCATGACCGCCTATGGCAGCGAAGGCATTGCGCTCGCCTCGCTGTACCTGACGGTGACGGTGATCCTGTTCAACATACTGTCGGTTATCACCCTCACGCGCAGCCTACAGGGTGGGCAGGGCAAGAAAATCAGCCACCTGTCGCTGCTGCGCAGCATCGTTACCAACCCGCTGATCATCGGCCTGGTGTGCGGGCTGCTGTATGCGCAAACCGGGCTGGGCATCCCGACCGTGATCCGCCAGACCGGCAGCTATATCTCCGCGCTGTCGCTGCCGCTGGCACTGCTGTGCACCGGCGCCAGCCTGGATTTTCGCGCCATGTTCCGCTCGTCCAACGTGGCGGCGCTGTCGTCGGCGGCCAAGCTGTTTCTGGTGCCGTTCCTGATGACGCTGGCCGGCTGGCTGTGCGGGTTTCAGGGGGCGGCGCTGGGCATTATCTTCCTGTTTTCCGCCACGCCGACCGCTTCGGGCAGCTATGTGATGACGCGCGCCATGGGCGGCAACGCCACGCTGGCGGCCAACATTATCGCCATCACCACCGTCGGTTCGTTCTTCACCACCGCGTTGGGGATCTATTTCTTGCGCTCATGGGGCGCGATTTAACCTGGGAGCCGTTATGGATGCGCATTGTCCGCACTGCCGTCAGACCATGAAGTGGGTAGCGGGTCATTACCATTGTGAAGCCTGCCTCTGCGATTATCGGCAGCTGGCGAGCTGCCCGGAGTGCGGGCAGCCGCTGCAAGAATTGAAAGCCTGCGGGGCGGTGGATTACCTGTGCCAGAACGGGCACGGGCTGATCTCCAAAAAACGGGTGAATTTCAGCTATCAGCCGCTGTAAGCCCTCACTCATCCACCTGGCCGGTTTTCCACAAATCCACCAGCGCCTGCGGCGCGCTGCTTTCCGGGATTAACAGCACGATCTCGGTGCTCAGGGTGGGGCTGGTGTAGTTGATCTGTACGCGGTAGTAGCGCTGGTCGCCGCAGCCGGGGGAGTTGGGTTGGCCCTCTTCCTGGGCGTACGGCAGCGTCTGATTCAGCAACTGATTCAGGCGCTGCCGTTGCTCCGGCGTGATATCGGCCAGCGCAATGCGGCGCTGGCCCGCCAGTTTGGGAATGTAGGCGAAGCCTCCCTCGCGCGCCAGCTCAATGACCGTATCCTGATTGAGCGTCGGCAGCGGTTTCATTACTCCACCCCCACCTGATGCCAGGCCTGTTGCACCTTGTCCGCCACGCTTTGATCGAAACGCGCTAGCGCATGTTTCACCGTGGCGCGGGCGAAGGTGGCGAAGTCGGCGTTTTGCGGCAGCGCTTTGTCGCACACCGTGTCATACCAGACGTAGCCGGCTTTTTCCCAGGCGAAGCCGCCCAGCGCGGTTGCCGCCAGGTAGAACGCGCGGTTAGGAATGCCGGAGTTGAGGTGTACGCCGCCGTTGTCTTCCTTGGTCTGGATATAATCCTTCATGCTGGCGGGCTGCGGGTCTTTGCCCAGCAGCGGATCGTCGTAGGCGGTGCCGGGTGCCGACATCGAGCGCAGCCCTTGGCCTTTGATGCCCTTGGCGAGCAGCCCGGCGCCGATCAGCCAGTCGGCTTTATCGGCGGTTTGCTGCAGGTGGAACTGCTTGACCAACGAACCGAACACGTCAGACAGCGATTCGTTGAGCGCGCCGGACTGCTGGTAGTAGATCAGCCCAGCCTCGCTCTCGGTCACGCCGTGCGCCAGCTCGTGGCCGACCACGTCGATGGCGATGGTGAAACGGTTGAAGATCTCGCCGTCGCCGTCGCCGAACACCATCTGCTGGCCGTTCCAGAAAGCGTTCTGGTACTCCTTGCCGTAGTGCACGCTGCCGACCAGCGGCAGCCCTTTATTATCCAGCGAATTGCGCCGGTAGGCCTGCCAGAAGAAATCGTAGGTGACGCCGAGATAGTCGTAGGCCTCGTCCACCGCCACGTCGTGGTTGCTGGGCTGGCCCTCCTTGCGCACCTGTTTGCCGGGCAGTTGGGTGCCGTTCTGGGCGTCGTAGATATCGCGGAGCGCTTCGCCGGCTCGGGCGTTTTTCTCGGTCGGTGAACGCAGCGGCTTGTTGCCGAGCAGGCTTTGCACGTGGTTCAGGGTGTGCAGCGCGCAGTCGCGCTGCGGGGCGTTACCGTGTTCAATAATGCGGCGCAGCATGTAGGGAGGAATGACGGAACGCATGCGCTGGGCTGGCATAGTGGCTCTCCTTAGGCAAAAAATTTACCTCATCGAATGAATGCACTGAGCCTAAGTGTAGTCTACTCGTCATAAAGCCTGTGGTTATGTGTGCTCACCGCCGGGGTGGTCTTGTGGGGACTGATGCGCCGCACCGAGGCGCGTACCGCCAACCGGCCATGCAGCAGCAGGTTGCACGGCGGCGCGTCGGCGCGCAACATGCGCCGCTGCAGCAGCTGGATCGCCTCGTAGCCCAGCTCATCACGCGGCACCTGTACCGAGGTCAGCGGCACGTCGTGTATTTCCGCCAGGTTGAAGCCATCGGTACTCATCACCGATACGTCGCCCGGTACGCTCAGCCCCAGCTTGTTGAGCGCCTTGACCGCCCCGACCGCCATGTAATCGCCGCCGGCCAGGATCGCCGTCGGCAGCGGGGCGCGGTTCAGGTAGGTGGTCAGCGCCTGTTCGGCCTCTTCGCTGCCGAAGCCGGAAGTGGTCACCAGATGGCGGCCGTCGTCGAACGGCAGATGATGCCGCGCGTAGGCCTGCCGGATACCCGCCAGCCGCAGCTCCATGGTGTGGCGGCGCAGACACTGCAGGTTGAGGATATGGCTGTGCCCCTGCTGGAACAGATAGCTGGCGGAATAGTCGCCGATCAGCTGATGATCCGGCGAGACGCTGTCCAGCCGCATCTGCTGATCGGTGCAGTTGATCAGCACGCAGGGCTTGGGCAGATCGGCCGCCAGGGTATGGATGTGTTCGTCGTCGATGCCGATGATCAGTGCCGCTTCGGTGTGCGGATCGCTCATTTTTTCCAGAAACAGCGCGCCGTCGCTGTGCTGCTCTTCCAGCCCGCAGTAGCGGATGCGCACCTCGTGCTCCATCAGCGCGGCGGTAATGCCCTGAATGACCTTGTAGTAGAAAATGTCAGTGCGCACGTCGAACGCGCGCTGCGGCGCGAACACCATCACGTTGTTCAGCATCAGCCGGCCGCTGGAAATGCCCTGCAGAATGCCGTTTTGCTGCGCGCATTCCAGCACCTTGCGGCGCGCTTCGGCGCTGGTGTTGGCCTTGCCCGCCAGCACGCGGGAAACGGTGCTGATCGACAGCCCGGTTTGGCGGGCGATCTCCTGGATTTTCAGCTTTCCGTTCATTCTGTGATCTCCTTCAAATTCGTCCATGAGAATATTTTCACCGCGGATTTTCAGCGTCTTGACCGGCTTTCATGCCCATTATGACTATTTTTTCACCCACCTGTGAAAATCTTTGCAAAAAACCCCGTTTCGCTGCGCGCTCTCGCTGAGTAGTCTGCATTGGTACACCAATTTTAACGACCTGTCAGTCCAATTTTAACGGTATGCAAAGAAGAAAACAAAAAATAAATCATGGGGTTGTGATTTTCTGTCGGCCGGCGATATGGCGCCGACCCGTTTTCACTGTCCCTTATTTGATAGCACAACGTACCCTACCAAAACGCGTGTCGCCATAGCCGGCGGCCGCGGGGAGAGAATCGATGAGTGTGGAGATCAATCAGGCGGTCGCGCAGAGCGGCCGGCGCAAGTTCAAATCGCTGCGCTGGTGGATGCTGGCGCTGTTCTTGCTGGGCGTCACGGTCAACTACATCACCCGCAACTCGCTGGGCATTCTGGCGCCGGAGCTGAAAACCAGCCTGAACATGAGCACCGAACAATATGCCTGGGTGGTGGCGTCGTTCCAGCTGGCCTACACGGTGTTCCAGCCGATCTGCGGCTGGCTGATCGACGTTATCGGCCTGAAGATGGGCTTTCTGATCTGCGCCGGCATTTGGGCGGTGGTATGCATGTTGCACGCCGGCGCCGGCAGCTGGCTGCAACTGGCCATTCTGCGCTTCTTCATGGGAGGCGCGGAGGCGGCGGCCACCCCGGCCAACGCCAAGGCGATCTCCGATTGGTTCCCGAAGAAGGAGCGGCCGATCGCTGCCGGCTGGGCGGGCGTCGGTTTCTCCATCGGCGCCATGCTGGCCCCGCCGATCATCGTCATCGCTCACGTCTCCTTCGGCTGGCAAGGCGCCTTCCTGTTCTCCGGCGGGCTGGCGCTGATCTGGGTGGTGCTGTGGTGGCTGTTCTACCACTCGCCGCAGCAGCACCCGAACCTCAGCCAGCAAGAGTTGGATCTGATCCGCGAAGACAACGAGCCGGTGTTGCCGAAGCTGCCGTTTCTCACCTCGCTGGCCAGCCTGTGCAAGAACAAGAAATTTTACGGCATCGCCATCCCGGCCTTTCTCGCCGAGCCGGCCTGGGCGGTCTTCAGCTTCTGGGTGCCGCTGTACCTGGCCACCGAACGCGGCATGGATCTGAAACAGATCGCGATGTTCGCCTGGCTGCCGTTCCTGGCGGCGGATATCGGCAGCGTCGCCAGCGGCTATCTCACCACTCTGTACCGCAAATGGTTCGGCTGCAGCCGCGTTAACTCGGTGGTCGCCAGCTCGGTGACCGGCGCTTTCCTGATGGTGTCGCTGGCGTTTGTCGCGATCACCCAAGATCCCTATGTGGCGATCGCGCTGATCTCGATCGGCGGCTTCGGCCATCAGGTGATCTCCTGCATGCTCAGCGCCCTGGTGGTGGAATCGTTCGATAAGAATCAAATGGCGACGGTGAACGGCATGCGCGGTTCCAGCGCCTGGATCGCCAGTTTCCTGTTCACGCTGCTGATCGGCGCGGTATCCGACACCATCGGCTTTAACCCGCTGTTTATCGCCATGGGCTTCTTCGATCTGATCGGCGCTGTGTTCCTGATTGCCCTGATCGCCGAGCGCGGCGGTAAGAAAACCCCTTCACACAGCTAAGTGGAATATTTATGAAAAGCTTAAAAAATTGGACATTGGCGGCGCAGCATGCGGACCACGTCGAGCTGCTGGTCGATGAACGCCACCGTTTCTGCCTGTACGTGCTGGAAGACGGTCTGTTCCGCGTGTTGATCAAACGTGAGGGCGAGCTGGCGCTGGATCGCACTTGGAGCATTGCGCCGCAAGAGGATGTGCCCTGGGAGGGGCGCGATCGGCTCAGCGTCGCCGGTTTCAGCCTGCCGGGCTATCAGCTGCGTCGGGAGGGCGATCGGCTGGTGGTCAGCACGCCGCTGCTGCGCGTGACGGTGCATCAGCCGCTGTGGCTGGCGTGGGAGTATTGCACCGCCGACGGCGAGTGGCGGCCGCTGGCGTCGGATCGGCCGACCAGCGCCTACCTGCTCAATGCGCACGGCGACGGCGTGGCGCATTACCAGCGGCGTTTCGCCGATGAGCGCTATTACGGCCTGGGGGAGAAGGCCGGCGATCTGGAACGCACCGGCCGCCGCTTTGAGATGCGCAATCTGGACGCCATGGGCTACAACGCCGCCAGCACCGATCCGCTGTACAAGCACATTCCGTTTACCATCACCCGCGGGCCGGAGGCGAGCTTCGGCCTGTTCTACGATAACCTGAGCAGCTGCTGGCTGGATCTGGGCAACGAGATAGACAACTACCACGCGGCCTACCGCCGCTATCAGGCCGAAGCGGGCGATCTGGATTACTACCTGTTCCTCGGGCCGAAGGTTTTGGACGTCACCAAGGCCTTCGTGCGCCTGACCGGCCGCACCCACTTCGGGCCGAAGTGGAGCCTGGGCTACAGCGGTTCGACCATGCACTACACCGACGCGCCGGACGCCCAGCAGCAGCTGCAGCAGTTCATCGCGCTGTGCCGCCAACACGCCATTCCTTGCGACTCTTTCCAGCTGTCGTCGGGCTACACCTCGATCAACAACAAGCGCTACGTGTTCAACTGGAATTACGACAAGGTGCCGCAGCCCAAGCTGCTCAGCCAGGCGTTTCACGACGCCGGCCTCAGGCTGGCGGCCAACATCAAGCCATGCCTGCTGCAGGATCACCCGCAGTATCAGGCGGTGGCTGCGCAGGGGCTGTTTATCCGCGATTCGCAAAGCGACGCGCCCGAACGTTCCAGCTTCTGGGACGACGAGGGATCGCACCTCGACTTCACTAACCCGGCGGCGGTGCGCTGGTGGCAGCACGGCGTCACGCAGCAGCTGCTGGAGATGGGCATCGACTCGACCTGGAACGACAACAACGAATACGAAGTGTGGGACGGCGAAGCGCGCTGCCACGGCTTCGGGCGGCCGATCGCCATCAAGCATATTCGCCCGGTGATGCCATTGCTGATGATGCGCGCCTCGATGGAGGCCCAGCAGCGCTTCGCGCCGCAGAAGCGGCCGTACCTGATCTCGCGCTCCGGCTGTGCCGGCATGCAGCGCTACGTGCAGACCTGGAGCGGCGACAACCGCACCAGCTGGCAGACGCTGCGCTACAACATCCGCATGGGGCTGGGCATGAGCCTGTCCGGGCTGTATAACCTCGGCCACGACGTCGGCGGCTTCTCCGGCGACAAACCGGACGCGGAGCTGCTGGTGCGCTGGGTGCAAAACGGCGTGATGCATCCGCGTTTCACTATCCACTCCTGGAACGACGACGCCACGGTCAACGAGCCCTGGATGTACCCGGCCGCCACCCCGGCGGTGCGCGAGGCGATCAATCTGCGTTACCGGCTGCTGCCGTATTTCTACACCCTGCTATGGCAGGCCTGCGCGGACGACGAGCCGATGCTGCGCCCGACCTTCCTCGATCACGAACAGGATGCGCGCACCTTTGGCGAGAACGACGATTTTCTGATTGGCCGCGATCTGCTGGTGGCCAGCGTGGTGGAACCGGCGCAGCGCCGGCGTTTGGTGTATTTGCCGGACAACGGCGAAGGCTGGTACTGCTTCTACAGCGGCCAGTGGTTCAGCGGCGGCCAGACGGTAACGCTGGCGGCGCCGCTGGAGCGTCTGCCGCTGCTGGTGCGCGCCGGGGCGGCGCTGCCGCTGTCGCAGCGGCTGGCGCATGTGGACGTGGCCGCCGACGATCGGCGCGAGCTGCGGCTGTTTCCGCTCAAGGGCTGCGGCGCAAGCAGTGGGTTGTTGTTTGAGGACGACGGTGAAAGCGACGGCTGGCGGCAGGGCGATGCGCTGTGGCTGCGCTGGGAAATGCGCTGCGACAATCAGCGCATCATGCTGGATATCACGACGGAAGGGCGTTTCTGCCCGGCCTGGCGCACGCTGGCGCTCAGCCTGCCGGAAGGCGAAACGCGCGCGCTGTGGGTGAACGGCGAACCGGGCGAGCGTTTTACGCTGGAGTAGGGGGTTACTCGGTCGCGCGCTTCTTGCGCGGCTTTTTGGCGACGGTGATGGTTTTCACCTCGCTTTCCACCCAGCCGTCCTGCAGGCGGGTTTTCAGCAGTTCGCCGACCTGTGCCTGTTTGGTGGTTTTCAGCAGCTCGCCGCGCGGGGTTTGCGTCACGCTGTAGCCGCGCGCCAGCGTCGCCAGCGGGCTGACGGTTTCCAGCTGGCTGCAGGCCACGCCGAAGCGCTGGCGGTAGGCGTTGAGCTGGCGCTCCATCGCCTGCTGCAGACGGTATTCCTGCTGCTGCACGCGTTGTTGGTAGCGGTGAATGCGGCCCTGCGGCTGCACCTGCGCCAGCCGCTGCTGGGCGCGTTCGCTGCGGCGGGCAGCCAGGCGCAGCTGCTGCTGCATGCCGTCTTCCATTCGGCGCTGCAGCTTGAACAGCAGCGTCTGCTGGCGCGCCAGGCGCAGATGCGGATGCTGCTGCTGTAAACGGTGGTGAATGCGGGTGAACTGCTGCTGGCGCTGCGCCAGATAGTAATCCATCGCCATCTCCAGCCGCTGCTGCTGCGACTGCAGCTGGCGCAACAGCTCAAGCTGATTGCGGCTGACCAGTTCGGCGGCGGCGGAAGGGGTCGGCGCGCGCAGATCGGCGACAAAGTCGGCGATGGTGACGTCGGTTTCATGGCCGACGGCGCTGACGATCGGAATGCGGCTGGCGAAGATCGCCCGCGCCACGCGTTCGTCGTTGAAGCTCCACAGATCTTCCAGCGAACCGCCGCCGCGGCCGACGATCAGCACGTCGCATTCATCGCGGCGGTTGGCGGTCTCGATGGCGCGCACGATTTGCATCGGCGCTTCCGCGCCCTGCACCGAGGTGGGGTAGATGACGATCGGCAGCGATGGATCGCGCCGCTGCAACACCTGCAGGATATCGTGCAGCGCCGCGCCGCTGGCGGAGGTGATCACCCCGACGCGTTTGGCCGGGGCGGGCAGCGGCTGCTTGAATTGCTGATCGAACAGCCCTTCGGCGCTCAGGCGCTGTTTCAACTGCTCGAACTGTTGCTGTAGCAGGCCGTCGCCGGCGGGCTGCATGCTCTCGGCGATCAGCTGGTAGTCGCCGCGCGGTTCATACAGCGTGATGCTGGCGCGCACCAAGACCTGCTGGCCGTTTTGCGGCCGGAAGGTGACGCGGCGGTTGCTGTTGCGGAACATCGCGCAGCGCACCTGGGCGCGGTCGTCTTTCAGCGTGAAATACCAGTGGCCGGAGGCGGGCTGGGAGAGGTTGGAGATCTCGGCGGAGAGCCAAATCTGCCCCATTTCCATTTCCAGCAGTTGGCGAACCGTCTGATTGAGGCGGCTTACGGTAAAAATGGAAGGCGAAACAGGTAGCGACATGTGACCCAGATCAAATTTCAAAACAATCACTTAATTGGTCGATACTACATGGCTGAAAAAGGTAATCAAGACTTTTTGTAAGAAAGTGCTGGAGGCAACCGATTCCGCTCTGTATAATGCCGCGGCAATATTTTATCTTTTTCACAGCCCACCCTGGTGAGATATTGCCCATGCTACGTATCGCTAAAGAAGCTCTGACGTTTGACGACGTCCTCCTGGTTCCAGCCCACTCCACGGTTCTGCCTAACACCGCAGAGCTCGGCACTCAACTGACCAAAACCATCCGCCTGAACATCCCTATGCTGTCCGCAGCCATGGATACCGTGACCGAATCCGGCCTGGCCATCGCGCTGGCGCAGGAAGGCGGCCTGGGCTTCATCCACAAAAACATGTCCATCGAGCGCCAGGCTGAAGAAGTCAGCCGCGTGAAGAAGCATGAAAGCGGCGTAGTTACCGACCCGCAGACCGTTACCCCGTCCACCACGCTGCAGGAAGTGAAAGAGCTAACCGCGCGCAACGGCTTCGCCGGTTACCCGGTCGTTACCGAAGACAACGAGCTGGTCGGCATCATCACCGGCCGTGACGTGCGCTTTGTGACCGATCTGTCTCAGCCGGTGACTGCGGTGATGACGCCGAAAGATCGCCTGGTCACCGTGAAAGAAGGTGAAGCGCGTGACGTGGTGCTGCAGAAGATGCACGAAAAGCGCGTAGAAAAAGCGCTGGTGGTGGACGACAGCTTCCACCTGCTGGGCATGATCACCGTTAAAGACTTCCAGAAAGCGGAACGTAAGCCGAACGCCTGTAAAGACGAGCACGGCCGTCTGCGCGTGGGCGCGGCGGTCGGCGCCGGCGCCGGCAACGAAGAGCGCGTTGACGCGCTGGTGGCGGCAGGCGTTGACGTCCTGCTGATCGACTCCTCGCACGGCCACTCCGAAGGCGTGTTGCAGCGCATCCGCGAAACTCGCGCCAAATACCCGGATCTGCAGATCGTCGGCGGCAACGTCGCGACCGCAGCGGGCGCCAAAGCACTGGCTGAAGCCGGCGTGAGCGCGGTGAAAGTGGGTATCGGCCCTGGCTCCATCTGCACCACCCGCATCGTGACCGGCGTGGGCGTACCGCAGATCACCGCCATCGCCGACGCGGTGGAAGCGCTGGAAGGCACCGGCATTCCGGTTATCGCCGACGGCGGCATCCGCTTCTCCGGCGACATCGCCAAAGCGATCGCCGCGGGCGCATCCTGCGTGATGGTCGGCTCCATGCTGGCGGGCACCGAAGAATCCCCGGGCGAAATCGAGCTGTATCAGGGCCGTTCGTTCAAATCTTACCGCGGCATGGGCTCGCTGGGCGCGATGTCCAAAGGTTCTTCCGACCGTTACTTCCAGACCGATAACGCCGCCGACAAACTGGTGCCGGAAGGTATCGAAGGCCGCGTCGCCTATAAAGGCATGCTGAAAGCCATCGTGCACCAGCAGATGGGCGGCCTGCGCTCCTGCATGGGCCTGACCGGCTGCGCCACCATCGACGATCTGCGCACCAAGGCGGAGTTCGTGCGCATCAGTGGCGCCGGCATTCAGGAAAGCCACGTGCACGACGTGACCATCACCAAAGAGTCGCCGAACTACCGCATGGGCTGATGCCTTAACCTCTCCTGAGTGAGAGGCCGGGGTGGGGCGCCAAGCCCCATCCCGAAACACACATTTTCGCTCTTTTTCTCTTGTTGCTGGAATTCGCCTCACATGACACAAAATATCCATAAGCATCGCATCCTGATACTGGACTTCGGTTCGCAATACACTCAACTGGTCGCCCGCCGCGTGCGCGAAATCGGCGTTTACTGCGAACTGTGGGCCTGGGACGTTAGCGAAGCGCAGATCCGCGAATTCAACCCAAGCGGCATCATCCTGTCCGGCGGCCCGGAAAGCACCACCGAAGCCGGCAGCCCGCGCGCCCCTGACTACGTGTTCAATGCCGGCGTGCCGGTGCTGGGCGTGTGCTACGGCATGCAGACCATGGCGATGCAGCTGGGTGGCCATGTGCAGGGTTCCAACGAACGCGAGTTCGGCTACGCGCAGGTGGAAATCGTCAAAGAGAGCGCGCTGCTGCGCGACATCGAAGACGCTATCAGCCCGGCCGGCAAACCGCTGCTGGACGTGTGGATGAGCCACGGCGACAAAGTGACCGCGATCCCGTCCGACTTCGTGACCATCGCCAGCACCGATACCTGCCCGTTCGCTATTATGGCCAACGAAGAAAAACGCTTCTACGGCGTGCAGTTCCACCCGGAAGTGACCCACACCCGCCAGGGCCAGCGCATGCTGGAGCGCTTCGTACTGGACATCTGCCAGTGTGAAGCCCTGTGGACGCCAGCCACCATCATCGAAGATGCGGTCGAGCGCATCCGCGAGCAGGTGGGTGAAGACCACGTGATCCTCGGCCTGTCCGGCGGCGTCGACTCCTCCGTGACCGCGATGCTGCTGCACCGGGCCATCGGCAAACGCCTGACCTGCGTGTTCGTCGACAACGGCCTGCTGCGCCTGAACGAAGCCAAGCAGGTGATGGAAATGTTCGGCGACCACTTCGGCCTGAACATCGTGCACGTTGAGGCGGAAAACCGCTTCCTGACCGCACTGGCGGGCGTGGACGAGCCGGAAGCCAAGCGTAAAATCATCGGTCGTGTGTTCGTTGAAGTGTTCGACGAAGAAGCCTGCAAGCAAGAGCAGGTGAAATGGCTGGCACAGGGCACCATCTACCCGGACGTGATCGAATCCGCCGCTTCCGCCACCGGCAAAGCGCACGTGATCAAGTCGCACCACAACGTGGGCGGCCTGCCGAAAGAGATGAAGCTGGGCCTGGTCGAGCCGCTGAAAGAGCTGTTCAAAGACGAAGTGCGCAAGATCGGCCTGGAGCTGGGCCTGCCGTACGACATGCTGTTCCGTCACCCGTTCCCGGGCCCGGGTCTGGGCGTGCGCGTGCTGGGCGAAGTGAAGAAAGAGTACTGCGATCTGCTGCGCCGCGCCGATGCCATCTTCATCGAAGAGCTGCACAAAGCTGACCTGTACAACAAAGTCAGCCAGGCGTTCACCGTATTCCTGCCGGTGCGTTCGGTCGGCGTGATGGGCGACGGCCGCAAATACGACTGGGTGGTCTCCCTGCGTGCGGTAGAAACCATCGACTTCATGACTGCGCACTGGGCGCACCTGCCGTATGACTTCCTCGGCCGCGTCTCCAACCGCATCATCAACGAAGTGAACGGCATCTCCCGCGTGGTGTACGACATCAGCGGCAAGCCGCCGGCGACGATTGAGTGGGAGTGATTTAACGTCTGGCAACAGCCTGCACGTAAAAGCAGTAAAGTACCTCTAAGCCCGCGTAACTGCGGGCTTTTTTGTATCGATATTGGGAGGAGTTCAAACAGACGAAGATCTTTGATTTAGCACAGCACTGATTTTGGGCCAAGGTTACTGACTGGATGTGGCGGTCTAAGGTGCAACGTCAATCAACTTTACACATTAGGTCAATTAATGACGCCTATCGCATGCTTTTGCGTGAGCATTGACCCTCCAATTTGGAAAGCCATAATAATGGAACACATCACTACTTGAGGAAAATGCATGAACGTATGGACTTGGAAGGGTAAATACTTTGGTTACATCGAAAGCGGACGTCTTTGGACAGCTGCCGGCAAACACGTTGGGAACGTTCGTGACGACATCATTTATGGGAAAAATGGGAACTATCTCGGTGAGGTAAGGAGTAACAATAGACTTATCACCCATCGTTCAAAAAAAAGTCGACGTGTATCCACTTTCACACCTCTAAGCAATCGCATCGGTCGGGGGCGCTATGCGAGTTATGTGGGTTATGTAATGATTTCCGGCTATGAGGATTTCCCTTCCTCAGAGTCGTTTTCCTAGTACACGGGCCATGTGGCCCGTTATGGGGTATTTGGCAGATTGAATCGCATACTGCTGGTCAAATTTGCTCTCCACGAACTTTGTGCAACTTTCTTCTCCACCAGTAACGTCTGCTTCTTTAAACGATTCAGCAACAGTAAACTCTGGACGGTAACCCCTGACTGTGTCGATGTCAGCGATATCCGTATTGGCATTGAGCTGGGTGCGTATCTCTTTTACCAACTCATCCCTCGGGGTGTTGTAGTTCTTATCGGAATGACAAAGCAGATCATCGATATAAAACTTTATAAAAGACTCCCTTTGTGCGTGAGTATCAGCCTGGGCCAAGGGTGCAAAAACGAGCATTGCCACAACTACTAATTGGCGATTCATCACAATCTCCCTATAAAATTAGTCTATCTAATATGAGTGAAATCTCTCATGGAATCAAAGAATATATCAGCCCTTACAGTTAGCTTGAAAGCCGGAAAGATTAAGGTCGATTGGATTTAGATTGGTCAGGAAATGGTTTATAAAACTGAAAAGGCGGAGCCTTTTTACCCAATGATAGAAGGAAATAGAAAGCATATCCCGTTGATTCATTTTAACAATTACGCCCCTGCATGCAGGGGCGTAATAGAAATAAAATTTCTCATTTTTATTACGTTTGAAAATCAACAGCGTTTTTAGAAAACAAAACTATACTAACATTCTTGATAGCACGTGAGACTGAAACATAAAAAATACGCCTGGCTCTCTCTAACTTGTCATTTAACGTTATGTTTAAATCTGAAGATAGAAGTTCAGAAAAAATGTTCTTATCATGTAACATTGAATCTTCGAGTAAAATCAGTACATTATCAAATTCTAATCCCTTTGATGAGTGGCATGTTAAATAATTTGTGCCTGAGTTTTTTTTCTCTCCGTGCAAGTAATTCATCCAATTCAAAAACTCATTGGTATTAACTTGAAGAAGTTCAGATAAAATTGGAGAACACTCAGAAACCCTCTTAAATCCAGACAATCCCAAAATAGTCGCTTCCAAACTCGAGTCAGCATTAACTAGTTCCGTCGGGAAATTACATCCTATTAGTTCTTTTATTTCACGGGGATATGTGCTGTTTAATTTGTTACGAATATTATCAATATATTCTAACAAAGAGCAATTAGATACACTTTTGAAGAATGATATAGCCTCACGTACCTCATTCAAATTATATTGTCCTTTGGAAATAACTGGGAAGACTTCATTTAAAGACAACCTGTCATTCTTAACAATAAAAAACAATGGAAGTAATATTTTGTGGAGGGTTATAGCCAACCGCCCTGCCTTCTTAATTTCTCTTACAACGAACTCCTCATTAACTTTATTGTGATAAGAGGAGTTTTCTGCCTGATAGAGTCTAGCAACTAAACTATAAACTTTTTCATAGTCACACAAGCTAGCAAGCATTTTATTTTTCAGGACTAGACATGCAAAAGAACTTTCTGATGATATATTCCACTCACGTACATGCTCAGCAATGATTTTTCTTATCAATGACTTTTCATTATATAGTTCGTCCAACCTTTGAAACTTAACCAAGCCACCTTTTTTATTTTTAAAAATAGAAGTCTGAATAATAGGCTGATGGTTTCCTCTGATTATATTTATACTATTTATGATTTCATCATAGGATCTCCTATTGAAATCCTTATTGATGACATTGAGCCTAGAATAGAAAGGAGTATGAACTATTTCTTTAGAGAAAATAGTTTGCATTGGATCGCCAAAAAATCCCAGAACAAAATCATCTTCAGATTGTTTGGAGTAGTCATATATTTCAGAAAAGAAATCTATAATGTCCGGGTTAGTATCCTGACATTCATCAATAAAAATATATGGATATGAGTCTATCACTAACTTTGATAAGCCTCGATTTTTCAGTAATAACATTTTTGCATATTTAAGCAATGTGTCATGACCTATGATGTTCCTATGAAGTATTTCAATGTTTTGATTGGAGTTATATATTATTTTCTTATATTCAAGGTGACCATTCTGAATTGATTCCAGACAAAATTTATAATTTATAATATTCATTAGGGATTTTATTACATCGCAAACATCTTGCTTGTTAGACTTGATTCTCTGTAATGTAGTTGTCCCCATTATAGACTCGAGATAATTCCAATATTCTTTAGCTGGCCCAAAGGCAACCTCATAATAATTGGTCTTGTCAATGTATATCTTTTCGATAGCAAACTCTAAGTCTGTAATGGTAATGTCTCTGAATTTTTTATATGAAGGTTTAGAATCAGGATTATGAAAAATCTCATCTTCTATATTTATTATCTCACTTTCAAGAAACGATACATGTACATCAATTAGTTCTTTATTATAATTTTTCAATAGCTCCCAAATAAAATAATGAATTGTTGATATATAATAGAGGTCTGATTTTGGCAGTCTCTCAACTATTTCACTGGTGGCATTGTTCGTGTATGTTATGCACAATATTTTTCTGAAACCATGGTTGTCCTTTATAAGATCTAATTTCCCTGAGTGTTTGATTGCCTTAACTAAAGCATATGTTTTTCCAGAGCCAGCACCAGATTGAAAGTAAAAAGATTCTTTTTTATTAATTAATGAATATATTCTTTCAATTATTTCTTCTTCTTTTTTGGCCTTGTTTTCATCTATTTCATACATGGTCAAATCCTTCCTTTTTTGTTTTTTGTCTCTCGAGCCAGGATAGTCCATCTAATATATATGATGGCAGTATAGGTTTGGTTTTGTTGCTCGTGATTAATTCAAAAATAATAGAATTAGCAAATGCACTTTTACAATCGGAAAGTTTCTTTTGTATTTTGAATGAGTTCGTCGCGAGAAGGTAATAATCATCCTGTTTCGTTGAAATTATATCTGAGTAATCCTTTCCAACAACTCTCAGCAATACTTCTCTCAATAAGTTATTTTTATAGTTTTTGAGGATAAATGCCTCTTCAAATGAAGTGGCATAAAAATGAGACTGTTTGGAACCAGGAATATCAATGGATATCCTTTCTAATTGATAAGATATATATATATTATCTGAGATATGATGTGTAGGATACTCTCCAACTTTCTTACTCCCTAAGAAATAGCTTAACGTTGAATTGGTTGTTTCAGTTGAATTGTCAATTTTCTCCATCTGTGGGAAATGCTCTGTAGTAACCTCCGAACCATCCTCCATTATAGTCACTTGTTTGAAGAGAGAACTATCTCTTTTGAAATCTATATCAGTTATTATTAGTGTGGGGATGTTTATTTTTTTCAGCAGGTTTGAATAAACCTTACCATGCGCTCCATCAATTCTAAATACTGAAATGTTTCTCCTGCTTAAAATATCGTTATTATCGATATGATAATTCAGGACGCGCTCTTCAGTAATACCTTCAACTAAAATTATTGCATCAGAAAAGAAAAGCTCAGGAACTTGGTGTTTAACGTGTTTTTTTATAAATTTAAAGTAGTCAAACTCCTTGCCACCATCACAAAGTTCATCATCATTCAGAACGATACATTCGCTATTCCGTTTGGAACTATTAATGTAATTTATCTCATTAAAAGTTCCACTGCCATGAATAATACTATTTAATATATGAGAGGAGTGAGTAGTAACTATTATTTGACTTTTAATAGAACTAATATCTTTAAAGTTAAGACCTAATATTTTCACTAGCGCCTCTTCAATATGGCGAATGAAATTAACTTGCATTTGAGGGTGCATGAAGACTTCAGGTTCCTCAATGCATAATAGTTGAATCTTTAGTTGTTTTTGTTCATGCAGACTCCTATTGGAATAATCAATTATCTCACTAATTATATTTATAAGATTTGCATACCCTAACCCAAACTGTCCTTCAGGAATTAAATTGTTACCATCTCGATGCTCATATGTTATAAGATCTCCCATCAATTTATCGAAAGTTAAGTTAGCTCTTAATTCAATACCTAAACTTTCATCAAGTATGATTGTGTTCAAGACTGACTCCACATTATCCTGATGACTTAGCTTGATCATTTCTGTAAGGCTATGATTATTGCCATCTACTAAATGCAAAATGCTTTTTAGTTCATCTTTATTTTTTTCATACATGAATTTTATGATGCGGTTAAAAGACTTAGCTAATAGTCTTTGGTCATGTATATTATTTGCTACCTTGATAACTCGAAGATCGATTATGTTTTTTATTCTAACCTTTTCAATTACTCTGTTGCTTTTATTTTTAATTACTCTTTTAAATTCTGTCATTGATATTAAATCTAAAAACCGCCTAAAAACCTCAGTGTCATTATAAGAATTTTCCTGCTTTTCTCGAATGAGATCTTTCATTTTATCCTGAAAAATTGATTCATCATTTATTTTAAAGGTTATTAATGCTAATGCTGTTGCAGCATTATTTTCTTCTCCAGGAGTACTACTTAGTGATGATATATCGATGAATGGTGCGAAGTTGCTAGTGCTATCATTATGAATGTCATCTAAGATAAATTCCATTTCGAACTTTATTTCTGGATACTTTGAGAAATCTGATGCCATCATAGAAGACAAAATCTTCCTCAAATAATTATGGTTAAAGTCATTTCCTGTTAATTTTTCAGTGTCAGAACATATCAAAGATAGTGAGTTTGTTATCGTAGTTTTACCTGAGTTATTTTTCCCAATAACAACTGTGGTTGATGCCGCCACTGGTGATTGTTCAGGTAATGTTTTACCAGCTTTAACAAAACATACTTTATTATTCACATCGCCAAATTTCCTAAAGTTATGAATAACTAAACTTTTTAGATACATACATTTATTTCCTTATAGCAAGCAAAATGAAAACGATGATTTTTTTTACCTTTTTTTTAAGCCGCCAACAAGGAATATTCAACCCGCTAAGCATAACCAATTGATAATGTTGGTATTTATTTTTAAACTCAATTTTGAGATTACGTGTGGATTTAGTTTATCAGTTAATTTATTTAAGAGGTTTCGACTTAATCATCTAGGCACTCTGCCAGATTAGTTATTTTGAGCGTCTTATGATTCCACTGGTCAAAGACATGACTCATGTTTTTTCTCCAAAATAAATTACATGCATTTTATTTTAATATTATTCAGCTCTCTATTTTTTCAGAAAAAGAGACATCACTTAACTTTAAAAATTCTGACACTTCTTATCTTAACAGTTAGATAAATGGTCACCGAAGCTGAAAACTTGAGATATGTTGAGCTAATGCACAACTTGAAGGGTTACATTCCACCTAAGCTTGAACCGATAACCACTATAGGTATTGAAGCCCGCAACGAACCCGAACGTCGCCACTAAGCCAAATTATGGGTAATGATCTGCCCCAGTATTAGACACAGTCACCAGTTAGTAATGTCGACTTTGATCCGCTCCCCGTATGTGGTCCATTCACAATCAGGAATAACCGGCTTCAGCCTGGCGGCAACAGGCAGATTTTTCAGCGAATTCAGAAGTAGTCATCTAGTCAGCGCAGAATGGGGACGACTCTGGTTATAGTGTATGCACTAGGTCTTGATTTTGCACTGTGCATCTTCCAAAAGCATGAATCAGCTTTAGTTGATGCATTCTTGCCACAACCTGCCATTGAAGGCCTCCACAGTAGCGTTTTCCGTCGGTGTTCTCGGACGTGAGAAATCGATCCTAATCATCCTTTCATACACCCAATTTTCGAGCATTTCTCCTTCAAATTTAGGGCTGTTATCAGTTTTAAACAGTGTAGGTAATGGTCTGTTTATCGCAATCCTATCCAGTATCCCGGCCATTTCAGTCAAACGTAGATTCTGTTCCACGCAGATCACTAGGCATTCGCCGATGTACAGGATAAAGCCCATCCCCAAATACAGTTCTTGTCTTCAATGGAACGCAGGGCATGCCTTATCAGTAGCCAGTCTCAATTCTCAACCTGTTGGCTCTCCTCATCATACTTACGTTGGCACTCCTGAATCGCCTCAATATTCCCCAGCGTCCAGTCGAACAGTATCGAGAACGGCCCCTGCAGGGATTTGCCGAGCGGCGTCAGCGAATACTCGACGCCAAGCACCCGCCCATCCAACACTTTACGATGCACCATGCCGTTGCGTTCCAGCTTGCGCAGGGTCTGGGTCAGCACGCGTTGCGTGACGCCATCCAAACGGCGTTTGATGGCGTTGAAGCGCTGCGGCTCACGCAGCACTTCCAGCACCATCATGGACCATTTATCGGCAATCTGATCGAGGACGATGCGGCTTGGGCAGTCGGCGCGGTAAACAAGGTCGGTCGTATCCATCGGTATCCTCCTGCATCCCTGGGATGCTTAAGGTGCGTAATTGACGCCAAGTATGCAAAGTATACCATTCGACACAGGGCGTGAAAAACCCGCACTTGTACCCCAGGTAAAAGGACATTGAGATGACAGATACAGATTTCAGCAAGCTCAGGCTGTCTCATGCGCACGGCGTGATGACGATCGCTATCGATAACCCACCGGTAAACGTGCTTGATGTGGCGCTGATGTCGGAAATCAGCCGTTTATTGCTCGCGGTGCGTGACGATCCGGATACGCGGGTGTTGGTGTTCCAGAGCGCGAACCCAGCGTTCTTTATTGCTCACGTCGACATGACCTTGATCGATGAGCCGCACGCTTTCGACGAACTGGCGAGCAACGCGCCGGAGGGGCTAAATCCGTTCCAGGCGTTTGGCGAGCTGCTGCGTAGCCAGCCGCAGGTCACTCTCGTTAAGCTGGCCGGGCTGGCGCGCGGCGGTGGCGCCGAGTTTGTGGCGGCGGCCGATATGGCTTTCGCGGCACGGGAAGCGGCGGGGCTGGCCCAGTGCGAGGCCTTGATGGGCATTACGCCCGGCGGCGGTGCGACGCAGTATCTGACGAGCCGAATGACGCGCGGCCGCGCTCTGGAAGTGATCCTGGGCGCCGATCTCATCGATGCCGCTACCGCAGAACGTTATGGCTGGATTAACCGCGCCTTGCCTGCCGCCGAGCTTGATGATTTCGTCGATCGGTTAGCGCGCAATATCGCGGCATTGCCTGCGGGGGTGATTGCGGCGGCCAAGCAGGCGATGCCTGCACCGGATCTGCAGGCCGGTTTTTATCGCGAGCACGACGCCTGGGCGGGATTGTTCGCACGCCCGGCCGCGGAGCGGTTGATCCGCGGTGGGCTGAAGGCCGGTGCGCAAACCCCGGAAGGGGAGCGCAACCTTGAAGGCCTGCTGCGGCATCTTGCCCGCTAAGGCACCGCCTCGCGCTAGCCCGCCCCCCACTGCGTCAGCAGCGCATGCAGCTTGGCCGGCTCCAGCGGCTTGCGCAGCACCAGATAGCCTTCCTGCTCGGCCTCTTGCAATATCTGTGAGTTGAACTCGCCGCTGACCATCGCGCCGCTCACGTCCGGCAGGCGCTCGAACAGCGCTTTCAGGATGTCGAAACCGCTCTCGCCGGAGCGCAGGCGCTGGTCGCACAGCACGGCGAACGGCGTAAAACCGTCCTCGACAATGGCGAAGGCCTCCTCGGCGGAGGCCGCGCAGCGCACGGTGATGCCCCAGGTGCTCATCAGGCTCTCCCAGGCGGAGGTCACCAAGGGATCGTCGTCCACCACCAGGCAGGCGCCGCGCAGCGGCGCATAGCGGATAGGCGTGGCGGTGTTGTCGTAGGCGGCCGCGGTGTCCGGCGCTTTGTCTTCGCCGCTGTATTGCGTGAAGCGCATCCAGAAGCGCGAACCTTTGCCTTCGACGGAGTGCATGCCGTACTTCACCTTCATCAGTTTGGCGCAGCGCGCCACCACCGCCAGCCCCAGCCCGTGGCCGGCGCTGTCGATTTTCCACGCCAGTTCAGGGCGGTAGTAAGGGGAGAAGATTTTGCTTTTCTCTTCGTCGGCGATGCCCACGCCGGTGTCCCACACTTCCACCAGGCACTCGGGGCCGCGTGGGCGGATGGCGATCAGCACGCCGCCCTGTTGCGTATAGCGCAGGGCGTTTTGGATCAGGTTGATCAGCGATTGCCGCACCAGCAGCGGATCGCCCATCACGCTGATACGCCGTCTAGGCCGCCAGGTGCGCAGCGCCAGGGCGCGGCTGTTGGCCTCTTCGCGGAACAGGGTGACTACCGAGTCGAGCAGGGCGCCGATATCCACATGGGTGGCGGCGGTGCGCACGTTGCCGGATTCGATCTTGCTGAGATCGAGCAGTGAATTGAACATCAAATGCACCGAACGCACGCTTTGTTGCAGATCCAGCAGCTGCGGCGTCAGGCTGTCGTCCCGGTTTTTGTGGATGATGGCTTCGATCAGAAAACCCATGGCGTGCACCGGCTGGCGCAGATCGTGGCTGGCGGTGGTCAGGAACTGGTTCTTGTCCAACAGCGCCTGTTCCGCCTCTTCTTTAGCCTGGCGGAACTGCTCCGCCAGGCGCGAGCTTTGCTCTTCGAGCAGCGCCTGCTGAATAAAGAACGCATGCGAGGTTAATGCGTGGCGGTAAATGGCAAAGCCGTACAACAAGTTCAGCATCAGCACGATGAACATCACGTCTTCCAGCCGCCAGATGATGCCGAGGTTCAGCAGCCCCCAGGAGGCGAAGAAAAAGCGGGTAAAGGTGCTGATGACGGGCGTCAGGTGCGTTGCGTTGGCGGCGACGATCGCGGCGATGCTGATATTGAGCAGCAGGAAAAAGTCAAAGTTATGGGTCTGCGGCGTAATTAAATAGAGTGATGAGATCCCCAACCCGTGAATAAACGCCACCTTATTAATGCGCGGCAGCCAGCGGCGCAGCACGGTGTCTTCATCATTTTCTTTGGCCTCATGCAGATAGCGACGATGTCCTATTCGGATCGCCACGGCGCATAGCAGGTAAACGATGATCCAGGTAATGGTTGGGCCGAGTTCATCACCCAGCAAATAAATCCAGATGGCGAACGGAATGCCGACGAAGGGCACGGCGGTGAAGCTGAACACCAGCCGCATGAAGGTGTTGTCCAGCAGGCGGATCTGTGCGCGTGGGGAGATGCCATCATTTTGTAAATGCTGGAAAAACCTCATGACGACGGATCCCGTTTGCCGTGCAACAGCGTGATGGCTTCCACTCGGCTGTTGACGCCGATCTTTTTCAATATATTGCTGATATGCTCTTTGACGGTCGGCTCGGAAATAGATAGTTGCGTCGCAATTCTTTTATTTGGCAGGCCGCGCAGCATCATAGTTAATACGTCTAATTGCCTCGGCGTTAAATTGAATTTATTTAAATGGTCATGGTTGTTTTTAATGGCGGCTTCATTGCCTTCCGGGAACCATTCCTGATTATTGTTCAGCGCAAAAACCGCCCTGGCGAATAATTCTGGCGGTTCATTTTTTAACACGAACCCATGCCCGCCGGCATTGTGCACTTTCTGCCAGATATTGTTATTCTCGTCGCCGCTGACCACCAAAATCCGCACCTGCGGATAACGTTGTTTTACTTCTTTGAGTAATTTCAACGCCGTACCGGAAGAGAGCCAAAAATCAATCACCAGTAAACGCGGTGGGCCATTTTCCCTAATATGGCGGTAGCAATTCTCTTCATTGGTCACCACATGCGCCTGTTTGAATCGGCAATGCGTGCTGAGAAAATTGGCGATGCCGCTTGCTACCAATGGATGGTCATCAACGACCAACGCATAATCCTGCCCCAAAGGATTCTCCTTTCGCCTTCAAATATCAGATAGGTCTGATGAATTATTATCAACCCTCCCTACTTTAGGAGGGTTTTTTCGTTTAGGAAAGGGAAATATATTATTCGAGGATTTGGATAAGAGAAAACATAAAGCTAATCGGTAATTTTAACTGATTGGTTATAAAGGATAATTTATGAAGAAACCACTTATCGCTTTAACCGTTACGATGATGATAGCCGGTTGTTCCACCCTGAAAACCGATCAGGCCATTCCATTACTGCAGGCGGAAACCGCCAAAATGCTGGGCCTGGGCTCATCGGACGAAATTACCGTGACCAATGTCAATGGCGCACAGCCAGATGCGCTGGGCGGCCAAAAACTTTCTTATCGCGCCACCACGGAAAAAGGCCGTATTTTTGATTGCTCGTCGCTGATGATGCCGGGAATTTTAGGTTCGTCGCCGTCGCTGAGCGCGCCGACCTGTACGCCGGTGGTCACGCATAAATAATTCGCTTCGGGGGCGGTATTGCCGCTTCCTGGTTTTCCATCGTCGGAGCGTCAGCGCCGGGGGGCAATAAGCTTTTGCTTCGACGATCACTAAACCGGCGTGCGCGAAATAACGCCTCACACCTCCTCTAGTGTATTGAGTTTTCCTATAACAATAAATTTCGCGACATCACGCTAACGAGTACGGAGATAGCCCGTGAATGACAAGACATCGCACCCTTTAGCGGTTAGTACACCGCTTTCCAAACTTTACCTCGCTCTATTTTCTGCGCCGCTGTTGATGCTGGCGCCCGCCGATATCGCTCGCGCAGACGATGCCATTTTTGACGGCGACTCAAAAATTACCGAATCATTGGCCTACACCGGGGACGTTTACGTCGGCCGCAATCAAAGCGGCAATCTGCTGATCGAGAATGGCAAGATCAGCGCCTATAACATCAATATTGGCCGGATGTTCAACGGCCAAATTCATGACAGCGTAGTCACGGTCCGCGGGCCGAACGCCGAGCTGAACGCGGTGAACGATCAGTTCGTGCTGCGTGGCGGCCTGAATCTGGGGCGGGGCACCTTGCGGGTTGAAGACGGTGCGCTGGCCAGCGCGAAAGAGATCGTGGTCGGCACCACCCGTGGCTATGACAGCCACCTTATCGCCACCGGCGCCGGTTCTCGCGTCACCAGCAATTTTCTCAGCGTCGGCACCGATTTAGGGGCACGATCCACGCTGGCGATTGAAGACGGCGCGGTGCTGAATACCGCCTTTGACGCACGCATCGGCAATGGCAGCGGGCCGGGCGAGAGCGATATGCTGAGCCCGAAAGCCACGGTCACGGGGGCTAATTCCCAATGGAACGTCGGCCGTGCGCTCACGCTTTACGGCGATCTGGACGTGCTGAACGGCGGCGTGGTCAACGTCGGTAATATTCAGGTGGCGGGCGTCTCCGGCGCGCGTAAAACCGCCGAGCTGACGATCGCCGGCAGCGGCTCACGGTTTACCAGCGGCAGCAGCGTCAACGTCGGCGATTACGGCAATGGCGTGTTGGCGGTCATGGACGGCGGGACATTCTCCGCCGGCGGCAACGAAGTGGTGCTGGGCAAGACCGGTTCCGGTTCTAACCGCGGCGCGCTGATTATCGGCAGCCGCGGCAACATGGATACCGGCACCGGGTTGACCGAGCCGACGCTCGGCGCGGCGGGCGCTGCTGGCACTATCGATGCCCAGACGGCGATCGCCCTGCGGGGCGGATTGTTCCGCAGCTATGTGTACTTTAACCATACCGACGGTAATTACGTCTTCAGCAACAAGATGAGCGGCGAAGGCGAGGTGATCAACACCGCCGGGCACACGACGCTGAACGGCGATCTCACTGGCCTGCAGGCAAACGTCACCGCGCGCGGCGGTAAGCTCATCATCGCCAGCGACATCAATACCCAGAAAGAAGACGACATTTTCGAGATCCAAACCCTCAGCGCCGAAAACGGCGGCACGCTGATCCTCAATGCGACGGCGGGTTCCGACGTCAATAACGGGCAGGGCTACAGCAGCGCCGCGTCGATCAAGGCCGGCGGCACGCTGGGCGGCAACGGCACGCTGGGCCAGACCGAGATCCTGTCCGGCGGCCATATCTCGCCCGGCGACGGCAATATCGGCACGCTGACGCTGAAACGCTACCTGAACTTTATCGGCGAATCCTTCTATGACGTCGATATCGCCGGCGACGGCCGCAGCGATCAACTGCTGGTGGCGGGCAAAACCACCATCAGCGATCAGGCCAAGGTGCAGGTTACGGCGCTGGATCCGCAAACCAGCTATAAAACCGGCCAAAGCTACCGCATTCTGACCTCGGACGGCGGCATTGACGGCCAGTTCGCGTCGGCGGTTTCCAAGTCCGCCTTCCTCGATGTGGCGTTGAACCACAGCGCCAACGCCGTGGATCTGACCATCGCGCAGAAAGACACGGGCGGTGAAAACCCTGGCGGCGAGAACCCGGGTGGGGAAAACCCAGGCGGTGAGAATCCAGGGGGCGAGAATCCGGGCGGGGAAAACCCAGGGGGCGAGAATCCAGGCGGCGAGAATCCGGGCGGAGAAAACCCAGGCGGTGAAAATCCGGGGGGCGAGAATCCAGGCAGCGGCAAACCGGGCATTTTCCAAACGGTGGCCGAGAGCGGCAACCAGTGGAATACCGCTGGCGCGCTCTCGACGCTGGCGCAGAGCGGCCCTTCGCTGGCGCTGTATAACTCGCTGCTGCTGCTGAGCGCGCCGGAAGCGCGCGAGGCGTTCAATCAGCTGTCCGGTGAAGTCTATCCGTCGATGCAGTCTAACCTGATCGCCGGCAGCACCCAGCTGTTCAACGTGCTGAACCAGCGCATGCTGCGCCTGTTCGACAATGACAGCCTGCCGATACCGCCGTTGGCGATGTCGCTGGTGCAACCGGCGCAGGCGCAAAACAGCGGCGTTTGGGGGCAAACCTTCAGTTCCTGGGGCAAAAACAGCGGCAACGGCAACGTGGGCAAGCTGGATGGCAACACCACCGGCTTCCTGTTGGGGGCGGATCGCAAGCTGGCGGACCATAACGTGCGCATCGGCGGCTACTTTGGTTACAGCCGCGGCGACTACGACGTCGACAGCCGCCGTTCCAAGGCCGATACCGACAACTACCACCTCGGCCTGTATGCGGCGGGGCAGCAGGATGCGTTCTCGCTGCGCGGCGCGCTGGGTTACACCTGGCATAAGATTGAAGGCAAGCGCAACGTCGATTTCAGCGGCTTCTCGGATCGGCTGAAGTCGGATTATGACGCGAACTCGCTGCTGGCGTTCACCGAAGCGGGTTACCGTTTCGGCCAGCCGGAGATGAACGTCGAACCGTTCATCAACCTGAGCTACATCCGCCTGCATACCGACAGCTTCCAGGAGTCGGGTGGCGCGGCGGCGCTGAGCGTGCGCAATGAAACGATGAACACCTTCTACTCTACGCTCGGGGTGCGCGGCGTGACCGAACTGCCGAAGAACGTCAGCCTTTACGGCTCACTCGGCTGGCAGCACGCCTACGGCGATAAGAACACTTCATCGCGCATGGCGTTTGCCGGCAGCGACGCGTTCGTCACGCAGGGCCAGGCCGTGGATGACAACGTGATGGTGGGCGATATCGGTGTGAGCGTGAAACTGTCGCACGCCGCGACACTGGATGTCGGCTATCAGGGGCAATTTGGCGCCGATACTCGCGTTAATTCGGTCAACGCCAACCTGCGCTGGTCGTTCTGATTTTTCCTCTAGACTTCTCTGGTACTTGCAGGCCCGCTTGATGCGGGCCTTTTTTATGGTGAGAACGCAGTGGCGGCCTGTGGCTGACTTTTATGATGAAAAAGCCCGCGCAAAGGCGGGCTGAGCGAGGGAGAAAGGGCGTTAACGCCCTTTTTTCTTGCGCCCTGGCTGGGTAAAGCGCTTGCGGCCGGCTGGCGCAGCGGCTTTGTCGGCGCCTTTCGGCCCGCCGGCGTTCGGTTTTTTCGCCGGGGCAGATTTGGCCGGGGCTTTCTTCGTCGGTTTAGCCTCGGACGAAGAGCCTTCAATCAGCTTGAACAGCTCAATCAGCTCGTCATCGGTCAGATCGCGCCACTCGCCCAGCGGCAACCCTTTCAGGCTGACGTTCATGATGCGCGTGCGTTCCAGCTTGGTGACCTCATAGCCGAAGTGTTCGCACATGCGGCGGATCTGGCGGTTCAGCCCCTGGACCAGCGTGATGCGGAACACGAACGGCGCCTCTTTCTTCACCTTGCACTTTTTGGTCACGGTGCCCAGCATCGGCACGCCGGCGCCCATGCCGCGAATAAACTCGTCGGTCACCGGCTTGTTGACCGTCACCAGATACTCTTTCTCATGATTGTTGCCGGCGCGCAGGATCTTGTTGACCAGGTCACCGTGGTTGGTCAGAAAGATCAGCCCCTGTGAATCCTTGTCCAAACGGCCGATCGGGAAGATGCGTTTGCTGTGGTTGACGAAGTCGGCGATGTTGTCGCGCTCGCCGTCCTCGGTGGTAGTGACGATGCCGACCGGTTTATTCAGCGCGATCAGCACCAGATCTTCTTCATTGCGCGGTTCGATCAGCTGACCGTTAACCTTTACCACATCGCCGGCAAATACCTGGGCGCCAACGGTGGCGCGTTTACCGTTGATGAAAACGTTGCCCTGTTCGATGTATCGATCGGCGTCGCGGCGTGAGCAGATACCGCTCTCGCTAATGTATTTGTTCAAACGAATGGATGAGTTAGTCAGCATGGGATCTCCGTAAAACGCGGACTATACATTACCCGCAGGGGATTGCGGAAGCTGTTCGATAATAGATGCAATAGCGCAAGGTGATGCAGGCCTTATTGAGACGCTTCATACCTTCACCACCCGGGTATTCAGCGGGGTGAGCGTCTGCCCGGCGCTGCCGATCGGCGTCAGGCGCGGGACGGGGCGGCCGCTGTCGCTTTCCACCAGCGTTGAGTGCGCTTCTCCCTCGGCGAACAGATGATCTTCCCCCCACTGGCGCAGGCCGACGATCACCGGAAACAGCGCGCGGCCTTTCTCGGTCAGCACATATTCCTGATAGGCGCTGCCGTCTGCGGCGGGCACGATCTCCAGCACGCCGTGCGTCACCAGCGCGCGCAGGCGGGTGGCAAGGATGTTCTTCGCCATCCCCAGCCCTTTTTGAAATTCGCTAAAGCGGGTGACGCCATCGAAGGCGTCGCGCACGATCAGCAGCGACCACCAGTCGCCAATCACATCCAGCGTGCGCGCCACCGGGCACGGCGCGTCTTCCAGGCTTTTACGTTTCACGGCGGTTATCTCCAGCTGCACATTCTGGTTGCATTATAAAACCTCTGCGCCTAAAGTTCATTGGGTTTAATAATGAAACCAGATTGAGGTGTGTAATGAGCGACAAACTGCTGGATCCCCCCTGTGCGGTGCTAGGGCGCCTGCCGGCCACCCTGGTGCTGCTGCTGGCTGCCGCCAGCGCATTTAGCGTGGCCAACGTTTATTATGCGCAGCCGTTGCTGGACGCTATCGCCCATGATTTTTCCATCAGCCTGGCGGCGGTCGGCATGGTGATCACCGTGACTCAGTTGGGCTGCGCGCTGGCGTTGCTGTTGGTGGTGCCGCTGGGGGATCGGCTGAACCGGCATCGGTTGCTGGCGGGACAACAGCTGGGGCTGATCGGCGCGCTGCTATTGGTGGGCTGGGCGCACAGCGCGCCCTGGCTGCTGGTAGGGATGTTGCTGGTAGGCTTATTGGGCACCGCCATGACGCAGGGGCTGATCGCTTACGCCGCAGCCCTGGCGGCGCCGCAGGAGCGCGGGCGGGTGGTTGGTGCGGCGCAGGGCGGAGTGGTGCTGGGATTGCTGCTGGCGCGCACTCTGTCCGGCGTGCTGGCGGACGTTGGCGGTTGGCGCACGGTGTATTTCTTCTCTGCCGGAGTGACGCTGGTATTGCTGCCGATCCTGTCGCGGCTGCTGCCTGCGCCGCACACCGCTCCCAGCACGCTGAGTTATCCCGCGCTGCTGCGTTCGATGCTGAGCCTGTTGCTGCATGACCGCACGCTGCAAATTCGCGGCATGCTGGCGCTGCTGATGTTCGGCGCTTTCAGCCTCTTTTGGAGTTCGCTGGTGTTGCCGCTGAGCCAGGCGCCGTTCAACTTCAGCCATGCCGCGGTGGGGGCGTTCGGCCTGGTCGGCGCGGTGGGCGCACTGGCGGCGGTGCGCGCCGGGCATCTGGCGGATCGCGGGCTGGGGCAGGCGGCCAGCGGCGCGTGTCTGCTGCTGTTGACGCTGGCCTGGCTGCCGCTTGGTTTGCTCGGCAGCGGCCTGGTTTGGCTGGTGGCGGGCATCGTGCTGCTGGATCTGGCGGGCCAGGCGATCCACGTGCTGAACCAGAGCATGATCTTCAGCGCGCACCCGCAGTCGCACAGCAGGCTGGTGGGCTGCTATATGCTGTTTTACGCCGTCGGCAGCGGTCTGGGCGCCTTTGCCGGCACCCATATGTACGCCTGGGCGGGCTGGAGCGGCGTCTGCTGGCTGGGGGCGGGCGTCAGCCTGAGCGCGCTGCTATTTTGGCGGCTGACGCTGCGCGGCATGCCGGATGCGGCGGGTAAGAGCTAGCGGGCCGGCGAATGCATCAGGTAATAATCTTCTTCGCCGTCGTTACCGGTAGAGATGATGCGCCAACCGTGTTTGCGGTAGAACGCCAGCGCCTTTTCATTCTTCACCAGGCATTTCAGCGAGCCGGTGGCGGTGAAGGTGGCTTGCGCTGCCTGCAGTAGCGCACTGCCGACGCCGCGCGGCGGCTGATGGGGATCGACATACAGGTTATGAATGAAGTTATCTTCGCGGTAGACGGAGACGAATCCCAGCAGCGTGCCGCCGTCTTCCGCCACCCAAATCGCTTCGCCCAGCGTCGCGCCGTCGAAATCTTCCAACTGATAGTTTGAGGTATCGCGCCAGCCGAACGCCGCCTTGCGCGACGCCAGGTACAGCGTGCGCAGGAAGGGGCGATCGGTCTCTTGGTAGGGTCTTATCTGCATGGCATCTCCCGGTGGTTTGTGCTCACTATAGCGCATTGCACCGGGCGTGCACGGCCACAAACGGAAAATGCTAGGCGTCGCCCCAGGCGGGCAGGCGATTGAGCCCGTCGCTCAACTCCTGAGCCAGGTGGCGCACGGTGTCGGCATGCAGGGCGGCCAGCGGTGGATGAAAGTCGGGCGTCCGCAGCGCTTGCGGCGCGCTGGCAAGCTGCGCCGCATACTCGGCGAGAACGCGCCCGCCCTGGCGTTGCACCTCGATCAGCGCCTGGCGTTCGTGCACGGACAGCGCCGCGCCGCCGCCTGCCAGATAGGTGTTGAGCTTTTCGCTGGTCAGCAACAGGCTGCGCGTCTGGTTAAAGATCAGTTGGATGTGCCGGGTGAAGCTTTCATGGTTATCATCTGCCAACTGCCAGGTAGGCTCCAGCGTCACCCGGGCCACCACCGCTTCGCAGCCCTCGATTTTTTGCCAGATGCCGATGGCGTTTGTGTTCTCGCCGCCGAGGAAGCGCGCCAGTTCCCGCAGCACGTTGGCAACCTGCTGCCGCAGCGACTCCCCTTCGTATTCCGGCCACAGCGTGGCGTGAATGAAAGTGGCGAACCCTACCCCCAGCACGATGCCGATCAGGCGATCGCGGATCTCGGTCAGCTCGGTGACCGGGCCAAAGCTTTCCAGCAGCGCCAGGGAAAAGGTGAACAGGATCTGTACCCCTGCATAGCTTATCTTCTCGGAGCCGGCGGCGATCCAGGCGGAGAGGGCGATCACCGGCAGCGTCAGCAGCAGTAAGCCGACGAGGCTGTCGAGCTGAGGCATGATCCACACCACCGAGATCAGCGCCAGCAGGCTGCCGATCGCCGCGCCGCCGAGACGCAGCCGCGCCCGCCGCTGTGTGGCGCCAAGGCTGGGCTGGGCCACGATCAGGCAGCTCAGCATGATGGTATGAATGCCGGGCCAATCGACGGCGGTATAAAACACGTAGGCGACCAGCACGGTCAGCAGCGTTTTCAACGAAAACTGGATGTAAACCGGGTTGGTCAGGGCATCGGGGGTAAAGAAAGGCACTTTTGGCGGTGGCGCGGCCTGCAGGGCGTTGGCGTAGTCGCTGCGGTTGGTGTAGACCTGCAGGAGGCCGGCCATTTCATTGAGCGGCGCCGGCACCTGCGGATCGTCGCTGCCGGCGATCGCGACGGAAAATCGCAGCGCGCTGTCGTGGCTGATCGCGGTTTGCAGCGCGCGGCAGGCGGCGTCTATCTCTTGCGCCAATTGACGCGCGGCCGCGCCGAAGGCCGGCGGCAGCTGATAGGCCAGAATATTCAGCTGCAACACCAGGGTGATCAGCGCCAGGTAACCGGGCTCGCTGGCGCGGCAGCGATCGCTGCGCATCACCGAAAAGCGCAGCAGCTTATGCAGCTCGGTGGCGTGCTGCGAGATGGCGCTCAGATCGCGCGTCTCGCCGCCGTTGGCCAACATAGCGCGGGTTTCGTCCAACACCGCGTTCATCCGGCCCTTTAGCTGCTTCAGCGGTTCGGCCGGCAGCAGCAGGGTATTGACGATCAGGGTGAGCAGGATGGCGTAATTGATCGCCACCCATACCCACAGCACCAGCCGTATCACCACTTCCGCCTGCGGAGTGAGATCGACAAAGCTTTGCGTGTATATCACCACCAGCGCCATCAGGAAGAACAGTACCCCAACCTTGGTCACCCGCATCAGGAACACGCTGAGGAAAAACAGCGCGCTGGAGAGCAGGATGCGCAGCATCGGGTAGTCGTAGGTGAACTTCAGTACCAGGATAGCGGCGCCGATCGCCAGCGTGGAGCTGACGAAAAACAGGATGCCGATCGTGCGGGTGATAACGATATTGGACTGTGTGATAAAGAAGACAGCGATCAGCGACAGCGCCAGCCACGGCACCTGCAGCGTCTGCGAGATCACGATGGCGATCGCGCTGGAGAGCAGAGCACGGATCATCAGGTTGATGCGGCTGTCCGAAGGGCGCAGCTCGTCGATCAACGGGGACAGCCAGCCGCGAGACATCGTTTTATTCTTCATGGCGCAGGTTCAGCTTGGCCACCGCCGAAGCGCCCACGCGGAACAGCGCCGGGTTGGGGGCCTCGACCGCGATCTTGACCGGGAAGCGCTGCGAAACGTGTACCCAGTTGATGTTGCGCGACACGTTGGGTAGCCCGCCCAGCACGGTGCCGCCGTCGTCGGGCTGCACGCCGTAGCTGATCGATTCCACCTTGCCGCTGAAGGTCTGGCCGGCGTCGCTCATTAAATACAGCGTGGCCGGCACGCCGGGATGCACGTCTTTCAGGTCGGTTTCGCGGAAGTTGGCGACCACGTACCAGTGGCGGGTGTCGATCAGCGTGAACACCGGTTTGGCGCTGGAGGCATATTGGCCGACGGTGGTTTTCAGGGAGGCGATGCGGCCGTCGAACGGCGCTCTCACCTCGGTGAACTCCAGGTTCAGTTTGGCGATGGCGATGTCGGCCTGCACTTCGGCGCGCTGTGCGACCAGGGCTTCGACGCCGCTGACGGCGGCTTCTGCCTGTTTCGCCTGCAGCAATGCGGCCTGCAATTCCGCCTGCGCCGAGCGCTGGGAGGTGCGGGCGGTTTCCACTTCTTCCGCCGAAACGTAGTTCTTGCCGAGCAGCTTTTGCCGGCGGTTAAGGGTGTCGGTCGCCTGCGCCACCAGCGCCTGTGAGCGTTTGACGATGGCGTTCATCGATTCGGCGTTGTACTGCTGTGCGTTGACCGAACGCTGCGTCAGCTTGATCTGTTCATTCAGCGTGATCAGGCGCGCTTCGCTGGCCGCCAGCGCGTCCTGGTAAGGGCGCGGATCGATGCGGAACAGCAGATCGCCTTGCCGCACTTCCTGGTTGTCGCGGATCGGCATCTCGACGATGCGACCGTTCACCTCCGGCACCACGTCGATGGTGTCGGCATAGGCGTAGGCATCGTCGGTACTGGGGGCGTTTTCCACCCGCCAGACGACGACGGCGGCCACGATGAATGTCAACGCCAGGATGGTAAGCACCAGCAGTCTGCGCCGGTTTGGGGTGTGTGGTTGGGTCATGGCGTCAGTCTCAGTGGGGGAAAACCAGTAACCAGATCAGCATGGCGATCAGCGCGGTCAGCGCCGGATACGTCAGCAGCTGCGGCGCCAGCCAGGCGCGTTTTTCCGGGGTGCGCAGCAGCAGGTGGATCGCCACCATACCCGCCACGCCGCCGCACAGGCAAAACAGCCAGTCGGGGAACGAAGCGCCGAACACCACTATCGACGGTGCCGGCGAGCACCCGGTGAGCAACAGCGCGGTCAGGCAGGTGATAAGCAGTTTTTTGTCGGGCATAGGGCATTCTCTGACGATTGGCTTGGGCGACGGGCCGAATGAAATGACTCTTTTTCAGTGAGTGAGGTCACTGTTTGTCTTCCCCACGCTTGCGTCAGGGTAAACTAGAATAAATACTCTACTCTAAACTAGAGGGATTAATCTAGTTTTTTGTGTCGCCCTGCCTTCGTAGCGGCAAATGGGTATAATGCGTTGATGACAGCGGGCAGAAACGAATATGCAAATCGACGAAAACATCACCGGGCGAGAGCCACAGCAGGAAAGAGGGCGGCAACGCGTACAAACCATTCTGGATTCGGCGGCGGCGATCGTGGCGCAGGACGGCCTGGCGGCGCTCAGCATGCAGCGGCTCGCCAAGCACGCCAAAACCTCCATCGGTTCGATGTATCACTTTTTTCCCGATCGCCACGCGGTGATCAAGGCGCTGGCAGATCGGCATACCGAGTCGATTGAGGCGCTGGTGCGCGACATGGCGTTGGCCAGTGACGATGAGTGGCGGCGCCTCTCCGCTGAAGCGGTGATCCAGCGGCTGTTTTCACCCTATGCGCAGTACCTGCGTGAGCATGCCGACTACCTGCCAGTGATGCGGGAAATGAACCTGCCGGATGAAAAGTCCAGCTTCCTGACGCTGATCGCCAGCGTGTTGCAGCTGCGCCGCCCCGAGACCGCCGAAGCGGAGATCCTGCAGCAAACCCGGCTGTTGCAAAGCCTGGTGGCCGGTACGCTGCACCATATCTTCAAGACGGCGCCGCAGAGCGTGGCGTTCACGCTGGCGGAGCTGCCCGGCGTGCTGAGCCTGTATCTGGCGGGAAAAGAGGGAAACATCGCTTAGGCGCGAGTCAATTTATTCGCTTGTTTGTCCGCGCCGCCGCTGGCATGATCCCCTGCAGGGATTAACGCAACGTTGATCACAACCTATTGATTTTCATGACTCGGGGTGCCCTTCTACGTGAAGGCTGAGAAATACCCGTATTACCTGATCTGGATAATGCCAGCGTAGGGAAGTCACGGCCGCCCAGCCGGCGCCGCCTTCTTGAACGCCGGTTGGGAGGAATATGATCGCTCGACCTGATGCACTACCCGGCGCCCGCGCCGCGGCCTGTCTGACCCAATTCCAACAGCGGCCTCCGCTGATCCACTGCTTGACCAACGAAGTGGTGCAATCGCTGACCGCCAACGTGTTGCTGGCGCTCGGCGCTTCCCCGGCGATGGTGGTGGAGCCGCAAGAGGCGGCGCAGTTCAGCGCGCTGGCCGACGGCCTGCTGATCAACGTCGGCACCCTCAACGCGCTGCGTGCCGAATCGATGCGGGCGGCGGTGGCCGCCGCCAATCGGGCCGGCAAGCCCTGGACGCTGGATCCGGTGGCGGTCGGTGCGCTCTCCTACCGCACCGCCTTCGCCAAACAGCTGCTGGACGAGAAACCGGCGGCGATACGCGGCAACGCTTCGGAAATCATGGCGCTCAGTGGGTTGCTGGCCAGCGGCCGTGGCGTGGACAGCGGCGACGATTCCTTGGCGGCATTGCCCGCCGCGCGTGAGCTGGCGCGGCGCAGCGGCGCGGTGGTGGCGGTCACCGGCGCGGTGGATTACGTCACCGACGGCCAGCGCGACTGGGCGATCGAAGGCGGTTCCCCGCTGATGACGCGGGTGGTGGGCACCGGCTGCGCGCTGTCGGCGGTGGCGGCGGCGTTTTGCGCCCTGCCGGGCGATCGCCTGGACAACGTGGCGACGGCTTGCCGGGTGATGTCCCACTGCGGCGGCCTCGCGGCCAGGCAGGCCGCCGGGCCGGGCAGCTTTACGCCGGCGTTCCTCGACGCGCTGTATCAACTGCGCGGGGAGGATCTGTGATGAAACGCATTAACGCGCTGACCATCGCCGGCACCGATCCCAGCGGCGGCGCCGGCATTCAGGCCGATTTGAAAGCTTTCTCGGCGCTCGGCGCCTACGGCACCTCGGTGATCACCGCGCTGGTGGCGCAGAATACCCGCGGCGTGCAGTCGGTGTATTACATCGATCCGGCGTTCGTCGCCGCGCAGCTGGACTCGGTATTCAGCGACGTGCGCATCGACAGCGTCAAGATCGGCATGCTGGCCAACGCTGACATCGTGCAGGCGGTGGCCGAACGGCTGCGCCATTACCGGCCGGAATTCGTGGTGCTGGACACCGTGATGCTGGCGAAAAGCGGCGATCCGTTGCTGGCGCCGGAGGCGGTAGCGTCTATTCGGCGCGAGCTGTTGCCGCTGGTGTCGATCATTACGCCGAACCTGCCGGAAGCGGCGGCGCTGCTGGCGTGCGCGCCGGCGGAAGATGAAGCGCAGATGCGTGAGCAGGGGCGGGCGCTGCTGGCGATGGGCTGCCGGGCGGTGCTGATGAAGGGCGGCCACCTGAGCGAAAGTGAGAGCCCGGACTGGCTGTTTACCGCCGAAGGCGAGCAGCGCTTTACCGCGCCGCGCGTCGCCACCCGCCACACCCACGGCACCGGTTGCACGCTCTCGGCCGCGCTGGCGGCACTGCGCCCGCGCCATGCCGACTGGGCGGCGACGGTGGCCGCCGCCAAGGACTACCTGCAACACGCGCTGCAACAGGCGGACACCCTGGAAGTGGGGCACGGCATCGGGCCGGTGCATCATTTTCACGCCTGGTGGTGAGTCAACTTTTTGCCGCAACCGTGGTCTGACTAGTTCAGGCCCGGTTTGACGGGCGAAACCTGATTTAACCTAGGGAGAAGGACTATGACGGGACACCAGGCGCTGCGTTGCGCCCTCTTCGGCGCACTGCTCAGCTTCAGCGCGGGCAGCTTTGCCCAGCAGATCGTCACCACGTCGGATTTGATTCAGCAGCCGGGGTACCAGGCCAGCTGGCAAAACATGGTGAAAGGCCAGGCGCGGATGCCGGGCTGGGCGCGCAAGGGCGTCGGCACCTCTACGCCGGCGCAGAATCTGAACTGGAAGGGCAAAGAGTATCTGGTCGGCAACCTGTGCAAGCCGCACGACTGCGGCAACAACTTTTTGATTGTGGCGTTCAGCGCGGACAAATCCCAGGCCTGGGGCGTGCGGGTGGAAGTGGAAGATCGGCCGGAAGCCGTCGATCATCCGAAGAAGTATGCCAAGTACCAGTGGCTCGGCAAGCCGGATGACGACATGAAGGCGCTGCTGAAGCAGCAGTTCGAGAACAATCCCGACTGGAAATGATCTGACCGGGGGCGCCGGTGATGGCGCCCCCGGCGTTGATCAGCCGATGCCGGCCTGATGCAGATCGTGCAGGTTGAGCGCCCCCACCAGCACGCCGTCCATATCGACCACCGGGGCCGCGCTGATGTGCTGTTCGTGCAGCGCTTCCAGCGCCTCGCCGGCGCGCCACTGCTCCGGCAGCCGATAGCCGGGGCGGGTGATCGCCGGGCTGAGCGGATCCTGCAGGCTGTTGCCCTTCACCAGCCAGCGGCGCAGGTCGCCGTCGGTAAATACGCCCACCACCCGCTGCTGCGCGTCGCAGACCGCCACCAACCCGAGCCCGGTGCGGCTCAGTTCCAGCATCGCTTCCATCACGTTGGCGCTTTCGCTCACGCGCGGCAGGCGATCGCCGGTGCGCATCAGGTGATGCACGCGGTTCAGCAGGCGCGCGCCCAGACTGCCGCCCGGGTGCGAGCGGGCGAAGTCTTCCGCGTTGAAACCGCGCTGGCGCATCAGCGCCATCGCCAGGGCATCGCCCATCATCAGGGTGTTGACCGCGCTGGAGGTGGGCGCCAGCCCCATTGGGCAGGCTTCTCGCTCGACGCCGATATCCAACACGCAGGCCGCGGCCTGCGCCAGCGGCGACTCTTTGCCGCCGGTAACGGCGATCACCGGAATACCGTTCTCCGCCAGCAGCGGCAGGATCAGGTCCAGCTCTTTGGCGCGGCCGGAGTAGGAGATGAACACCACCACGTCGTCGGCGCCGATCATGCCGAGATCGCCGTGCAGTGCCTCCGCCGGGTGCACGAAGAACGACGGCGTGCCGGTGCTGGCCAGCGACGCGGCGATCTTCTTGCCGATATGGCCGGACTTGCCGATGCCGGAAATCACCGCTTTGCCACGGCAGTTCAGCAGCAGTTCGCAGGCGCAGACGAAGTTGTCGTCCAGGCGCGCCAGCAGGCGCTGCGCTTCGGTCAGCTCGATCTCCAGCGTTTCGCGGGCGAAGGCGAGCAGGGCGTTGGCGTTACTCATCGGGGTCTCCTACCAGAAGGATATTGATGCCTTTCGCCTGCAGGGCGGCGAGGTAATCGGGGTTGATGTCTCGGTCGGTGATCAGCGTGTCGACGGCGCTGAGTTCGCACACCACGTTCGGGCTCTTACGGCCGAATTTCGAGGAGTCGACCAACAGAATAATGCGGCCGGCGGCTTCGCACATCGCTTTGCTGACGTTGTGCACTTCGTTGAAGGTGGTGACGCCGGCGTTGAGATCGACGCCGTCCGCGCCGATAAACAGCTTGTCGAAGCTGAACTGCTGGAACGCCGATTCGGCCAGGCTGCCGTGGAACGAGGCCGATTTTTTGCGGTAGGTGCCGCCTGGCATCAGGATGGTCTGATCGTTGTCCAGCTCCACCAGCGCGTTGACGATGGTCAGGCTATTGGTCATCACCGTGATGTTATTGAACTGCGCCAGGTGCGGCACCATCTGCAGCACCGTGCTGCCGGCGTCGAAGATCAGCGAGTCGCCGTCGGCGATCAGCGCCACAGCGGCGCTGGCGATGTGGCGCTTTTTCTCGGTATTGATATGGGTTTTGCGGTCGATCGGCTGATCGCCGTCGTCGCGGCTGAGCACCACGCCGCCGTAGGTGCGGATCACCTCGCCTTCTTCTTCCAGCAGGGTGAGATCCTTGCGGATGGTGGTGCCGGTGGTGGAGAAATGCTCGGCCAGGGCGTCCACTGCCGTTTTGCCATGCCGCTGCAGATATTCAAGGATAGCGGCCTGCCGCTGCTTTGGTTTCATCGCGATTCCCGTTCACAAGAGTGGGGCATTTCCCCTCGCTGAATAATTCACTATGAAAGGTAATGCCTTTTAATGTGAAAATATCACGATTTGGGTTCAATCGCTAACGATAGTGCAGACTGGCATGCGCGATCCTCGGGGAAGATCACATCCGGGCGCAAATCCCGCTGATGCAAACCGTGTAATCGAGGCAGCGGGCGGGGCTGGGCGAAAACGGTCAGGCCGCGTAGCAACAGGCTGCCGCACACCCGCCGATCGGCATCGAAGGCCAGCGCCAGCACCACCCGCGGGCGGAAACGGCCGCCGGAACGGCCGACGCCGATGGCGCCCAGTTGGCACAGGCCGTCGAAGGCGCGGTTGAAGCGCTGCAGTTGCCACCAGCCGAAGGCGATTTGCAGCAGCCAGGCCAGCAGTGCGAAGGCGATCAGAGCTTGTGTCATGGGGTTCTCCTTAGGCCCCCTTCCGCGGAAGGGGGCGTCGGTGGCGTCAGAACATCACCTGGCCGCCGGTGATGTTGATCGACTGGCCGGTGCAGTAAGAGGCCTTCTCGCTGGCGTAGAACAGCAGGGTGTTCAGCACGTCCTGATAGTCGCAACCGCGTTTCAGCGGCACCTTGTCGATGTAGTACTGCTCCACTTGCTCCGGTGCGATGCCCAGTTTTTGCGCGTATTGCGGCAGCAGCGACTGGAACATCGGCGACTTCAGCAGGTTGCCGAGCATCAGCGAATGCACGGTGATGCCGTATTCCGCCAGATCGAGCGCCAGCGACTGCGTCAGCCCCACGCCGCCGAACTTGGCGGCGCTGTAGCCGGAGTTGTGCTTGCTGCCGACCTTGCCGGACTTGGAGTTGATCTGAATGATGCGCCCGGCGATGCCGTCGCGGATCATCAGGCGCGAGAACTCGCGGGCGCAGAGGAAATAGCCCACCAGGTTCACCTGCAGCGAGCGGTCGAAGTCGCCCAGCGGGAAGTCGGTGATCGGCGCCGCCTTGGCGATGCCGGCGCTGTACACCAGCAGGTTGGTTTGGCCAAATTCCCGGTCAACCGCCGCTGCCAACGCGATCACGCTCTGCTCGTCGGTGGCGTCGGCCTGAAAACCGCAGGCGCTGCCTGCGCCAAACGCTTCGTTGATCTGCTGTGCCACCCGATTGGCATTGTCGGCGTTCAGATCGGCCACCGCCACCCGATAACCGGCCTGCGCCAGCCCGTGGGACAAAAAGGCGCCTAACGTTTGGCCGCCGCCAATCACTACAGCTACTTCAGACATGGTCTACTCCTTATGCGATAAATGACAGCGTGCTGCCCAACGGGATATCGGTCGGCGTCGGGCCGGATACGTGGATCGATCCGGGGAATTCGGCTTCGGCTTCGCCGTCGAAGCGCACGGTGATGTGGCCCAGTTCGCGCAGATTCTGCGTGGCGACGCTGCCGACGGCGGTGATGGCGTAGCGCTGCTGCGCCAGTTCCATCACGCCGCCGACCTGCAGCTCACCGGCGGTCGCGCCGTGGCGGTGGATGAAGCAGAACTCTTCGATATCCGCCGGCGCGCCTTCACGGAAGGTGATCAGCATGTTGTCCAGCAACGCGTCGCGGGCGCAGCCGCCGATCTGTGTGATGGTGGTATGAAAAATGGTGTGCATAAATGTCTCCCTGTGAATCAAATTATTGATAAATGAAGGCCGAGGCGGCCCAGGCGATCAACACCGTCGGCGCGCCGGTCAGGAAGCGGCCGACCAGCACCGAGGGCACGCCGACTCGCACGGTGTCCTGCTTGGCTTCCGCCAGCGACAGGCCGACCGGAATGAAGTCGCAGGCGGCCTGCGCGTTGATGGCGAACAGTGCGGGCAGCGCCAGCTGCGGCGGAATATGGCCGAGGCCGATCTGCACCCCGACCAGCACGCCGATCACCTGGGCGATGACCGCGCCGGGGCCGAGGAACGGCGACAGCAGCGGGAATGAGCAGATCAGCGCCAGCGTTACCAGGCCGATCGGGCTATTGGCCAGCGGCGTCAGGCCGTGAGCGATAAAGTCCCCGAGGCCGGAGGCCATGATGATGCCGATCAAGGCCGAGACGAACGCCATAAACGGCAGGATGGTCTTCAGCACGGTGTCGATGGTGTCGCGCCCGGCCTGGAAGAACACCGCCACCACCGATCCCATGCCCATGCCGACCTTCGCCAACAGCCCGTCGCTTTGCTCGGTGATTTTCTTGCTGGTGTCGTAGTCGCGCGCCTTGGGCGGCGCTGCAACGGCGGCGGCGGGTTGGCTATCTGCCGCTTCGATTCGGCTGATGTTGTGGTCACGCACGCCGGAGACATAGATGTCTTCGAGGATAAACTGCGCCAGCGGGCCGGACTGGCCGGTGGCGTGGATGTTGACTGTCGGAATGCGGCGTTTCGGGTACAGGCCGCAGCGCAGGGTGCCGCCGCAGTCTATCACCGCCACGCCGATCTCTTCCGCCGGCGGCTCGCCCTCTTTGAAGCCGTCGACGGCCGGCCAGCCGGTCAATTCGCTGAGGCGATCGACGATGGAAGGTCGGGTGCCGGCGGTGATGTACACCACTTTTTTACCGGGTTCGATCGGCAATTCCAGGGGGCCGCCCCAGCCGCTGGCGCCTTTTTCAATACGGATATAAGCACTCATGCTGCACTCCACGAATTAAAGTTGCACCTGGCGATCCAGACGGATGCCCATCTTGCGTTCAAACAGGCTGGTGGTCAGATCGGTGACCCAGCCGCGGAAGAAGTTGGTGAACAGCCCCACCAGGAAATAGCTCACCGCCAGCGGGCCGAGCGGCAGACCGAGGGTGGTCAGGCCGCTGGCGATGCCGAGATAAACGAACAGTTCGCCGGGGTTGATGTGCGGAAACAGGCCGTTCATCGAGTGGCAGCTGTAGGAGGCCGCCGCGTAGTAGCTCGGCTTGTATTTCTCCGGCATGAAGCGCCCCAGGCTGAGGGTCATCGGGTTGCAGAAGACAAAGGTGCCAATCAGCGGCAGCAGCAGATAACGCGAAACGGGGTTGCCCGCGCAGCGCTGCGCCAATCGTTCGATACGTTCCTGGCCAACAAATTTGATCAGCGCGTTCATGATAACCAACAGGCTGATCAACAAAGGTAAAATGCCGGTCACCATGCCGACAAACACTTCACCGCCTTTCTGAAACAGGCCGATAAACCACTCGGCGCCGTGGGTGATTAGCTCAATCATTATGTTCTCCTGTAATGGACTGATATGGCCTGGAGCGAACGGCGGCTCTGTCGCCATGGGCCTTACAGTAGTCACTTTGGTGGGCTATTTGTTTTAAATAGATCACAATTTGAAAGATAAATATTTTATTTTGAAAGTTTAAGGTGAAAGAAAGAGAAGGTTGACGGCGTCGGGTTTAGGGGTACGGGCACAAAAAAGCCCGGCGAACCGGGCTTTGGGTAGGGTGATATACGGAAATCGCCGTTGTTAGCTTGTTTCTGTTACTGTTCGAGAATCTTTTGTATTGTCTGTACGGAAGCACCGTTTCTTTCGGCCGTTTGGGCCAGCTCTTGCTTTTGTTTGTCTTTTTCAGCGATTGCCATATCTTTGGCGGCGGCTATCGCGGCCAGGAAAATTTCTTTTTCCGTAGCGGTGAGCGGGCCTTGTAGCCTGGCTTCGCAGACGCGATACAACGTATCACGGATAAAATTTACCGTGGTGGTGCGCCGAGCCAGATCGACTACGGCGGTGCTGAACCCTGCATCTCCACTGACTTTTTGAATTTGTTCCGTGCTCATTTCAGCTTTCAGCGCGGCAATAACGGACTGCGCGACATCAGGTGGGGGAGCCACGCAGTACTTGATATTTGAGTCTGCGGGAATATAAATGGCGCTGCTTCTTGTTGAGTCATAGTCAAACCAATACGTTTCTCCCGGTTTCAACTCATGCTTAGAGGCCGGAGATTTAAATAGCGCGCAAGACGATAGCGAAAGGATGAGCAGGGAGATGATGACAATATTGACTTTCATGATAGCACCACCATAAAAGTGTGGATTAATTAGCGTAAAATTTAGTCAAAAGTCCATAAATAACAATGAACTATAATAATTATTAATGCGCTAACTTTTTGTGTTTTTGGAAAAGGTGGGAAATTTGAAATTTGATAAGGTTAACTTTCAATCTTTAATGATTTATGTCGTTCTCTTTCGCATATTTGGAATAAAAAAAGCCCAAGGATAGTAAATAAAAACTAATTCTTATTTTTGCTTATAAAATACATTCGGTTGCATTATTTCCTTGTCAAGACCTCCCTCGATGCACAAAAAAGCCCGGCGAGCCGGGCTTTGGGACAGGCGGTCTGTCACATCAGGCGATGGTGACCTTCTTGTCCAGGTAGGCGTCTTGCACGGCGTTGATCAGCGCCACGCCGTCTTTCATCGATTTCTTGAAGGCTTTACGCCCCAGGATCAGGCCCATGCCGCCGGCGCGTTTGTTGATCACCGCGGTGCGCACCGATTCCTGCAGGTCGTTCTCACCGGCGGCGCCACCGGAGTTGATCAGCCCGGCGCGGCCCATGTAGCAGTTGGCCAGCTGGTAGCGCACCAGATCGATAGGGTGATCGGTGGTGAGTTTGTTGTAGACGCGATCGTCGGTATAGCCGAATTTCACCGCACGGTAGCCGCCGTTGTTTTCCGCCATTTTCTGTTTGACGATGTCGGCGCCGATGGTGGCGGCGATGTGGTTAGCCTGGCCGGTCAGATCGGCGCTGGAGTGGTAGTCCACGCCGTCCTTGGTGAACGCCGGGTTACGCAGATAGGCCCACAACACGGTGACCATGCCCAGCTCATGCGCGCGCTCGAAGGCGATCGAGATCTCTTCGATCTGGCGGCGCGACTGCTCGGAGCCGAAGTAAATGGTGGCGCCGACCGCCACCGCGCCCATGTTGAACGCCTGCTCGACGCTGGCGTACAGGGTCTGGTCGTACTGGGTCGGGTAGCTCAGCGTTTCGTTGTGGTTGAGTTTGACCAGGAACGGGATCTTGTGCGCGTAGCGGCGCGATACCGACGCCAGCACGCCGTAGGTGGAGGCGACGCAGTTACAGCCGGCTTCAATCGCCAGCTCGACGATGTTCTTCGGATCGAAATACAGCGGGTTGGCGGCGAACGAGGCGGCGGCGGAGTGCTCTATGCCCTGATCGACCGGCAGGATAGACAGGTAGCCGGTGCCGGCCAGGCGGCCGTGGTTGAACAGGGTTTGCATCGAACGTAGCACGCTGTTGGGGCGGTTGTTATCGATCATTACGCGGTCGACGAAGTCGGCGCCCGGCAGGTAGAGATTCTCGGCGGGGATAGTGGTACAGCGGTGTTGCAGCAGATCTTCCGCTTCCTTTCCTAGCAACTGCACAATATCAGTCATGATTCACTCCCGATTAAGCTTCTTCATACACCGGCAATGCAAGGGTTTTTGACCACCGGCGCAGTAAAAAAGCGGTGATTGAAGCTGTAAAGCGATGCTACCGAACTTGATCCGGCAAGGACAAACAATAGATGCGATTGAGAGGAAATGCCATTGGCGTGGCCAAATACGCGGGGGCGATCGCCCCCGGCGCGCTAAGCGATTGATTATTCGATCTCGAACCACTCGGTGTTCTGCAGGGCGATCGGGGTGATGGAGTAGATCATCTCCTGCAGGTGATCGTGGATGGCGCGCTCCGCCGCCTCGGCATCGCGCGCTTTCAGCGCCTCGTAGATGCGGTAGTGCTGCTTGATCAGGCTCTCCGGCGGCGAGACTTCGCTCAGGCTGAGGAAACGCACTCGATCCATGGTGGCCTTGATGGTTTCGATGGTCTCCCACGCCAGCGGGCAGTCGGCAAACTGGGTCAGCAGTTGGTGGAATTCGTCGTCCAGCGCCAAAAACTCGCGCGTTTGCCCGTTCTGCGCCGCCAGCGCCTGGCGGTGCAGATTATGCTCCAGCGTCATCAGCTGCGCCGGGGTGGCGCGCTCGGCCGCGCGGCGCACGATGGCGCATTCCACCGCCTGACGGATAAAGCGCCCGTCGGCCACGCGCTTGGCGGAAATCTTCATCACGAAGGTGCCGCGCTGCGGCAGGATCTGCACCAGGCCGGCCTCCGCCAGCTTGATGAAGGCTTCGCGCACCGGCTGGCGCGAAACGCAAAAGCGGGTAGAAATCTCTTTCTCGGACAGCAGGGTGCCGGGGGGGATGGTGCAGTCGACGATATCCTTGCGCAGGAAGCGATAGATCTGTTGGTTGACCGGGACGTTGTTGGTGAGGCTGTACGTTTCAGACATGGCGACAATCAGGCATCTGGCTGGAATTCGAATGCCACCATACTAGCAGATTATTGGTTAAGGGCGGGGGGATAAATCCACCCGCCGAGCAGGGTAACTCAGTGATGCCAATCCTGATATTCCTGCTTGCGCCGCGCTGGCGCGGTTTCCGGCATCAGGCTCAGGCCGATGGCCGACACCACGCCCAGCACCATCATGTACCCCGCCAGCCCGTAGTAGTGGCCGCCGGTCACCTGCAGGATCTTCACCGCCAACAGCCCGAGAATGCCGCTGCCGATCAGCGAGCCGATCTGCCAGATCAGCGCGATGCCGCTGCAGCGCACGCGGGTGGGGAACAGCTCCGGGAAGTAGGAGGCCTGCGGCGCGTAGCACATGCTGTGGCCGAAGGTCAGCACCACGATCATGGCGATCTGCGTCACCCAGAAGCTATCGAGGTTGATCGCCATAAAGAACGGCACGATGCACACCACCTGCAGCAGCGCGCCGGCGATGTACACCGGTTTGCGCCCCAGCCGATCGGAGAGGCGGCCCATCAGCGGAATGGCGAAAATCTCCAGCAGCACCGCCACGATCATCGCCTCCAGCAGAATGGTTTCGTTGAGGTGGTTGGCCTTGCCGTAGGCCAATACGATCACCGTGAACATGGCGAAGGCGCAGGCTTCGATCAGCTTGGCACATACCCCTTTGCCGATAAGGCCGGGATAGCGGCGGGCCACTTCCACCACCGGCCGGCTCTCCACCGCTTTGGTGGCGCGGATCTGGGTAAACACCGGCGATTCGTCGATCCTCAGGCGAATAAACAGCCCGACCAGCACCAGCAGCAGGCTGAGCAGGAACGGAATGCGCCAGCCCCAGTCCAGCATCTGCGCCGGCGACAGCACGGCGGTCAGCAGCGCGAACAGCCCGGACGGCAGCAGGAAGCCGGCGGGCGCGCCGATTTGCACCCAACTGGCGTAGAAGCCACGCTGGGGCGGCGGCGCATATTCGGCGGTCATCAGCACCGCGCCTGCCTGTTCGCCGCCGACGCCGAAGCCCTGCAGCACGCGGATAAAGATCAGCGCGAGCGGCGCCCAGATGCCGATCTGCTCATAGGTGGGCAGCAGGCCGATGCAGAAGGTGCCGAGGCCGACGATCAGGATGGTGATCACCAGCGCCTTCTTGCGGCCGACCTTGTCGCCGATATGGCCGAACACGATGCCGCCCAGCGGGCGCGCCAGGAAACCGACCGCGTAGGTGGCGAAGGCCGCCAGCGTGCTGATCAGCGGATCGGCGCTGGGGAAAAACAGCTGGCCGAAGAACAGCACCGCGGCGGTGCCGTATGCGAAGAAATCATAGTATTCGGCGGCGGTGCCGATGGCGGAAGCGCTGGCGACGCGCCGCAGCAGCGGTTGATTGCCGGTATTGACGGCGTTATGCGTGGTGACGGTCATCGGAAACCTCCCGGGCGGTAAGCGGCAGAGCGGCGACGGCGGCTTTGGCCCCCTGGCTCAGCAGTTGATGATAAGCGTGGCTGACGGCGCGGACGAAGTCAGGCGAATCGGGCAGATCGTGGCCGAAGACGCTGTCGAGTTGCAGCAGCGCCAGGACGCGGGGCCGGCCTTCCTCGCTGCCGGCGACCAACGCGGCGAGGCGCTCGCGCAGCGGGTCGCTGATGGCGATCGGCTCGCCTTGTTCATCGCGGCCGCCGACGTAGCGCATCCAGCCGGCGACGCCCAGCGCCAGGCAGTCGAAGCGGCTGCCACGCGCCAGATGCCAGCGGATCGCGTCCAGCAGCCGCTGCGGCAGCTTCTGCGTGCCGTCCATGGCGATCTGCGCGGTGCGGTGTTTCAGCGCGCGGTTGCGGTAACGCTGCAGCAGCGAGTCGGCATACAGCGCCAAATCGACGTTCGGCACCTGCAGGGTCGGCGCCTGTTCCGCCAGCATCAGGTGACGGGCGGCGCGGACAAAATCCGCATCCTGCATACAGTCGCCGACGTGCTGATAACCGGCCAGGTAGCCGAGGTAGGCGAGGAAGGAATGGCTGCCGTTCAGCATGCGCAGCTTCATCTCCTCGTACGGCAGCACGTCGCTCACCAGTTCGGCGCCGGCCTTTTCCCAGGCCGGGCGCCCCTGAGGAAATCGGTCCTCAATGACCCACTGGCTGAACGGCTCGCAGGCCACGCCGACGTCATCCTCGACGCCGCCCAGCCAGGTGCGCAACTGCCGGCGGGCCTCCGGCGTTACCGCCGGCACGATGCGATCCACCATGGTGGAAGGGAAGGCGACCTCTTGACGCACCCAGTCGGCCAACGCCGGATCCTGCCGCTGCGCCAGTTCGACCAGCACCTGGCGCGTGACCCGGCCGTTAGCCGGCATGTTATCGCAGGACATCACGGCGAACGGCAGCAGCCCGAGTTCACGGCGCAGGCGCAGCGCCGCCAGCAGCAGCCCCGGCGCCGACTGCGGCTGTGCCGGGTGAGCGATATCGTGCGCGATCGCCGGGTGTTCCTCCATCAGCCGACCGCTGGCGGGGTGGTAGCAATAGCCCTTTTCGCTGATGGTCAGCGAGACGATGGCGATCTCAGGCTGTGTCAGGGCCGCCAGCACCGCCGCCAGCCCGTCGGTTTGCAAGTGCAGCGCCTGGCGAACCACGCCGATGACCCGGCCCCGCCAGCCGTCGTCGTCCATCTCCGCCACCGAGAACAGCAGGTCCTGTTGCCGTAGGTCGGCGATCTTTTGCTGGCCGTGCTGCATGCTGATTTCGCAGTAGCCCCAGTCACTGCCGTGCTCGCTGGCCAGCCTGTCGGCGTACATCGCCTGGTGCGCGCGGTGAAACGCGCCGAAGCCGATATGTGCCATGCGCGGTTTCACGCGCTCACGTGCGTAGCCGGGCCGGATAACGGCGGCCGGCAGCGCGCTGTGGTCGGAAAGTCTCATGTTCAATGTCCCTGGAGAGGTAAGCAAAGGGGCGAAGCCGCCCCGTCTGGCGTTAGGGTTTTAAGATTTGCACGCCCGCCGTTGCGCGCGGCGCCTTGATCACCAGCAGCACCAGCAGCGCGCCCAGCGCGGCGACGCCGCCCGCCAGCATAAAGGCGCTGTCGAATTTGCCGGTGTTCTGCACGATGTAGCCGGTGACGATGGGCCCGATGATGCCGGAGACGCTGCCGATCAAATGAATGAACCCGCTGGCGCCGCCGACCCGGGATTTATGCACCACGTCCTGGATAATCGCCCAGTAGAGAGCGCCGGTAATGTAGAGGAAGAAGATCGACACCGACATCAGCATCACCGCCGGCACCACGCTGCTGACGGTGCCCGCCAACGCCACGCACACCGCCGCCGCCAGCAGGCTGGTGACCAGCACGATCTTGCGCGACAGCAGCAATTTGCCGGTGATGTTGAAGATCTTGTCGGAAATATAGCCCCCGAGCGCCAGCCCGACGAAGCCGACGATCCACGGGATCATCGTGGTCAGGCTCATCTCTTTGATGTTCAGGTTGTGCGCCTGCACCAGATACGAGGGGAACCAGCTCAGGAAGAAGAACAGGATGTAGTTGTAGCAGAAGAAGGCGAAGGCGGTGACCAGAATGATCGGCTGCTTCAGGTAGTAACCCAGCCCGTGCGCGGCGTCGCTCAAGGCGCTTTCCTCGCCGAGATTTTCCTGTTTCAACTGTGCGATCAGCGCCCGTTCTTCGTTGCTGACGCGTTGGCTTTTCGCCGGGTTATCCGCCACCACGAAGAACCACACCAGCATCCAGACGATGCCGATGGCGCAGATGATCATAAACGCCGGCCGCCAGCCGAACGCCAGCGCCAGATAGCCGACGATCGGCCCGGCCACCGCGCCGCCCAACGGTGAACCGGCGCTGAGCAGGCCCATAGCGGTCGCCGCCTGTTTCTTCGGGAACCAGCCGTTGATCATCTTGTTGGCCGAGGCGCAGATCGGCCCTTCGGCCATGCCGAACAGGACGCGCAGGATCAGCATTGAGTAAAAGCCGGTGGCGATCGCCGTCATGCCGCAGAAGATGGACCACAGGCCGACCGCCACGCCCAGCACCAGCGTCGGGCCGAAGCGGTCGACCGCCAGCCCGCCGACGAAGTTGAAGATGGCGTAGCCGAAGAAGAAGCTGCCGAAGATCAGGCCGAACTGTTCGGCGTTCAGCATCAGATCCTGTTCGATCATCGGCACGGTGATCGACAGCGCCACGCGATCGAGGTAGTTGATCATGTAGACCATGAACAGCAGGAACACGATGGTCCAACGCAGGTTTTTAAACATAAAGCACTCCACTGGGTGTCGTTTTAATCGTGATGCTTCGTTGTTTGCACGGGCGGCGGGTGCCGCCCCATGCCCCGATGCTGCCGTGACGTTACTCGAACTGCAGCAGTACCTTGCAGCAGGTGCGCTGATCCCGCTCGAACATCTGCATTGCCCGTTCGACGTCGCCGGCGGGCACGCAGTGGGTGAGTAGCCGCTGCGGGTCTAGCTTGCCGTCCGCCATCCAGGCGATCACCTGCGGGAAGCGCGCGCTGTTCAGGCGCGAGGAGAAGATCGACAGCTCCTTGCTGGTGATGCTCTGCTGGGTCAGGGTGCAAGCGTCGCCGGAAAAGCCCATGATGCCGATGCGCGCCGCCGGCGAAGCCAGCGCGATCGCCTCCGGAAAAATGGCGGGGTGGCAGGCGGCATCGACGATCAGCGTCGGCTGAACGCCGCGCTGCTGCAGCGCCTGCGGCAATGCGGCCTCGGCGTTGTTGAATACTTCGTCGGCACCGTTGGCGCGTGCCATGTCCAGCCGTTCGGCGATGCGATCGACGACCCACACCTGCTTGACGCCGTACACGCCTTTCAGCGTCTGGATCACCGTGAGCCCCATCGGCCCGGCGCCGTAGATCAGCGCGATGTCGTCGGGGCGTGGTTGCAGATGGGCGGTAATGTTGGCGGCGATAGTGAAGGGTTCGATCATCGCGGCGTGGCGATCGCTGATGGCGGCCGGAACCGGATAGGCGTTGCGTGCCGGCACGCAGGCGTAGTCGCTGAAGCCGCCGTCGCGGTGCACGCCGATCACCTGCAGCGAGGTGCAGACGTTGGGGCGGCCGACCGAACAGGGATAGCAGTGGCCGCAGCTCACCACCGGGTCTACCGAGACGCGTTCGCCGAGGCGCGCCGGATCGACGCCTTCGCCCAGCGCATCGATCAGGCCGAAGAACTCGTGGCCGATCACCCGCGGGTAGCGGGCGAACGGGTTATGGCCGTGATAGATATGGACGTCGGAGCCGCAGATGCCGGCGAATTTCACCTTGACCCGCACCTCGCCGGCCGCCGGCTGTGGCAGCGCGCGCGTCTGCAGCGCCAGGCGCCCGGGCTGTTCGATCACGACGCTGCGCATGGTGTTTACCAGTTCCATAAGGTGCCATCCTCCAGACGCGCGACCGGCAGGTAGGCCGGTTCATAGGGGTAACGGGCCGCCAGCTTCTCATCGAACTCGATGCCGATGCCCGGCTTGTCGCCCGGATGCATATAGCCGTCGTCGAACGTCCAGCTGTGCGGGAACACCTCGAGCATTTGCTCGGAATAGCCCATGTATTCCTGCACGCCGAAGTTTGGCACCCACAGATCGAAGTGCAGCGCCGCCGCCATGCAGATCGGCGACAGATCGGAAGGGCCGTGAGAACCGGTGCGCACCTGATACAGCGAGGCGAAGTCGGCGATGCGCCGCATGCCGGTAATGCCGCCCGCGTGCGTCAGGGTGGTGCGGATGTAGTCGATCAGCTGTTCTTCGATCAGCTGTTTGCAGTCCCAGATGCTGTTGAACACCTCGCCGACGGCGATCGGCGTGACGGTATGCTGGCGGATCAGGCGGAAACAGGCCTGATTTTCCGCCGGCGTCGGATCCTCCATCCAGAACAGGCGATACGGCTCGGCGCTTTTACCAAAGCGCGCCGCTTCAATTGGCGTCAGGCGGTGGTGCATGTCGTGCAGCAGGTGCTCGTTGAAGCCGAACCTGTTGCGCACCGCGTCGAACAGTTTGGGGGTGAAATCGAGGTATTTTTCCGTCGACCACAGCTGCTCTTCCGGCCAGTCACCCTTGGTGGCCGGCTCATAGGCCTGGCCTTTGCCCTTGGCCATGCCGTAGGTGGTTTTCATGCCGGGCACGCCGCATTGCACGCGGATCGCCTTGAAGCCTTGTTCTTTATGTTTGGCGTAGTCGTCGAGCACCTCGTCGATCGAGTGGCCGGTGGTATGGCAATACACCATCACTCCCGAACGTGAGGCGCCGCCCAACAGCTGATACAGCGGCATGTTGGCGGCCTTGGCCTTGATGTCCCACAGCGCCATGTCGACGGCGGAAATGGCGGACATGGTCACCGGGCCGCGCCGCCAGTAAGCGCCTTTGTAGAAGAATTGCCAGAGGTCTTCGATCCGCTGCGCGTCGCGGCCGATCAACTGCGGGCAGAGGTGATCTTTCAGGTAAGAGGCCACCGGCAATTCGCGCCCGTTCAGCGTGGCGTCACCGAGGCCGATGATGCCGTCATCGGTGGTGATTTTCAGCGTGACAAAGTTGCGCCCCGGGCAGGTGACGAACACCTCGGCGTTGACGATTTTCATAACCTTCACATCCTGTAGCTGCGGAGAGATAGCGCGAAAATAAGTCATGAACTAACTACCATACAAGTATGAATTGATGAATTTGCCGGAGAGGATCACATTTGATCGCGAGTGGAAGCGGATGAACGGAGGGGAAGAAGTGGGGCGCAGCGGCTGCGCCCGACAAGGTCAGCCCAGCAGGGCGCAGTTAGGCGGCAGGCGGCATTCGATGGCCTGCGGCAACACTTCGATGCGGAAATGGCGGCCTTTGAGCGGTTCGCCGTCGAGGTTGAAGGTCATCTCATGCGGCGCGTCGATCTCGAGCCACGGCAGCGCCGCGCTGAGGATGCTGTTGCTCTCTTCGTCGTTGAACAGGGCGGCGACCAACGCCGGCAGCAGTTCATCGGCGATCAGCAGGCGCAGCTGCAGCAGGCCGTCGTTGATCAGCGCGCTGGGGCACAGTTCCTGGCCGCCGCCGGCCTGCTTGCCGTTGCCGATGCCGATCACCAATGCTTCGCCGGCCCAGCGGAAGTCCGGCCCGCGGATTTCACAGCGGTCGGCCTGCAGCGTATCCATGCGCAGCAAGCCGTGCACGAAGTAGGACACGCCGCCCAAGGCCGCCTTCAACTTCTCCGGTGTCTCGGTGGTGATGCGGGTGCCGAAGCCGCCGGTGGCCATGTTGATGAAGTAGCGCTCGCCGTTGACCTTCGCCAGATCGATCGGCACCGAGCGGCCCTTGATCGCCAGCTGCAGCGCCAGTTCGGGGGATGGGGGGATATTGCACGCCATGGCGAAGTCGTTGGCGGTGCCGAGCGGCAGAATGCCCAGCGCCGGCCGGTTATGCGCCGGCAGCTGCACCAGCGCGGCGGCCACTTCGTTGATGGTGCCGTCACCGCCGCCGGCGACGACGGTGCCGACGCCGAGTTGTGCAGCTTCCGCGACGTAGCGCGCGGCGTCGCCGTGCTCCCAGGTCACGCGCACGTACAGCGTGATTTGCTCTTCGCGCAGCCGTGTGACCGCCTGACGCAGTTCTTCGTTGCCGGCGCCCTTGCCGTTGAGAATAAGCAGGGCGGCTGCATGTGAGTGTTGAGGCATTACCGATCTCCTCCGGCGGAAAACCAAGAATGCCTCAAGATAAACCAGCCTACGCCGCCAAGCCATCAGAATATTCAGCTAATTCCGGTTATTTCCTATTGTGCCGTGAATATGAAGACGATGCGAATTTATCTGAATTTAACCTGACAATAAGCGGGATTTTAATGGCGGCAGGATTAATCGCTATAGCGTTATTTATATATCGATGTGGCGTTATTATTTTTATTAAAATGGATAACGGGAAAACGTAATGAAAAATAGGCGCACCGGCGGCAATGGCGGACCCATAAAGAAAAAGCCAGCCCAAGGGAGATTGGGCCGGCTAAGGAGGTGGTTCCTAGTATTGCTATGCAAATATTTTCGTTGTTCGTTTTAAGCAGCGTGATAGTAACCAAGCTGCGGGCACATTGATGTGATCCAATTCTAATATTTGCTAAAAATCGCCGCCGAATGACGGCGATTGATTGTTAGGCTCCGGCGCTATTTTCTTCCGCCAAATTGCGGATCAGCAATGCATAATTGAGATCAATATCCTGCGGGATCGGCAAATAAACGATATGGCCGTTGCCCGGCGCGACCTCAATCGGCTCGCCTTTCTTATTTTGCATGCTTTCGAGGGTGAACAGCACGTTGCCGCCCGGCGTCATCATCTCGACGCTGTCGCCGAGTGAGAATTTATTCTTCACGTCGACTTCCGCCCAGCCTTCGCGGCGCACGCCGGTGAACTCGCCGACGAACTGCTGGCGCTCGGAGAGCGAAGAGCCGTATTCGTAATTCTGCTGCGCTTCGTGCACGTGGCGGCGCAGGAAGCCTTCGGTATAGCCGCGGTGCGCCAGGCCTTCCAGCGTGGTGAGCAGGGTCGGATCGAACGGTTTGCCGGCAACGGCGTCGTCGATGGCGCGGCGGTAGACCTGGGCGGTGCGGGCGCAGTAGTAGAAGGACTTGGTGCGCCCTTCGATCTTCAGCGAATGCACGCCGAGCTGCGTCAGACGCTCCACGTGCTGGATGGCGCGCAGATCCTTGGAGTTCATGATATAGGTGCCGTGTTCGTCTTCGAAGGCGCTCATATATTCACCTGGCTTTTGCGCTTCAGACAGCATGAACACCTTGTCGGTCGGCGCGCCGATGCCCAGCGTCGGCTCGACGGTCTGCACCGGGATCGGTTCGTGCAGGTGCACGATATTGCCGGTGTCGTCCTCTTTGCCTTCCTCCGCTTTGTACTGCCAGCGGCAGGCATTGGTGCATGTACCCTGATTGGGATCGCGTTTGTTGATGTAGCCGGACAGCAGGCAGCGGCCGGAGTAGGCCATGCACAGCGCGCCGTGGACGAAGATCTCCAGCTCCATGTCCGGCACTTCGGCGCGGATCTCGGCAATCTCTTCCAGCGACAGTTCGCGCGACAGGATCACGCGGGTCAGGCCCATTTGCTTCCAGAACTTCACCGTCGCCCAGTTAACGGCATTGGCCTGCACCGACAGGTGGATGTCCATCTGCGGGAAGGCTTCGCGCACCATCATGATAAGGCCAGGATCGGACATGATCAGCGCATCCGGGCCCATATCGATAACCGGCTTCAGATCGCGCAAGAAGGTTTTCAGCTTGGCGTTGTGCGGGGCGATGTTCACCACCACGTAGAATTTTTTGCCCAGCGCATGCGCTTCGTTGATGCCCTGCGCCAGATTCTCGTGGTTGAACTCGTTGTTGCGTACCCGCAGGCTGTAGCGCGGCTGGCCGGCGTAAACCGCATCGGCGCCGTAGGCAAAGGCGTAACGCATGTTTTTCAGCGTTCCGGCCGGGGAGAGAAGTTCCGGTGTAAACATAGTGTGTCTCGGTCTGATTTCAGGTCAGCACCACGCCACCTGATGGCGCAGTAAAAGCGGGGGATTGTAGCCGCAGCGCGGCAAGAAATCAGCAGTTAACCGGATTTATTCAAGGGAGATTGATCCCGGTCAAACGGAAAACGCGCGGTGGCGGCCACCGCGCGGGCGAAAGGGGGGATCAGGCGCTCAAATCGCGGATATCGGTGGTCGGGCCGTTTTTCGTCACCGACTGGATACCGTTTTTGGCCGCGCTTTCGGAGCTGTACATTTCGCTGACGCCGATCACCTGATGGTTCTTGGCCTTCAGCACAAAATAGGGCTGATTGCTGGCGCTGTGCTTCAGTTCGTACTGCGCTTCGTGCGGTGAATTGGTCTGCACCGAGGCGATGCCGTTCTCCGCCGAGGCTTTGCTGGCATACATCTCGCTGGCCAGAATAATTTCGCCGTTACTGGCTTTCAGGTTGAAGTGGTACTGTCCGTTCTTTGCTTTTTTCAGCTCGTAATGACCGATTGCCATGGTTCTTCTCCTGTAGGTTCCGATTCGTGATGTAAGTGTAGCCAATCGCTTGAAAATCGGCGGCTAAACCTCACAGCAGCTTAGTCGAAAAAATGCGCAGTTTTTTTGCGCCGGCGCGGAGTTTTCATTCGGTGAGCCCGGCGCCGCACGGGAAGCTAAGGAAAGGCGCGGTGATTGCGCAGTGCGCCGCATAATGACAATTACGTGGTTTCATCGAGCAGCATTGCGCGTTACCGTTTGCCCGCTACGTAAAGGTGAGTGAAAAGTGAGCGATAGATCTTGGCATCGACGCGCTGCAGGCATATGCTTTGGCCTATGCCTGCTGTGGAGTGTCGAGATGGAAAGAATCGCCAAGCTGTTTAAAAACGGTAGAAATCAGGCGGTGAGGTTACCGGTGGAATTTGAATTTGATACGGATCGTGTGTATATCCGTCGCGATCGGGAGGGAAACGTGATTTTATCCAAATATCCGGCAAAGCCGGACAGCTGGGCACCGCTGCTGAGCATTATCGCCCAAACGCCGGTGCCGCAAGAGTTTCTTGGCGCGGAAGATCGTCAGCAAGGGGTTGCAGACCGCGATCCATTCTCAGAGGAAGAGTAGGCGATGTACATGTTTGATACCAACACCGTCAGCCACTTGTTTCGGCAGCATCCGCAGGTGCTTAACGTCATGCAAAAGCTCCCGCCTTCTGCCGTATGTATTTCCAGCGTCACGGAGGCGGAACTGCTTTACGGTGTGGCCAAACGGCGGAACAAAGCGTTGCAAAGCATGGTCGAGGCCTTTCTTGCTGCGGTGACGGTCTATGCATGGGATCGCGAGGCCGCCCGCTGCTACGGTGAAATGCGGGCAAACATGGGGAGAAAGGGCAAAATCATGGGCGCGATGGATCAACTGATCGCCGCTCACGCGCAGAGCCGTGGCGCGACGCTGGTGACCAACGATCGCGCATTCGCCATGGTGCCCGGGTTGGCGGTTGAAGACTGGACGCGCTGATTTCCCTCTAAACCCCATTCATCAACCGGCAGGGCTCGGCTTCCCAGCGGTAGCCCACACCGTATACCGAGCGAATAAAGGATTTTTCCCCGTCGATCAGTTCCAGCTTGCGGCGCAGGTTTTTGATGTGGCTGTCGATGGTGCGGTCGGTGACCACCCGGTAGTCGTCGTACAGGTTGTTCAGCAGCTGCTCGCGAGAAAACACGTTGCCTGGCTGGCTGGCCAGCGTTTTCAGCAGGCGGAACTCCGCCGGCGTCAGATCCAGCAACTGCCCCTGATAGCTGGCCTGGAAGCGCGGTTCATCGATGTGCAGCAGATCATCTTCCCGCGCGTTCTCCTGCGGCCGATAGCTGCGGCGCAGGATGGTTTTCACTCGCGCCACCACTTCACGCGGGCTGTAGGGTTTGCAGATGTAATCGTCGGCGCCGATCTCCAATCCCAACAGGCGGTCAATCTCTTCGATTTTCGCCGTCACCATGACGATAGGCACGTCGCTGAAGCGGCGCAGCTCGCGGCACACCGTCAGGCCGTCGGCCCCTGGCAACATCAGGTCGAGTAAGATCAGCGCCGGCGGATGCTGGTGCACGGTCGGCACCACTTCATTACCGTTGGTCAGCCAGCGGGTGGCGTAGCCCGCCGCCTGCAGATAATCCACCAGCAGCTGGCCCAGCTTGGGCTCATCTTCAACAATCATGATCTGCACGGGTTGATTCTGAATGTCCATCAGGGCGCCTTATTTTTTATCGGGGTAGCAAATTCTACTGTAATGCGCACGCCGCCTAAAGGCGAATGCTCGGCGCGGATTTTCCCGTCGTGCGCTTCCACGATGTTGTGGCAGATCGCCAACCCCAGCCCTGAGCCGCCGCTGGCGCGGTTGCGTGAACCTTCCGCCCGATAGAAGCGTTCGAAAATGCGCGTCAGTTGCTGATCGCTGATGCCCGGCGCGCTGTCCTGCCAGCAGAGGATCAGTCTCCCCGGCTGCAGCTCGGCGCCGATCTCCAGCCGGCCACCGACGTCGGTGTAACGCAGGCTGTTTTCCAACAGGTTATTGAACAGCTGGTTCAGGCGATCGGGATCGCCGAACAGCGGCGCCTGGGCCGGCAGATGGGTGACGATCTCCAGCCCTTTGGCGCGGAAGCGTTCGCGGAAGGCGGCGACGGCGATCTGCACCAGGTGCACGCAGTCCACCTGCGCCTTGCGATAGGCCAGCGCGCCGAGATCGGAGAGCGACAGCTGGTGCAGGTCGTCGACCAGTTTGGTCAAGGTGGATACCTCAGCCTGCAGCGAGCTGAGCGACGCCGGCGTCGGCTGGCGCACGCCGTCCTGCAGCGCCTCCAGCTCGCCGCGCAGCACCGCCAGCGGCGTGCGTAGCTCGTGCGACACGTCGGCCATAAAGGCGCGACGCATCTGCTCGTTTTTTTCCAGCGAGGTGGCCAACTGGTTGAAGTCGTGCGCCAGCCTGCCCAGTTCATCCTGGCTGCTGACCGCCACGCGGGTGGTGAAATCGCCCGCCGCCAGGCGGTGGGTGCCCGCCACCAGGCGCTTGACCGGGGCCAGCATGCCGCGCGACAGCAGCCAGGTCACCGCCGCTGCCAACAGGGTGGAGAGCGCGACGATAATCCAACTGGTGCGCCGCTGCTGGCGATCGAAGTTGATGTCCGTATTGCGCGTCAGGCGCTCGACCGGGGTGGTGAGCACCCAGCCGACGATCTCGTTGTTATAGCGGATTGGATGGCGCGGCCCCTCTTTCGGCAACGGGCCGGAATGCCCGACCAGCCGATTGAACTGGCTGTCCACCACCCAAAACTGGGTGCGCCAGCCCTTGGGCGGCAGATTGTGGCTGCTGTCGCTGTTCTGCTCGAACGAACGCATGATTTGGTAGACCACCTGATCGTTGTTGCGCAGGAATATCCAATTGCCATGATGGCTGTACTGTTCCTCCAGCGCTTCGCTCAGCATGTTGATGCGCTGCTCGTTGCTGCTCTTGATGTAATCGATAAAGCCGCGCTCAAAGCTGACGCGCACCCCCCAATGCATGGTGATCAACACCAGCATGCAGGTAGCGAAAATGGCCAGGAACAGCTTCCCGGTAATGCCTATCCTCATTGCAACCTCGTTGAGCCGGTACCCGGCTCTTTGGTCAGCGTGCGGTTGGGCGCGCTATCGGCCGGCACGCGCGCGAAGGCGAGCGCGGGCAGGGCGATAATCAACGCCATACAGCAGTAGCTGTAAATAAATGCGCTGTGAATGGCTGGGCTATCGGCCACCACCTGGTGATGGGCGAAGCTGCCGATCAAGATGCCGGCGACGCTGACGCCGAGGCTCATCGACAGCTGCATGACCATCGACAGCAGGCTGTTGCCGCTGCTGGCCAGCCGGTCCGGCAGATCTTTCAGCGTCAGGGTGTTCATCGCCGAGAAGCGCAGCGAGTTGACCATCCCCTGGAAGAACAGCACCACCGGCAGCAGCCACAGCCAGCCGAGCATCGCCGCCAGCAGGAAACTCAGGCTGACCAGCGCCAGCAGCAGCGTGGCGGCCACCAGCACGTTGCGGTAGCCGAAGCGGTTGACCACCTGCACCACGATGCGCTTCATGCCCATGCTGCCGATGATCATCGGGATCATCATCAGCCCGGCGTGGAACGGCGAGAAGCCCATGCCCACCTGCAGAAACAGCGGCGTCATGAACGGCAGCATGCCGCTGCCGATGCGCCCCAGCAGGCTGGCCAGCAGTCCGATCTTGTAAGTCGGGGTGCGCAGCAGCCGCAGCGAGAACAGGGCGCGGCTATTGCCGTATGCATGCCAAACATACCCCAACAGCGCCGCCACGCCCAGCGCCACCAGGCCGGCGATGGCGCTGCCGGACAGCCCCATGCCTTTGTGGCCGTCGAGCGCCAGCGTCAGCGACGCCATGCCGATCGCCAGCAGGAGAAAGCCGCTGACGTCGAAGCGGCGGGTCTGCATTTGGTAGTTGGGCATCAGCAGCAGTGTAGCGATGGCGCCCACGATGCCCACCGGAATATTGATCAGGAAAATCCAATGCCAGCTGGCGTATTGCACCAGGAAGCCACCCAGCGCCGGCCCCATCAGCGGGCCGATTTGGCCTGGCAGCGTTACGAAGGTCATCGCCGCCATGTACTGCTCGCGCGGCACGATTTTCATCACCGTCAGGCGGCCGACCGGCACCATCATCGCGCCGCCGACGCCCTGAAGCACGCGCGAGGCGATCAGTTCGTTCAGGGTTTCCGAGCGGGCGCAGAGGAGGGAGCCGAGGGTGAACAGCACGATGGCGCTGAAAAACACCCGCTGTACGCCGACCTTGTCCGCCAGCCAGCCGCTGGCCGGCAGCGTCACCGCCACCGTCAGCACATAGGAGACGATCACCGACTGCATGCGCAGCGGGTTCTCCCCCAGGCTGGCGGCCATCGAGGGCAGGGCGGTGTTGACGATAGTGGTATCCAGCGTCTGCATAAAGAAGCCGAATGCCACTATCCAGAGTTGCCAGCGTACTGTGGCGGTGTGTTTCATCAGCATCGGTCGGCCATTAATGGGGCAGCGGGGCCAGTTGCTTGTTGCGGCGGAACTTCGCCTGCAGCCGGTCGAAGTAAAGGTAGACCACCGGGGTGGTGTACAGCGTCAGCAGCTGGCTCATCACCAGGCCGCCGGCGATGGTGATGCCGAGCGGCTGGCGCAGCTCCGCGCCGTCGCCGCGGGTCAGCACCAGCGGCAGCGCGCCGAACAACGCCGCCAGCGTGGTCATCATGATCGGCCGGAAACGCAGCAGGCTGGCCTGGAAAATCGCCTCGCGGGCGCTGATGCCGCCATTGCGCTGCGCTTCGAGCGCGAAGTCGACCATCATGATGGCATTTTTCTTCACGATACCGATCAACAGCATGATGCCGATCAGCGCGATCAGGCTGAACGGTGCGCCGAACAGCTCGAGCGCCAGCAGCGCCCCCACGCCGGCGGAAGGCAGCGTGGAAAGGATGGTCAGCGGATGGATATAGCTCTCATACAGCACGCCGAGCACGATATACACCGTGGCGATCGCTGCCAGGATCAGGATGAGCTGCGACTTCAGGGTGTCCTGGAATACCTGGGCGGTGCCGGCGAACGCGCCGCGCACCGTGGACGGCACGCCGAGCTGAGTCATGGTGCGCTCTACCGCCGCGGTGGCGTCCGACAGGCTGCCGCCGTCCGGCAGGTTAAAGGAGATGGTCGAGGCGGCGGACAGCCCCTGATGGTTGACCGACAGCGGCGCGTTGGCCGGTCGCCAACTGGCGAAGTAGGAGAGCGGTATCGCCTTGCCTTCGTTGTTGATGATGAACATTTTGTCCAACGAGCTCACGTCCTGAGTGTAGGGCGGCGCCACTTCCATCACGACTTTGTATTGGTTGAGCGGTTGATAGATGGTCGAAATCTGTCGCTGGCCGAAGGCGTTGTTCAACAGGTTGTTGGCGTCGGACACCGAAATGCCGAGGCGCGCCATGGTTTCGCGATCGTAGACCAGATCCATCTCCGAGCCTTTATCCTGCTGATCCGAGTTGACGTCCGCCAGCTCGGGCAATGCGGCCAGCGCGGTGCGGATCTTCGGCTCCCATTCGCGCAGCGCGGAGAGATCGTCCGCCAGCAGCGTATATTGGTAGCTGGCGTTGGCCTGCCGGCCGCCGACGCGGATATCCTGTACCGCCATCAGAAACAGGCTGGCGCCCGGTTCTTTGGCCAGGCGGGCACGCAGGCGGGCGATCACTTTCTGCGCGTCGTCGCTGCGTACCGACAGGGGTTTCAGTGAGATGAACATCGAACCGCTGTTGGTGCGCGAGCCGCCGGTAAAACCGGTGACGTTTTCCACGTCCGGATCTTCGCGCACGATTTTCATGAAGTCTTCCAGTTTGCCGCGCATCGCCTGGAACGAAATGCTTTGGTCGGCCTGGATAAAGCCCATCAGACGCCCGGTATCCTGTTCAGGGAAGAAGGTTTTCGGGATGCTGATATACAGCCAGACGTTGAGCGCAACGGTGGCGAGGAACACCGCCAGCACCCAGCGCGAGTGGCCGAGCACCCAGTTCAGCGAGCGTCCGTAACCCTGCTGCAGCGCCAGCAGCATTTTGCCGAAGCCGCGCGCGCGCCGCTGCGAACGCGCCGGCTGGTGGCGCAGCAAATAGGCACACATCATCGGCGTGAGCGTCAGCGAGACGATGAGCGACAGCCCGATCGATACCGACAGGGTGACGGCGAACTCGCGGAATAGCCGGCCGGGCAGGCCTTCCATCAGCAGCAGCGGGATAAACACCGCCACCAGCGAAACGCTCATCGACAGCACGGTGAAGCCGACTTCCCGCGCGCCCAGCAGCGCGGCGTTGATCGGTTTCATGCCGGCCTCGACGTGGCGGGAAATGTTTTCCAGCACCACGATGGCGTCGTCCACCACAAAGCCGGTGGCGATGGTCAGCGCCATCAGCGACAGGTTGTTGAGGCTGAAGCCGCACAGATACATGGCGGCGAACGAGCCGATCAGCGACACCGGCACGGCGACCGCCGGGATCAGCGTGGCGCGCCCGGAGCGCAGGAAGATGAACACCACCAGGATCACCAGCCCGATGGCGATCGCCAGCGACTGTTCCACCTCGGCCAGCGACGCGCGGATGGTTGGCGAACGATCCTGCGCGACGTTGAGTTGAATCGAGGCCGGGATATTCTCCTGCAGGGCGGGCAGCTCGGCGCGAATGCGATCGACGGTTTCGATGATGTTGGCGTCCGGCGCGCGGCTGATGGCCAGAATGATCGCCGGTTTGGCGTCGGTCATCCCGGCGTTACGCACGTCTTGCACCGAGTCTTTGACCTCGGCCACGTCGGCTAAACGCACCGCCGAGCCGTTGTTGTAATGAATGATCAGCGGACGATAAGCATCGGCGGTTTTCAGCGCGTCGTTGGCCTGGATCTGCCAGCGCTGCTGCGGGTTTTCCACGGCGCCCTGCGGACGGCGCACGTTGGCGTTGGCGATGGCCTGCCGCACGCTGTCCAGCGACACGCCCTGATTGAACAGCGCCGAAGGGTTCAGCTCCACCCGCACCGCCGGCAGCGAGCTGCCGCCTACGGAAACGTCGCCGACGCCCTCGGTCTGGCTGATCTTCTGCGCCAGCTGGGTGGAGGCGAAATCGTAAAGCTGCCCCTGACTGTAGGTGTCCGAGGTCAGCGTCAGGATCATGATCGGCGCGTCGGAAGGGTTGACCTTACGGTAGCTGGGGCGGCTCGGCATGCCGGTCGGCAGCAGGCTTTGCGCGGCGTTGATCGCCGCCTGCACGTCGCGCGCGGCGCCGTTGATGTCGCGATCGAGATCGAACTGCAAAATGACGCGGGTACTGCCGAGCGAACTCATCGAGGTCATTTCGTTAACCCCGGCGATGCGGCCCAGCGCGCGCTCCAGCGGCGTCGCCACCGAGGACGCCATGGTTTCCGGCGAGGCGCCCGGCAGCGACGCGCTGATCGAAATCACCGGAAAATCCACCTGCGGCAGCGGCGACACCGGCAGCAGGCGAAAGCCGATCGCGCCGCTGATGGCGATGGCCAGCGTCAGCAGGGTGGTGGCCACCGGCCGGTGAATGAACAGGGCGAAGAATTTCACGGCAGCTCCTGCGTATCCAGCTGGCGATGCGTGTTGCGCGCCAGCTTGTCAAACAGCAGGTAGATCACCGGCGTGGTGAACAGCGTCAGGATCTGGCTCATGATCAAACCACCGACCATACAGACGCCGAGCGGATGCCGCAGCTCCGCGCCGACGCCGGTGCTCAGCATCAGCGGCAGCGCGCCGAGCAAGGCCGCCAGCGTGGTCATCAAGATCGGCCGGAAACGCAGCAGACAGGCCTGATAGATGGCGTCGCGCGGCGATAAACCCTGCTCGCGTTCCGCCGCCAGCGCGAAGTCGATCATCATGATGGCGTTCTTCTTCACAATGCCGATCAGCAGGATGATGCCGATGATGGCGATCACGTCCAGCTCGCTGCCGGCCAACATCAGCGCCAACAGGGCGCCGACCCCGGCGGTCGGCAGGGTGGAGAGGATGGTGACCGGATGAATGAAGCTTTCATACAGCACGCCCAGCACGATGTACATCGCCACCACCGCCGCCAAAATCAGCCACAGCGTGCTGCCGAGCGCCGCCTGGAAGGCCAGGGTCGCCCCCTGGAATTGGGTGGTGATGTCCCTTGGCATATTGAGATTTTTTTCCACCTGGGTGACCGCGTCGACCGCCTCGCCGAGCGAGTAGCCGTCGGCGACGTTGAACGAAACGGTGGCCGACGGGAACTGGTCGAGATGGTTCACCGACAGCGGGCCGAAGCGCTCTTCGATTTTGGCGATGGCGCTCAGCGGCACCACGGCGCCGTCGTTGCCGCTCAGACGGATCTCATTGAGCGCCGCCAACCCCGGTGTCGCGCTGACGTCGTGCTCCAGCACCACGCGGTATTGATTGGCCTGGGTGTAGATGGTGGAGATCAGGCGCTGGCCGAACGCGTTGTACAGCGCATTGTCCACGTCGCTCATGGTGACGCCGAGGCGGGAGGCCGAATCGCGATCGACGTTGACATAGGCCACCAGCCCCTGATCCTGCCAGTCGCTGGTGACGTCCGCCAGCTGCGGGGTTTGCTTCAGCGCATCCATCAGCTGCGGCACCCACAGGCTGAGATCGTCCAGCGACATCGCCTGCAGGGTGAACTGGTACTGGGTGCGGCTGACCTGGGTATCGATGGTCAGATCCTGCACCGGTTGCAGATACAGCTTCACGCCGGGGAACTGCGCCGTTTGCTGCTGCAGGCGGCTGATGATCGCCGGAATGCGCTCGCTGCGTTCGCTCAGCGGCTTCAGGTTGATCTGCAGCCGGCCGCTGTTGAGCGTGGCGTTGCTGCCGTCGACGCCGACGAACGAGGTCAGGCTCTCCACCGCCGGATCTTTGAGGATCTGCGCCGCGACCTGCTGCTGGCGCTCGGCCATGTTGCTGAACGAGACGCTCTGCGGCGCCTCCAGCGTGCCCTGAATGATGCCGTTGTCCTGCACCGGGAAGAAACCTTTCGGGATCAGCAGGTACAGCAATACCGTCAGCGCCAGCGTGCCCACGGCCACGCCGAGCGTCAGCCAGGGATGGTTAAGCACCGTTTTCAGCCACTTGCCATATTGCGCGATCACCCGGTCGAAAAAGCGTTCGGAGGCGGCGGAAAAACGGTTCTGCTTGCGCAGCGATTCGTGGCTGAGCATGCGTGCGCACATCATCGGCGTCAGCGTCAGCGACACCACGGCGGAGATCAAAATTGCCACCGCCAGCGTGACGGCGAACTCGCGGAACAGGCGGCCGACGATGTCGCCCATGAACAGCAGCGGGATCAGCACCGCCACCAGCGAGAAGGTCAGAGAGATGATGGTGAAGCCGATCTCGCCGGCCCCTTTCAACGCGGCGTCGAGCGGTTTTTCCCCTTTCTCGATGTAGCGCGAGATGTTCTCGATCACCACGATGGCGTCGTCCACCACGAAGCCGGTGGCGATGGTCAGCGCCATCAGCGTCAGGTTGTTGATGGAGAAGCCAAGGAAGTACATGGCGGCGAAGGTGCCCACCAGCGACAGCGGCACCGCCACGCTGGGGATAATGGTCGCCGGCACGTTGCGCAGGAACACGTAGATCACCATCACCACCAGCGCGATCGCCAGCAGCAGCTCGAACTGCACGTCGCTAACCGAGGCGCGGATGGTGGTGGTGCGATCGGTCAACACCTTGACGTCGACTGACTTGGGCAGGCTTTTAATCAGCGTCGGCAGCATTTCGCGGATGCTGTCGGCGGTGGTGATGACGTTGACGCCGGGCTGGCGTTGGATGTTCAGCACGATCGCCTGTTGCTTGTTGGCCCAGGCCGCCAGTCGGGTATTTTCCGCCCCTTGTTCGATGGTGGCGATATCCTGCAGGCGGATCGCCGCGCCGTTCTGATAGGCGACGATCAGCTGGCGATAGTCGTCGGCAGATTTCATTTGGTCGTTGGCGGAGAGGGTGACCGATCGGGTCGGGCCGTCAAGGCTGCCTTTCGCCGAGTTGACGTTGGCGTTGCTGATGGCGGCGCGAATGGTTTCACTGTTCAGGCCATAGGCGGCGACCGCCGCCGCGTTCAATTTTACGCGCACTGCCGGGCGTTGACCGCCGGCCAGCGTCACCAGGCCGACGCCGGTCACCTGAGAAATTTTTTGCGCCACGCGGGTTTCCACCATGTCTTCCACCTGCGTCATCGGCATGGCGGTGGAGGTCACGGCCAGCGTCAGGATCGGCGGATCGGCGGGGTTAACCTTGCTGTAGATCGGCGGGTAAGGCAAATCGGTCGGCAGCAGGTTGGTGGCGGAGTTGATCGCCGCCTGCACTTCCTGCTCCGCGACGTCGAGCGGCAGCGCCAACTGGAACTGCAGTGTGACCACCGAGGCGCCGCCGGAGCTTTGCGACGCCATTTGCTTCAGGCCGGACATCTGGCCGAACTGGCGTTCCAGCGGCGCGGTAATGGCAGAGGTCACCACGTCCGGGCTGGCGCCGGGGTACAGCGTCACCACCTGGATAGTGGGGTAATCCACCTCCGGCAGGGCGGACACCGGCAGCGCGCGATAACCGATAATCCCCGCCAGCAATATTGCCACCATCAGCAGCGTGGTGGCGACCGGACGCAGAATAAACAGGCGGGACGGACCGCCGCCGGCGTTGGGAGGCATCACCTGCATCAGGACTTCCTCTGAACGTCAGGTTCGCGCTTGGCGTTGGCCGCCGCCGGCGCTTCGCTCGGCGCGAGCACTTCCACCTGCATGCCTTCGGTCAGGCGATCGATGCCGTCGGTCACCACCCGATCGCCGGCGTTGAGACCGGCGCTGATCACCACCTGTCGGCTGTCCTGCACGCCGGCGGTGACCCGATGTTTGCTGACCTTGTTGTCTTCGCCGAGCGTCCAAACGAAGTTGCCCTCGTTGCCCATCTGCAGCGCAGCGGTCGGGATCACCACCGCATCGTGCAGGGTATCCACCTGCAGCCGCGCGTTGACGAACTGATTGGGGAACAGCGCGTCATCTTCGTTGGCGAAGCGCGCTTTCAGCTTGATGGTGCCGGTGGCGGTATCAATCTGGTTGTCCAGGCTCAGCAGCGAACCGGTCGTCAGCTTGTTCTGGTTGGTGCGATCCCAGGCTTCGACGCTCACCGGCCCGGCTTTTTGCGCCTTGAGCAGATCGGCGATGTTGCCTTCGGGCAGCGTGAACACCACGTCGATCGGGTGCGTCTGCGTGATCACCACCAGACCGGTGGTGCTGCCGCTGGTAACGTAGTTGCCGACGTCGACCAGTTTCAGGCCGACGCGGCCGTCGATTGGCGCAGTGATGCGGCTGTAGGTGATCTGCAGTTTGGCGCTGTCGACCGCGCCCTGATCGGCCTTGATCGCGCCTTCGGTCTGCTGCACCAGCGAGGCCTGCGTATCCAGCTCCTGACGGGACACCAGATTGGTTTTCACCAGCTGCTGATAGCGCGCCAAATCGCGTCGGGCGTTGGCCAGCGTGGCCTGATCTTTTGCCAACTGCCCCTGAGCCTGGGTCAACTGAACCTGGAATGGCCGGGGATCGATTTCCGCCAGCAGATCGCCGGCTTTGACCTGCTGGCCTTCGGTAAAGTGGATCGCCATCAGTTGGCCATCGACCCGGCTGGTGACGGTCACGGTATTGGCGGCGGTGGCGGTGCCCAAGCCGGAAAGATAGCGTGGCACCGTCTGTTGCGTGGCGGTCGCCGCTTGCACCGGCGACATCGGCGCGCCGCGTCTGCCGCCCGCCGCGCGGCCCGCTCCCGTTTTACCGGCGGCCTGGTGCGCGCCCGGCGTCGTCCCAGCGGTCGGTTGGGTGGCGCTGAAATGGCGCCAGGCCAGAACGGCGACGATGATCGCAATCGCCGCAACCAGCAGGCGCAGCAGCAGGGAACGACGTTGGGGTTTTGCATTCATGGTGGTGAAAATTCTCTCCAAAAGGCAGGGGCGCGGGCACTCATTGCCACAAAAATGACACTCCTTACAGGATACTAGTTTAGCCAGCGAAGACGGCATAAAAATGAAGGAAATATGGAGGAACCGTCAGCATTGTCTTAATAAGTGGGTGATTTGCGCGTGCTATGTTTATAAGTGATTTATTCCGGCTTATAGCCAATACGTTTTAACGATTTCCTGTATTTGGCGCTAATAATTAACAGGCAAATCATTTAACCCATGGAGCCTTTGTGATGAGCAAGAAACAACTGGGTCGTTCAGGCATTCAGGTGCCGGCGTTAACCTTCGGTGGCAACGTGTTCGGCTGGACGGCGGATCAAGCGACCTCGTTCAGCCTGCTGGATGCGCTGGTGGACAATCAGCTCAACTTTATCGATACCGCCGACGTTTATTCCAGCTGGGCGCCGGGCAACCGGGGCGGCGAATCGGAAACCGTCATCGGCGAATGGCTGAAGAAGAGCGGCAAGCGCGACCAGGTGATCATCGCCACCAAGGTGGGCAAACCGATGGGCGAAGGCAAGCAGGGGCTGTCGCCGCGCTATATTCAGCAGGCGGTGGAGGACTCGCTGCGTCGCCTGCAAACCGATTATATCGATCTTTATCAGTCGCACGACGATGACCGCGATACGCCGCTGGAAGAGACGCTGGCGGCGTTCGATGCGCTGATCAAGGCCGGCAAGGTGCGGGCGATCGGCGCCTCCAACTATCAGGCGGATCGCCTGGAAGAAGCGCTGCGGGTGAGCGAGAGCAACGGATTGGCGCGCTACGAAACCCTGCAGCCGGAATATAACCTGTATGCGCGCGAAGGGTATGAAGCCGAGCTGGAAGGCGTGGCGCAGCGCCATGGCCTCGGGGTGATCAACTTCTTCGCGCTGGCCAGTGGTTTTCTGACCGGCAAATACCGCAGCAAAGCGGACGAGGGCAAAAGCCAGCGCGGCGATCGCATCGTCGAACGCTACCTGAACCCGCGCGGTTTCCGCATTCTGGCGGCGCTGGATCAGGTGGCGGGCAAACACGGCAGCTCCCCGGCGCAGGTTTCGCTGGCCTGGCTGATAGCGCGCCCGAGCATCACCGCGCCGATCGTCAGTGCGACCTCGTTGCCGCAGCTGGATGAGTTGGTCAGCGCCACCCGCCTGACGCTGGATGCGGACGACATTCAGGCGCTGAACGACGCCAGCGCCGAGTAGGGGGCGTTACTCGGCGGCGATTTTGCTCTATGCTGAAGAGGTTAACATGGCCCATTCAGGAACCCGCAATGTCTGGTGATACCATCAACGACCTCGCGACGCTGGAACAGCTGTACGGCAAACCCGCCGCGCCCTCGGTTTTTAAAGAAGTCAGCTATATTCACCCGGCGTACCGCCCGTTTATCGAGGCGGCGCCGTTTGCCGCGCTCTCGACGGTCGGGCCGGACGGCATGGATGTCTCTCCGCGCGGCGATCCGGCCGGTTTTATCCATATCGAAGACGAGAAAACCCTGCTGCTGCCGGACCGTCGCGGCAATAACCGCATCGACAGCCTGCGCAATATCCTGCACGACAACCGGGTGGCGCTGCTGTTGCTGATCCCCGGCATCGGCGAAACGCTGCGGATTAACGGGCGGGCGGAAATCGTGGTGGCGCCGGCGATGCTGCAGCGCTTCGTCCACCGCAACCAGCTGCCGCGTTCGGTGCTGCGCATTCGGGTGGAGGCGGTGTTCTTCCAGTGCAGCCGGGCGATCTTGCGTTCGGGATTGTGGGAAGAGGGCAGCCGCCTCGAACGTTCGGCGCTGCCCAGCCCCGGCCATATTTTGGCCGCGGTGAGCCAAACGCGCTTCGACGGTGAGGAGTACGACAGCGCGCTGCCGCAGCGACTGAAGGATACGCTGTATTAATCGCCGTGGCGTTCGCGCCACATTTGCCGGTTCAGCCGATACAAGACGTGCTTTTGCAGCGGATGGCCCGTCGGCAGGCGCGGATGCAGGAAGGTTTCGCCGTCAAACTGCATGCCGATGCGCGTCATCACCCGGCGCGACGGCTGGTTATTTTCGGCGGTGAAGGACACCACTTCCGGCAAGCGCAGCGTGTCGAAGGCGTACGCCAGCGCGGCGCGCGCCGCTTCAGCGGCGTAGCCGTTGCCCCAGTGAGCCGCCGCCAGCCGCCAGCCAATCTCCACGCAGGGGGCACAAGGCAGATCGTCGCCCGGCCGCGCCAGCCCGACAAAACCGATAAAAGGCGCGCCGCCTTTCACTTCCACCGCCCATAGCCCCCAGCTATGTTGTTGCATGAAGGCGCGGATGCGTTCGGCCTGCGCGTGGCTTTCCTCGGCCGTCATCGTCGCCGGGAAATAGCGCATCACCTGCGGATCGGCGTTAAGCGCGGCGAAGGCCGGCAGATCGTCGTCGCGCCAGGCGCGCAGCCGCAGCCTGGCGCTGTCGAGGGTAAGGATGGTCGACATGATGCATAGCCTCCAATGAACAAGGGCGCGGCGAGCCGCGCCCTTGGGCTGTCAACGGAACAGCGTTTGCGCCCAGAGCGCCAGCCCGGCGGTGACCGAGCCGAAGTCGTTGCCGCCGACGATCGGAATGCCCGGCAGCTGCTGTTGCAGCGCGGCGCGCAGCAGGGGTGAGCGTGCGCTGCCGCCGGTCAGGTAGATCACCTGCGGCGCGGTCTGGCTGCTGGCCAGCGCGGCGCTGACCTGCTCCTGAATGCGCATCAACGGCTGCGAAATGGCGTCGGCGAGCTGAGCCTGGCTGATGCTCTCCGCCAGATCGGCCTGCACGAAATTGAGCGGCGCGCTGATGGCCGTTTGGCCGGACAGGGCGATCTTACTCTCTTCGGCCGCCCGCACCAATCGGTAGCTCAGGCGCTGTTGGTACACTTTCAGCAGGCGTTTGACCTTTTCCGGCTCCGCCGCGTCGAGGATCAGATCGCGCAGGACGCGGCCGTTGGCGGCGCTGTAGAAGTCATTTTGCGCCGGCACGTCGTTGGTCGCCACCGCGTTCCAGTAAGGCAGCGCCGGCAGGGCGATGCCCTTCGCGGTTTCGCCGCCCAGGCCGAACAGCGGCATCAGCTGTTTGAAGGCCAGCATGATGTCCAGATCGTTACCGCCGACCCGGCAGCCGCTGTGGCCCAGCAGGCTCTGCTGGCGATCGGCGCGGTCGCGCCACTGCGGCCCCATCAGCAGCACCGAGCAGTCGGTGGTGCCGCCGCCGATGTCTACCACCAGCACGGTTTGCTCTTCGCTCAGCGTCGCCTCGAAGTCCAGCCCCGCCGCCACCGGCTCGAACTGGAATTCAATGTCCTTGAAACCGGCACGTTCGGCGGCGCGCTGCAAAATGCCTTGCGCCTGCCGGTTGGCTTCGTCGCCGCCGATGCCCTGGAAGTTGATCGGCCGGCCGATCACCGCCTGATCGATGCCGGTCTGCAGCACGTTTTCCGCCTGGCGTTTGATGTGGAACATCATGGCGCACACCAGGTCTTCGAACAGCGCGATCTGCTGCGGTTTCAGGCCGTTGGCGCCGAGGAAGGACTTCGGCGAGCGCACGAAGTACACCTCTTCGGGATCTTCCATATAGTGCGCCAGCGCCTGCAGGCCGAACAGCACGCTGTCGCCGTTGACCGGAATGTCTTCTTCGCGGTTGTAACTGATGGCGCGGCGCAGCAGCTGCTGGTTTTCTTCGCTGCCGGTCGGCACCTGCCAATGGCGGTGCAGGCATTCGCTCACCGCTTCGCGGGTCGGCGCGCACAGCATCGAAGGCAGATACGGCTCGTTGTTTTCCAGCGTCAACAGCTCGGGGCCGTGGTCGCGCATCACTGCAACGGAACAGTTGGCTGTCCCGTAATCGAATCCAATAAACATCTCTTTTTTGTCCCCATGCCAATGAAGGGGGGCGACTTTACCCGAGACGGGGCCGGCGGGCAATGCACCAATGCGCGAGTGTCGAAAAATTTAGCGGGCGCGGCGGCGGCGTGCTTAACTTAATGTCCGAATTCCGCACGTCAGCGCGTCAGGCGAGCCCCATAATGCAGAAAAAACCGAACCCGAGCGTTGCCATGAATACTCAACAGCAAGCGTTGTACGACGCGCTGCGCGCGCGTGACCGCAAATTCGACGGCCGTTTTTTCGTCGGCGTCTCTTCCACCGGCATCTATTGTCGCCCGGTGTGCAGCGCCCGCACGCCGAAGCGGGAAAACTGCACCTTTTATCCGAGCGCGGCGGCGGCTGAACTGGCGGGGTTTCGCCCCTGCCTCAAATGCCGACCGGAACTGGCCCCTGGCCTGGCGCTGATCGATCTGGGCAACCGCTATGCCCAGGTGGCGGTGCAGCTCATCGAGCAAGGTTATCTGTCCGAGCACAGCTGCGAAGCGCTGGCGGCGCGGCTGGGCATTTCCGATCGCCACCTGCGGCGTATCTTCGCCGAACAGTTTGGCGCTTCGCCGATCGATTACGCGCAGTCACACCGGTTGCTACAGGCCAAGCGTCTGCTGGCGGATACCGACCTGCCGCTCAGCGAGGTGGCGTTCGCCGCCGGTTTCGGCAGCCTGCGGCGTTTCAACGAGCTGTTCAAGGCGCGCTACCGCCTGATCCCGTCGGCGCTGCGCAGCGGCGGCGCGCGCGGTGAACGGGCGGCCGCCAGCGGGTTGGTGTTTCACCTGGGCTATCGGCCGCCCTATGACTGGGCGCGCATGCTGAATTTCTTGCAGGCGCGCGCCGTGCAGGGCGTGGAGCGGGTCGAGGGGCGCCGCTACCTGCGCTCGATCGCCGTCAGCCAGGGTGGCACTGAACACCGCGGCTGGTTCAGCGTGCAGCCGGAAGAGGCGCGCAATCGGGTTCGGGTCGAGATCGCGCCGACGCTCAGTCTGGTGACGACGGAGGTGTTGCGCCGGGTCCGCTTGCTGTTTGATCTGGACGCCGCGCCGGATCGCATTAATGAGGCGCTGGGCTCGCTGGCGGCCGATGCGCCGGGATTGCGCCTGCCGGGCTGCGTGAACAGTTTCGAGCAGGCGACGCGTGCGGTGCTGGGGCAACTGGTCAGCGTGAAAATGGCGGCGACCTTCGCCGGGCGGATGGCCGAACGTTGGGGCGAAGCGCTGGCGACGCCGCATGAGGGCATCACCCACGTTTTCCCCACCGCAGAACGGGTGGCGCAGCTGCAGCCCGAAGAACTGCGCCCGCTCGGGGTGCAGGTGAAGCGTGCGGCGGCGCTGATCGAGATCGCCCGCGCGCTAGGCGAAGGACGGCTGCAGCTCGATAACGTGCTGGATATCGAACAGGGCATCAAGGCGCTGACCGCGCTGCCGGGCATCGGCAGTTGGACCGCCAGCTATATCGCGATGCGCGCCTGGTCGTGGCCGGACGTGTTCCTGGCCGGCGACTACCTGATCAAACAACGTTTCCCTGGCATGACGCCGCGCCAGATTGAACGCTACGCCGAGCGCTGGCGCCCGTGGCGCTCTTACGCCACGCTGCACCTGTGGCACAACGGCGGCTGGGCGCCGGAAGGGGAGAGTTGAACGTGGCTAGCGGGGGGCGTCGATCAGCTGCAGCAGGCGGCTCATGCCTTCACGCATCAGGAACGCCAGCAGCTTTTCCCGTTCGGCCGGCGTCAGGTGATAGTAATACTCGATCCAGACCCGTATTGGATCCTGGCGTTTGACGTCGTAGTCCGGATGATCGGCCTCGTGCAACGCCGAGAGGCTGCGCGCGCCGAATGGCAGGCTGTCGATATGGTATTCCAGCGCTTTGCCCTGTACGCCGCTGCGGCGGCGACTGACCCAGCCTTCTCGCCGGGCCATCAAATTGACTCCTTGTGGGGTTGAGGGCAACCCCGCCTTCCCCATCAGTTCCCTGGCGGAAAACCATTTCTTTTCCATAGTCCCTTATCCTGAGTCATCACATGTCGAGGAAAATCAACGGATACGCTGATACTCGCATGGGCGATTCATCTTACTTAATCGTTTAAGCCTAAGGTGTTATTTATATCACTAATCTCGTATGGGTTAACACAATGTGAAATACGGGGGAGTGCGGCGGCGCCCGTGCGACAGCGCCGGTGAGGAAGAGGGATTAGCGAATGCCGAAATAACCGTCGCTGAGCAACACCGCCAGCGGCTGCTCCAGCGCCACCTGATCGCCGTCCGCCAGATCGATGCCGATATCGCGCAGCGCCTGCAGCGTCACCGGCTGGTGGGCCGGCCCGGCGAGCGTCTGCGCCTTGATTCGATGCGCCGCGCCGTTGAGCATCGCGACCATCAGCTCGTCCATCTGGTTGCAGTGCACGTTGGTGATAAAGCGCTCATCGATGCGAATGATGTCGATTCTCTGGTCGCTGAGCTCATCGAACGCATTGATGTTATGCCCGAAGCCGTTGACGATCAGCCGGCAGCCCTGCTGCTGCAGTTCGCGGAGAAATGCCCGACACTGCGCGGCGTGTTCCAGTATCGCGGCCTCGTCGACGCTGAACAGCAGCGCCTGCGGCGGCAGCGAGGAAGCGCGCACCGTTTCCGTCAGCTCGCGCTGGAAGTCGGCGCTGAGCAGACTGTCGATAGCCAGCGGCAGCGCGAGCGACAGCCCTTTGCGTTTGATGTCGTCGGCATATTTCACCAGCAGTTGCGCCGCCGTCCAACGGTCGATGTCCGGCATCAGGCCGTACAGCTGCGCGGCGGCGATGAACGCCTCGTGCGACAGCGGGCACTCGTCCGGCGCCATCACCTGCAGCTTCACCTGGTGAAACGCGGCCGACAGCGGCGTCGCCGGCGGCGCGACCGCGTGAGTCAGCAGCCGCAGTTGCCCCTCGCTGATGATCGTCTGCACTTCCTGCAGGCTCAGCACCTCGTGCTGCCGCTCCAGCCGTTGTTTCTGCCGCGTTTCGTACAGATAAACCTGACCGCGCCCCTGGTGCTTGGCGGTGTAGCAGGCGATATCGGCCTGCGCCAGCAGTTCGCTGCTTTTGGCGTCGGCGCTGATGCGTGTGATGCCGGCGCTGGCGCCGACGCGGTAAATCTTCCCTTCCCAGTAGAACGGGTGCTGGCTGATTTGATTAACCACTTGCTGCACCAGCGACTTGGCCTGTTCCAGCCGGCAGTCGTACAGGATCAGCCCGAACTCGTCGCCGCCCAGCCGGGCCAGGCAGTCGCTATGGCGCAGCTGATGCTGCATCAGCTGGGCGATGTCCCGCAGCAGGGCATCGCCCGCCGCATGGCCGGCGGTGTCGTTCACCGCCTTGAACCGATCCAGATCGAGGAACACCAGCGAATGCGGCGACGACGGTTCCCCGCCGGCGACGATCGCCGCTTTCAGCTGTTTCTCGAAGCGGGTGCGGTTCGGCAACCCGGTCAGCGCATCGTGCGAGGCGCTGTAGCTGAGTTTTTTCATCAGTTCGCGCGAAGCGGTGACGTCCTGCAGCACCATCACCGCACCCATGGTTTCCCCGTCGAGGGTTTTCAGCGGTGAGACCGACTGCTGCACGTCGAAATAACGCCCGTCGCGGCTGTGCAGCACCAGCGCATAATCCGCCGGCCACTGCCGTGGGTATTGCGTGAGGTTTTCGATTTCCGGGCCGTCTTTGCCGTTGGTCAGGCGCACCACGCCGGCGACGGGCATACCGATCGCCAGTTCGAGCGGCCAGCCGCACATCTGTTCCGCCACCGGGTTCATAAAGGTGATACGCAGGTGGCTGTCGGTGGAGATCACCCCTTCGCCGATGGCGTCGAGAGTGATGTGCAGGCGCTCCTTTTCTTCGTGCAGCGCCTCGGCGAGGCTCTTGAGCTCGGTCATGTCGATATTGGTGCCGATCAGGCGCAGCGGCCGACTCTGATCGTCGAGGATCACGTTGCCCTGGCCGCGGATATGGCGCACTTTGCCGCCGCGCGTCGTGATGCGAAACTCCATGATGAATGGCCGCGGCTGCGCCAGGATCTCGGCCAGTTCGCGATCGGTGCGCTCGCGATCTTCCGGCACCAGCAGGGTGCGCCACAACGCCAGCGTCGGCGTTTGGTCGGGGGTGAGATCGTAGAGTTCGAACATGCGCTGATCCCAGGTGAAGTTTTCCTGGCCCATCACCCATTCCCAGATGCCGACGCCGCCCACCTGGTTGGCCAGCGTGATGCGCTCCACCAACCGGTTGTTCTCCGCCTCGCTGCGCTTAAGGTCGCTGATGTCCTCCACCTGAGAGATGAAGTACAACGGCCGGCCTTCGCCGTCGCGCACCAGCGAGACCGCCAGCAGCGCCCAGACCGTCTGGCCGTCGCTGCGGATATAGCGCTTCTCTAGGGTGTAGCTGCTGATATGGCCGTCGAGCAGTTCGTGCAGTTGGGATAGGTCGGCGTTCAGATCGTCCGGGTGGGTGATCTCTTGAAAGGTCAGGCGATAAAGTCTTTCGGGCGGATAGCCGAGCAGCTTGCACAGCGCCTGGTTAACCTGCAGCCATTTGCCCTCCGGCGACACCAGCGCCATGCCGATGGCGGAATACTCCAGCGCGCTGCGAAAGCGGCTTTCGCTCTCGACGATATGTTGCTTTTCCACCCGGAATGTGTGCATCACCATCGCCATGGCGTGCGCCGGGATCAGGATCAGCAACATCGGCAGATAGAGGCCGAGTTCGCCCAGGAAAGTGTGCCGGGAAGACGTAAGGCGCATCAGGCCCAGCGACAGCAGGACGGTGATCAGCAGGATTGTACAGAAACAGACGGTGAAGGTTTCGAAGCGCGACAGGGCGATAGCCGCCCACAGCAGCGGCAGGATGACGAAGGTAAAGGGGAAGGGCAGATGCGTCAGCGCCAGATAGCTGAAGGCCAGCGATCCCATCAGGGTCAACAGCAGCGGATACGGATTCAGCCCAGCCAACAGGCGGCGGTGATAGGTGAGCCCGAGCGGCGCCAGCGACAGCACCCCTATCGCCTCAGCGATGAACCAGGTGCCGAACGATTGCCAAAACGTCTGGTCCGGCGTGGGGGTCAGTCCGGCGGCCAGCAGCGCGCTGAACAATGGGGTAAATATCACCGCGCAGACCACGAAGCGCAGCCAACAGCCCAGATCGCTCAGCGGATCGATCGCCGGCAGCGTGCGGCGCAGCAGCAGAGCGCACACTGCCGCTTCCAGCTGGTTGATGGCGGCCAGCTTGACGGGAATGGCGCTGAGGCCGAACAGCAGGAAGCTGGCGAGCACGATGCCTGTGCCGCTGGCCAGTAGCGGCAAACCCCAATGACGCGGGGGATGGCGATACAGCACGGCGATCGCGGCGGCGGTCGGGAACCACAGCGGCGTGAAGTGATGAGCCTCACTGGATAACGACAGGCTCAGCAAGGCGAGCAAAAACGTCGCCAGCGCCACGAACAGGGAATGCGTCAGCACGACGCCTTTGTGTGTGCCGAACGTGTTCGGCGCGCTGATCTCCATAGACACCCTTACCAATGGCCTCTGCCTGTGATTGAATTCATGACGTGAATGAATTAAGACGATTTATTGGCAAAGGGTAGTACAGCGTGAGAGGAAAACCTACCGGGAGGGCCGACTTTACTGCATTAGCGCAGGCCCGGCGACAGAATGACGAGAAAGCCGGCGCGGGGCCGGCTTTGAGCGTCTTACAGCAGGAACAGGGTGGCGAGGCTGAGGAAGATGAAGAAGCCGCCGGTGTCGGTCAGCGCGGTGATGAGCACGCTGGAGCCGACCGCCGGATCGCGGCCCAGTTTGAGCATGGTCATCGGGATCACCACGCCCATCAGCGCCGCCAGCAGCAGGTTGAGCAGCATCGCCAGCGTCATCACCCCGCCCATCGCCGCGTCGCCGTACAGCAGCCAGGTGATCACGCCCATGATGCCGCCCCACACCACGCCGTTGATGATGGCGACGCCCAGCTCCCTGAGCATCAGGCGCGAGATGTTGCCGACTTCAATCTGGTGCAGTGCCAGTGCGCGCACAATCATGGTGATGGTTTGGTTGCCGGTGTTGCCGCCGATGCCGGCGACGATCGGCATCAGCGCCGCCAGCGCCACCAGCTGGGAAATGGTGTGTTCGAACAGGCCAATCACGCGGGAGGCGATGAATGCGGTGCAGAGGTTGATCGCCAGCCAGGCCCAGCGGGTTTTGACCGCTTTGCTGACCGGGGCGAACACGTCTTCTTCCGGGCTTAAACCGCCCATGCGGCGCAGGTTGGTGTCGCTCTCTTCGTTGACGGCGTCGACGATCTCTTCGATGGTCAGGCGGCCCATCAGTTTGCCTTTGGCATCAACCACCGGGGCGCTGATCAGGTCATAACGTTCGAAGGCGCCGGCCGCATCATCGGCCTTGTCCTCAGGCTGAAAGGTGGCGGGATCGCTGTCCATCACGTCGCGCACCGGGATCTCCGGATCGTTCAGCAGCACCGCGGTCAGCGGCAGCTCGCCCAGCAGGGTGTTTTTGCGGTCGGTGACGAACAGTTTATCGGTGGCGTCGGGAATGGTTTTGCGCATGCGCAAAAAGCGGTGCACCGCGCCGAGCGTGACGTCCGGCCGCACCGTCACCAGTTCGAAATCCATCATCCAGCCGACGCTGTCTTTGGCGTATTGGCTCATCTCGCGCACCTGGGCGCGCTGCTCCGGCTCCAGCGAGGTCAGCAACCGGCCCATCAGGTTACGCGGCAGGTATTGCGCCAGGTAGGCCTGTTCGTCGACATCCAGCGTTTTGATCGCCTTGAGCAGGTCTTTGTCGCTCATTTCCTCGATCAGGCTGTCCCAGACCGGCTCGGCGACTTCCACCAGCGTCTGGCCGCGCTTGCTGTTGCCCACCAGCCGCCACAGCGCCATGCGTTCGTCCTGCGGCAGCGCTTCCAGCAGGTCCGCCAGGTCGGCGGCGTGCATATCGTCCAACAGGCCGGTGATTTCCGCCGTTTGGTTCAGCCGTTCGCTTTGGCTGAGGGCGTGTTCATCGCCTGGCCGGCCGAGAATGCCGTCGACCAATTCCTTATTGTTCAACAGCAGAGTGAGAATGCGCTGGCGGTGTTCAGCGACTTTTTTGACGTTATGGGTTGCGGCTGACATGGTGTTCCTTAACGGGCGCTCGGCGTTCCTGACGCAGGCTCATTAAAAGATAGAGCATAGCGGGTGCCGGAGTCATTTTTATGAAACGGACGGGGCGCGGCGGTTATTCAGAGGTGGCGTCCTGTTGCGGCGCGCTGACTTCGGCGGCGTTTTGCGCAGCGGCCTGCTTTTTTTCCTGATGATGAGGCACCGCCACCACGGCGGCGTACAGCAGTCGGCCGACTAAAATGATAAAGCTGATAAACAACACTATCTTCGTCATCTGTCCGGTGGTTTTCTTGCGCATATATCACCCGGTATGCCGGTGTCCTGTGTTATTCGCTCGAGAATTTGTAACCGGATTTTAGGCGCTGATGACAAAAGTTGTCCATTTTTTTCCGGCGGGCGGCGCGCCGTATTAGGGTTTCGTTTAGATTGGCGGAGCGGGGGCGGAAAGAAAAACCCCCTGGCTGGCAGGGGGCGGAGGATCAGGCGGAGCGTTGTTCGTCTTGCGAGCCTTCTTCGTCGATCAGCAGCTTCCAGCCGACGACGTCGTTCCAGTAGGCCTGCTCGCGCTCGAAGTCCAACTGCACCAGGTTGTTTTGCGCCAGGTAGCCGGCCGGGAAACGCAGCGTCCAGTGGTTGTCGTCGGTGGTCAGGCGCAGCGTTTCCGGCGTGGTGGTCGACTGGCGCTGGTTGTTGAGCAGGGTGCTCAGACGCAGCAGCTGGATCAGCGGCAGGTAGTGTTTCTTTTTGAACAGGTTGAGGCGCGGCAGCTCTTCCAGCTTGATCGCCTTGCGGTGGAAACGCACCAACGCCGCCAACAGCAGCTGCTGTTCCTGGTTAAAGCCAGGCAGATTGGAGTTTTGCAGAATGTAGGCCGAATGGCGGTGCATGCCGCTGTGGTTGATGCTCAGCCCCACTTCGTGCAGCATGGCGGCCCATTTCAGCAGGGCCTCCAGCTGCGGATGCGCCAGCTTGGTGTTTTGCGCCATCCACTGCGAGTAGAGCAGTTCGGTGGTTTCCAGCACCCGCTTGGCCTGTTCGCGGTCGATGTTGTAGTGATCGGCCAGACTCTTGGCGGTGCGGCTGCGGATGTCCTGGTGGCGGAAACGGCCTTCCATTTCATACAGCACGCCTTCGCGCAGCGCGCCGTCGGACAAGCGCAGATCGCGGATCGCCAGCGCGTCGAACACGCCGCACAGGATAGCCAACCCCGGCACGAATACCGATTGGCGGTCTTCCGACAGCCCCGGCAGGCTCAGCGAGCCGAAGCTTTTGAACTGCAGCACCTGTTCGGCGAGCATTTCCAGGCGTTCGAGGGTGATCAGACCGTCTTTTTCGCCCATCGCCACCAGCACTTCGTGGGCGGCCTTGATGGTGCCCGAGGCGCCCAGCGCGTACTGCCAGCCCTGAATGCGGTACTGCCAGGCCAGCGTTTCCAGCTTCTGTGCCGCCGCCAGCCGCGCGCGGCGGAAGTTGTTTTTGCTGATCTCTCCGCCCGGGAAGAACAGCTGGGCGAAGCTGACGCAGCCCATGCGGCGGCTTTCCGCCAGCAGCGGCTCGAAGTCTTCGCCGATCACCAGCTCGGTGGAGCCGCCGCCGATGTCGATCACCAGCTTGCGGCCTTTCTCCGGCTGGGTGTGTTCCACGCCCATGAAGATCAGGCGCGCCTCTTCCTGGCCGGCGATGATTTCGATCGGGTAGGGGATCACTTTGGCGGCGCGCTTGAGGAACACTTCGGCGTTCACCGCCTGACGCAGGGTGTGGGTCCCGACGATGGTGACGTTATCCGCCGGGAAGCCCTGCAGCCGTTCGGCAAACAGCGCCAGGCAGGCCAGGCCGCGTTCTATCGCCTCTTCACTGAGTACGTTGTTGCTGTCCAATCCGTCGGCGAGATGTACCCGTTGTTTCAAACGGCCCAATACCTGTAAAGCGCCGTTGACGACGCGGGCGATCACCATGTGGAAGCTGTTCGACCCGAGGTCGATGGCGGCGATTTCCTGCGGTTTGTTCGATGCAGTGTTTTTTAGCGGCATAGTTGCTGGCCTACTGTCCTGGTTGTTCCAGAGCTTTTAAATACTCGTAAATAGCCACCTGGGCGCGCACTTTGCGGCGGTTGCCGCGCGGCACGTACTGGTTGCTCAGTTCTTTATCCACATAACGGGCCTTGACCGTATCGCTGAACAGGATCTCCAGAATGTCCAGAACGCGCTGTTTCAGCGCCGGATCCAGCAGCGATACCGCCACTTCGATACGGTAATCTATGTTGCGGGTCATCCAGTCGGCGGAGGACAGATACACCCGTTTGTCACCTTTATTGTCGAAAACGTAAACCCGATCGTGTTCCAAAAAGCGATCGACGATGCTGATCACCTGAATATTGTCGCTGATCCCCGGCAGGTTGGGAATCAGGGAACACATGCCCCGCACCAGCAGGCGGATCTTCACGCCGGCGCCGGACGCGGTATATAACCGATCTACCAGTCCTTTATCCACCAGATTATTTATTTTCAACATAATGCCGGCCTGTTCCCCGGCCTGCGCGTTGGCGATTTCGTTGTCGATCAGCTCATACAGCTTCAGGCGCGAGTTCTGCGGCGACACCATCAGGTTGTCGAAGGTGACCGGCCGGTAGGGGTTCTCGATAAAGTTGAATACCCGGCGCACCTCGTTGGTGATGCGTGAATCGGCGGTCAACAGCGAATAGTCGGTGTAGATGCGCGCGGTTTTTTCGTTAAAGTTGCCGGTGCCGATATGAGCATAGCGCACAATTTGATCGCCTTCACGGCGCGAAATCAGGAACAGTTTGGCGTGGATTTTCAGCCCCGGCGCGGAGAAGATCACGTGTACGCCGGCTTCGGTCAGGCGCTTCGCCCAGTGAATGTTGGCCTCTTCGTCGAAGCGCGCCTGCAGCTCGACCACCACCGTGACCTTCTTGCCGTTGTGCGCGGCGTGGATCATCGATTCGATGATGCGCGAATCTTTCGCCACTCGGTAGATGTTGATTTTGATCGCCAACACGCTCGGATCGAACGACGCCTGGCGCAGCAGCTCCAGCACGTGCTCGAAGGTGTGGTACGGGTAGTAGAGCAGCACGTCTTTTTCACGAATGGCGTCGAAGCCGTTGCGGAAACCGTCGAACCAGATGTGGCGCAGGCGCGGCAGCGGCTTGTTGACCAGATTGGCCTTGCCGACGTTCGGGAAACTGATGAAATCTTTGAAGTTGTGGTAGCGGCCACCGGCGATCACCGAATCGTAGTTGGAGATGCCCAGCTTGCCGCGCAGCAGTTCCACCATTTCGTTCGGCATGTCGCGCTGATAAACAAAGCGCACCGGCTCGGCGGTCAGGCGCTGTTTCAGGCTGGAGGACATCAGTTCCAGCAGGCTGGATTCCATTTCGGTGACCAGATCGTACTCCGCGTCGCGGGTCATTTTCATCGAATAGGCGTTGAGCGCATCGTAGTCGAAGAAGCCTTTGAAGATTTCATCCAGGCAGTAACGCAGGATGTTGTCCAGCAGGATCATCGGCTTGCGGCGGCGCGGCGCTTCCGGCGGCAGATTGACGAAGCGCGGCACTTTGTCCGAGGGGATCTCCAGCAGCGCATAGTCGGTGCGGGCGCCGCGGATGATCTCCACCGCCAGATAGGTGTAGTCGTCTTTCAGGAACTGCACCAGGTTGGTGTCGTGGTTGATCAGGATCGGCGTGATGTGCTGGCGCAGATGTTGTTTGAAATATTGCCGCAGCCAGATTTGCTGGTTCTCGGACACCTGGCGTTCGTTGATCAGGAAGATCTGGTTGCGGGCCATTTCCAGCAGCAGATCGTTGTACAGGCCGTCGAACTCCTGATCGGTTTTCAGCACCTTGGCCTGGATCTTTTTCAGCAGGTGGCGCGAGGAACCGGCGGAGCCTTGCTCTTCGCTGATCAGGATGCGCCGTTTGAGATCGGCGAAGCGGACTTTATAGAACTCGTCGAGGTTGTTGGAGTAAATGCCCAGAAAACGCATACGTTCAATCAGGGGATTGCTCTTATCTGCGGCTTCCTGCAACACGCGTTCATTAAAGGATAACCAGCTTAGTTCTTTTTCGATGTAGAGCTTTTCCTGACCCATTGCCACTCCAGTTCAAATTTAGAATAGGATCCGGGACGCAGCGCCCGGATGCCGCTCTAGTGTCCTTCATCATTATTGCGAGAGATTGACAGGAAAGTCCAACATATCCATTGCGTTGGCGCGCGGCGTTTTTCGGCGGCAATAAATTTTCCCCGCGGCGGGATGCTCGGCAGTAAAACGATCAGCATGAAATGACGGCTAGCAGGCTTATTCTTGGCGTTATAAAGCGTGTTTATGGTCATTTTTCAGCAATATATCAAATTCATATTGTCTGTTGGCAGTGTAAAAAACCTGGGTTGAGTCGGGTAACTTTGTCATGCAAACGTCATAAAACTGACATAAGATGCCCGGTTATCTTACGGCGTAAGCCCGATTACATCAGCGACAGCGAGACACATGACACAGACGACGGCCAATCAACATCCCCGAGATCGCATGCGCGGGCGCATCGACCGCGGCGTGCAGGCGGCAGTGACCGCCAGCGGGCTGATGGTGCTGATGACGTTGATGCTGATCTTCGTTTATCTGCTGTTTGCGGTGCTGCCGCTGTTCAAACCGGCCTCGCTTGGGCAGGCTCAGCCGCTGCCGATCGCGGTGTCGGCCCCGGCGCTGGCGCTGGGCATGGACGTGCAGCAGCGCGTGGGTTATCGCATCGACGCGCAGGGCACGGGGCAATTTTATCGTCTGACGCCGGCGCCGAGCGGCCAGGCCCAGACGCCGCTGGTGCAGCAGACGCTGCTGGCCAAACCGGCGCTGCTCGCGCAGGCTGCCGGAGAGCGCGATCTGTTTGCGCTGGCGCAGGCCAACGGCCGGTTGGTGGTGGCACGCGCGGACTTCGCGACGGCGGAAAACGGCCGGCCGCAGTGGCAGTTCCCGCTTGGGCAACAGCCATTGGCGCTGGATCCGCAGAACAAACCGCTGAAACTGCTGTCGTTGGCGGATGCGCATCGCGGGCAGTATCTGTTGGCCGGGGTGACCGACGATCGGCGCCTGGTGTTCGGTCGCTTCAGCCCCGACCGGCCGCCGCAGTTCAGCGAGCGTCCGCTGGAGCACGACGGGGAGCAACTGGTGCTGACGCCGGATGGCCGCCAGCTTTACCTGCTGACCGGCAACCGGCTGGCGCGTTATCAGATCGACGGCGCGCAGCTGCAGCTGCGTGAAACGCGTACCCTTGGCGAACATGCCCCGTATCAGATGACGGCGCTGCCCGGCGGCAGCGCGCTGCTGATCAAGGGCGCCGACGGCAATCTGCGCGAGTGGTTCGAGGTGGAAAAAGATCGGCGCTGGCGCCTGACGCCGGTGCAGCATTTCGATCACGGTGCTGACGGGCAGGAGCTGACGGTGGCCGAGCCTTACCGCCGTGTGTTCGCCACTCTGCGGCCCGATGGCGGCTTCTCGTTATTTTCCGCCATTCAACCGCAGCCGCTGCTGAATACCCGTTTGGGTGCCGAGGTGCGGCAGATGGCGTTCGCGCCGCGCGGCGATGGTCTGCTGCTGGAGAGCGCGCAGGGCTGGCAGCGCTATGCGCTCGACAACCCGTATCCGGACGTCACCTGGCGTTCGCTGTGGGGCAAGGTGTGGTATGAGAACTACCCGCAGCCGGCCTACGTCTGGCAGTCCACCTCCGGCGAAGACAGCTACCAACCCAAATTCAGCCTGATGCCGGTGATCTTCGGCACCTTCAAGGCGGCGGCTTACGCGATGCTGTTCGCCATACCCTTGGCCTTGGCCGGCGCCATCTATACCGCTTACTTTATGACGGCGGGGCTACGGCGGGTGATCAAACCGGCTATCGAAGTGATGGGCGCGCTGCCGACGGTGGTGATCGGGCTGGTGGCAGGCATCTGGCTGGCGCCGATCATCGAGCAGTATCTGTTGGCGGTGCTGGCGTTGCCGCTGTTGCTGGCGGCGGCGGTGTTGCTGTGCGGCGCGTTGACCCATCGTTTTATGCCGCGCTGCCGGCCGGGCGTCGATCTGCTGTTGCTGTTGCCGCTGCTGGCATTGACGGTATGGCTGGCGTTCAGCCTGGGGCCGTGGCTGGAGGTGGCGCTGTTTGGTGAGCCGTTGCATTTCTGGCTGGGGGATAATTATGACCAGCGTAATGCGCTGGTGGTGGGCGTGGCGATGGGCTTCGCGCTGGTGCCGATCATCTTCTCGCTGGCGGAGGACGCGCTGTTCAGCGTGCCGGCCACCCTGAGCCAGGGCTCTTTGGCGCTGGGCGCCACCCAATGGCAGACGGTGATCAAAGTGGTGCTGCCTTCCGCCAGCGCTGGCATTTTCTCCGCGCTGATGATCGGCTTTGGCCGCGCGGTGGGGGAAACCATGATCGTGCTGATGGCTACCGGCAACACGCCGATTATCGACGGCAGCCTGTTCCAGGGGCTGCGCGCGCTGGCGGCCAACATCGCCATTGAAATGCCGGAGGCGGTTTCCGGCAGCAGCCATTACCGCGTGCTGTTCCTGACTGCGCTGGTGCTGTTTGTCTTCACCTTCGTGTTCAACACGCTGGCGGAGGCGGTGCGCCTGCGGTTGCGTAAGCGTTACACGCCGAATCAGGAGGCGCCATGAAGAGCTGGGTGAAGAGCGGGTCGCCGTGGGTGTGGCTGACCGCCGGTTCGGTGGCCGTCAGCCTGTTGGCGCTGATCGGCATTCTGTTGCTGCTGGCCGGGCAGGGGATGCGCTATTTCTGGCCGAGCCCGGTTTATCAGTTCGAACTGAATCAGAACGGTGCCGGGCCGGTGACGGTGATCGGTGAGTTGTACCAGCAACAAAGCATTTCCCGGCGCCAGTTGGCCGAGGCGGGCGTCACGCCGCCGGGCGAGGCGCAGAACGTCGAACGTTATCTGATTAAGGTCGGCAACCGCGAGCGCGAGGGGCAGGATTTCCGCACCTTGCTGGCCAGCGATATCCGCAGTCAAAGCACGCCGCGCAGCCTGCTGGTGCTGGAACGCGACAGCCATGGCACCGCTTACGGCTATCTGGCGGGGCTGCTGGAAGACGGGCAACCGCTGACCGGCCGCAATCTGGGGCAGGCGTTGCAGCAGCGCCTGCCGCAAATCGCCGCGCTCTCGCGCCAGGCGCACGACATTCAATTCCGCGACATGGCGCGCATCAATCAGCAGTTTGACGCGCTGCGGCTGCGGGAAAAGCGCCTGCAGCGCGACGATAAGCTGGACGCCCGCGCACAGGACGCCATCAAGGCCGAACGGCTGGAGCTGCAGCGGCAGTATCAGCTGTTGTCCGAACGTCTGGCGGGGCTGAACCGCGATCGCCAGCGCGACGCGTTGCTGCTGCGCGACATGCACGGGCAGACGTTGACCATTCCGCTCAGCCAGGTGCGCGATGCCTGGTACCCGAACGCCATGAGCACCACCGAGAAGCTGACGCACTGGGGCGAGCAGGTGAAGAAGTTTCTCACCGACAGCCCGCGCGAGGCGAATACCGAAGGCGGAGTGTTCCCGGCCATTTTCGGTACGGTGTTGATGGTGATCCTGATGTCGATCGTGGTGATGCCGTTTGGCGTGATCGCGGCGGTGTATCTGCACGAATATGCCGGCAACAATCTGCTGACGCGAGTGATCCGCATCGCGGTGGTCAATCTGGCCGGCGTGCCCTCGATCGTCTACGGCGTCTTCGGCCTCGGCTTTTTTGTTTATATGATCGGCGGCACGCTCGATCAGCTGTTCTATCCTGAATCTTTGCCCAACCCGACCTTCGGCACGCCCGGCGTGCTGTGGGCGGCGCTGACGCTGGCGCTGCTGACGCTGCCGGTGGTGATCGTCGCCACCGAGGAAGGGCTGTCGCGCATTCCCGCCTCGCTGCGGCAGGGCTCGATGGCGCTGGGCGCCAGCCGGGCCGAGACGCTGTGGCGCATCGTGCTGCCGATGGCGGCGCCGGCGATGATGACCGGCCTGATCCTGGCGGTGGCGCGCGCCGCCGGGGAGACCGCGCCGCTGATGCTGGTGGGGGTCGTGAAATCGGTGCCGGTGCTGCCGGTGGACGAGATTTTCCCGTATCTGCACCTGGAGCGGAAGTTCATGCATTTGAGCTTCCAGATCTACGATATGGCATTCCAGAGCCCGAGCGTGGAGGCGGCGCGGCCGCTGGTGTTCGCCACCGCCTTCTTGCTGGTGACGATCGTGGTGAGTTTGAATCTGGCGGCGATGGGCATCCGCCATTCGTTGAGGGAGCGGTACCGAGCATGGTCGCAGTAACAATGACGCTATTTTTGGGGAGTGCGTAATGGGTTTGATGACGCCAGGCAGTTTGCCCCGGCTGGATGTCCAGCATCTCGACGATGAACAGACCGCGCTGGCGGTCAACGGCCTGAACCTGTTTTATGGTGACAAACAGGTGCTGCACGATATTTCGCTGCGTATCCCGAAACATCGGGTGACGGCCCTGATCGGCCCTTCGGGCTGCGGCAAATCGACGCTGCTGCGCTGTTTCAATCGCATGAACGATCTGGTGGACAACTGCCGCATTGAGGGCGATCTGCAACTGAACGGCGCGGCGATCTCCGGCGCGCAGATCGACGTGGCGGCGCTGCGGCGGCGGGTGGGCATGGTGTTCCAACGGCCGAACCCGTTCCCGAAATCGATCTATGAAAACGTGGTGTACGGCCTGCGGCTGCAGGGCGTGCGCGACCGGCGCTTGCTGGATGAAGCGGTGGAGCGTTCACTGCGCGCCGCCGCGTTGTGGCATGAGGTAAAAGACCGGCTGCGCGAAAATGCGTTCCGCTTGTCCAGCGGCCAGCAGCAGCGCCTGGTGATCGCGCGCGCCATCGCCATCGAGCCGGAAGTATTGCTGCTCGACGAGCCGACCTCGGCGCTCGATCCGATCTCCACGCTGACCATCGAAGAGCTGATTTCCGCGCTGAAACAGCGCTATAGCGTGGTGCTGGTGACGCACAACATGCAGCAGGCGGCGCGCGTCTCCGACTACACCGCCTTTATTCATCAGGGGCGGCTGGTGGAATACAACGACACCGACGCCATTTTCACGTCGCCGCGCCAGCGCCGCACCGAGGATTATATTACCGGGCGGTATGGGTGAGGCCGTTTGGGCTATGAACAAACGAAAGGCTGCACAACCGTGCAGCCTTTTGTCTATCAGGGGCGTCAGTAATTTTTACGAATGCGGATCGCTTCTTCTACCCATTCAGCCAAATTGTCTTTTATATGGTTATAGACATTGGTGCTGGTCGAATAAGGCGGATCATAGGCTTTGGCGATTGTGGAAAGCTTTGCGTCACCCAGCTTGATGTGATCCAACGGGTTTTTACCTTTCGTGGTTTGGTCGCCGGCGCTGTCTTTCAAATTGTGTATATACACCACCAGCACGCCCATGCCTTTTTTCCAAGCCTCGCATATTTCGAAATTAATCCATTTGCGATCAGCGGTATCTTTACCGGCGAGAATCACGGCGCAGCTGCGATTGTCCAACTGGCCCTTGATCCAAGCGGCGATGGCGGCGTCACCGCCTTTTTTCACTTCCTCCCAATCGTTATCCGTGGCTGGCCGGTTACCTTCCAGCGAGCCCATTTCGCGTACCTGAGAAGCGCGCCAGTTGTCCGGCTCATAATGGAAACTGTAAAAACATTTTCTGGTCATCGGGGGTTATCCTTAGTAATGATATCGATAAGCGCCAACAGGCTTTTTTTCTTCTCCGCCAGGCTGCCCGGTTCGTTAAGCTGATCCAGCAGATTCATGGCGGCGGGGTTGCGGTAGTAGAGGGTTTCTTTCATCTCCTCCTTGATTTTTCGGTAGATCTCGGCAGATGCGCTGCCGGTACAACCGATAGGAATGCAGACGCAGCCTTGTTCCGTGGCGATCTGGAACTCTTTCAATAAACCGTCGGCCAGCACGTATTCGCCTTCGGCGTTGCGTTTGTTGCCGAACAAAAAGATTGCGATGCCGCTGAGCGAAATCATGTTCTGACGGTATTCGTGCCAAAGTGCCGGTAGGGTAATGCCGCCGCTGGCGAATTGGGGGAAAGGACGCAGCACCAGCTGGCTTTCGCTGATTTTTCCTTGGCTGTCGTAAATGGCTTCCAATGCGCCGTTGATCACCGCTGTGCCTACGCCCCAGCCGAAACCGTTGACGATGCGATACTGTTTGTGGATAAGCAGGCGCGCCAGACGATGTATGAACTGGATGGACTCTTCACGGGCATAGGGCTGGTAGTTGTCGGCGCTGCCGGAGATAAACACCGTGCTTTTCTTGAACTGCGTTTCGATGGCATACAGCAGGTCAGTGATTTGCCGATAGTCATCCACCAACAGCGTTTGAATGCCGTAACGGCGCAGATCGTTAATCATCAAGCCTTGTTTGCGGCTGTTGTAATCGCAAGACGCCTGATCCTCGCTGCCGCTGTCGCCGAGCTGGACGCGCCGCATGATGCAGTAGTGGTTTCTCTGCCCTTCGCCGTACTGTGCGTAAAGGCGGCTCAATACATATTGCAGGTTGGGGTCTTCAAAGCTGAAACCGATAAACAGGAAGGTTTTGGCAGTCAGCTCCGCCATCAGCATGTTGATAAAAGGAAGGTGTGTACGGGAGTAAGTTTCGTATTGTTCGCGGGTGATAATCGCCTGGTTGGGATTTCTATAGTCACCATGCATTTTATATAAAACAACATCACGTTTATGAATGTTATTGGTCAGGCTTTCCGGCGTGGTTTTGACGTCGCAGACGCGATTATAACGGGCATAGGTTTTTTCAATCAGGTCGTCGTAGTTAGTGGTCCAAAGTGACGCTATCGGTAATCTGGCGATAATCCGGTGGTTTTCTGTTTCTTCCGCCTGTTCAGCGAATTCTGTAATTATTTTTTGATTTATCTTATGTCTGTTGCCTTTTTCATTGAGGTGATATTGCGCCAGAGAAATAAGATCGCTCTCTTTTTCGATATCCAGCTCCAGTTCATAAGCGATATCGCCGATAAGCTCTTTCCAGCTAACGAAACCGGCGGGGATAGACAGCCCGGCGCCGGCAAACAGCGCAGCGCTGCCGGCTTTGATATCATTAACGTAATCTCGAATAAACAGTTCTATATCACGGTTAAACATGAGGCTATTCCCGATATTGTTTTTCTTTATTGGTTAATTAATAACTATGTTTTTTATGAATTAATTATGCGAATATAACGACCAAGATAAAATGGCGAGTTAACTTTGTAAACTCTGCTTGTTTGTTTTTGTCGATATTGAATGTGTTATTTTAATATTGAATTTATTTGCTCTTATTATTTGTTTTTTTAATTTTAATATTAATTAAATGCACTCTGGGTAATAAGACACGGTGGTTGTGGCATATCTGCATTTTTTGTCACATTGTGACTTTGATTAAATGGAAGTGATTCTCATTATCGTTGATTTGCGGCGTAAATTGTATATACTTCGCTAAGGTATGTAAGTTAACGTAAATGGATGTGTTTAAATGTGTGCATGGAAGCTGAGGATTTGGCCTGTGCTCTTGGCGTTTTGCAGCTCTGCGTGGTGCGCGGAAATCACCAGCCCTGCTGACCGCGACAGCATTACCCAACAGCAGAAAACGTTGCTGGAACAGGCGCAGCAGCAACGCGAGGCGCTGCAAAATAGCGTTGAACTGCCGGCGTTACCGCTGCCTGAGCCGGCCGCCGCAGGGGCGGTTTGCCAAACGGTGCGGCAGATCGTTTTTCAGGGCGCCGAACATCTTTCCTGGTCGGTAAAAGAAAGCCTGGCGCGCCCGTATCAGGGGCGTTGCCTGACGCTGGAGCACATCAACCGCCTGGTGCGCGAAACCACCAATGCTTATTTGCAACGCGGCTATGTCACCTCGCAGGCCTGGCTGCAGGAGCAGGATATTTCCCGCGGCGTGTTGATCGTCAGCGCCAGCGAGGGGCGAATCGAGTCCATCACGCAGAGCGGCGAACAGACGCCGGCGTTGAAGATGGCGTTCCCCGGTCTGGTTGGTGGCATATTGAATCTGCGCGATATCGAGCAGGGCATGGAGCAGCTCAACCGCCTGTCCTCGCAACAGGTGACTATCGATATCCAACCTGGCGAGCAACCCGGCTTTTCCAACGTGGTTTTGCTGCGTGGCGCCACGCGCACACCGGTCTCTTTCTCTTTCGGCGCCGATAACAGCGGCCAGAAAAGCACCGGCACCGGGCAGATGAATGCCGGCGTGGTGCTGGACAACCCGCTGCGCCTGGCCGATCAGTGGTCGCTCTCCGCAGCGCGCAATAATGATTTCAGCCCGCAACATCGCAGCCGCAGCCTGAACGGCAGCGTCACCTTACCCTATGGCTATTGGCTGTTCAGCTACCAGTACGCCTGGAACGATTTTTTCCAGCAGGTGCCATTCAACGGCGCGGCTTACCGCTATCAAGGCAATAACCAGACCCAGCGTTTGGGCGCCAACCGCACGTTGCTGCGGGATGGCAAACGCAAGCTGGCCGTCGATATCGGGCTGGCGCGGCGCACCACGGAAAATAAGCTGGCGGGTGAACGGTTGGGCGTCAGCAGCCCGACGCTCAGCATTGCCAGCCTGGGCCTCAATTACAGCGCGGTCGCGGGCGGCGGCTATATGACGCTGAACCCGACGGTAAGCCGCGGGCTGCGCATGCTGGGCGCCACCGCCGACGATCCGGAGCGCGACGGAGCGCCGCGCAGCGAGTTCCGCAAGCTTGGCCTCGGCGCCAGTTATTTCTATCCGCTCGCCCCCTCCCTCTACTACCTGACCTCGGCCTATGGGCAAACCAGCGCAGACAACCTGTATGCCGGGGAGCGCATTTCCATCGGCGGGCAATACTCGGTGCGTGGCTTTAAAGAGCAGTACCTGACCGGTAATCGCGGCGCCTACTGGCGCAATGAACTCAACTTGCAATGGCAGACCTTGCCGAGGCTGGGGGAGCTTTCTTTGACCGGCGCGTTAGACGCCGGCTGGCTGCAGGGGCGCGCCGGGCAGATAGACGGCGGCAGCGTCGTCGGGGCGGCGCTGGGCGCCACGCTAAGCGGCCGCTGGTTCAATCAGGCGGTCACCGTCGGTAAACCGCTGACGCACCCAGACAGCCTGCAACCGGATCGTTGGGTGGCCTACTGGCAAGCCACCGTCACGTTATAACGCCAGCACACAGCAGGAGCGCCTCGGCGTTCAAAACAACATCCTTTCGAAGGAATGAATATGGATAAGCTCAATCATCCGCTGGCGCGGGGCGCCAGCTATTTGCTGATCTACCTGACGGCTTTCCAGCCGTTGCACCCGGCGTTCGCCGCCGGCATTACCGCCGCTAACGGCAATACGCAGGTGGTTATCAAGCCGGGCAACGTACCGGTGGTGAATATCGCTACGCCGAACGGTGCGGGCATCTCCCACAACACCTATAAAGATTTCAACGTTGGGCCACAGGGTGCCGTATTGAATAACGCCACACACGGCGGCAAAACGCAGCTGGGCGTGGAGATCTACAGCGCGCAGGGCAACACCTACCTGAAGGGAAAACCGGCGGAGTTGATCATCAATGAGGTGATCGGCGGCAGTCGTTCCGAGTTGCAGGGTAAACTCGAGGTATTCGGCAACAAGGCCAACGTGATGATCGCCAACCCGAATGGCATCACCTGCGACGGCTGCGGCTTTATCAACGCGCCGGGCGTGACGCTGACCACCGGCAAACCGCAGTTCGACAAGCAGGGCGCGCTGGAAGCGCTGGAGGTGAAAAAAGGCGGCGTCACCATCGGCGGTAAAGGGCTGGACGGCAGCGGCGCCGACTATGTCGATATCATCAGCCGCGCCACCGAGTTGAACGGCAAAATCAATGCACAAAATCTGTCGCTGACTCAGGGCGCCAACCGCATCAGCTTCAAGGACGGCAGCATCAAACCGATCGCCGGTGAAGGCGCTAAGCCCCAACTGGCCGTGGATACCAAAGCGCTGGGCGGCATGTACGCCAACAAAATCCGCCTGGTGGCCAACGAGGATGGGGTGGGGGTGAACCTGAAAGACCTCACCAGCAAACAGCGGGATATTACGCTGAGCGTTAACGGTAACCTGGTGCTTAACGGCACCACGCACAGCAAGGGTGACCTCAATGTCAGCGCCAAGGGATTGCACATTACGCGGGGTGCTGTCGTGCAGGCGGACGGCAACGCCACGCTGGCAGCAACGACGCTGGTGAATGACGGGCAAACCAGCACCAGCGGCGATATGCGCATCTTCGGCGACCATATCCGCAACGCCGGGGAAAACGCCAAGTTGCACGCCAATAAAAATATGTGGATCCAAAAGGATGCTCAGGGCAACAAGGCTAAATCCGTCGAGAACCGTTCGGCGAAAATCCTGACCAACAGCGGCGATTTAGTGATACGCACGGAGAGTTTGAACAACGTTCGCCAGCAGTTCGCCATTTCCTCCAACAACGCGCCGAAGGACAACAAGGATATCGATCGTTGGTTGGCTGATGGTGTGTACGAGGGGCAATTCGATTACCAATTTTTTGATTATTTGGCGGACTTTGAAGATAAAAATTTCACCTGGTTGGGACACGTCGATTTCAAAAAAACGCCCTGGGTTAACAGTGAACGCGCGCGTTTTACCGTAGTGACCGACAGCCGTCCCGCAGAAATCATTTCAGGGAAGAATGCCTACATTAATGCGTCGGAGCTTTGGAACCACGTCAGCACAATAAAAGCGACTAACGATCTGATTTTAACTGGTAATAATCTGGGCGTGCGCAGTGAAATGACGGGGGACATGAACGACTATGCACTGTTCGAACCGAAGGTGCCGAATCCTAACGTTGTTCTGGGACATAAATGGCAGGATCAGAAATCGTCGATCCCGGAATATGTCATTTATGTCAGAAAAGGCGGGCAAAAGAGCTGGTCGGCTTCTGGCTATCCGGCCTCAGCCATGTTGGCGGGCGGCAATTTGGTTGCGGATTTTAAAAATCAGATAGAAATTAAAACTTCGACGCCGGCGGGAAATCAGCTTAGTGAGGTGGTGGCTTCGGGACGGCCTGACTCACTGGTAGCTCACAACATTGTGCTGCATGCGGGACGTGTTATCAGTACCGATAAAATAAACGCGCGTAACGACCTGACTGTGGTTGCCGATGATGTGTTTTACACCGACGGTGCTGAGCTAACTGCGGGCAAGAGTCTGAACGTTGCAGCAGTGAATGAGCTGGATGCCCGTCAAAGCTATCTGAAGGGACATCATGTCACTTTGACCAGCCGCAACGGCAACGTCAAAGTGCACACTGTACCTAGCCCACGCTATTTCGGCGTCGATGGTGCCCGCTGGCTGAGCCAATTGAATGCTGCCGGGGACTTAACCTTAAATGCCGGGCAAGGTATTTATCTACGTAACACGCACTTCGCGCCGCAAAGCCAAAATATTGCAATGACGGCGAACGGCACTGTTTCGATTGTCAGAAATGACGAGGCGTTGAATAACGATCGTTTAGCGCAGAATTTATCTCCTGAACAACGACAAACGCAGTTCAACCAACTGCTAAATGCCGGACAGTTGAACGCCAGTGGTTCAGTGCTGCTCAACAGCGGCGGTTATCTGGCGTTGCGCGGGACGCACATTAAAGCAGGTAAAGATGTCACGCTGTTGGCCGGCCATAATGCCGATCTGAACTATCGCGAATTGGGGGAGCAATTTAGTCGCTTGTTCCCCTCTTCCCGCACGCCTGAACTGGGTAGCCGGGTACACGCCGGCGGCAATTTACTGATTAACTCGGCCCGCGACATCGGCACCCAGGGCGGCGCGCTTTCCGCCAACGGTAATATCACGCTGCTGGCCGGGCAGAATCTATGGTTGTCGAACCTGGCCTATTCCGCCATTGATGCCGCTAACGACAACAACAAAGACGACCGCCATGTGGTCACTACCCTCAGCGCCGGGAAAAACCTGACCGCGTCGGCGAATAACCAACTGCTGACTTACGGCGCCAGGCTGACTTCCGGCGCCAACATGACGTTGACCTCCGGCGGCGATATGCGCTTCGAGGCGGTGCAAAACCACACTTACCGCGAGAGCGGCAACGAGTTCACCGAAACCCGTACCCAGCAAGGTACCGAGCTGAATGCCGGCGGCCTGATGACGGTGATTGCCGGCGGCAGCATTCTGTTCCAGGCGACCAAGCTGGTGGTTAAAGGGTTGGGAGCTAACTGGAAACCGCCGGTAGCGGTGACGGACTGGGGAAGCCGGATAGCCATTGCCGAGCAGCAGCTTCGAAATACGCAGCAGCAAATTAATCAGGCACTGCAGGCAAAAACAAATGCTGAACATATTGTTACGCAAAGAATTTCGTTCGTTCAGCAAGCAGAGGCTGCCGTCAGAGATGCTGAGGAAAGGCGGGATGAGTTTATGCGTAATAACCCACCTCACGAATATGGCAGTGGTTGGTCTGCTGAAGTAGGGAGTTGGGATAAATTCGTAGCGCAGCGCGAAGGAGAACTTAGTGCTGCAAGAAGTAGTCTGGCTGCTGCTCGAAATGATGTCACGCAGGCAGAGCAGCGAATTAATCAAGGCAACAAAACAAAAAACGAGGCACAAAACCAGCTGACCGCTGCGCGCCAGGAAGCCCAAAGCAAAGGCATTGACGAGGCCAAACAAAAAGCTCAGGTCGACGCCCACAACCAGGCTGAAGCCATGCGCGCCGGCAATATGGATATCGCCGCCAAGGGTGGCTATCTCTACGCTCAGGCGATGGAGGAATCCAGCCACTACGAGAAAACCGAGAAGAAACGCAAATGGTGGGGCAAGAAAACCGAGGTTAAGCAGACCCGCCATGACGTGACCAACAAGGTCACCGAGTTTACCGCCGCCGGCAATATCACGCTGATGAGCCGCGACGACAGCACCTATGAAGCCAGTAAAATCGCCGCCGGGCAAAACGCGCGCCTGACCAGCACGCATGGCCAGGTTAACTTCCGCGCGGTGAAAAACACCTCTTTCGAACAGACCGTCAGCAATTCGAAAGGCTTCTTTATCAAGCAGGCCAATAAAGGTTACGAAGACAATAAGTGGGTGCTGCCGAGCATTCATACTGGTGGCGCCTTGATCGTAGACGCCGCCAAGGGCGTCAGCGCCGATGTGAAGGTGAAAAACGGGCAGGCGCTGCAAAGCGCCATCGATGCCCTGGGCAATACGCCGGGCACCACCTGGGTCAAAGATCTGAACAAGCGCAACGACGTGCAGTGGAGCAAGGTCAAAGACGCTTACGACAGCTGGGATTACAAGAGCCAGCACTTGAACCCGGCGGTGGCGGCGGTGATCGCCATCGCGGCTGCGGCGGTGACCGCAGGCAGTTCACTGGCGGCCACGGCGGCCTCCAGCGTTTCCGGCGCCGTGGGCGGCGGGGCGGTAACCAGCGGCGCGGTCACCGCCGGGATGTCTTCGCTGGCCTCTCAGGCGGCGGTGGCGTTGGTGGAGAACCAGGGCAACCTGTCAAAAACCCTGCAGGCGCTGGGCAGCAATGAAAACGTCAAGGCGACCGCCACGGCGATGGCGATCGGCGGCGCGCTCAATGGCTTCGACAGCGCGATGGGCTGGAGCAAGGACGCGGCGGGCAAACCGCTTAACCCGAACAACGTCAAACTGCCGCAGCTGAGCAACGGTGACTGGAGCAAGGTGGCGCAGCGGGTGGCCGGGCAGTCGGTCATCAGCTCCAGCCTGAATACCGCCATTAATGGCGGCAGTTTCAAAGACAACCTGACCAATGCGCTGCTGGCGAACATCGGCAGTCAGGTTCAGGCCGAGGGCGCCAACCTGATTGGGGATAACGGTCAGGTTCTCGATATACCGGGCCGGGCCGTAAGCCATGCCGTTCTGGCGGGCGTGGCCGCAGAAATCGGCAAGGGCAATGCCAAAGGCGCGGCGGCAGGGGCGCTGGCGGCGGAGCTGGCTGGGGTGATCATCAATGATAATCTGGTCAGAAGTGAAGGTTGGCAAGAGCGTCAGGCTCAGATCAGCCGCGTAGCGGGCGCCTTTGCAGGGGCCATCGTAACTGCCAAAGCCGCAGGTGCCACCAGCGGTGCAAATGCGGGGGAGTTTGTCGAACGCTTCAATCGACAGCTGCATCAGGAAGAACTCAACGCGATTAAAGAGTTGGCTAAGGGCGACAAGGAAAAAGAAGCGCGTCTGATGGCGGCTTCATGCCGAAAAGTAGCTTGCACCACGCAAGAGGCGTTGAACTCAGACGAACGCAAGCAGTTTGAAGCCCTGATGAATAAGTACCCGTCAACGCGGGATGAAGACGGTCTCATCGCCAACTACTGGGTACAAAAAGAGCGTCAGCGCTTCGGCAACTATCCGGCGTTTGCCGGCTATGACAGCGAAAAGTTATTCACGTATGATTTGGGCGACCAGATAACCGACGGCCAGCTGTTTGCTCGCAACCAGCAGATAGAACAAATCAGCAAGTTGACCGGGTGGTCGCCGGACTGGGTGAATGCCTCGGTGATGGCGGTCTCTATTGCCAGCACATTTGCCGGTATGGGTAAAGCAAACGTCGGCAACCAATACCTGTCATCCAAATTGGTAGGCCCAACCAGCGCCTGGAAAGGGTATCTGGTCAATGAGAAGACCGTTCAACAGGCGGCTGCGTTCAGGCAGCAAGTGCTGGATGCTAGGGCGCCATTTGCGGAAAAAATCCGAAAAAAAGGAAATGCAGCTGTTGCACAAATCGATGTTCCTGGTATGCCGAAAACACTTGCGGCACACAGCAGGATAGCTAAAGCAGAAAAAAGTTTCATAGGTGATGGAAACCAAAACTTTAAATATGAAACCATTAAAAGTTCTGATGGTATCCTCATATCTAGGAATACAGATTCAGAGTACAAAATTCTGGACAACCTGGCTGATAAGTTAGGTAACAATGTATCAGCTGAGGGGAGAGTCACCATTTTCACTGAACGTGCTGCATGTGATAGCTGCTTGGGTGTCGTAGAACAATTTCAGAAAAAATACCCTGGAATAAAAGTAGAGGTTCTCGACAATAACGACGTAATGCTGATCCCTGGGAGATTGAAATGATGGATGAAGAACGCATGACTTATGAAGAATTGCGAGCTGAGTATTTAGATTGCTTTTATAGCTGTTGTAGAAGTCACATTAATGCTTTTAATAAAAATGGTACGACCTGGGAGTACGGTATTGAAGAAATAGGGTATGCATCTTATCAATACGAAAATGCACAGTTATCGCCTGTGGAAATGTTAATGCTGAAAGTGTTTACACTCATCCTTATAGCCGGTAGAGGGCCAAAAGATGTTGAGAATAATTACCGAAGCTCAATTTCTTCCATTTTGGAAAAAACAAACCTTGAATCTCTAATTCAAGGTATTGGCGAAGATGAAAAAAGCGATTTGCTTTATGATATGGAGTTGCTTGGATTGCTTGAGAAGCCTGAGTAACCTCACCGCTCCCAACAGTTTGAGGTTAGGCACGCTTTGCTCATGCAAATGAGCCAAGGTAAAAAGTACCACTATAGGCCACGGTTGACGGAAATCTAACACCCATATGAACGGCTCTTCGGAGCCGTTTTCTGTTTTTAACGTCCCCGCCCCGAAACCCGCAACACTACCCCCACCAGCAGCAACGCAGCCCCTGAGGCATAGAGCGGGAACCAACGCGTCCACCAGAGTGAGGAAAACAGCGGGGTGCTATTGGGATCTGCGGAGGCGTAGCCGCTATAGGTATTCAGGCCGGCGGCGATGGCGAGCATCGCCAGGCCGATAAAAAGCAGCAGGTTTGAGACGGTCGTCATGGCATTTTTCCTTTGTAGAGGCAGAGGGTAATTCTTACTATTAATTATTGTTCGATTAATTATCTCGGGAAATATTATTTATTTTCGTATTCATCAGGCTATTTCCTGACGATAAAATAATATGCCTTAATACTAGCCGCTTATTTCCCAATAAAAAACCCGCCTGGGCGGGTTTTCTCTTTTTTCTCGCGAATTGTCACTTCACCAGCGGCTTATCATTGGGCGTTTTGAACTTCGCCAGGTATTGCGGCTGGAAAATGCACATGCGCAGCACGGTGCGGTATTCGCCGTTGACGAAGAACTCGTCGATCAGCTCGCCTTCCACGTTGAAGCCCAGCTTGCTGTAGATGTGGATCGCCTTCGGGTTCTCCTTATCGACGATCAGGTACAGCTTGTACAGGTTCAGCACCGAGAAACCGTAGTCCATCGCCAGACGGGCGGCGGTGCTGGCGTAGCCTTTGCCCTGGTGGGCAGGATCGATGATGATCTGGAACTCAGCGCGGCGGTGGATGTGATCGATCTCCACCAGCTCTACCAGGCCGACCTTGGCGCCTTCGTGCTCGATGATAAAGCGGCGCTCGCTCTGATCGTGGATGTGTTTGTCGTAGAGATCGGAAAGCTCGACAAAGGCTTCGTAGGGTTCTTCAAACCAATAGCGCATGACGCTGGCGTTGTTGTCCATCTGGTGGACGAACGACAGATCGTCCCGTTCCAATGGGCGTAACCTGACGCTGGCAGTGCTGGACATGTGGGCTCCTCTGTGCCGTGAAATTGTGCAAAGTATAACTTCACAGAATGGATGAAGGCGAAAAAAAACGGCGCCGCGTGGGCGCCGTTTAGGCAAGGTTCAGGCTGCGCGCATCAGTCGGCGGCGTGACCCTGCTCAGGCAGGCGTTCGCCGTCCAGCCAGGCGGCGCCATCGCGCATCGCCAGGCGACCGTCGACGAACCAGCTCACCACCAGCGGATAGATCGTGTGTTCCTGGGTTTGCACCCGTTCAACCACGTCATCCTCTCCGTCGTCAGCGAAAATCGGCACCTTGGCCTGTAAAATCACCGGGCCGCCGTCGAGCTGTTCGGTCACGAAGTGCACCGAGGTGCCGTGTTCGCTGTCGCCGTTGTCGATGGCCTGACGGTGGGTATGCAGACCCGGGTATTTCGGCAGCAGGGAAGGGTGGATGTTCAGCATGCGGCCGGCATAACGCTGCACGAACTGCGGGCTGAGGATGCGCATGTAGCCGGCCAGCACCACCAGATCGGGCTGGTGCTGGTCGATGGCGTCCGCCAACGCGGCGTCGAACGCCGTGCGATCGGCGTAGGCCTTGGCATCCAGCGCTTGGGCGGCGATGCCCGCCGCTTCGGCGCGTTGCAGGCCATAAGCCTGCGCCTTGTTGCTGAACACCGCCACGATTTCGGCGGCGATGCGGCCCTGCTGGCAGGCGTCAATCAGCGCCTGGAGATTGCTCCCCTGGCCGGAGACCAACACCACGATCTTTTTCATCAGTTGATGACCACTTGTTGTTCGTCGGAAGAGGCGGTCAGTTTACCGATTTTCCACGCTTTTTCACCTGCCGCGGTCAGCAGCGCGATGGCCGCTTCCACTTCGGCTTCCGGCAGGGCGATGACCATGCCTACGCCGCAGTTGAAGGTGCGATACATTTCATGACGGCTGACGTTACCGGCCTGCTGCAGCCAGGTGAACACCGCCGGCCACTGCCAGCTGGCTTCGTCGATCACCGCCTGCATGCCTTCCGGCAGCACGCGTGGAATATTTTCCCAGAAGCCGCCGCCGGTGAGGTGAGCGATGGCGTGTACGTCCGCCTTCTCGATCAGCTCCAGCACGGACTTCACGTAAATCTTGGTCGGCGCCAGCAGGTGGTCGGCCAGCGGTTTGCCTTCCAGCTGAGTGGCGGTCGGATCGGTGTTGCTCACTTCCAGGATTTTGCGCACCAGCGAGTAGCCGTTGGAGTGTGGGCCGGAAGCGCCCAGGGCGATCAGCGCGTCGCCGGACTGCACTTTGCTGCCGTCGATGATCTCGGATTTTTCGACCACGCCGACGCAGAAACCGGCCACGTCGTAGTCTTCGCCGTGGTACATGCCCGGCATTTCAGCGGTTTCGCCGCCCACCAGCGCACAGCCGGACTGTTTGCAGCCCTCGGCAATGCCGGTGATCACGCTGGCCGCGGTGTCCACGTCCAGCTTGCCGGTCGCGTAGTAGTCGAGGAAGAACAGTGGCTCGGCGCCCTGAACCACCAGATCGTTGACGCACATCGCCACCAGATCGATGCCGATGGTGTCGTGGCGTTTCAGATCCATCGCCAGACGCAGCTTGGTGCCCACGCCGTCGGTACCGGAAACCAGCACCGGCTCGCGGTATTTCTGCGGCAACGCACACAGGGCGCCAAACCCGCCCAGACCGCCCATCACTTCCGGGCGACGGGTCTGTTTAACTACACCTTTGATGCGATCTACCAATGCGTTGCCTGCATCGATATCGACACCTGCGTCTTTATAGCTGAGAGAGGTTTTGTCGGTCACTGCGCGATTCCCCACGACGATTTGCGGTTTGAAAACTGTGCTTCCGATGTTGATTCCGGAATAAGGCGCGGCAATTCTAACAGCGCAGGCAAACGTTTGCGAGCGGCTTGTGAACCGGCTCCGCTTTTTCGTCATCTATACTGATATTCAAACTTTTGTTGATCCCGATCGGGCTATTGTGGGTGGCGCGGCGAAAAAAAGGAGGTATAATCCCGCGATTTTTTTGGCCGCAACCACCTTAATAGGAGAAAAATGATGAAGATCGTTGAGGTGAAACACCCGCTGGTAAAACACAAGCTTGGCCTGATGCGTGAAAATGACATCAGCACCAAACGCTTCCGTGAGCTGGCCTCAGAAGTGGGTAGTTTACTGACCTATGAAGCGACCGCCGATCTGGAGACGGAAAAAGTCACCATCGAAGGCTGGTGCGGGCCAGTTGAAGTGGATCAGATCAAAGGGAAAAAGATTACCGTAGTGCCAATCCTGCGCGCAGGTCTGGGCATGATGGAAGGGGTGCTGGAGCACGTGCCGAGCGCGCGCATCAGCGTGGTGGGCGTATACCGCGACGAAGAAACCCTGGAGCCGGTGCCGTACTTCCAGAAGCTGGTTTCCAACATCGAAGAGCGCATGGCGCTGGTCGTCGACCCGATGCTGGCCACCGGCGGTTCGATGATCGCCACTATCGATCTGCTGAAGAAAGCCGGCTGCCACAGCATCAAGGTGCTGGTCCTGGTCGCAGCGCCGGAAGGCATCGCCGCGCTGGAGAAAGCGCATCCGGACGTTGAGCTGTACACCGCCTCCATCGATCAGTGTCTGAACGACAAGGGCTACATCGTGCCTGGCCTGGGCGATGCGGGCGACAAGATATTTGGTACTAAGTAAACATTTGAGCCGACTTAACGAGTCGGCTTTTTTTTGACTAAAACCTATAAAACCAATAAACCGAGGAAAAGCACACATGACCCGTCGCGCCATCGGCGTCAGCGAGCGCCCGCCGCTGCTCCAGACCATTCCGCTCAGCTTCCAGCACCTGTTCGCCATGTTTGGCGCCACCGTGCTGGTGCCTATCCTGTTCAAGATCAACCCGGCGACCGTGCTGTTGTTCAACGGCATAGGCACGCTGCTGTATCTGTTCATCTGTAAAGGCAAGATCCCGGCCTACCTCGGCTCCAGCTTCGCGTTTATCTCGCCGGTGCTGCTGCTGTTGCCGCTCGGTTACGAAGTGGCGTTGGGCGGTTTCATCATGTGCGGCGTGCTGTTCTGCCTGGTGGCGCTGATCGTGAAAAAGGCCGGCACCGGCTGGCTGGACGTGATGTTCCCGCCGGCGGCGATGGGGGCGATCGTCGCCGTCATCGGGCTGGAGCTGGCGGGCGTAGCGGCCAACATGGCGGGGCTGCTGCCGGCGGAAGGCACCAGCGCCGATTCGACCACCATCACCATTTCGCTGGTGACGCTGGCGGTCACGGTGCTCGGTTCGGTGCTGTTCCGCGGCTTCCTGGCGATTATCCCGATCCTGATCGGCGTGCTGGTGGGCTATGCGCTGTCGTTCTTCATGGGCGTGGTGGATTTGACCCCGATCCGCGAGGCGCACTGGTTCGCGCTGCCGACCTTCTACACCCCGCGCTTTGAGTGGTTCGCCATCTTCACCATTCTGCCGGCGGCGCTGGTGGTGATCGCCGAGCACGTCGGCCACCTGGTGGTGACCGCCAACATCGTGAAAAAAGACCTGATCCGCGATCCGGGCCTGCACCGCTCGATGTTCGCAAACGGCATCTCGACGGTGTTCTCCGGCTTCTTCGGCTCCACGCCGAACACCACCTATGGCGAGAACATCGGCGTGATGGCCATCACCAAGGTCTACAGCACCTGGGTGATCGGCGGCGCGGCGGTGCTGGCGATCCTGTTGTCCTGCATCGGTAAGCTGGCGGCGGCGATCCAGGCGGTGCCGGTGCCGGTGATGGGCGGCGTTTCCCTGCTGCTGTACGGTGTGATCGGCGCTTCGGGCATTCGCGTGCTGATCGAGTCCAAAGTGGATTACAACAAAGCGCAAAACCTGATTTTAACCTCGGTGATCCTGATCATCGGCGTGAGCGGCGCCAAGGTGCACATCGGCGCGGCGGAGCTGAAAGGCATGGCGCTGGCGACCATCGTGGGGATCGGCCTGAGCCTGCTGTTCAAGGTCATCAGCCTGTTCCGCAAGGAAGAAGAGGTGCTTGACGCGCCGGACGAATCGGCGGAGCAGAAGTAACGAAAAGGGCAGCCCAGGGGCTGCCCTTTTGACTTATGGCATTCGCCTTAGCTGCGAATTTTGCGGTACACGAACAGCACCACGATGGCGCCGATAACCGCCACCACGAAGCTGCCGAAGTTGAAGCCGTCAACCTTGCCGTAGCCGAAGAAGGTGCTGATATAGCCGCCGACCACGGCGCCGATGATCCCCAGCACGACGGTCAGAATAAAGCCGCCGCCGTCTTTGCCGGGCATGATCCACTTAGCCAAAATACCGGCGATCAGGCCGAAGATAATCCAGGAAATAATCCCCATTTACTGCTCCTTTCTTTGGTGGCTGAGAATAGCTTACTGCTGGGTGGCCGGCTGAGTATTGCCGTTCACCGCCGCATCGGTCTCTTGTTTCAACTCTTGCGCTTTGTTTTCGGCGCTGTTCTTGATGGCTTCGGTCTTCGCCTTGGCCTGCTCGGTCAGATCGTTGGCGCCGTTGATGGCGTCGTTTTTGATGGCCTTGGCCTGATCCACCAACTGCTGGCTCTGTTTACCTGCGTCGTCTTTGATCGCGGCGGCTTTGGCCTTGGCGTCGTTGGTGATGGCGTCCGCCTGCTTGGCGGCGTCTTCTTTAATCGCCGAAGCTTTGTCTTTCAGCTGATCCGCCTGAGTGGCGGCCTCTTTTTTGATTTCATCCGCCGTCGCTTTCGCTTTGTCCGTCAGATCGTCCGCTTTTTTCTGGGCGGCGTCTTTCATCTGCTCGGCGCTGTCTTTGGCTTTATCCAGGTTGGCGTCAACCTTGGACGAGTCATCACAGCCGGCAACCAACAACCCGATAAAGGAGGCCAACAGCACTTTATTCCATACTTTCATCGTCTATATCCTTGCAGAAACCTTGTTGATGGTGATTGCATTTAGCCTACCTATACTAGGTCAGATTTTACTTAAATTACAAATTTAACCTGCGCAGGCATGGAGTTAGGGAATGATATCGGATAATTCTTGCCTCGACGGGTGCCGCCGCCGATCAAGCGGCGCTTAGGCATTGTTCACTATTGCGGCATAAGATCCTGCCGGTTCAACAGCGCCCGTTTTCTGTGTTAAACTGCCCACGTTTTTCTGCCAGTTTTGGTTGAGGTGCTTCTCTGAATACGCCGGCACAGCTTTCACTGCCACTTTATCTTCCCGATGATGAAACTTTCGCCAGTTTTTATCCGGGCGAGAACCCATCCCTATTAGCCGCGATCCAATCCGCCGTCCGTCAGGAACATGGCAGCTATATCTATTTCTGGTCGCGTGAAGGCGGCGGGCGCAGCCATCTGCTGCATGCGGCCTGCGCCGAGCTTTCGCAGAAAGGCGAAGCGGTGGGCTATGTGCCGCTCGACAAGCGCGCTTACTTCGTGCCTGAAGTGTTGGACGGCATGGAGCAGCTGGCGCTGGTCTGCATCGACAATATCGAATGCATCGCCGGCGACGAAGAGTGGGAGATGGCGATCTTCAACCTCTACAACCGCATCCTGGAAACCGGCCGCACCCGGTTGTTCATCACCGGGGATCGCCCGCCGCGTCAGCTGAACCTGCGTTTGCCGGATCTGGCTTCGCGCCTGGACTGGGGGCAGATCTACAAGCTGCAGCCGCTGTCGGACGAAGAGAAACTGCTGGCGCTGCAGCTGCGCGGCAAACTGCGCGGCTTCGAGCTGCCGGAAGACGTGGGCCGCTTCCTGTTGAAACGGCTGGATCGCGAGATGCGCACGCTGTTTATGACTCTCGATCAGCTCGATCGCGCCTCGATCACCGCCCAGCGCAAGCTGACCATCCCGTTCGTTAAAGAGATCCTGGGGCTGTAACGAGCCATCAAGCCTGTTTTTCTGCATGTTCCAGCAGGGTGCAATAATGCTCAACCTGCTGGCGTTGCCGATCGCTTCGCAGTTGCAAAGCGAGATTGATGTATTCCAGACACTGCGCATTGTCTGCTAGCCGTGGGTCGATTTTCCCCTGCTGTGCCAACCAGGCCGCCACGTCAGCCCAGCGCCACAGCGGTGAGGCGCCGCCGAGCCGTTGAATGGGGGAAGGGAAGCCGCCGGGGCCGCGAGTCCCGTCTTTTAGCATGGCGATCGCCTGACGTGACAGTTCAGTGAGCTCGGCAATATCGCTTAACCCTACCAGGCTGGAGTCCACCGATATCACCTTGGCGCCAATAATTGCAGACTCGATATCGCTGATGGCGCTGCAAATCGCGTGCGCAAAGTTATCGCTTTCTCGATCGAATTCCAGGTAAACGGCTTTACCGTAGAAACAGATCAGCGCGTCATCGCATCCCGCCGCATACAGCGCATCCTCCAGCCCGGCGGTATCGGCAGTGACCCCGCCCAGCGTCAATGCGAAATGATAAAGCGTCATGGTGATTCTCCGGTTATTTTTTCTGCGACAGGCCAGGCAGTGATCGACCTTGCGCCGAATCTGTTTGGCATGTACCTCTGGGTTTTTTGGCGTGCTCCAGATGCTCATCATATGTTCTTGGTGCCCGACAAAGGCGCAATGTAGCCGACCAAATGCGTGCCCCTTGCTGGGCCGAAAATACCAACCCTGAGAAAGGGCGTAAGCTAATGCCGCCTGAATGTGCTTGTCTGGGTGTTTTTTCATCGCTCGTCCAGTGATGCGCTCAGGGTAGGTGGGGTGTTGACGATTGTCAACGGCTGTTTCACCGAGAGATTTGGCGTTTGCGCAGCATAGCAGTAGAAGAAGACTGGGATGATGAAAAGTATTTATATAACAAACAATTAAAAATAGCCCTGTTCAGGGCTATTGGTATTTTGCGGTTCAATAACAGACTTTCCGGACGATTACAAAATCTCCAGCACCTGCTCCGGCGGTCGGCCGATGCGCGCCTTGCTGCCTTTTACCACGATCGGGCGTTCGATCAGTTTCGGGTTCGTCGTCATTGCCGCCAGCAGTTGCTCTTCGCTCAGGCTGTCGTCCGCCAGCTTCAATTCCTTGTACAGATCTTCTTTTTTGCGCATCAGCTCGCGCGCGGATGTGAAGCCCAGTTCCTTCAACAGCTTTTTCAGCTCATCGACCGTAGGGGGCGTTTCGAGGTACAGCACCACCTTGGGATCGACGCCGTGCTGTTCCAGCAGCGCCAGGGTTTCACGGCTCTTGGAGCAGCGTGGGTTGTGGTAAATCGTGACGTTTTTCATGGCGTTCATTCCTTGTTGAATCAGCTGCGTTGGTATTGGCGGAAGCGCTGTTGCAGTTGGCGCAGCTGGTCGATGCGCGCATCGTAGCGCGCCTGTTTTAGGCTGCCGAGTTTTTGCAACGAGCTGGCATTGCTGAGCAGGCCGATGGCTTGATCGAGCCGGCCGTTCAGCGCCAGGCTTTCGGCACGGGCCGACAGCTCTTCATCGCGCAGCCCTTGTGCGGCGCTGGCCTGCGCCAGCAGATCCCAGCCGTTCGGATCGTCCGGATGGGCAAAGGTGTAGCGGTTCAGGATCTTCGACGCCTGCGCCGGCTGGTTGCCTTCGACATAGGCGTTGGCCAGGTTGAGCTGCAGCACCGGATTGTTGCTTTGGGCGGCGTTGGCCGCCTGCAGGCGGGCGATGGCCTGCGGCGCGCGTTTCTGGCCGAGATCGATGTCGGTCATCAGGTCGATCAGCCAGACGTTTTTCGCATCCTGCGCCAGCATCGGTTGAATGATATTGCGCGCGTCGTCGTATTTTTTCGCTTCATAGAACAGGATGGCGCGGCCGTATTTGGCGGCCGCCTGTTCGCGCACGTTGCCCTTGCTGAGCGAGCCGAGCAGTTCTTCGTTCAGGCCATAGCCTTCCGAACTGTACATGCCCAGTGCGCGCACTTTGGCCATCAGGTAATCCTGCGAGGACTGCACGATGTGTTTCGGCATCTGGTTGGCGCGGTTGCGTGCGTCGGAGAGGCGGCTGTCCGGCAACGGGTGCGTTAGCAGCATTTCCGGCGGTTTGGAGGCGTAGCGCGACTGATCCGAGAGTTTCTGCAGGAAGTCGGGCATCGCTTCCGGATCGAAACCGGCGCGCTGCAGCACCTGAATGCCGATGCGATCGGCTTCCTGTTCGTTCGATTGGGTAAAGCTGATCATGCCTTGCTGGGTGCCGGCCATGGTGCCGCTCAGCGCCGCCATGCCCATGGTCGGGTTGGCCATCGCCAGCAGGATGGAACCAAGCGCGCCCACCCAGGTCAACGGGGCGTTGCGCTGCTGATCTTCCATGGCGCGCGCTAGGTGGCGCTGGGTGACGTGCGAGATTTCGTGCGCTAGCACCGAAGCCAGCTGGCTTTCGTTGTCGCTGACGCGGAACAGGGCGGAATGCAGCACCACGTTGCCGCCGAAGAAGGCGAAGGCGTTGATTTCGTCGTTGCGCACCAGATAGAAATGGAACGGCGTGCGCACCGAATAGGCGCTGGCCACCAGCCGGTTGCCCAGCTGATTGATGTATTGGATTAGCAGCGGATCGTTGATCAGCGGGGCGCTGGCGCGCAGTTGGCGCACGTAAAAATCGCCCATCGCCAGTTCTTGTCCGATGCTCAGGGTGCCGCCGGCGGAGGTGCCCATATCCGGCAACTGGTCCTGGCTTTCCGCCTGTGCTGGCGCCAGGGCGGTGGCGTTCAGCGTGCCGAGCAGCAGCACCGCTAACGCGGTTTTGGTCAACCGGTTGGTCATAGTCAGGCGTTTCCCTTAAATAATCATTTCTAAGACGTCAGCAGCAGACAAGAGTTCTTTATTCCCACGGCGCAATCCGCGTGAAAGTGCGGCGGCTCACAAACCGCGGCGGCGGTGCCCATCACATCATAGTCAGCCGTTGGCAACAAGGAAACGTTAGCCGGGCGCGAATCGGGCAAAAAAGTTTTATTTTTCATTTCGAAGGGCGTTTTCTGCGTCGCCGGTGGCCTGCATTGTCAATAAAACGCGGACAAAATTGATCCGCGTTTTATTGACAAGATAAACGCAGACTCATATAGTCTGCGTTATTGAAGATTCATTGACGGTTGAAAACGGACATATGGCGTACATCACAACCAGCGTTGAATATGGCATCCACTGCCTGCTGTGGCTGGTCGGCGATAACCAGCGGGCGCTCAGCAGCCGCGAACTCGCCGAGCTGCAAGGGATCTCACCCAGCTTTCTGGCCAAGATTTTCCCCAAGCTGGAAAAGGCGGGGATCGTCGCCGCCAGCGAAGGGGTGCGCGGCGGCTACCGGCTGGCCCGCCCGGCGGACGAGATCAGCTTTCTGGCGATCATCGACGCTATCGAGGGGCACAAGCCGCTGTTCGATTGCCAGGAGGTGCGCGGGCGCTGCGCGGTGTTCGATGACTCCCCGCCGGATTGGGCGGTCTCCGGCAAATGCGCTATCCATGCGGTGATGCTGCAGGCGGAGAAGGCGATGCGCGATGCGCTGGCGGCGCAGACTCTCGGCGCCGTCGCCGCCCGTTTTGGCCGCAAAGCGCCGCAAGGCTTCTTCGGCGAGGTCAACCTCTGGCTCGACGAGCGCATGACGGAACGCACCGCGCGCAGCGGCAAAACGGCGCGCGCCAAGACCTAACCACCGCCTTTCCTTAAAACGAAACACACTTTTTCCCGCCTCTTCGGAAGGGGCGGGCGGGCCTTCTGCACCCTGTTACGGGAGCGGGACGGCATCGTTCATCCGAAAAAACTGCGGGCAGCCTTGTCGCCCGGTTAACCCTGTATGAAGGAGTCATCCCATGACGCAGAAAATAGTGATTGCCGGTTCCGGTTTTGCCGGTTTTTGGGCCGCCGTGTCCGCCATGCGCGCCATTACCCTTGCCGGTAAGCATGACGATATCGAGGTGCTCATGGTTTCACCGACGCCAACCGTTACCATCCGGCCACGCCTGTATGAAGCCGTGCTGGAAAACATGAACCCGGACATTTCCGCGCAGCTCGCCGTCGTCGGTGTGCGCCACCTGGCCGGGATGGTAGAGCGTATCGATGCCGCTGCTAAAACGCTCACGGTGGCGCAGGCGACGGGGGAACCCCTTGAGTTGGCCTACGATCGTTTGGTGTGGGCCACCGGCAGCCGGCTGTCCGTGCCTGCGGTGCCGGGCTTTGCCGAATACGGCTTCAACGTCGATACGCTGGAAAGCGCACAGCGTTTGGGCGCCCATATCAACGCGCTGGCGGCCAAACCCTCGACGCCGGCGCGCAACACCGCCGTGGTGGTGGGCGCGGGGCTGACCGGGCTGGAGAGCGCGGCGGAGATGCCGCAGCGGCTACGCGATGCGCTGGGCAAAGACGAGAACGTGCGCGTGGTGATCGTCGATACCGCCCCGGAAGTGGGCGCCGGGATGGGGGCGGAGCCGGGGGCGGTGATACGCCAGGCGTTGGCGGAGTGCGGCGTGGAAGCGCGGGCCGGCCTGCGCGTCTCGGCCATCGACGCCGAGGGGGTGATGCTGTCGAACGGTGAGCGCATCGCCGCCAACACGGTGATCCTGGCGGCGGGCGTGCGAGCGCATCCGCTGACCGAGCAGATCCCCGGCGAGCACGACGGCAGCGGCCGGGTGATCGGCGACGCCTTCCTGCGCGCGCCGGCGGCGGCGGGCATTTTCGTGACCGGCGATACGGTGAAGGCGGCGACAGACGATCTCGGTAACCACAACCTGATGACCTGCCAGCATGCGCTGAGCCTTGGCCGCGTGGCCGGCCACAATGCGGCGGCGGAGCTGACGGGCTTGCCGGCGCACCCTTACAGCCAGCCGAAGTATGTGACCTGTCTGGATCTGGGCCCCTGGGGCGCGCTGTATACCGAAGGCTGGGAGCGCCAGGTGCGCTTTACCCGTGAGGAAGGCAAAAAGATTAAGCAGGAGATCAACACGCAGTGGATTTACCCACCGGCGGCGGATCGCGAGGCGCTGTTTGCCGTCGCCAATCCGGATTTCGTGATTGTGCCTTAAAGAAAAGAGAAAACGGGAGCGGTAACGCTCCCGTCGTCATTTGCCCAGCGGCAGGAACGAGCGCTCCGGCACCACGGTTTTCATCACCAGCGTGGAGCTCAGGCGCTGCACGCCCGGCAGAGCGGAGAGTTTCTCGTCGTAAAGCTGCTGGAAGGCGGGCAGATCGCGGGCGATCACGTGCAGCAGATAGTCGGGATCGCCAAACAGCCGCTGTGCCTGCACCACCTGCGGAATGTCCACCATGGCGTTTTCGAAGGTTTCAACGGCGCGGCGATCGCCTTCGCGCATGGTGACGAACACCAGGGCGGAAAAGTTATAGCCGAGGCTGCCGGGGTCGAGCTGGGCGCGGTAACCCCTGATCACCCCGGACTCCTCTAATGCCCGCACCCGGCGGTGGCAGGGAGACACGCTCAAACCGATCCGCTCGGCCAGCTCGGTTACCGACAAACGGCCATCGACCTGCAGTTCAGCAAGAATCTTGCGATCAATCTTATCCATTTGGAAAAATTTCCCTGCTTATGCCGATTTCAGGCAAGTAATTGAAAGCACATTTTAACGCCTTGAGGATATTCTTGCCATCTGTTGAACGGTTTTGACGGCCACCGCGGCAGGCGGAGGCCGTTCTTCTTCCACGAGGAAAGGCAATGGTTCTCTGTTTGGTGTGGCGTGGCGCGTCTGAGAGGGCGCCGGCATGACGCTCGCTCTGTTCGCCGCTTTTTGGGCGGTGTCGATTTTGTTGGTGATCACGCCGGGTATGGATTGGGCCTATGTGATCTCGGCGGGCATTCGCGGCCGGGTGGTGGTGCCCGCCGTCGCCGGCTTGCTGTTCGGCCATCTGCTGATGATTGCGATTGTGGTGGCGGGCGTCGGCGCGCTGCTGGTCGGCAACCCGCTGGCGCTGACGGCGCTCACCCTGTTGGGGGCGGCTTATCTGTTGTGGATCGGTTTCAACATGCTGCTGCACCCGCCAGTGCCCGGCGCCGGTGAAGATCAGCTTTCCGATTCCTGGCTGCGCTGGGCCGGCAAGGGCGTGTGCGTCAGCGGCTTGAACCCCAAGGTGTTTCTGCTGTTTCTGGCGCTGCTGCCGCAGTTTACCGACGCCCGAGCCGAATGGTCGGTGCCGATGCAGATGCTGGCGTTGGGCGTCGTGCATTTGATCAGCTGCGGCCTGGTGTATCTGCTGGTGGGATTCGGTTCGCAGTCGGTACTGCGCACGCGCCCGCAGGCTGCGAAGATAGTGGGGCGCATCTCCGGCGCGGCGATGATCGTCATCGCGCTCGGGCTGCTGGCCGAGCAGGCCCTGAAATAGCATTACCGTCGATAGATGTCCGGCCGGGCGATCTGCCAGACAAAGTCGGGGTGGTTGATGGCCGAATAGCCCACTTTCTCATAGAGCCAGGGGGCGGTGCTGGTGACCAGCATGATTCGCCTCAGCTTCGCCATCAGCGGATGGGCCTGGCAGCATTCCGCCAGCCACAGGCCCAGCCCGCTTTTTTGATGCGTCTCCAACACGTACACGTCGCACAGATAGCCGAAAGTGGCGTAATCGGTGACCAGCCGGGCGAAACCGATCTGCCTGGCCTCGTGATACAAACCGAAGCACAGGCTGTGGGTGAGGGACTGGCGGACGGTTTCTTTATCGATTCCCTCCGCCCATGACGAACGGGTCAGAAAAGCGTGGATGGCATCGAGATCAAGCAGGGCGGGATCGGTGCTGACGAGATAGTCCGCACGCTGCCAGACAAGTGGGGCAGGGGTTGTCATGATGATTCTTCTCCTGTGAAAGCGTTCAGGTCAGGGCCGCCGTTCAGGCGTGCAGTTCGGCGACCGTCATGGTGAAAATCAGCGTGTCTTCGCCCTCGTTGGCGTACCGGTGCGGGCCGTCCGTTCTGGCGACCGCCGAACAGCCCGGCGCAATTCTGAGCTTGGTTTGTTCGACGGCAAGGCTTAAGACGCCTTGCTCAACGTGCAGCAGCTCAAACGTGCCCGTCGGGTGGCCGCCCGATGCATAGGATTCCCCGGGCGCCATTTCCCACCGCCACAGTTCTATCATGTTCGGGCCTTGGGTGCCCGCCAGCAAACGGGCCGAACCGCCGCTATCGCCATGCCACAGCGTGGGAATATCTTGGCTTTCAATCAGGTAGGCGGCGGGCGCGCGGGTGACGTTGACGATGTCCGCCACCGAGAGACCCAGCGCCGCCGCGAGCTTGCACAGGATGGCGATGCTGGGATTGGCGGCGCCTTTCTCGATCTCCACCAGCATGCCCTTGCTGACGCCCGCCCGGCGCGACAGTTCGTCCAGCGATAGCTTTTGGCTTTTTCTCTGTTGCTTGATGCGATGTGACACCGCTTCGCTGACGGTTTGCACGTCGGCGCCAAACTCGGTCGGTCTGTTGACTTTTTTGTTCATCGGTCAATATTATGCAATAAAATGGTCAATATAGGATTATTTAATGATTTTAGTCGATCCGTCAATCGATCCGGCCGTCGCTGCGTTGGCACCCGGTTTCCGGGCGTTGAGCATTACCGCGGTTGCGGCTCCCATAGCCCATCCGGACGTGGGGGCGTTAGCGTTGGCGCAAGCCTGTCGCGCCCTCGGCGAGGAAGACGCACCCTGGGCAGAGGCGCATCTCACGGCCTGGCGCGAGGTTTTCATGCAGTTTGGCGCCAAACCCAAGCGTACGCCCTGTTCCGCCGACGCCCTGCGCAAGCGCGCGCTGCGCGACGGCACGATGCCCAGCATCGATCCGGTCGTCGATCTCTATAACGCCGTCAGCATCCGTTATGCGGTGCCGGTGGGGGGCGAGAATATCGCGGCCTATGTCGGCGAGCCGCGGCTGATCGTCGCGGATGGCAGCGAACTGTTCGATACCGTCAAGGAGGGGGCGGTGATCCATGAATCGCCGGAGGTGGGCGAAGTTGTTTGGTGCGACGATCGCGGCGTGACCTGCCGCCGCTGGAACTGGCGCCAGGGGGTCAGAACCCGGTTGAGCGCCGAGGCCGAGCGGATGTGGTTCATCCTGGAGAGCCTGCCGGCGATGCCGTTGGCGGCGCTGCACGAGGCGGGCGACGAATTGATTGCCGGTTTACGGCAAATGATGCCCGGCGTCACGGTAGAGCAACGGCTCATCGGCTGCGCCTCGTAACGGGTGTCAGCACTGGCGGCGGACCAAACCGGTGATCAAATCCAGCGCGTCGTCCGCCGCCGCGATTTCGCTTTCGCTGAGCGCTTGCCGTTCGATGAAGCTCTCGATCGCTTCCAACAGGGAGAAGACGCTGATTTCATCCCCTATCTTCACGACTTCGCAAACGCCACGCCCGATCGCCAGACAGATGGCTTCATCAAATTCACACGGTTTGCTGTTCATCTTTCCCCCTACGGCGTTTGGGATGATATCGGCCATGCTACCGGTTTTTTCCCGACGGCTGTCTGACGAAAATCCCATTTTTTCGTTGATGCTAACTGGCGCACGACCGCGGGCATTGGCGAAATTCTGATTTCCTCACCGTGGTCAAATTTCCCTTGTGACCACCGTGCCGGCGCGGTATTGTCGCCAAATGACGACAATACCGCCTCATTGTCCGCATAAAAATTCATGACGTTATCATCCCTTCATCCCGCTGCCGTGCGGGATTTTTTTATGAGGTTTATCTCAAAGTGCGGATAACCTCGACGCGATCGCTTGCCATGCTCTGAGAATAATCCTAGCTTGAAATAGTCATTTAGGGTTAGCAATCCCTCATGACCTCCTTGTAACACTTGATGCACCAGAACGTTTTCTCCCCCGCTGCGGCGGGGGTTTTTAATGACGTGCATCAGAAAAGGCCGCAACGCAAGAACCGACAGAGTTCGTGACGATAACCAGTTTAAGTATCAGGGGACGGGACTATGAAAAATGATCTGGCGGCGGCGATCGCGATTGGCTGTGTGTTGTTGTTCGCATTGGCAGTCGGTTCGCCCCTTTCTATCGGTACCTCGCTGTAATCTTCCGCGGCCCCGTTCGGGGCCGCTCACCGAACCTGTCGCCGCGTCTGCGGATTTTTGCGCCGATCGCCTGCCCGCGCGATAAAATCAGCCAAATCGCTGTTGATGTATGGTGAACTTTGAGTACTCTGAGTGCTTTGCACACCTCGCGTGCGCCCGTTCTATCTATGCTTTAATCAGGCCCATCACAGGAATCGCCATGCCCGCCCGCCAAATCTCGAGGAGCCCGCTCTGATGCTGGAGATGTTATTACAGTGGTACCGCCGCCGCTTCACCGATCCGCAGGCTATCGCGCTGCTGGTGATCCTGGTCGCCGGGTTCCTCATTCTCTATTTTCTGCACGGCATTCTGACCCCGTTGCTGGTCGCCATCGTGCTGGCGTACCTGCTGGAGTGGCCGACCGCGCGCCTGCAGCGCATCGGCTGTTCGCGCACCTGGGCGGCGAGCATCATGCTGTTGGTGTTCGCGGGCGTTGCCATGCTGCTGGTGTTTGTCGTCGCGCCGACCGCTTGGCAGCAGGGCATCAATCTGATGAGCGATCTGCCGGGCATGCTCAACCAGTTCTATAACTTCGCCGCGACGCTGCCGAAGCGTTATCCAGCGCTGGTGGATGCCGGCATCATCGACATGATGGCGGAAAACCTGCGCAGTCGGCTGTCCGGCATGGGCGAATCGGTGGTGAAATTCTCGCTGGCGTCGCTGGTCGGCCTGCTGACGTTGGCTATCTACCTGATCCTGGTGCCGATGATGATGTTCTTCCTGCTGAAGGACAAAGATCAACTGTTGAACGCGGTGCGCCGCGTGCTGCCGCGCAATCGCGGCCTGGCGGGGCAGGTCTGGAACGAAATGAATCAGCAGATCACCAACTATATCCGCGGCAAGGTGCTGGAGATGGTGATTGTCGGTGTGGCGACCTACCTGGTGTTCGCCGTGCTGGACATGCGCTACTCGCTGCTGCTGGCGGTGCTGGTGGGCTTTTCGGTGCTGATCCCCTACATCGGCGCGGTGCTGGTCACCATACCGGTGGTGGTGGTGGCGCTGTTCCAGTGGGGCGTCGGCGCCGATTTCTGGACGCTGATCGTCGCCTATCTGGTGGTACAGGGGTTGGACGGCAACCTGTTGGTGCCCATTTTGTTCTCCGAAGCGGTCAACCTGCATCCGCTAGTGATTATCCTGGCGGTGATCGTGTTCGGCGGGATGTGGGGCTTTTGGGGCGTGTTTTTCGCCATACCGCTGGCGACGCTGGTGAAGGCGGTGATTCACGCCTGGCCCGATGAACTGCGGGTCGAGGTGGAAGACAAGGCCGGCTGACAGGGAAGAAACGAAGCGCAGCAGGCCGCTGCGCTTCGTGAGAATTACTGCTGCAGGTAGCTCAGAACGATGTCGTGGTGATTGGTGGTTTTGAAATCATCAAACACTTTTTCAATCTTGCCGTTGGCGTCGATCAGGAAGCTGATGCGGTGAATACCGTCGTAGGTCTTGCCCATGAAGGTTTTCTCGCCCCACACGCCAAACTGTTGCGATACCTGATGATCTTCATCAGACAACAGCGTGAAGTTGAGCAGCTCCTTTTCGGCGAAGCGCGACAGTTTTTCCGGTTTGTCGGTGCTGATGCCCAGCACTTCGACGCCGACCTTTTTCAATTCGTCCATGTTGTCCCGCAGGCCGCAGGCTTGCACGGTGCAGCCCGGCGTCATCGCCTTCGGATAGAAATAGACCAATACTCGCTGTCCCTGGAAGTCGGCCAAATTAATTTCCTCACCGTCCTGGTCAGGCAAACTAAATTTCGGCGCTGTGTCACCGGCTTTCAATGGGCTCATCACTACTCTCCATCTTTCTCATCATGCTGTGGATAGTTCACCACGCTAATACTGCCTTGCGCGTTCAATTCTGTACATAGGCGATGGAAGGCTTGCTCAATATTTGAGGCATCCCGATCGCCGGAGCTGTGGGCGGTGATTTGGATATACAGCTGCGGTGGCAGGTCGCCGTCCGCCGGCTGCGTGCGCGAGACCAGCTCGGCGATATTCATCTGGCTGGAGTCGAACAAATCGGTAAAGCGTTCGATGATATGCGGCGAGTCCTTGACTTCCACCTGCACCCATACCGTGGCCGGCATCGGCGGCCTTTCGTGCGAGTTTGTGCGCTTCATCACGATCAGCAGATCCAGCTCCGCGCCTTTTTGCGGCAGGGTGGATTCGATCAGGGTGATGGCGTTCCAGCTGCCGGACAGCAGCATGATGAACGTGAACTCCTCCCCCAGCATGGCCAGACGGCTATCTTCGATATTGCATCCGCAACTGCTGACGTGGCGGGTGATGGTATTGACAATTCCGGGGCGGTCGGCGCCGAGCGCGGTAATCACGAGATAGTGTTCGTCTGACTGAGGCAAAATAGCGCTTCCTGTCGTGCTTAATGGGGTTACCATGGTAAACATAAAAAAAACCGCCTGCCAAGCGCTTACAACGCGGTTGTGCGCTTGCTTTTGGATAGGCAGCAAAAGTACCATGAGTGACTTGTTTGTGGAGGGGACGGCCAATGTTTACGGGAAGTATTGTTGCACTGGTTACGCCGATGGACGACAAAGGTGCTGTCGATCGCGCGAGCCTGAAAAAATTGATCGATTATCATGTAGCCAGTGGCACCGCGGCGATCGTTTCCGTAGGGACCACCGGCGAGTCCGCAACGCTTGCCCATGACGAGCACGTTGACGTGGTGCTGCAGACGCTGGAGCTGGCCGACGGCCGCATCCCGGTGATCGCCGGCACTGGCGCCAACGCTACCGCCGAAGCCATCGCGCTCACCACCCGCTTCGCCAACACCGGCGTGGTGGGGTGTCTGACGGTGACGCCGTACTACAATAAGCCGACGCAGGAAGGGCTGTATCAGCACTTCAAGGCGATCGCCGAGAGCACCGAGCTGCCGCAGATCCTGTACAACGTGCCTTCGCGCACCGGTTGCGACATGCTGCCGCCGACCATCGCTCGGCTGGCGAAAATCAAGAATATTGTTGCTGTAAAAGAAGCGACGGGGAACTTAAGTCGCGTTAGTCAGATCCAAGTGCTGGTTGACGATGAAGATTTCATTTTGCTGAGCGGCGACGACGCCAGCGGGCTGGACTTCATGCAACTGGGCGGCAAAGGGGTGATTTCCGTGACGGCCAACGTGGCCGCGCGCGAGATGGCGGAACTTTGCGCGCTGGCGGCGCAGGGCAAGTTTGCCGAAGCGCGCCGCTTAAATCAGCGCTTGATGCCGTTGCATCAGGATCTATTTGTAGAAGCAAACCCAATTCCGGTGAAGTGGGCCTGTAAGGCGTTGGGATTGATGGCAACCGATACGCTGCGTCTGCCGATGACGCCGTTGAGTGAAACCGCCCGCCCGGTGGTGGAGCGCGCGCTGAAAAGCGTCGGTTTGCTGTAACTCTAAGGGAAATTTGATGGCTTATTCATTGCAAAAGTCGACGGTAGCAAAAGTAGTGGGCATCTCTTTGGTGATGATGCTGGCAGCCTGCAGCAGCGATCAGCGCTATAAGCGCCAGGTCAGCGGCGACGAGGCCTACCTCGACGCGGCTCCGCTCAAGGCGCTGAACGCGCCGTCCGGCATGATCCTGCCGGTGCAGAGCGGCAACTATGACGTTCCTGCCACGAAGCTGCAAGGCAACGTCGGCAAGCAACTGGACATTCGTCCGCCGGTGCAGCCGTTGGCGCTGCTGAGCGGTTCGCGCGCGCAATACGCCGGCGACAGCGGCACGCTGCTGCTGGAAAACAGCCCGCAGAACCAGAACCTGTGGTCGCGCGTCGTCAGCCTGCTGCAGGCGAAGAACATCGCGATCGCTTCCCGCCAGGACGCCGGTCAGACCCTGACCACCGACTGGGTGAAGTGGAACCGTCTGGACGAAGACAACCAGTACGAAGGCCGTTATCAGATCAGCGTGCAGCAGCAGGGCTACCAGCAGGCGCTGGTGGTGAAAAGCGTTGGCCTGCAGCAGCAGGGCAAGAGCGAGCAGGTGACCGACCAATCAGAGATTCAGCGCTACAACGGCATGATGATCAACACCCTGATCGAAGGCCTGGACAAGCAGGACAACCTGGCGAGCAGCCAGACCGCCAGCCGCTTCGGCGCACTGGACGTGCAGAGCGGCGCCGATGACACCGGCCTGCCGATGCTGGTCGTGCGTGGCCCGTACACCGTTGTGTGGGATCGCCTGCCGCCGGCGCTCGAAAAACTGGGGATGAAAGTGGGTGACCGCAGCCGTCCGCAGGGCACCGTCGCCGTGACCTACAAGTCCCTGAGCAGCAGCGATTGGGATGCGTTGGGCGTTAAGGATCCTGAACTGGCGGAAGGGGATTACAAGTTGCAGGTCGGCGATCTCAACAACCGCACCAGCCTGCAATTCATCGATCCGAAAGGCAAACCGCTCACCCAGTCGAAAAACGATGCACTGGTGGCGGCATTCCAGTCTGCCTTCAGTAAAACCAGCGTTAACTAATCAAAAAGGGGCCTCGGCCCCTTTTTGTTTTGTCTATACGGTATCGTTTGCGTCGCAGGTTTGGCACAATAGTGTCCGGCACGCCAAAGAATTCATTAGGTCAATTCTATACCCCCTAATTTCGGGCCGCGCTCGGGAGACAACGGGGATACATCACTGGAGTAAGTAAGATGCAAAAGCTAGCTGAGCTGTATCGCGGAAAGGCAAAAACCGTTTACACCACCGAGAATCCCGATCTGTTGGTGTTGGAGTTCCGCAACGATACGTCAGCACTGGATGGTCAGCGCATTGAGCAGTTCGATCGCAAAGGCATGGTGAACAACAAGTTCAACCATTTCATCATGAGCAAACTGGAAGAAGCCGGCATCCCGACCCAGATGGAGCGTCTGCTGTCCGACAACGAAGTGCTGGTGAAGAAGCTGGACATGGTGCCGGTGGAATGCGTGATCCGCAACCGCGCCGCCGGTTCGCTGGTGAAGCGTCTGGGCATCGAAGAAGGTCTGGTGCTGAACCCGCCGCTGTTCGATCTGTTCCTGAAAAACGACGCCATGCACGATCCGATGGTGAACGAATCCTACTGCGAAACCTTCGGCTGGGTGAGCAAGGAACATCTGGCGCGCATGCGCGACCTGAGCTACCGCGCCAACGAGGTCTTGACCCAGCTGTTCGATGACGCCGGCCTGATCCTAGTCGACTTCAAGCTGGAGTTCGGCCTGTTCAACGGCGAAGTGGTGCTGGGTGATGAGTTTTCGCCGGACGGCAGCCGCCTGTGGGACAAAAACACCCTGGACAAGATGGACAAAGACCGTTTCCGTCAAAGCCTGGGCGGCCTGATCGAAGCCTACGAAGAAGTGGCGCGCCGCATCGGCGTGAAGCTCGACTAAGCGTTGGCACCGCCATTCGGGGCGATCCGGCCGGATCGTCCCGCTATTCTGCGTTTTTCCAGAAAATTTCTACATTTCCTCCGCGGCAGACCATTTATAATGATGGATGCGAGATGACTAAAACCTATCCCACTCAGGCTTGAAGCTGCCTTTGCGCTTACGATCGCGGTGCAACTTCAACGAGCAGGGGAAATATCTGGAGTGTATTTATGCGTTGGCAAGGGCGTCGGGAAAGTGACAATGTTGAGGATCGTCGCGGGCAATCTTCAGGTTTGGGCGGTGGTGGCGGCGGCTTCCGTGTGCCGCGCGGCAAGGGCGGCATTGTCATTCTGGTGGTGGTGTTGGTGGCCGGCTATTACGGTATCGATCTGTCGCCGCTATTGAACGGCGGTAACGTCGCACCGCAGGGTCAACAGCAGAGCGCCAACATCAGCCCGAAAGACGATGAATTGGCCAAATTTACCTCGGTGGTGCTGGCCTCAACCGAGGATAACTGGAAAGAGATTTTCCAGCGCATGGGCAAAACCTATCAACCGCCGAAGCTGGTGATGTATCGCGGGGTGACGCGCACCAGCTGCGGCACCGGTCAGGCGGCTATGGGGCCGTTCTACTGCCCGGGTGACAGAACGGTGTATATCGATTTGTCTTTCTACCAGGATATGAAAACCAAGCTGGGCGCCGGCGGTGATTTCGCTCAGGCCTATGTGGTGGCGCACGAAGTCGGCCACCACGTGCAGAACCTGTTGGGCATCGAGCCGAAGGTCCGCCAGATGCAGCAGGGCGCCAGCCAGGCGGAAGTAAACCGCCTGTCGGTGAAAATGGAGCTGCAGGCGGACTGCTTTGCCGGCGTGTGGGGCAAATACGCTGAGAAGCAGCAGATGCTGGAAGAGGGCGACCTGCAGGCGGCGCTGAACGCTGCACAGGCGATTGGCGACGATCGGTTGCAGCAGCAGAGCCAGGGCCGCGTTGTGCCGGACAGCTTCACTCACGGCACCTCGCAGCAGCGCTATACCTGGTTTAAACAGGGCTTCGACAGCGGCGATCCCAATACCTGCAACACCTTTGCATCCCGTTAACGCCTCAAGTGCCGGAGCCTGACTCCGGCATTTTTTTCGGATTGAGACACAGCGTTATGTTACAGGCAGCGCAACAACTTATGCGGCGGCAGGGCATCCGACGCCTGCTGGTGCTCAGCGGTGAACCTGACTGGTGCCGCGAACAGGCGCAGCGGCTGGCGGCTACGTTGCCAGGCGACTGGCCGTGGGTCGGGGAAAATCCGCCGCCCGGCGAGGTGGCTTTAGCAAGCGGCGCGATGCGCCAATTGCTGGGGCAGGAGCGGCTGCACGCGGTGTTCGACGCCGGTCACTCGCTGGACGTAGAGGCGCTGGCGGCGTTGAGTGGCGCCTTGCGCGCCGGCAGCTGGCTGCTGCTGTTGACGCCCCCCTGGCGACAATGGCCTCAGCAGCCGGACGGCGACAGCCTGCGCTGGAGCGATTGTCCGCAGCCGATCACCACTCCGCATTTCATTCATCATCTGCAGCAGCATCTGGCCGATGACAGCGAAGTGACGATCTGGCGGCAGGATGAGCCCCTGACGCTGGCTGCGCTGCCGGCGCGTGAAGGATGGCAGCCGCCGGATGGCCGCCCGACCGAGGAACAACAGGCGATCTTGACGGCGCTGCTGCAGGCCGAGTCCGGCGTGTGGGTGCTGACCGCCGCCCGTGGCCGCGGCAAATCGACGTTGGCGGGTATGCTGGTGGCGCAGTCGCCGCTGACCTGCTGGATCACCGGGCCGAGCCGCGCCGCCACTGAGGTGGCCGGGGAATGGGCGCAGGGGCGCGCGCAGTTTTGGGCGCCCGATGCCTTGCTGGCGCAGTGTCGTGAGGGTGACGTCAGCGCCGTGGGGTGGCTGCTGGTGGATGAGGCGGCGGCGATCCCCGCGCCACTGTTGCAGCAGTTGATCGGTTATTTTCCTCGTGTGCTGTTGACCACCACGGTGCAGGGCTATGAAGGCACCGGCCGCGGTTTTCTGCTGAAGTTTTGCGCCGGGCTGCCGTCCTATCAGGCGCTGAGCCTGCAACAGCCGATGCGTTGGGCACAGGGGGACGCGTTGGAACGGATAACGGACAATGCGCTGTTGTTCAACGAGCTGCCCGCCTGGCCGGCGGACGGCCAGGCGATCGATTACAGCCAGGCGGAGCAGCGTGAACTGTGCGCCGATCCGCAGCGGCTGGCGCGTTTCTATGCTCTGCTGAGCAGCGCGCATTACCGCACCTCGCCGCTGGATTTGCGCAGGTTGATGGATGCGCCAGGCATGCATTTCGGGCTGGCGCAGGCCGAACAGGAGGTGGTGGGCGCCGTGTGGCTGGTGGACGAAGGCGGCTTGAGCGCCGAGTTGGCGCACGACGTGTGGGCCGGCCGCCGCCGACCGCGCGGCAACCTGGTGGCGCAGTCGCTGGCGGCGCATGGCGGCCAGTGGTGGGCGCCGATGCTGCGGTCACGGCGCATTACCCGCATCGCGACGCTGCCTGCGTTGCGGCGGCAGGGTATCGCGCGTCAGCTGGTCGAGCGGCAACGCTGCCAGGCTCAGGGTCTGGACTTCCTGTCGGTCAGCTTCGGCTATACCGAGCCGCTGTGGCGCTTTTGGCAATCCTGCGGTTTCGAGCTGGTGCGCATCGGCAGCAAGCCGGAGGCCAGCAGCGGCTGCTATACCGCGATGGCTATCTTGCCCCTGAGCGAGCAAGGGGAGGCGCTGCGGCATGCGGCGCACAAGCACCTGGCGCGTGACTGGCCCTGGCTGCGGCAGCGTATCGAGCTTACGCTGGCGATCCCGGGCGACGACGGCGATACGTCGCTCGGCGAAGAGGACTGGCGCGAGCTGGCCGGGTTCGCTTTCGCCCATCGGCCGCTGGAGGCCAGCCTGGGGGCATTGCAGCGTTTGCTGTTGGCCAGCAGTCTGCCGCTGTCCGCGCTGCGCGGCCATCTGCAGCGGCGGCAATCCCCGGCGGCCTGCGTGGAGCAGGCGGGCGTAAGCGGCCAGAAAGCCTTGCTGCGCTACTGGCGGCACGAAACGGCGCAGGCGCTGGAACAGCTGAATGCGCAGCACTGCCGCTACTGGCGCGACTGGGCGCAGTCGTTGCAATAAATTGAATAACTCGCTCAATAAAACCCGATTTTCCCGATTTCTCAATGGCGTATAGTCACTGTCAGCGGTGCGGCGGCGACTGTCGCCGCACCAGGTCTGGTTACAACTAAGGAGTCATCGATGAAACATGAGCATTTCGTTGTCCAAAGCCCGGCGACCCCGGCGGCGCAGCTGATCTTGCTGTTTCACGGTGTCGGCGACAACCCGGTGGCGATGGGGGAGATCGGCAGCTACTTCGCCAAAGACTTTCCTCAGGCACAGGTGGTGAGCATCGGTGGCCCCGAAGCGTTCGGCAACGGTGCAGGGCGTCAGTGGTTTTCGGTGCAGGACGTGACCGAAGAGAACCGCGCGGCCCGCATCGCAGACGTGATGCCGCAGTTTGTGGCCGTGGTGCGTCATTGGCAGCAGTTGAGCGGCGTAGGCTATGCCGGCACGGCGCTGGTGGGGTTCTCGCAGGGGGCGATCATGGCGCTGGAAGCGTTGAAAGCAGAAACCCGGCTGGCCGGGCGCGTGGTCGCGTTCAGCGGGCGTTTCGCGCAACTGCCTGAGCGGGCTTTCGGCGACAGCGTGGTGCATTTGATCCACGGTGAAGAGGATGCGGTGATCGCGGTGCAACACGCTCACGCGGCGGCGGAGGCGTTGCGGACCAACGGCGCCGATTTCACGCTGGACGTGGAGGAAAACGTCGGGCACGCAATCAACCAGGGCATGATGAACGCCGCGTTGGAAAGGCTGCATTATTATGTGCCGCAGCGCTACTGGGACGAAGCCTTGTCCGGCAAGCGCGGCGAGCTGATCGCCTTTCGCTAAAAATTCAGGGCGCCGATGAGCGCCCTGATGTCATTTCTTTTTCGGCCAGTCGTCTTCGTCATCCCACTGGGCATTGTTGTCGCGGTGCGGCGGTATCTCCGGCTTGTTGGCCAAATAGCTTTTAACGTCGACGCGGCGCAGTTCCTTGATGCCGCTGACGACCATCCCCACCAGAACCAGCAGGATAATCCACCAGTAATCAGCTAACCATTGCATAGCTACTCCTTTCCTTCACTGCGTATAAAACGCGAAAAAATCGAGGGCAGATGGCGTTCGAGCCATTCGGCACCGGCGACCTCCTTATCATGCCAGGCCGCCAGCAACAGCGCCGGGGTCAGCAAATGTTCGGCCTCTTGTGCCAGCGGCCGGTAGCTCAGATGCCACGGCTCCACCGCCACGCCGCCGCAGTCTTCGGTAAAGGGGCGGTAGAAACCGAATTCGGCCATATGCGCGGTCAGCCACTGGTTGAGCGGCGCAAAGTAACCGCCTTCCTCATATTCCCACGGCTCCAGCTGCAGCTTTTGCCCTTCCGGCAACAGCGACGGATCGTACACGTCCAGATCGCTGCCCCAGTGATGGCGGCTGGCGCCCGGCAGGGCCGACCAGCGCAGGATCGCCTCACAGCGCTCGGCGGCCGATAGCGTCGCGACGTCGATCGGGCGGCTGTCCTTATCTAATACTGGCCGCTGGCCGCAGAATTTGCCATTCCAAATCGCCAACTGGCGGTCGAAATCGCGGAAGGTGCTGGCGGGCTGGAGATCGAATCCCGCCTCATGCGCCGCCTGCTGCATCGCCAGGAAGGCGTTGACCGCCTGCGGCTGCAGGCGGTGGTTCCCGCTCAGCGGCGCGAGGTGTTCGGTTGAGCGGCCGGTGAGCATCTCTGCGTTGATCATGCGACCAATTGCTCCATGATGCGTTGATACATGCGGCTCAGCAGCTGCAGATCCGCGGCGTTGACACATTCGTTGACCTTGTGGATGGTGGCGTTGACCGGCCCCAGTTCCACCACCTGCGCGCCCATCTGCGCGATGAAGCGGCCGTCGGAGGTGCCGCCGGTGGTCAGCAACTGCGGCGTCAATTCAGAATAGTGCTCGACCGCGTTGACCACTGCATCCACCAGCGCGCCGCGCGAGGTGAGGAACGGTTGACCGGACAGCCGCCATTCGATGCTGTAATTCAACTGATGGCGTTCCAGCAGCTCTTCCACGCGCTGCTTGATCATCGCGTCGGTCAGTTCGGTGCTGAAACGGAAGTTGAACTGCACGTAGAGATCGCCCGGGATCACGTTGTTGCTGCCGGTGCCGGCCTGCACGTTGGCGATCTGCATACTGGTCGGCGGGAAGAACTCGTTGCCGCGATCCCATTCGATCGCAACCAGTTCATTCAGTGCCGGCATGGCGCGGTGCACCGGATTGTCCGCCAGATGCGGATAGGCAACGTGCCCCTGTACGCCGTGGATATGCAGGTTGGCGGTGATGGAGCCACGACGGCCGTTTTTCACCACGTCGCCGACGTGCTCGGTGCTGGACGGCTCGCCGACCAGGCAGTAATCCAGCCGCTCGTTGCGCGCCATCAGCGCTTCGACCACTTTAACCGTGCCGTGAGTGGCGCTGGCTTCTTCATCCGAAGTGATCAGGAATGCCAGACGACCCCGGTGATTCGGGTTGGCGGCGACAAAGCGTTCCGCGGCCACCACCATCGCGGCCAATGAGCCTTTCATGTCCGCCGCGCCGCGGCCATAGAGCATGCCGTCACGGATTGCCGGTTCAAACGGCGGGTTGTCCCAGCGTTTTTCATCACCGGTCGGCACCACGTCGGTGTGCCCGGCAAACGCCAGGGTTTGCCCTTCACCGCGCCAGGCCCAGAAGTTTTGGGTATCTTCGAAGTCCATTGCTTCGACGGTGAAGCCGATCGCCTGCAGGCGATCGATCATCAGCTGCTGGCAGCCTTCGTCATTCGGGCTGAGGGAAGGGCGTTTGATCAACTGCTGGGCCAGTTCGATAACCGGGCAAGTCATACGGCAACCTCGGTGATAAATTGTTGGTAAGTGTCGGCGTTAAAACCGAGCAGGGCGTGGCCGTTGCCGTCGTCCAGCAGCGGACGTTTAATGATTGCCGGCTGCGCCAACATCAGCGCGATGGCGGCGTCGGCATTATCACAGGCGTTGCGCTGCGCTTCATCCAGCTTGCGCCAGGTGGTACCGCGGGTATTGAGCAGCGGCTCCCAACCCAGCTGCGCGACGAAACCGCGCAGTTGCTGTTCGGTCAGGCCGTCGGCGCGGTAGTCGTGAAAATGATAGGCTATGCCCTGATCTTCCAGCCAGCGGCGGGCTTTTTTGATGGTGTCGCAGTTTTTGATGCCGTACATCGTCAGCGTTGTCTGTTGCGGTTTATTTGCCATGGCGTAAAGCTACCTGTCTCGTCGAGTCGATACTGAGCGGCGGGCGCGGTCTTAGGCCTTCTCGCCGCCCGGCGATAGCAGAGATAATGCCAGTAAAGCGGCGGCGAGATCCAGACAACGATGCGCGCGAGAGACGATTGGGCGCCAGGGAGAGAGAGGTTGGCAAAGCGATGAAACGGCGACCTTCGCCAGCGGTGCTTTTAAAAGACGCCGGCGAACGCATTCAGCCGCCAATGCGGAGCTGGGGGGCGGTCACTACTCTTTATTGATTCTTATGTTTAAACGATCGGTCAAACACCGTACGCGGGTAATATGCAACAGCGGTTTTATCCTGCTGGCGCCGAGCTTTTTCATTATTCGCGACTTGTAATGATTGGCGGTTTTATTTCTGATATTCATGGCATTGCTGATATCGGCCAGCGATTTTCCCGTCGACCACTCCGAAAGGAAAAGGGACTCGCGCTGGGAGAGTTGCGGCGGTTCGGTATAGTGACTGTAACGCTTATATAAGTCACCGATCAGGTGGCTGAAGCGGCTCAATGATATAAGGTTTGATAATATAATGGTCTTATTGTCGACAATCACCACCTCATGCAGGCAGTCGGTGATAATGATTATTTTGTAGGTATTGGGGTTGGCATATTCATCGCGGTAACGTGCTTCAAAATTGGCGATAGTGACATCGATAAAGCAGACCCTTTTACGGCTAAAGCCGGCCGGCGCGCGTTTTTCCGCCCATGTTTGGTTAATGAGTTGTCGAATGCCGACGGTGGTATAGGCACACTCGCTGAAAATATCAATTTCCATTTTATTATAGTCCTTTACTTTCTATTTCCCGGTGAGGATTGATATCTTAAAACATAAAAAAAGAAATAATCTAAATAATTTCATGTTGAACTTATCTTGCACCGCAAACGAATGAGCGTTATCTGGGCGCGAGCTTTGAAGGGAAGGTTATATACTAGCATGATTTATAAAGAGTAAATCTTTTTTTCAACTGAATTTTTAAGCAAGGTAAGGCTAATAGAATAGACATCTTCTATTAATACCTCGGTAATTGAAAGGAATTAACATAGATATTGGCTATCAAAATTATCAAAACGATCGTTTTTGACGATCATTAAATGACGGAAGATTGCGTTTAACGAGTTAAAAACTAAGATTTTTCTTGGTTTTATCACGATGAGAAGCTTTACTTGGATCGACAGTAAAGTCGGCGCTGAAGTCATGCGAAAATTAACGTGGAAATTGAGACAAAGATAATTCTAAACAAAGAAAATGCGATGTTTTAAGCTGTGAGCAGAGTGCGAACGTGGATGATTGATACGGAGAGCTGGCGTGAAAGAATGTCATATCGAAATTTCCGATCGGGTAACGCAGGAAATAACGTCCTGTATCGCGGAGGGGTTGGACCGTTTTAATGATCAACATATCGGCTACGGCGATCGTCTGCCGTTGGCCGTGGTGGTAAAAGATCCCGATAGTGGGGAGGTTCTCGGGGGGATTACCGGGCGCTCATCATTAGGGCTGCTGTTTCTCGATCTCTTTTATCTGCCGGAAGCGTTGCGCGGGGCGGGGCTGGGCAGCGAATTGTTGCGCCGTTTCGAGCAGGAAGGCCGCCGGCGCGGTTGCCTTTCCGCCGTGTTGTACACCATCAGCTTTCAGGCGCCGGACTTTTATCAACGACATGGCTGGCAGCGTATGGGGGAGGTGGCGTGCCTGCCGCCGGGGACCTGCCGTATCTTTATGAGCAAAACCTTGTAATGCGCGATTAACGTACGTAGCCTCCCTGTTGCAAACGCCGCAGGGCGGCGCCCTCAGCGAACACCATGCCGGTGGTCAAATCGTGAAAGCCGTACTTTTTATAGAAGGCCAGTTTTTCCGGCACCGAATAGATGAAAATCTTGCCGAGCGGCGCCAGATCTTGCATCACCCGGTCCATCAACCTGCGCCCCAACCCCTGTCCCTGAAAGCGCGGATCGATCGCCACGTCGGCCAGGTAGGCAACCGAGGTCAAATCGCTGATGGCATGTGCGGTGGCGATCAGCTCATCGCCGATAAACCCCCAATAGCAAAACTGGCTGTGTTGGTAAACGCGTTGCAGCGTATGCGGATCGCGTTCGCCCAGCCCGGCGGCCTGCAGCAATTCACACAGCCGCTGCCAGTCGATGGCGCGGCGGCTCATATCGGTGATGATTTCCATGGTTTTCCTCTAATCAATATGATTGAGATCGGCGGCATAGTGCCGAATGGCGCGCTGATAGCCGCGGATACCGGGGTCTGACGAGGTGTCCGCCAGCAACAACAACAGATCGGCCACGGCGCGTTTATTTTCACCCAGGTTGTACAGCGTCATGGCGCGAAACAGCATTAGTTCGTTGGCCTGCGGGAATTCGGTCAGGCCATCGTCGAAAGCGCGCAGCGAAGCCGGGTATTTCCCCAGGGCGCGGTAAGTGCTGCCGAGGCCCAGCCAGGCTTCACGGCGCTGGGCGGGCGGCAAATCGCGAGCCAATGCCGCGAGGTAGCAGGGAATGGCCTGTTGCTCCAGGCCCTGAACGTCATACAGGCAGGCCAACTGAAAGTGTAACATCGCCGCTTCCGGCTCGGCCGCCAGTTGCCGTAACGCCAGCGCAGTCGCTTCCTGATAGCGGCCCTGCGTTTTCAACTGCGAGAGAGACAAAGAAGTGGACATGCTCTGCGCTCCATTGGCGTATTTTTATACCTTTTACACGCTACCGTGGAGAAATTGATATCACAAGGGAATAGCTGTACTGCACATTGATCAGATAAATACGAAAATGTGCGCTAAGCCCGATTTCCGGGCCCGGCATCGTTCCCGTTTCCCTTCACATGGTCAAAAAACAAGCGTAGAATCCGCTTCGTCAAATAATTGAGGTTGTAAAGTATTATGGTTGATCGTGAATTAGGAAACTGGAAAGACTTCATTGATGAGATGTTGGGCAACTGACACAGCGTTGAAGCAGATGGCAAGGTTGAGTCATTGGAACGTCACTGAAACACCTTGGGAACGAGATTATCGTTCGAAAAAAAGCAGCATCGGTTACCCGACGCTGCTTTTTTTATGCGCTGCCTGTTACTCCTCAGTGGTCGGCGTGGTTGCCGGATGCGCTTTACCCGGGAAACGGCGCCGCACCAGCACGAAGAACAGCGGCACGAAGAAAATCGCCAGCAGGGTGGCGGAGATCATGCCGCCCATCACCCCGGTGCCGACCGCATGCTGGCTACCGGAACCGGCGCCGCTGCTGGTGGCCATCGGCAGCACGCCGAAGATGAACGCCAGCGAGGTCATCAGGATCGGCCGCAGACGCATGCGGGACGCGTCGAGCGTCGCCGACATCAGATCCTGGCCTTTATGGTTCAGCTCATTAGCGAACTCGACGATAAGAATGGCGTTTTTCGCCGACAGCCCAATGATGGTCAACAGGCCAACCTGGAAATAGACGTCGTTCTCCAGACCGCGCAGCCAGGTGGCGGCGACCGCGCCGATCACCCCCAGTGGCACCACCAGCATCACAGAGAACGGTATCGACCAGCTCTCGTACAGCGCCGCCAGGCACAGGAACACTACCAGCAGCGAGATGGCGTACAGCGCCGGCGCCTGCGAGCCGGACAGCCGTTCCTGATAGGACATCGCCGTCCATTCCAGCCCGAAGCCGGTCGGCAGTTGGCTGACCAGTTTTTCCATTTCCGCCATCGCGGTGCCGGTGCTGACGCCGTTGGCCGCTTCGCCGACGATCTCCAGCGCCGAGCTGCCGTTATAGCGCTCCAGCCGCGGCGAACCGTACTCCCAGTGCGAGCTGGCGAAGGCCGAGAACGGCACCATGCCGCCCGCGCTGTTGCGTACATACCATTTGTTAATGTCATCCGGCAGCATGCGGAACGGCGCTGCGGCCTGCACGTAGACTTTTTTCACCCGGCCGCGGTCGACGAAGTCGTTGACGTAGGTCGAGCCCCAGGCGGTGGAGAGGGTATTGTTGATGTCGTCGATAGACACGCCCAGTGCCTGAGCCTTGCGTTGATCGATATCGATTTGCAACTGCGGGCTGTCGTCCAGGCCGTTGTGGCGCACGCGCGACAGCAGCGGGTTTTGCCCGGCCAGCTGTAGCAGCTGATCGCGCGCCGCCATCAGCTTGGCGTGGCCGAGGCCGGCGTGGTCTTCCAACTCCATATCGAAGCCGGAAGAGTTGCCGAGGCCGGTGATAGCCGGCGGGCTGCTGGCGATCACCCGCGCTTCGTTAATCTTGTTAAACGCCAGGGTGGCGCGATCGATGATGTCGAACGAGCTGTTGGCGCCCGAGGTGCGCAGATCCCAGTCTTTTAGCCGAATGAACAGACGCGCCACGTTTTGGCCGTTCCCCCCCGGCCCGGAGCCGATGATGGCGAACACCGACAACACATCCTGTTTCTCTTCGGTGAGGAAGTACCGCTCGACCTTTTCCACCACTTTGGACGTTTGTTGCAGGGTCGAGCCTGCCGGCAGCTGCACCTGTACGGTGAAGATGCCACGGTCTTCCTGCGGCAGGAAGGAGGTCGGCAGCTTGATGAACAGCAACGCCATGCCGCCGAGCAACAGCAGATAAATCACCATGTAGCGGCCGCTGGCGTGCAGGATGCGCCCCACGCCGCGCTCATAGCGTTCGGTGTTGCGGTTGAACATGCGGTTGAACCAGCCGAAGAAGCCGCGCTTACCGTGGTGGTGGCCCTTGGCGATCGGTTTGAGCAGCGTGGCGCACAGGGCAGGGGTCAGGATCATCGCCACCAGCACCGACAGCACCATGGCGGAGACGATGGTGATGGAGAACTGTCGATAGATGGCGCCAGTGGTGCCGCCGAAGAACGCCATCGGTACGAACACCGCCGACAGCACCAGGGCGATGCCGACCAGCGCGCTCTGGATTTGCCCCATGGATTTGCGCGTGGCTTCACGCGGCGGCAGGCCTTCTTCGCTCATCACGCGTTCGACGTTTTCCACCACCACGATGGCGTCGTCCACCAGCAGGCCGATCGCCAACACCATGGCGAACATGGTGAGGGTGTTGATGCTGAAGCCGCAGGCGGACAGGATGGCGAAGGTGCCCATTAGCACCACCGGCACGGCGATGGTGGGGATCAGCGTGGCGCGGAAATTCTGCAGGAACAGGTACATCACCAGGAACACCAGCAGGATGGCTTCCAGCAGCGTTTTCACCACGTCCTTGATCGAGGCTTTGACGAACGGGGTGGTTTCATAGGCCACTTTGGCCTCCAGCCCGCGCGGGAAGTACTGCGACAGTTCGGCGATCTTGTCCTTCACCAACTGGTCGGTCTGCAGTTCGTTGGCGCCGGAGGCCAGCTTGATGTTCATGCCCGCGGCCTGCATCCCGTTGTAGCGGCTGAGGTAGTTGTAGTTCTCGCCGCCCAGTTCGACGGTGGCGACGTTGCCCAGCGTCACCAGCGATCCGTCCTGATTGACCCGCAGGGTGATCTGGCGGAATTGTTCTGGCGTCTGGAGCTGCGACTGGGCGTTGATGGTGGCGTTCAACGCCTGTTTATCGACCGATGGCGTGCCGCCCAACTGGCCGACCGCCACTTGGGCGTTCTGCGATTGAATGGCCTTGACCACGTCCTGGGTCGTGAGCTGGTAACTGTTGAGCTTGTTGGGATCGAGCCAGATACGCATGGCGTATTGCGAGCCGTACACGTCCATGCTGCCGACGCCGTTGATGCGGCTGAGCGGATCCTGCAGGTTGGAGACGATGTAATCGGCGATGTCCTGCTTGTCCATGCTGTTGTCGGTGGAGACGAACGCCACCATCATCAGCGTGGTGTCGCCGGATTTCGACACCGTGACCCCCTGATTCTGCACCGCCTGCGGCAAACGTTTGATCGCCGCCTGCAGCTGGTTTTGCACCTGCTGCATCGCTTCGTTGGGATCGGTGCCGGCTTCGAACGTCAGCGTGACGGTTGCCTGGCCGGTATTGGTGCTCTGCGACGACATATACATCATGTTGTCGAGGCCGGTCATATTCTGTTCAATGATCTGCGTGACGGTGTTTTCCAGCGTTTGCGCCGAAGCACCTGGGTAAGTTGCGCTAATGCGCACGTTCGGCGGCGCCAGATTCGGGTATTGTTCTACCGGTAAAGAAAAAATCGCCAATGCCCCGGTCAGGCAAAGAATAATTGCCAGCACCCAGGCGAAAATCGGGCGATCAATAAAAAAATTGGCCATGCAGCGCGAACCTCGTTATGACTTGTTCTATCTTTAAAACGCATCGGAAATATGCATTTCAGCGGCAGGGAAGGATTCCGGCGCTATTGCACTTTACTCGGGATAGTCGAGGAAAGCGTGGAGAAAAAAAGGAGATAGTGTAAATAACGGTAGCGGAAAACGGCGTGGATGCACCGACGCCGATAATTGTACGCTATTAAGACATTTTTATTACTATCAAAGGCCTTGCGCATGTCTTCGCCGCAGGCAACCGAAAGTAAAAACTGGACTCACCTTACAGCAGGAGCTTGGCATGGGAATTAACCCGGTATTTGCCCGTCGGCTTTATTTATGCTGGCTGATCAGCCACAGTGAGCGGCCCAATGTGCCGCGGTTGATGGCGCTGACCGGTTGGCCGCGCCGCACGTTGCAGGATGTGCTGAAGGCGCTGCCCGGCATGGGCGTCGAGCTGCAGTTCGTGCAGCAGGGCGTGCGCAACAACGACGGTTTCTATCAGTTGGAAAGCTGGGGGCCGTTCAACAAGAGCTGGGTGCATCAGCACCATCAGGCGCTGCTCAGCGCCATCGAGTAAGCGGCCCCGGCGTATTGGCCGGGGCGGGGCGATCAGTGGCTTTTGTACTCCAGGTACATCACCGTCGCCGCCACGCGAGAACGCACGTCCAGCTTGCGCAGTATATTGCGGATGTGCACCTTCACGGTTTCTTCAGAGATATGCAGCTGCGCCGCCACCTGTTTGTTGGACAGGCCGCGCGCCACCTCTTGCAAGACGTCCAGTTCGCGTTCGGTCAAGGCGGCGAAGGGATCGCGTTGCTCGCCGCGCGCCAGCAAATAGTCGGCCATGGCGTCGCTGATCACGTTCTGCCCTTCGGCGGCGGCGCTGATGTGTTCCAGCAGCTGTTCCGGTTCACTGTCTTTCAGCAGATAGCCGTCGGCGCCGGCGTCGATCAGCGCATACAGATCGCTGCGCGCATCGGAGACCGTCAGCACGATGATGCGCGCGTCCACGCCTTCGTCGCGCAGGGCCCGCAGCGTATCCAGCCCGGACATGCCCTTCATGTTCAGATCCAACAAGATCACGTCCGGCGCGTGCTGCAGTGCCAGCGCAACCGCCTCGCTGCCGTTGCCGGCCTCCGCTACCACGCCAAATCGCGCATCCAGTCCCAGCAGCTGTTTGATGCCGCGCCGCATCAACGGATGATCGTCAACGATCATGACTCGGTATTGCTTCATCACCATGAAATATGCTCCCTGTAGCAAGTAAAGCCACTCAAACGCGCCCGGAGGCGTGCTTCACAGTGGGACTGTCTCTTCAAAAATAGCGGCATTCTGCACCGCAAACCTCTCTGGGCAGCCTTCTGCCCGGCGGCAACCGTAACGCCGAGTGAACAGCCGCAAGGTCAGGGCGAGAATGTCAGGCAGACCGCCGTGCCGCCGCCGCCTCTGCGCCGGATGCGCAGCGTTCCTCCCAGTCGCGCCGCGCGTTCGCTCATGATGGTCAAGCCGTAATGCCCTTCCGGTTCTTCCAGACTGGCGATGCCGCAACCGTCGTCGGTAATGCTGAATACGTTGTCGCCTGCGGCATTGACCTCGCAACACACCGCGATCTCGTTCGCTCCGGCGTGCTTGACGGCATTGAGTACCGCTTCGCGCACGATCTGCAGCGCGTGCACCTGCTGTTGGGCGTTGAGCGCCTGCGAGGGCAGCCGACAGTGTAACTGAATCCGCGCGGGGGTTAGCGCCTTTAATGGCTGCAACAGTTGCTCCAGCGCGGCATTCAGATCCGCCTCCTGAATGTTGAGGCGGAAGGTGGCCAGTAATTCTCTCAGCTGGCGATAGGCATCGGCCAGCGTGCGATCGAAATCATCGATAATCGTCTGCGCCGCCGGATCGTCGGCGGCGCGCCGGAGCAGCGTCAGCTGGATGCGCAGGAACGACAGCGTCTGCGCCAGCGAATCGTGCAGCTCGCGGGCGATGGTCCCACGCTCTTCCATCAGCAACAGATATTGGTGCTGCTTTTGCGCGCGGTTGAAGTAGACGCCGCGGCCCAACATATTGGCCAGGCTCTGCATCAGGTGAGGATGCGGCGGCTGCGCCTCGGGCTGCCAACGCAATTCGCCCAGCAGTTTATCGCCTTGAGTGATCGACAGCGCGCTCCAGGCTTGCGCCGGCGCCGGCTCTCCTTCGTTCAGTTGCCACTGGCCATGGTCGTCCGCCACGTTCAACCGGATGCAGCGCAGTCGTTCACTTTGGCGCACGATGCGCAGCACATTTTCAAACGCCTGCTGATCGATCTGGCGCACGCTCAGCGCCTGCGAGCAGCGATACAGCACCTCCAGCGTTTCGTTGGCCTGCTGCAGGCGCTGGGTCTTTTCCTGCACTTTCAGCTCCAGCGACTGATAGAGCCGGGCCAGCTCGTCCGACATGGCGCTGAAGGTTTGCGACAGCACGCCGAGTTCGTTCGGCAGCGCCACGTCCAGCTGCGGGTGGCGAAAGTCGCGCTGTTGCACGCGCTGGCTGGCGTCGACCAGATGCTGCAGCGGCGTGACCACCTGGCGGCGCATAAAACGGATGCAGAACAGCACCAGACCGATGATGGCGGCGTAGCCCAGTACGCTGATGGCGGCCACCAGGGTGAGTTTCAACTCTGAATAACGCTGTAGAGCGGAAACGAAATGATCGACGCGGTTGACGTAGCCGGCAACCTCTGCCCGGTAGGCGGCCACCTGCCCGTCGCGGATCTGCTGCTCCATCGTTTGCCATGTTCGTTGCAACGCCAGATAGTGGTTGCGTACCTCGGCCGGGACGTAAAAACGCGCCAGCTTTTGCAGCGCGGGTGCCTGCAAAGATTGCCGGTATTGCTGCAGGTGCAGCTCCAGCTCCGGGTTCTGCCGGTCGAGGTCAAAGGCCAAGCGGTAGCTTTGCATGCGCAGCGAACCGGCGATGTTGATCGCCTCGGCATCGCTCTGGCTGCCGGCGACGGTCGTCAACGCCAACCCGGTGGCGAGCACCGACAGGATCACGATGCCGAACAGCGCTCTGGCCAGGCTGCCGGTCACGGAACGTTTAACAAGCAATCACGGAATCCTTTTCTCTCAGGTGAGGCGCTTCGCCAGTTTCATTCGAAAGCAAAACTATAACTTTTGCAACTAAATTGCACCGCGATTTGTATCAAGTTGTCAACAAAACGGGAACAATTGTCGTTGTGTAATCAAATGAATAGCGAAATGCCCACCGATTTTCAGCCGCAGCCCGGTTTCCACTGATGATTTGCCTTTGTGGATGCGATTCGTCCTGACTCGTCTGTCAGAGTCTGCGTCTGCCCACGATGTATTTTAAATCCTGGTTTACCCGGAGAGGCGATGTGATTTTTGTTGCAAATCGTCTGCCGCGGCGCGGCCTAATCGCGGTATGATCTGCACGTTGTCACGCAAGGGAAAAGGGTTATGTCGTCGAAAATTGAGAATGTGAAGAAAGAGCTGCTGTCGGACAACTGGTATGTGCTGCACAAGTACACGTTCGATCTGAAACGCAAAAACGGCGGTTCGGTGCAACAGGTGCGCGAGGTCTACGATCGTGGCAACGGCGCTACCATTTTGCTGTACAACCGCGCCAAGGGCACGGTGGTGCTGACCAATCAGTTCCGCATGCCGACCTACGTCAACGGCAACGAGAGCGGCATGCTGCTCGAGGCCTGTGCCGGCCTGCTGGACGCCGACTCTCCGGAGCAATGCGCGCGCCGCGAAGCGGTGGAGGAGACCGGTTTTCAGGTCAGCGAGGTGAAGAAAATCTTCGAAGCGTACATGTCGCCGGGCGGCGTGACTGAAATCGTGCACTTCTTTATCGCCGAATACCATGATGATGAGCGGCGCGCGGCCGGCGGCGGCATTGAAGATGAAGATATTGAGGTGATCGAACTGCCGTTTCGCGACGCGGTGGCGATGATCGCCGACGGCCGGATTAAAGACGGCAAGACCATCATGCTGCTGCAGTATTTGCAGATTCATCGGGTGATGGAATAAAAAAAGCCGGTCATGATGACCGGCTTTTTTATCGGCTTGCGCCCGGCCGCTTACTTCAGCAGTGCCTGCGCCTTGGCCACCACGTTGTCCACGGTGAAGCCGAACTCGGCGAACAGCTGCTCCGCCGGCGCCGACTCACCGAAGGTGGTCATGCCCACGATGGCGCCGTTCAGGCCCACGTACTTGTACCAGTAGTCCGCGATACCCGCTTCCACCGCCACGCGCGCCGTCACCGCCGCCGGCAGCACCGACTCGCGGTACGCCGCATCCTGCTTGTCGAACGCGTCGGTCGACGGCATCGACACCACGCGCACCTTGCGGCCCGCTGCGGTCAGC